>DYGU01000003.1 GCA_020724525.1 Dehalococcoides mccartyi
GCACCTCCTTTTTTCTTATTTTACAGGTGCACTGTGCGCTCATTTAATTCTCCTCTCCTTTAGAGAGTGTTTATTTTGTCACCCTCACCTACCTCTCCCTTGAAGGGAGAGGTAGGTGAGGGTTTCTTCGCTTTGTTCAGTATGGTGGATAAGCATTGGTAATCAACCTCCTCCACAAGTTTTCTATATTAGCTCCATTCCCCACCAGTTCTCCATACCCGAGCTAATTGCCGAACTAAAGGACGATGCTCAGATAGCCTGAGACCAGGGTCTTTTTGAAAAAGATAATAAGCTTCCCTGCGCGCTAACTCTAACAGATTTAAATCAGAAAGTCTCGCCAGACGAAGGTCGGGTAGACCACTCTGTCTCGTGCCAAAGAACTCACCGGGACCACGCATTCTTAGATCTTCGTCGGCTAAAGTAAAACCATCATAAATTCTCTCAATCAGTTTCAAACGTTCTCTCCCTTCCGGGGAAGGATTTTCAGCCACAAGCAAGCAATAACTCGGTTGTGCTCCTCGTCCAACTCGCCCCCGGAACTGATGTAACTGGGAAAGTCCAAAACGGTCAGCCCCCTCCACCAGCATCACTGTAGCATTAGCGACATCAATACCCACTTCCACTACGGGTGTCGATACTAAAATATCCAGGAAGCCATCCCGAAAGAGACGCATTGTCTTTTCTTTGTCATCAGCCGCCATTCGTCCGTGAAGTAATCCTAACCTGAATTCGGGGAACACTTCCTTAGATAACCTCTCATATTCGGCTACTGCTGCTTTAGCCTCTATACTTTCCGACTCCTCAATAAGAGGGCAAATAATAAATGCCTGACGTCCGCTATTGATTTCCCGCCTCAGAAAAGCATAAGCCTTTTCCCTCTGCTCCGGCTCGAGCCATCTTGTCTTGACAGTCTGTCTTCCTGGAGGCAGCTCATCAATAACTGAAATGTCCAAATCTCCGTAAATGGTTAGGGCTAAGGTCCTTGGAATAGGCGTAGCTGTCATGACCAATATATGGGGGTTAAACCCCTTTTGCCGTAAGGCTGACCTTTGTAAAACGCCGAAACGATGCTGCTCGTCAATCACCGCCAATACCAGGTGAGGAAATTTTACTCCTTCCTGAATAAGCGCGTGAGTTCCGATAACTATGTCTACTTCGCCCTTTGCGGTTTGATATCTAAGTTCCTCCTTCTCCTTCTCAGAAAGACTACCAATGAGCAGGGCAACAGTAACTGGTCGGGATAAAAGGCCGTAGAAACGACAAAAGTTCTTTGTTTCCTGACTTTGTTTACTTGCCCGACTTAAAAGCTGACAAATACTATTAAAGTGTTGCTCAGCCAGAATCTCCGTGGGTGCCATAAGGGCTGCCTGATAGGCGTTAACAAACGCAACTAACAGTGCCGTAACCGCTACTACTGTCTTTCCACTACCTACCTCCCCCTGGAGTAATCGCGACATTGGTTTTGATTGCTCAAGGTCTTTTAGAATCTCTTGAAGTACCCGGTCTTGAGCTGAAGTTAGAATAAAAGGCAAACTCCTAAGAAAGGTATTGACTAATTCCCAATCTATGACTAAAGCTTTACCCGGTTGGCTTTCTTCCCAACTATGTTTCCTTGATAATACACCCAACTGAAGCAGAAAAAGCTCATCAAAAACTAAACGCTCTCGAGCTTTGTCTTTCTCTGCCTGGGTCTCAGGATAATGGGCTTGCGTAATTGCTTCATGGAGGTCCAAAAGTTGGCACCGCTCCTTAATATCTTCAGGTAAGAAATCAGCTACTTCCCAGAGCCGGTCATCAATAACTCTTTTTACTAACGTCCTTATTTGTCGATGGTATAAGCCCTGGGTTAAAGGATAAACAGGAACAAGTCGCCCAGTATGGATTAGTTCCTCACTCTTGACCAATTCCCACTCAGGGGATTCAAAAACCCGCTGCCCCTTGAAGACGCTTACCTTGCCGCTGAGCATTAGCCGGGCGTTGGTAGGCAAACTCTTAGCCAGATAAGGTTGATTGAACCACACTGCCCGGATATTCCCGGTCTCATCACCAATGATAGCTTCTGTACCCTGTCGATTGCCAAAAGTAGCTACTCGGGCTTGCCACACTATACCCAAAACGGTCTGCTCCTCACCTTCCCTAAGCTCAGCAATAGATTTTCTCTGACTGTAATCCAGGTGACGCCTGGGGAAAAAATAAAGTAAATCTCGAACCGTCTTTATACCAAGCTTAGCCAGTCTGGTAGCCAGACCTTGAGATATGCCTTTAATAGTAGTTACTGACAAATCCAATCCCCGGTCCTTGCCAGATAACGGTCGACGAGAGGCTATTGATGACTTAGCAACGGGTAAAGAAGAAAGATGGTTCGGTGATTCTTTTTCCATCTTCGACTTATCAACTTTCGTTAGCCAATCAAGGACCTGGTTGACCCATTCCCGTCGCTGTTCCTGATTCCAATGCTTATAATCTGAATTGGTGAGTTGGAGTTTATTAAAATGAAAAAGCAAAGTCCGATCATTCACTTGCTCCCTTATCTGCTGCGACCACTTCCGGAGATACTTGTCTAACCCGCCAATTACAGCCCGGTCAGAGTAGTTTTTCTTCTGTTCCAGCTCGAGGATAGCCCGTAAAGATTCAATACCCATATGTGAAAAATACCTGTTTTACCTTAATCTGATTCAATTTTAGGAGCGACAGTAATACCAAGTTCTCTGGCTACTGTTGGTGGTATATCCGAGGCACTGTCGGTAACGATTTTAACTTTCATTAATAATCCCGCCTCTGAAATTTACTCAAGTGCAAGGTAGACCAAGACCCCACTGTTCCGCTTCAAGGACAGACACGGCTACCACAGTAACCTTCAGTTCCTCAGCTAAACTTGCTGGTAAATCGGAAACACTATCTGTAACAATCCTCGCCATAGTAAAGTCCAGTTTAAGGTCTTATTCTAATGAAATTATGTAATTATAATTGGGTTGACCACCATAGACCAATTCAACCTGCTTCCCCGGGTATTCAGTCATAATTGCCTGAGTCATCTTCTCAGCTTCAGCGACTTTAGTATCAGCTCCGTAATAAATAGTCACCACCTCAGCTTTACCAATCCCGGCCTTGTCAATAGCTTCAAAAATAACTTTACCCATATCCTCCCCAGCAGCTACCAGTTCTTCATCATCGACAATAGCAATAATTTGCCCTTTCTTTATCGGCAATCCTTTTATCTGAGCGGTTCGAATGGCACGTGTAATTTCTATAGTTTTTATCCCTCTTGTAGCTTCCTCCATAGCTCGGGCATTTTCTTCCAAGTCTTCAGCATATGAGAAGGCAAGAATAGCAGCCACGCCTTGGGCAATGGTCTTAGTCGGCACTACCATTACTTTTTTAGAGGTCAAGGGCTGGACTTGAGAGGCAGTAAGAATGATATTCTTGTTATTAGGTAGCAGAATGACCTTGTCCGAGCGCACCATCTCTACAGCCGCCAGTAGCTCACGGACACTTGGATTCATAGTTTGACCGCCAGGAATTATAGCGGCAGCCCCCAGGCTCCGGAAAACCTCCTTTATCCCCTCTCCAGAAGCTACAGCGACTACAGCTATATCCAAAGTTGGAAATCTCTGTTTCTGGAGTTCAATAAACCGACGGTGCTGGTCATCCATATTCTGGACTTTAACCTGATGCAGAACACCCAAAGAGGTAGCGTAGTGAAGTACGCCCCCAGGGTCCAGCGTATGGATATGCACTCTGACATTTGCCTCATCACCAACTACCATGAGGGATTGCCCTTTTCTTTCCAGACGTCTTCTAATCCTATCCAAGTTAAGGCTCTTTCCTTCAAGCACAAACTCAGTACAATATCCAAAAATTACTTCCTCTTTTGGGGAAACCACCACAATTTTAGGAGTTGACGGCAAGGCAGGAGCTATTATTTGAGGCTTACGGAAAGGTGCCTCTTCTATTTCTCCTTTAAGGTAGCGGAGAGCCCCCTCCAGAATGACATATAAACCCTGTCCTCCAGCATCCACCACCCCTGCCTCCCGTAATACCTGCAATAGCAAGGGTGTCCGGGCTACTGATACTTTAGCCGCGTTGACAGAAGCTTCCAAGACTCCTATCACGCCTCGAGAGTTCCCTTTAGCTACTATTTCAGCAGCTTTAGCCACATCCTGTATTACAGTAAGTATAGTCCCCTCAACAGGACGAGATAATCCCTGGTAAGCAGCGCTGGCTGCCTCCGTCAGGGCTTTCGCCAGCTCCTCACCATTGAAAGAATCCTCGCCTTCAAGCCCTCGGGCTAAGCCTCTAAAAATCTGGGACAGGATGACCCCTGAATTCCCCCGAGCCCCCATTAAAGCCCCATAAGCCATGGCTTTAAATACAGAAGAGGCACTCAAGTCACGAGCCCGATAGGCTTCTTCCATAGTTGAGCGCATGGTCAGAAGCATATTAGTGCCGCAATCACCGTCGGGCACCGGGAAAACATTTATAGCATCTATATCAGCGGCACTTTTCTCCAGCCAGGCTGTGCCAGCAGCAAACATATCTGTTACATCTTGTCCGGCAGCTAAAGTAAGTTGCTTCATCCCTTTGCCTAATCACCTGATTGTGGTATCATCTACGCATATTATCGTAAAATCTTATTATCGTAAAGAGGATTAGATTTGTCACGAAAATGTGACCTTTGTGGAAAGACCATTCAATACGGTCATAATGTAAGTCACTCCAAACGACATACTAAACGGCGCTGGCTGGCTAATATCCACCCGGCGACAATTATTGTGGATGGTAAACCCAAGAAGGTTAACCTGTGCACCCGATGTTTGCGGACACAACATAAGTAATGCCCAGCGAAATCTTTGATTTCACTGGGTGGGAGGTCAGCAGTTTAAACCAAGTCCCAACTTAATTTTTCGCAGTGCCTTAGCAATACTTTCCCTGGTATTAAATATAGCAGTCCCAGCTACCAGAACTCGAGCACCAGCCTCAACTATTTTAAGAGCATTCTCAGCAGTAATGCCTCCATCAACTTCTAATTCTACATCCAGCCCTTTCTGGTCAAGCATCTTCCGCAGACGGTTTATCTTGTCCAGCATCTGGGGGATAAAGGACTGCCCACCAAAACCGGGATTAACGGTCATGAGCAGTACTAAATTGACTGAGGTTAGGATTTCATCTATCAGATTTAAAGGAGTAGCTGGGTTAAGAGCTACTCCAGCTTTAATTCCTGAGTCCTTTATCTGCTGCACCGCCCGATGAAGATGGGGGCAGACCTCCTCATGAACAGTAATAATGTCAGCTCCAGCTTCGGCGAACTGATTAATATACTGCTCCGGATGCTCAATCATCAAGTGAACATCCAGGGGTAGACTGGTCAATGGTCTAAGAGCTGCCACTATAGGAGCACCTACAGTAATGTTGGGCACAAAATGTCCATCCATTACATCAATATGAATATAATCAGCCCCGGCTTTGGTCACTTCAATCACTTGTTCACCAAGACGGCTAAAATCAGCAGAAAGAATTGACGGGGCTAATTTAATCTGACCGACCTTCAACTTCAGACTCCAACAGTCTTTTTGCCCGAGATAATGCTTCTGATACCTGCTCTGGTGCTGTCCCACCATAAACCTTACGAGCCACGACAGATGTCTCCACAGTGATACTATACACATCCTCGGCAAACGTAGGAGAAAAACGATAATATTCTTCCAAACTTAACTCGGAAAGACTCTTACCCTTACTGATGGCATATTTCACTATCTCACCAACAATATCATAAGCTTGGCGAAAGGAGACCCCCTTCTTAACCAAATAGTCAGCTAGGTCAGTAGCTAATGTATGACCTGTCCCGGCAGCCTCATAAGTCCGCCCAGAATTAACTTTCAAAGTTCGCACCATCTCGGTAAATACCTCAAGACTGGTGCCAAGAATATCCACTGTAGAGAAAAGTCCTGCCTTATCTTCTTGAAGGTCGCGATTATAGGTCAAGGGTAAAGCCTTCATTACAGTCAAAATCGCCATCAAGTTGCCATAGACCCGCCCGGTTTTGCCTCGGACCAACTCAGCTAAATCAGGATTCTTCTTTTGAGGCATAATACTACTACCGGTGGTAAAAGCTTCATCAATCTCAATAAAGCCAAATTCTGCCGATGACCATAAGATTAATTCCTCCGCCAGCCGCGAGAGGTGCATCATGGCTATCGCTGCTGCTGCCTCGTACTCAATGACAAAATCCCGATCAGAAACGGCATCCATACTATTGGCACTCACTACGGCAAAGCCCAGTTCTCGGGCTAAAAAATCCCTGTCAACAGAATAAGGAACTCCAGCTAAAGCCCCACTGCCTAAAGGTAAAACATCAGTACGCTTTAAACAATCCCTGAACCGCTCTTTATCCCGCTGGAACATCTCAAAATAAGCCAGAATATGATGAGCTAACAGGACCGGTTGCGCCCGTTGCAAATGAGTATAGCCAGGTATAATCACCTTCTGGTTGGCTTCGGCAAAGGTAATTAGAATTTTCTGAAAATTTTTAAGCCGGTCAATAGTTTCCAGAATTGCTTCTTTAAGAAAAAGACGCAAGTCCAAAGCTACCTGGTCATTTCTGGAACGAGCCGTATGTAATTTCCCGGCAACATCACCTATCTTCTCGAATAAACGGGCTTCAACGTTCATATGAATATCCTCAAGCTCAGGCTTGGAATTAAATTTGCCGTGTTCAATTTCCTCACCGATAGAGATAAGACCGTTTACAATGAGATCGGCTTCTTCTTCACTAATTATCTTCTGTTTAGCCAGCATCTTAGCATGAGCAATACTTCCAGTGATATCATGCCGATATAGCCGAGAGTCAACAGGTATTGAAGCAACATACGCTTGTGCCAGAGGATGAAGTGGTTTGCCAAAAATACCCCGTAAAATTCCCTTATTCTTCATACCTGCCTTCCATCAACTCACAGATGGTTTGATAAAGAGGGGAGGTCTCTGAAACAATGGCCTGGACCTTACCTTACTCTTGATTTGTTTTAGCCTATCTCTATTTACTCCTCTTTGGTTTTTTCCTTCTGAAGTTGCACTTGTGCCTGGAGCCTTACCGGTAGTCCCCAAATATGAATAAATCCCGGGGAGGCGCTCTGGTCAAAAATATCCCCCTTATCATAAGTAGCTAAACTATAGCTATAAAGAGACACAGGCGATTTCCGGCCAACTACTAGGCAATTTCCTTTATGTAACTTCACTTTCACTGTGCCGCTGACGAATCTTTGGGAACTACTTACATAAGCAGCTATGTCATCTCGTAATGCCGAAAACCAGAGTCCGTTGTAAATGAGGTCGGCATACTCCGTAGCTACCTTCTCTTTAAAACGAAGCTGGGAACGAGATAAAGTCATTGCCTCAAGGGCTTGATGAGCTTTCAACAGGACTGTAGCTGCTGGTGCCTCATAAACTTCCCTTGACTTTATCCCCACCAGCCTGTTTTCCAGATGGTCAATCCTGCCCACGCCATATTCTCCAGCCAGTTGATTAAGTTGCTGGATAAGACTAACACCATCTAATTCCTTGCCATTCAGACTTACCGGAATTCCTGTGTCAAAACCAATCTCAACATAACTTGGTTCATCAGGTGTTTCTCTAACCGGTTTCGTCCAGGTGAAGACCTCTTCCGGCGGTTCTATCCAGGGGTCTTCCAGCACCCCACACTCAATACTTCTTCCCCAGAGATTTTCATCAATAGAGTAGGGATTAGCCACCGTTATAGGCACTGGAATACCATGTTCTTGAGCATAAGTAATAGTCCCTTCTCTGGTCATACCCCACTCTCGTGCTGGAGCTAAGATTTTAAGTTCCGGAGCTAAAGCAGCTATGCTGACGTCAAAGCGAACCTGGTCATTGCCTTTACCGGTGCCACCATGGGCAATAGCATTAGCACCTTCTTTCTTAGCTACATCAACCAAAAGTTTAGCTATGAGGGGACGGGCTAAAGCTGTAGCTAAAGGGTATTGCCCTTCGTAAATAGCATTAGCTTGAAGAGCCGGAAAAATAAAGGAATTAACAAAAACCTCTTTAGCATCCACCGTTAGAGCATTTACTGCTCCAATCCCCAAAGCTTTCTCCCGAATGGCAGGGAGGTCACGAACACCACCGATATCAGCAGTAAGCGTGATAACCTGCATCCCATATCTCTCTATCAGCCACTTTATTGCCACCGAAGTATCAAGACCACCGCTATAAGCTAAGACCACTTCATCTGCCATCTTACAATTTCTCCTTCTTTTGTTCTTTTAAAACTTCAGACAAGATGTTTAAGGCCCGGTCAACCTCCCTCTCGGTAATAATAAGGGGCGGCATAAAGCGAAGCGCATTGGGCTTTACCTGGTTGACCAGCAGACCTTTTTTCAAACAAGCCAAAGTTATTTCCTCAGCTATATTATCAGAAAATTCGACAGCTATTAACAGTCCCCGACCCCTAATATCAGTAATAAAGTCAAACTGCTGTTTTAACTTTGTTAGCTGGCTCATAAAATATTGTTCTAACCGCTTAACCTTATCAGGTATATTATTGTCAATAATAAATTTCAAAGTGGCAAAAGCAGCAGCACAAGCCAGAGGATTGCCCCCGAAAGTAGAACCATGTTCTCCAAAGCTGAAAACAGAGACGCGCTCTTTAGCCAGAAGCGCACCAATAGGCACTCCACTGCCTAAGCCTTTTGCTAAAGTCATTATATCTGGTTCAATGCCAAATTGCTCATAAGCAAAAAGTGTTCCTGTCCGACCAACACCAGTCTGAATCTCATCCAGAATAAGAAGAATACCTTTCTCGTCACACCAGGCTCGCACTTCCGGCAAGTAATCAGTATCGGCTATATTCACGCCGCCCTCCCCCTGAACTGGTTCCAACATTACCGCACAGACTTCAGCGGTAGTCGCCCCCTTAATAGCCTTAATATCATTATAATCCGCGTTAATAAAGCCATTAGGCAAAGGAATATAAGGCTCCTGAAATTTACGCTGCCCGGTAGCTGCTACTGTGGCTAAAGTCCGACCATGAAAAGAGTTGTAAGTGGTAATTATCTTATAAGCCCCTTTAAGGTATAACTTGCCATATCTTCGAGCCAGCTTAATGGCGCCTTCATTAGCTTCAGCCCCACTATTGCAAAAGAAGACTCTGTCAAGACAGCTTTTCTGGACTAAAAGTTCTGCCAGTTGTACCTGAGGGATGGTGTAAAACTGGCTGGATGCCTGAATCAGCGTCCCAACCTGATGCTTGACCGCCCTTGTCACAACCGGATGACAGTGCCCCAAACTATTCACCGCCCATCCACCAACAAAATCAAGGTATTCTTTACCCTCATTATCCCAGACCAGGGCTCCTTTACCTCGAACCAATGTCACTGGTAAACGCTTAAATGTTCTCATAAATAACCTTTGCTCAAGTTCCTGCCAACGGTCCATTTCTCTATCCCCGAGCAATTGTAGTCCCGGGAGCTTTCCCTTTCATCTCACTAAGTAAAATGTGAGGGATTCTACCATCAATAATCCGTGTTAGTGGCACTATTGTCAGGGCTTTAAGGCAAGCCTCCACTTTCACTACCATCCCCTTTGAAGCTGTACCCGAAGTCACTAACTCCCTGGCTTTAGCCACAGTTAAATGGGAAATCAATTCTCCCGAATTATCATAAATACCAGAGACATCCGTTAGAAAGATCAGCTTTTCAGCCTTTAAAGCTGCTGCTATCTCGCCAGCAACCGTGTCAGCATTAATATTAAGTAATTTCACTCCTGTTCCCTTAGAGGAGTTCAAACTTACTGGGGCAATCACCGGAATATAACCTCCGCTTAATATTGTTTGGAGCAAAGTAGTATTAATTTTAACGACCTCACCCACGTAGCCTAACTCAGGATTTTTGACTTCGGCTTGAATTAGACCACCATCAACACCACTTAAACCAATAGCCTTTCCGCCCAAGGACTGGATAGCAGCTACCAATTCTTTATTAACCAAGCCAGCCAAAACCGCAGTGACCACTTCCAGAGACCTTTCGTCAGTTACTCTTAGACCTTTTGCAAAATTAGTGGTGATGCCCATTCGGCTTTGCCATTCCGAAACCATCGCTCCGCCACCATGAACAATTACTATGGACACACCTTTATGTTGAAGCGCGACTACATCTTCTATAGTGGTGTCCTGGCTACCCAGGGTGCTGCCACCAATTTTTATAACAGTGGTTTTTTTGATCTGGGGCATTTCTTTACTCTACTATTCCCTCTGTCATTGCGAGCGAAGCGCGGCAGTCCCCATTCCACTCGAGATTGCTTCGGCACCTCGTGCCTCGCAATGACAGCCAGAATTAATAAACACTGTTAAGTAGTATAAGCACTGTTGATAGTAACATATTCCTCAGAAAGGTCACATCCCCAAGCTATGGCTTTCCTCTTCCCCATATTAAGACTCAACCTTAACATTATCTCTTTACTATTTAAACTTTCTGTTAATTCCCTCTTATCAAAAGCTACTGGGGAGCCAGCTCTCATGACACAAAACTGGTTCATATACAAGTCTATCTTCGACTCCATAACTCCCACTCCACTCCGCCCCAAAGCAGCCATGACCCGACCCCAGTTAGGGTCACTACCATGAATTGCTGACTTAACTAAAGGAGAACTGGCTATAGCCCGAGCTGCTTGACGAGCCTCGGTCTCCCTTGCCGCCCCCTCAACCACCACTTCGATGAGCTTGGTTGCTCCCTCACCATCCCGGGCAATAGACTTAGCCAGATAAAGACAGACTTCGTTTAAAGCTTCCTGAAAGGCTTCGCTATTTTCCTCACTAATTGGGCTATTCTTAGCTAAGCCATTAGCCAGTAAAAACACCGAGTCACTGGGACTGGTCTCACCATCAATAGTAACCATATTCAACGATATGTCAACCGCTTTTTGCAGAGCCGACTGCAGAAAATTAGCCTCTACCCTGGCATCCGTGGTCAAAAAGCACAACATAGTCGCCAGGTTGAGATGTATCATTCCAGCCCCCTTGGCTACCCCACCGATAACAAATTGCTCCCTTCCTGTCACCACGACCGCCACCTCTTTTGGGAAAGTATCCGTAGTCATTATGGCTTCAGCCAATTCGTGACCACCATCTTTAGATAAATCTATTTTTTGAATACCCTTTTGTATCTTGTCCATAGGCAGAGGTACACCTATTATTCCTGTGCTGGCTACCAGAACTCCGTCAGGTAAAATATCTAACTTCTTTGCTGTTAAACTTGCCACTCTAATGGCATCAGCTATACCCCGCTCACCGGTGCAGGCATTGGCACAGCCTGAATTTACCACTATGGCTTGAGCCCTTTGGCTCTGCAAATGTCTTTGAGACAAAAGAACTGGCGCTGCTTTAATTTTATTTGTAGTAAATAGACCAGCAGCTATAGCCGGTACTTCAGAATAAAGGAGAGCTAAGTCCAGTTTGTCCTTCTTTTTTATCTCAGCACAAACCGCCCCTGCCACAAAACCCTCAGGAGAAGTAACACTACCAAAGTCAATTATTTGCCAGTTAAAAGCCAAATCGAGTCTCCTCCCTTGTCATTGCGAGCGAAGCAATCTTAAAAGAAGTCCTTAGAACACTAACAATTACCGGTTCCACTAATCTATAGAAAACGAAACAGCCTTAGCTGAGGTCTTTTTTGAGCTGCTCGAACTCTTCCTTGCTAATTTCACCCCGGGCATAACGAGCTTTAGCAATACCCAAAAATACATAATAACATAGTCACTAAAAAAGTGCCTCTTGCTCCATCTTCCCCTGAAATTTCCGTCAGAATGTTACTACTTAAGCAAAATAAATCACGCCGTTAGTGTAAAGCAAGCCAAATCTCCCCAGATTTGCTCATGGCAACCTTTCCTATAGGAAGGCTTGCAGTGATTCTTGACAAAGAGAGGCCTCTTATGTATATAATGTACTTGGTGATTTCAGTTTAGGTTATCACAAACTTAGTTAGATTACTTTAGATTTACTCAAGTCTTGGATGACCCAGCTCAAACCAACTATTTAGAAGAGAGGAAGTCATCCAATGAGTTTTCAGGACAAGTCGATCCGATGTTCCGATTGTGGGACTGTCTTCACTTTCAGCGCTGAGGAACAAGAGTTTTTCCAATCTAAAGGCTATACTAATGAGCCCAAGCGTTGTCCCTCTGTCGCCAAGCAAGGAAGTCAGAGCGATACGCAAATAGCGGTCACAACTATGGGTCCAACGCCAAATGTTTCCCGCAACATGCGCTGAATGTGGCAAGGACACTGAAGTGCCGTTCAAGCCCCGCCAAGGTAGACCAGTGTACTGTAGTGATTGCTACAGTAAAGTCAGACTGAAACGGTCACGCTAATCTGGCAGTAAGGACACACACAGGCCTGGTAATCCGGCCTGTGTGTAGCGGGAACCTTCTTGCGCCTCATGGCAGCAGAAAAATTGTTTAATCTAAACGAAAGGGGGGACTAATATGAATATCTATGTGGGTAACTTATCGCGTGAGGTAACTGAACAGGAATTGCGGCAAGAATTCATGGCTTTCGGACAGGTAACATCTGTAAGCATTATCAAAGACAAATATAGCGGGCAATCGAGGGGGTTTGGGTTTGTTGAGATGCCATCAAACTCTGAAGGTCAAGCCGCAATTACTTGCCTCAAAGGAAAAACACTAAAGGATCGGACGCTTTATGTTAGTGAGGCTCGCCCTCGTTCCGACAGCAGAGGCGGTGGGGCTTACGGTGGCAGGCGGGGCGGCGGATTTAGTGGAAGAGGCAGACAGAGGCGGTACTAAATTACCTATCCGACTACCTATATGCTTAAGACATATAAAGGCGAAAGTTAGTATGCAACTGACCGAACGCAAGCTGCATGGTATAGTTTCAGCAGTATTTGTCGAGACATTGGACTATCTCCTCTGCTTTACCAAGCCAGCAAGGGCTTTCGCGGCTCTTTCAGGAGTGGGGTATATAGCTACGCCGCTTTCGATGAGTTGATGTTTTTCCTCAGCCCAGATAGTTTTGGGGGAAGGAAAACAGCAAACAACGGACTCCAGAGTGAAAGAGACATTAAGATTAGCCTGAAGATTGACCATACCAAAGGTATTTGGTCCTATTATCTTGATGTTAGCCTGGTTAGCTATGGTCGCTATTCCATCCTGTAAATTAGTCCCGACTTCCGTCTTGATTTCTTTGAAACCAGCGGTAATCAGAACTGCCCCTTTGACCCCTTTCTCGACGCACTCATTCAGCACAGAGGGTACTAAAGAGGAGCGCACACAGAGGCACAAACCAGGTAAGCATATTTACCGTATTCAAACCTGAGCATTTTCTATCACTTTCCTTCTGACTTCTTTATCTTCAAGCCAGTTGGGCACCGCAAAACTACCATTCATAAACTTGCTCATGGGAGGTATAAAGCCTAAGGTAACAGCACCAATAGGACAGTACACATCCTCTTTTCCCATAGCCATCACCCAGCCATAGCGCCTGGTGAGAGCAATCCCTTGACATGTTGGCATAGGCACCCCTAAATCACGAAGAGGTTGTCTGGCTTTCTTCGGGACTTCCTCGGCTGAACTGACCATCTTCACTGCTACCGGAAAAGTCTGAGGATGAAGGTAAAAATTTAGGGCTTCATTTACTTTGGTTAATTCCATTTTTGAACTCCTTGGCTTTTTGTTTTAACTCGTAAAGTTTAGTAATAGCCTCCAAAGGCGACATCGAGTCAATATCAAGCTGGAGAATTTCGTCGGCTAACACCGGGGTAGTAAAAAGGGGGAGTTGCTGTGGCAGCTCTTTCTTTAACCGAGGCGACCGGCGCTGCTTTCGCTGAGAGTGATTATCCTCCAGATAAGACAGGACTTCCTGTGCCCGGTGTATTACTGATTTGGGTAGACCCGCCAGTTGGGCTACATGGATCCCATAACTTTTGTCAGCACCACCGGGAACGACCTTGCGCAAGAAAATGACTTTACCCCTTTCCTCGGCTACAGACATATTAAAATTTTTGACTCGGGGCAATACTTGGGCTAACTCTACCAACTCATGATAATGGGTGGCAAAAAGAGTTTTGGCTCCCAGCCGAGGGTGGTTATGAATGAATTCGGCTACCGCCCAAGCAATAGACAAACCGTCATAGGTACTCGTCCCCCGCCCAATTTCATCAAGAATAATCAGAGACCGAAGAGTAGCATTATTGAGAATGTTGGCTGCTTCCACCATTTCTACCATGAAGGTCGACTGACCGGCCACTAAGTCTTCCTGGGCACCAATCCTGGTAAAGATGCGGTCAACAATTCCAATAGTTGCCAAATCAGCAGGGACAAAACTACCTACCTGGGCTAAAAGAACAATAAGAGCTACCTGCCGCAAATAAGTAGACTTCCCCGACATATTAGGGCCGGTCAGAATAATAAGCTGGGCATCCTTAGTAGACAGATAAGCATCATTGGGTATAAAACCACCATCACCTAAACTCCTCTCTACTACCGGATGCCGCCCCCCTCTAATAACAATAACATCCTCTTCCGTTAGCTCCGGTCTACTATACCCATACCGAGCCGCTACCTCACTCAGACTGACAAAAACATCTACTTGGGCAATAGCTTTAGCTGTAGTCAGTATTTGTTCCAGACTATTGCCAACCTGCTGGCAAACCTGGCGGAAAAGATTCTCCTCAAGTTGAGCTATCCTTTCCCGAGTATTAAAGATTAAAGACTCGACCTCTTTAAGTTCAGGGGTAAAAAAGCGTTCGGCTTCAGTAAGGGTCTGCCGGCGAATATAATTGTCTGGAACCAATTTCAGGTTTGCTTTAGATACCTCAATATAATAACCAAATATCTGGTTATAACCAACCTTCAACGATTTAATCCCAGTACGCTCCCTTTCTTTCTGCCCTAAATTGGCTAAATATTGCTTAGCCTCTTTACTAACCTTCCGTAGGTTATCCAGCTTTTCACAAAAGCCTTCCCTAATTACACCACCTTCTCCAAAATTATCAGTTGGATCATCAACAATAGCTCGATGGATTAAATCCACAATCTCAGAGCAAGGATTCAAAGTAGCACATAGCCAATTCAAAGGAAGCCCGGCTGATTCTACAATTGATTTTATGTCACTGATTTTAGCTAGGCTGTTAGCCAACCCGATTAGCTCTTTGGGTGCAGCTAAATTGCTCTTTACCCGATTAATTAAACGCTCAACATCGGCTACTCCATTAAGAAAGGAAGCTAATTTACGACGACTTATAGTATTATCATAAAACCAGGCTACAGCTTCCTGACGCTTTCTTAGTTCAGCTATATCAAAAAGAGGTTGCCCCAGCCATTGTTTTAATAACCTACCCCCCATAGCCGTTTTGGTTAAATCAATAACAGAAAGGAGAGAACCAGCAGTAGTCCGCCAGCGACTGGACTCAAAAATCTCCAAATTTCGCCGAGTCTGGGCATCTAAAGTCATAAATGATAGGGTTGAATAAGTAGTGAGTTGGTTTAGTTGCCCTAAAACCACCTTTTGGGTCTGCTGGAGGTAATGAACAATAGAGCCAGCCGCCTGAATAGCTAAGGGAAGGAAAGCACAACCATAGCCCTCAAGAGTGGTCACACCAAAATGTCCCAGCAAAGTTTGCCGGGAGGTTTCTAAATCAAACCAATAATCATCAAAACGAGTTAGGCTCACTGGTACTATCAAATCAGAGAACTGGGTGCTCTGCGGAATCAGGATTTCCGCCGGCTGAAGACGTTCTAACTCAGAGGCGACCTGACTAACTGGGAGTTGAGTGGTAGCAAATTCAACGGTAGTTATATCCACATAGGCAAATCCGGCTGTCTCAGCCTCTATAACTAAGCTAACCAGATAATTATTACTCTTACCATCAATCAGACCGGGGTCGACTATTGTGCCCGGAGTTATTACTCGGACTACATCCCGCTCCACAAGACCCTTACCCGGTGGACTGAGTTGTTCACAAATAGCTACTTTATATCCGCGGTTGACGAGCTTACCCAGGTAATTATTAAGGGCGTGATAAGGAATCCCCGCCATAGGCACCCGCTGTCCCTTACCCATTTCCCTAGAAGTCAAAGTAATTTCTAACTCTCGGGCAGTAATTTTGGCATCTTCATCGAAGGTCTCGTAGAAATCCCCCAGCCGGAAAAAGACGATAGCTCCGGGATAACACTGTTTAATTCTCAAATATTGTCGCCTGATGGGAGTTATTGTTGCCATTTTTACCTGCTTATTTTACTCCCCTTAAAAGTAACAAAAAAGCCTTTGTTGAGGGTGAGGAGAAGGAGTTGGAGTGACAATTTGCTATGTTTTGGGCAAACTCTATCAGGTTTAGCTTCTCAAAAAGGCATCTATAGAAGCGGCAGCTCTCTTGCCGGCTCCCATGGCACTAATGACTGTGGCGGCTCCGGTAACTACATCACCCCCTGCCCACACCCTATCCTTCGTCGTCTTCCCCGTTTCCTCATCGGCTACCACCGTGCCAGCCTTGGCAATCTCCAAGCCTTTAGTGGTAGACGGCACTAACGGGTTCGGGGTTGTGCCCAAAGCCACAACAACCACATCAACACCAATAATGAATTCGCTCCCGGGCTTAATGATAGGTCGTCGCCGCCCACTGGCATCCGGTTCACCCAACTCCATCTCATAGCACTCCATAGCTGTTACCCAGCCTTGGTCATTGCCTATAAACTGCTTCGGGTTAGTAAGGAGCTTAAAAATAATCCCCTCCTCCTCAGCATTTTCTACTTCTTCACGACGAGCTGGCATTTCTATCCGAGAACGCCGGTAAACGATGTAAACTTCTTCAGCACCAAGCCGAAGAGCACACCGGGCAGCATCCATAGCCACATTGCCACCACCAATAACCGCTACCCGCCTGCCCACTTTTATCGGTGTGTCATACTCGGGGAAGAGATAAGCTTTCATTAAATTTACTCGAGTAAGGAATTCATTAGCTGAGTAAATACCATTGAGGTTCTCACCCAGGATACCTAAAAACATAGGTAGCCCGGCTCCGGTACCTAAAAAGACGGCATCATACCCCCCTTCCAGCAGCTCATCCACAGTAGCTAACTTACCAATGACAGAGTCCAACCTTATCTCTACCCCTAAGGACTTAACATAGTCCACTTCATTCTGGACAATGTTTTTTGGCAATCTAAATTCGGGGATACCATACGTCAACACTCCACCGGCTACATGAAGAGCTTCAAAAATAGTTACCTCATGCCCTAACTTGGCTAAATCAGCAGCACAGGTTAAACCCGCTGGTCCGGAACCAATTACTGCTACCCTTTTTCCTGAAGATGGCAGCAAAGAAGAGGATGAGCCGGGATTAGAACCGTGCTTAAGTTCCCAATCAGCCACATAGCGCTCCAGACGACCAATGGCTATTGGCGCTCCTTTCTTAGCCAAAGAACAGACTATTTCACACTGGGTCTCCTGGGGGCAAACTCGTCCGCAAATGCCCGGTAAAGCGTTCTTACTCTTAAGAATTGTCACTGCCTCTTCTATATTGCCTTCTCTTATCGCCAAAATAAAAGCCGGAATATCTATGTACACCGGGCAGCCCTCAACACAAGCACGCTTAGGACACTGGATACAGCGGTTAGCTTCCCGAACTGCCATTTCATCGGTATAGCCAAGGGCTACTTCCTTGAAATTCTTACCCCTGACTTTCGGGTCTTGCCTCGGCATCGGCATCCGATTTAAATCAAGTTTTACCTTTTTCTTTTCTTCCAGCTTAAACCTCTACAACTTTGACTATTGGCTTATACCATCGCTGGCATTCCCAATGCGTTAATGATCTTATCTCCTCCTCCAGATAAATAGTTCGTCGGGCTGCCAAAAGTTCCCAGTCTACCTCATGACCATCAAATTCCGGACCATCAACACAGGTAAACTTAGTTTTACCACCCACTGACACCCGACAACAACCACACATCCCGGTGCCATCAACCATAATTGAATTGAGAGCTACCAGAGTTTTCACTCCAAAAGGCTTGGTGGCTTCACTGGTAAGCATCATCATGAAAGTGCAACCATGAGCAAAGACTCGGTCAATCTTTCCGCCTTTCTCCAGCATTTCTTTCAGCGGGTCATAAGCCCATCCCTTATAGCCAGAAGAACCGTCACCAGTGGTCACGATAAGTTCATCGCTCACTTGTTGCAACTTCTCCTGCCAGTAAAGTAAGTTCTTAATCCGGGCTTCTATAATACAAATGACTTTATTACCTAAACCTTTCAAGGCTCGAGCTACAGGCAGGATTGCCCCAACCCCGTAGCAACCACCTGCGCAGACTACAGTCCCAAACTTGTCCAAATGAGATGGTAAACCCAAAGGACCAGCTAAGTTCAAAATATGGTCTCCGGCATTAAGAGCCGCTAACTTTTGGGTGGAGGTGCCTACTTGCATAATCAGCACTGTAATAGTCCCTTCTTCACCATCCCAGTCAGCCAAAGTAAGAGGAATGCGCTCCCCAAACTCATCAACCCGAACAACAGCAAACTGTCCTGGCAAAGCTTTTCTGGCTATAGCTGGTGCTTCAATTTTTATCAAATGAATATTTGGAACAAGAGGCTCATTAGCCAGAATTTTATACATAATTATCCCTAAAAAACCTTAGCAGCTTCCAGTTGGGAAATTTTACCATTTTGCCCTGATTGCCGAAAGCCTGATTAGTAAATGCCCCACAAAATCTACGATTTTGTGGGGATCCCTGGGTGTAAGAAGCGTGGCAATCTCCGGGATTGCTTCGGGGCTAATGCCCCTCGCAATGACAGAGTAGGGTTTGTAAACAGCTTCATCAATAGTTATAATAGGTATTAAAGTTGTGCCTACATTGTTAAAAAAGAGCAGGTTAATGAAGAAAGGCTTGGGAAAGAATATTGAAAAGGTCAAGAAGCTTAAACAAGAGTGGCTAAAAATTGCCGGGGAAAGCCCCGAGCCTATGGATTTGCTCCTTATTTTAATGATGCGCATTGATGGCAAATTAGCTCGACTCGAAGGTTGGCTGGCTGGTGTAGTAGCCGTAATTATCGGATTACTATTAGCTATCGCCATGGCTGTGTTGTGAAAGCAAGTAAAAGTTGAGAGGACGAATATCAGAACAAAGGGCTCATTAGCCAAAACTCTATACAAAGTAGCCCCTTAAACTTTTTCTATCCTCACCGCAGAGACTTTAAGCTCTGGCATCTTGGCAACAGGGTCAAGCACAGTGGCACTAGTCAGAATATTTGCCGCACTCTCAGCAAAATGAAAGGACATATAAACTACGCCTGGTGGGGATGCTTCTGTCACCCTGGCTTTGGTAATTACTTCACCCCGGCGTGAAATAACCTTTACCTTATCACCCTGATTAATACCAAGCCCCCGAGCATCAGCCGGATTTACCTCCACCGCCCCTTCTGGCTCCAAGAAATTGAGCCCGAATACTTTCCGGGTCATTGTACCAGTATGATAATGATAAAGACTGCGCCCTGTGGTCAAAATCAGTGGGTAGTCTTTGTCAGGCATTTCTGCCGGTGGTTTATAGCTGAGTGGTGTAAATCTACCTTTGCCCCGGACAAAAGTGCCAATATGCAGAATAGGTGTCCCCAGGCTTTCTTCATTCGGGCAGGGCCAGCACAAAGATACCTTCTCCAGGCGCTGGTAATTAACACCACCATAGCCTGGCGTGACTTTGGCTATCTCCTGCATAATCTCGGAGGGATCACTAAAATCAAACCCTTTACCTCCCATCCGTTTAGCTATCTCACAAATAATCCACCAGTCGGGCTTAGAATTTCCGGTTGGTTTAATTGCTTTTCTCACCCGCTGTATTCTTCTTTCCGTATTGGTAAAAGTGCCATCCTTCTCAGCAAAGCTGCATGCCGGCAAAACAACACTGGCTAAGCGGGCACTCTCACTAAGAAAAATGTCCTGAGCTATTAGAAATTCAAGCTTCTTTAAAGCTTCTTCGGTATGTTTGGCATCAGCTTCACTAATTACCGGATTTTCCCCAATAAGATACATAGCCTTGATTTTCCCGCTATGGATAGTATCGAACATCTCTGGTAAAGTTAGCCCAGGTGTCGGGCTTAAACTCACTCCCCAGAAATCCTCAAACTTCTTCTGAATATCAGGATTATCAATCCTCTGGTAGCCAATATAAACATTAGGTAAAGCTCCCATATCACAAGCACCCTGAACATTATTCTGCCCCCTAAGAGGGTTGACCCCCGAGAAAGGTTTGCCAATATTTCCGGTAAGCATAGCTAAATTAGCAATAGCGAAAACATTATCAGTCCCGTGACTGTGTTGAGTAATGCCCATGGCATAAACGATAGTTGCTGGTTTCTGGGTAGCGTATAGCCGAGCTGCTTCAATTATCTTAGCCTTAGGCACACGGGTAACTTTTTCCACAAAATCTAAGTCAAAATCCTTCAGAGACTGCTTAAAGGCATCAAAGTTCTCACAGCGTTCTTCAACAAAAGCTAAGTCGGCTAAACCCTCGTCCATAATAACCCGCATCATGCCCATTAACAGAGCCACATCACTACCAGGCAGATGCCTTAGCCAGACATCCGCCCACCGGCACAGATTGATTTCTCGGGGATTAGCTACAATTAACTTAGCACCTTTGCTTATAGCTCTTTTTACCTCTAAAGCAATAACCGGGTGACCTGAAGGAGTATTGCTACCAATAACAAAAACACAGGCAGCATCACCGATATCAGATATAGGGTTAGTCATGGCTCCACTGCCAAAAGCCTGAGTTAAACCAGCTACCGAAGGACTATGGCACAGGCGAGCGCAATGGTCGACATTATTGGTTCCCATTATGGCTCGGGCAAATTTCTGAGAGAGGTAATTCTCTTCGTTAGTAATTTTAGCTGAAGAAATAAGGGCAAACTGGTCTCCCTTATATCTTTGTAATTTGTCAGCTACCAGGTCTAAAACTTCGTCCCAGCTTGCCTCTTTAAATTCCCCATTTTCTTTGATTAATGGATTGGTCAACCTTTGGGGATGATGAACAAACTCGACAATCCCAAAGCGCCCCTTAACACAGGCTTGTCCTTTATTAGGGGTTCCCTGAAAAACGAAGTTTTTCAGGGGTAATTTATTAGCCAAAGCTTCCAATATTGGAACTGAGCTGATAATCCGTTCTTTCTTTATCTCCAAGTTTAACTGGCAACCAACCCCACAATAAGGACAGATTGTAGTGATAACACGCTCGGGTAACCCTTCCCATTTAGCCGCTCGTTCGGCTAAGGCGCCTGTAGGACAGGCATCAACACAAGCACCACAAAACTGACAGCCTGCTTCCTCCAAGGAGTAATCAAAAGCAGTCCCGACTAAAGCATCACTGCCCCGATAAGTAAAAGCAATCGCCCCGACTCCTCTTATCTCCTGACAGACACGGACACATCGCCCGCACAGGATGCACAAGTTATAGTCCCGGTCAAAGAAGGGAGAATCCCTCAAGATGGGTAAATCACGGTAAGTATAAGGAAGTTTGACCTCTGCCAAACCAACATAATCAACCACCTTTTGTAACTCGCAGCGTCCATTTTTGGGACACATAATACAACCTGTGGTCACTGCCACCTTTCGCAAGCAGATATGGTAAGGCTGGCACCGCTCTTTTCTATCACAAACAAGGCAAGTATGGGGGTGCTCGGTAAGAACCAGTTCTAAAATGTTACGCCTTAGTTCTTGTATTTGGGGAGTGTTAGCCTTAACCACTATACCGCCCATAGCCGGGGTGGTGCAGGCAGTAGGGAAACCCCTCATCCCTTCCACTTCTACAATGCACATCCGACAGCTTCCATAAGGGGACAGACTCGAATGATAGCAGAGGGTAGGAATATAAATGCCTATTTCCTGAGCCGCTTCAAGAATTGTTGCCCCATCTCTGGCAGTAACTTGCTGACCATCAATAGTCAGATTTATGATTTTAGTCTCCTTAACTACTACGCTTACAAGACCCTTTCTTTGAAAACTAACTTCCTTTTACCAGGATAGGCTCCCGAGGAACTTCAATTTTAACTCCTGAAACCTTAACCACAGCCGAAAACCGTTTCGGACAAACATCAAGACATGTCCCACACTCAATACACTTGTCTTGGTCAATAACATGTATCAGCCTTTTGCCACCACGAATTGCCTCAACCGGACAATTCCTGAGACAGATCATGCATCCGGCGCACTTATCTGGAAGAATGTAAAAGGAAATTAGTTTTCTGCACACCAAAGCCGGGCACCGTTTTTTGTTAATGTGTTCTTCATACTCGCTACGGAAGTAGCGAATAGTAGTAAGTACTGGGTTTGGTGCTGTTTGCCCCAGACCGCAGAGGGAGCCTGATTTAACAGTATTAGCTAATCTCTCCAATTGCTCTATATCTTCCAGTTTACCTTCCCCTTTACTTATCCGCTCCAGAATATTAAGCATTTGTTTTGTTCCCACCCGACACGGCACGCATTTGCCACAGGACTCCGCCTGAGTGAAAGAAAGAAAATACTCGGCTATATCAACGACGCAGGTATCTTCATCCATAACAATCATCCCTCCCGACCCCATAATAGAACCAGCATCAGTAAGAGACTCATAATCAACCGGCAGGTCAAGTAAATTTACTGGTAAACAACCCCCAGAAGGACCACCCGTCTGCACTGCTTTGAATTGCTTCCCCTTTAAAATACCACCGGCTACCTCATAGATAACCTCACCCAATTTAATACCTAAAGGTACTTCAATAAGACCAGTCCTCTCTACTTTCCCGACTAAGGCAAAGGTTTTGCTTCCCTTACTTGTTTCCGTTCCATACTGAGCATACCACTCCCCTCCCTTCTCTAAAATCACGGCAACATTTGCCCATGTCTCCACATTATTAATATTCGTTGGTTTTCCCCATAATCCAGACTGGGCTGGAAAGGGAGGGCGAGCCCGAGGCATACCCCTCTTGCCTTCAATAGACGCCATTAAAGCTGTTTCTTCTCCACAGACAAAAGCCCCGGCTCCTTCTTTAATTTTGATATGAAAATTAAAACCGGAGCCCAAAATATTATCCCCCACAAACCCATACTCCTCCATTTGAGGCAAGGCGATATTTAATCTCTCTAATGCTAATGGATATTCAGCCCGGCAGTAGATATAACCTTGATTAGCACCGATAGCGTAAGCCCCGATAACCATACCTTCTAAAACAGAATGAGGGTCACCCTCCAGCAAAGACCGGTTCATAAAAGCTCCAGGGTCACCCTCATCAGCGTTGCAGATAATATATTTCTCTGGGCTCAGTTCTCTCCGACAAATATCCCATTTTAGCCATGTGGGGAAACCAGCCCCACCCCTCCCCCTCAAACCAGATTTCTTAATTTCCTGAATAATCGCTTCCGGTTCCATTTTTAGTGCCCTGACCAGACCCTTATAACCATCATTAGCAACGTAATGGTTGATATTCTCCGGATCAATAAAACCGCAATTGCGCAAAACTATCCGCACTTGTGGCTTAAGCACCGGTAGGTCAAACAGAGCCGGGATGCCATCAACTCTACCATCACCAATATATCCTAATGCCAGATCAGGGCGAGTATTATCTTTAATCAGGTAATCTTCAATAAGTTGAGACACAATCTCTGGAGTTAAATTACCGTAAGAAATGCGCGGTCTGCCTGGTTTTATAATATCTACCATAGGCTCGGCGTAGCACAGACCGATACAGCCGACCTGGATAACCTTAGCCTCAATATTGAACTCTTTTAATGTTTTGTTAATGGCATCAATAACTGCTAAGGCTCCTGCCGAACGACCACAGGTAGCAGCCCCAACTAATAAACATGGCTTTTCCACTTGTTCCAGCACTCGCCATTCCAGAAGAGCTTTCTTCTCAATCTCCTCGAAAGTCATTGTTCTCCTTAGTCCGCTCAATACTTACCCAGAATATCCTTAACTTTAGTGGTGGTCATCCGACCATGAACATCTTTATCAACAACCATTACTGGAGCTAAGGCACAACAGCCAAAACAAGCTACCCTCTCCAAACTGAACTTGTAGTCTGAGGTTGTGCCACCAGGTTGGACACCTAACTCCCTCTCTACCGTTTCTAAGATGTTTGAACCACCTCGCACATGACAGGCAGTACCTAAACATACTTTCAGACTATGCTCCCCTCGGGGGGTAAACCGAAATTGGGCATAAAAAGAAGCAACCCCAAAAACCTCACTCTCTGATATCCCGGAAAATTTAGCTATTTCGGAAATCGCCTCTTTAGAAAGATAACCTAAGTTTTCCTGGACTTTTTGTAATAAGGGAATGACTGCCCCTTTTTCTGCCTGGTAGGACTTGAATATTTCAGCTAATTCATGGGGCACAACTATTTCCTCGGCTCGACTCAACTAAAGCCATAGTTTACTAAACAAATACTTCAGGGTCAAGATTCTCTGGACCTTGACAATAGGCGCAAGGCAGAAATGTTGACAAGGACAAGGCATAGTAATGCTATATTATCGTTAACCGGGGTAACTGGGATGTGAATTCATGTCGGCAATAGCTATAATTACTGACAGTATTGCTTGCCTTACTCAAGAACACATCCAGCAATATAACATTGGCGTAGTACCGATAAACATCTTCTTTAATGGTAAAGTCTACCAGGACTGGGTGGACATAACTCCGACCCAGGCTTATGAATTCCTGGAGAAAGCTCCTGAATTCTGGAAAAGTTCGGCTCCTTCTCCTGAAGACTATCTAAAGGTCTACCGGGAGGCAAGTCAACATGCCCTGGTAGCGGCTCGAGCCTCAACCGAAGGAAAGACTTTTGATGAAGTCATTAACGCCGCTAAAAGGGTTAAAGAAAGAGTGAAATTTCTGGCTCTTCTGGAAACTATCCACCATGCTTATAGAACGGGGCGGATACCCAAGATTGCCTCCCAGATAGGCTCTTTTCTTTCCATTAAACCAATTCTAACCGCCAAGAATGGGTTGATTCACTTTGTCACTGCCACCAGCCAGAACCAAAGAGAAGGGCATTGAAAAATACTTCAGTTAATGAAAGAATATATGGGCACTTCAGAGCCAATCCATGTAGCTGTGATGCTTGCCGATGTCTTAGAAGAAGCTCAAAAACTCAAAGACAGAGTTGCTGCCGAGTTTAACTGCACCGAGCTTTTTATTACCAACTTCAGCCCCATCATGGGCTATGCTACTGGTCGTGGCACTTTAGCCTTAGCCTTCTATAAATAAACCCCAGAAACCCTCACCTACCCTCCCCCTTCAAGGGAGAGGAATAAGGTGAGGGTAAACTACAAAGTTCTCCTATGAATTGCCACAATGTTATAATACCCCCGTGAAAAATTCGCCAGACAAACTATCGCCTTTTGTTAATGAACCCAAACCTCTCCTCATAATATTGTCAGGACCTTCCGGTGTAGGCAAAGACGCTGTCTTTTCTCAGATGAAACAATCAGGACACCTCCTTCATTGCGCGACTACTATTACTACCCGTTCGGCACGACCTACCGAACAGAACGGAATTGACTATCACTTCATCACCGCGGAAGAATTCAAGCAAAAAGTTACCCGAAAGCAGCTTCTGGAATGGGCAGAGGTCTATGGAAATTATTACGGTGTCCCTAAACGAGAAATAGAACCGGCCCTTGAAAGGGGGCAAGATGTAATGGTAAAAGTTGATGTACAGGGGGCAGCTACTCTAAAGCGTCTTTATCCCGAAGCTGTAGCTATTTTCCTTATGCCGCCTTCTGAGACTGAGTTAGTCCGGCGCCTGAAACAGAGACATAGTTTATCCGAAGCTGACTTTGACCGACGGTTGAAGACGGCTCGAGAGGAAATAAAAAGTTTACCTCTCTTCGATTACGTTGTCATTAATCATAAAGACAGATTAGACCACACCATCAGCCAGATTGAGGCTATCATTACTGCTGAAAAATGCCGAAAAAGACCAAAATAGCTCACGGTTAGAGTAATCTATCTCCGGGTCGTTGACCGGAGTTGAGACCTATAACCTTCTATATACCTTTTAACTTCACTGGCAGGTTGATAAATACCAAAGTGCCCCTCACACAAGATATCAGCACCAAGATTAATGAGCTTTTCCAGAGAGATAATGGCTTGCTTGGGATTAGCCCCCAAAGCCACATAATAAGGACCGTGAATATCCTGCCCGAAAAGAACTCTTTTCTCCATATCTAAATATACTGCAATGCTTCCGGTCGTGTGTCCCGGGATATGAACCACCTTAATTTCATATTTACTGAACTTTAAGCTGCTGTCAGTATCAAGTTTTAAGTCAACCCGACAAGGCACATAGGAAACTCCGTAAAACTCAGTACCGATTCCCACTCCTGATTCAATAGCAGGGGCATCCAATGTATGGGCAATTATGCTAACGCCGTATCTTTGTTGAAAAGGAGCCAGGCCACCCATGTGGTCAATATGGGCATGGGTAACAATTATGGAATGAAGGTCCTCCGGGGCAAACCCTAACCAACTAATATTATCTACCAGTTTATCAAAGCTCTCCCCAGCACCAGCATCAATTAGAATCAATTCCCCGGCATCAATCAAGTAGACACAACAATCATAAGGGTGGGATATTTCAGCACTGCCCACCAGGTATACATCCTTCCAGACACAAAAAGCCTTCTTCATGTTCTAAGGTGAGAAACCTCTCCTAAGCATCATAACACCTCCAAATTGCTCTTTCAATAAGAGATAGCTAAAGTGTTTATCAGCCCCGTTCTGTCATTGCGAGGGGCATTAGCCCCGAAGCAATCCCAACAGATTGCCACGCCTCCTACACCCAGGGTCACCATAAAATCATAGATTTTGTGGGGTATTCCTTCGGCTCGCAATGACGGGTTATGTTGCTAAACGCTCTCTAGGATTAATACCTTTCCTTCTACGGAAAATAAATTAAAATACCCAGAGTTTATCCAAATTCATTGTTAACTTAAGAATCGAGGTTCTGAAATGACGACAATCAGCCATACTAAAAAGAGGAAGGACCCAGCTTACACAAGTAGAAGCTAAAGAACTTCTCCAAGAAGCTGGAATACCCGTTATTGAAACTAAACTTGCCCGGAGTAAAAAGGAAGCCATCTCTTTGAGTCGGCAAATAGGCTTCCCCGTTGTCTTAAAGATAGTCTCCCCTGATGTTATCCATAAGAGTGACGCTGGAGGGGTTAAGTTAGACCTTAAAAATAGCGCCCAGGTAGGCAGAGCTTATCGCGAAATCCTGTTATCTGTAAGACAAAAGTATCCCAAAGTTAAAATTGATGGAATCTCGGCACAAAAAATGGCTCGTCCCGGAGTGGAAGTAATTATCGGTATGGACAAAGACCCCCAGTTCGGAACTGTCCTGATGTTTGGTCTTAGTGGTATATTGGTGGAAGTTCTCAAGGATGTTTCCTTCCGTTTAGTACCCGTGACTAAAAGGGATGCCAAAGAGATGATTAAAGAGATAAAGGGTTATCCTTTATTGGAGGGCTACCGCGGACAGGAACCGGCTAATATTCCTTTCCTGGAAGAGCTTATAGTCAAAGTTTCCCAGTTTATAGAGAAAAATCCTCAGATAAAGGAACTTGACCTTAACCCCATATTTGCCTACAAGGATAGGGCTTTAGCCGTAGATGCCTGGATAATATTAGAACCGACGGCAAAAGTCTGAATATTGGGCGAGTTGTGCCAGGACCCGGACAGCTCTGAGAAGTTGACGAGAAAAAGCCTGAGTGCTATCTTAAAGTTAATCACAAAATGAGTGAGGTATGAAATATGAATTACGGACGAGAATTACTGAAGGGCAGTACTGATGCTTTACTCCTCTCCTTGATTAATCAAACCCCAATGTATGGATACCAAATAATAAAGGAATTAGAAAAAAGAAGTAATGGCTATTTCCAGTTCAAAGAAGGGACTCTATATCCAGCTCTCCACCGATTAGAAAGGGCTGGGTTTCTTTATGGTAAGTGGCAAACCTTACCCGCCGGGCAACAAAGACGGTATTACTTCATAACCGAGAAGGGAAAGCAAGTTTTAGCCGAGAGATTGGCTACCTGGCAAAACTTCTCGGCAGCAGTGAATTCAGTTATTCAGCCAGTAATTGCCAGATGAGGTCTGTGTGGCAACAAACCTAAATAATTACTTAGACGACTTCAAAAGGTTTTCAAGGCTCGACCCGGTAGTGAAGGAAGATATGCTCCGGGAACTTCATACACACCTTGAAGACAGGAGCCAAGAATTAAAAGATTCTGGATTTTCTGAAGAAGCGGCGACTGAGGTAGCGGTTAGCTGTTTAGGCTCCCCCCAAATTATCGCCCGCCAGATTTATGAAGTTTATAGTCAAGGAACCTGGCGTCAAGCCTTCTTAGCTGCTTTACCTCACTTTATTGTCGCCTCATTGTTCGCCTTACGCGCCTGGCACAACACTACCCTATTGTCCTTCATTTTGGTTGCGGTTATTGGTGTTGTCATTTATGGCTGGTGGCATGGCAAGCCGGCTTGGCTATTTCCCTGGCTTGGTTATTATTTCATCCCGGTAATAGTTGCTGGCATCATGCTCATTTATTTGCCCGGGGCTTGGTTCTGGCTCGCTGCCGTTGTTTATATACCATTAGCTTTGTTCGTTTTAATTTCTGTAGCTAAAGAAACAATAAGCCAGGATTGGCTACATGCCTCAGTAATGCTATTACCGGCTCCAATTTTATTAGGCTGGGCCTTAGTCTTAGGCACAGATAACAGCTTCGACAGTGTTAATAGACAGCTACAGGACAAGGCGTCATGGATTGCCTTTAGTTTCTTAATTCTTGCTTTAGCTGTAGCTACTTTCATTCGTGTTGGACAACGCTGGGCTAAAGCCGGAGCTTTATTGACCCCAGAGCTCTTAGTCTTGACACTTGTCGCCATAGTCAGCCATGGAGGCATTGGCTTCTGGCTATGGATGGTACTTGCTTTACTATCTACCTTTCTCCTCCTAAGTCCAGCAGTCTTAGAAAAGACTAAACTAATACGAAACGGGAACAAGTAGTTACTACCGCATTTAATCTTAACTTTTAATAGATTTCCCGCAAAAGCCCCCTTTTTTGTAACCGGCATAAACCTTTTTCGTTCTTCTTCGTTTTGTCTATTAGATAAAATCACCATAGGAAGGAGAATTAAATGAGGGTAGTGTCTAAAAAGGCTACTCTATTAGTTGCCTTAAGCCTGGCGGTGCTTTTGGTCTCAGCCACCATAGGAACAGCCCTGGCTCAAGAACCGGTCAAAGAAAATCCCCCAACCCCTGTCGCCAAAAAATTATTCGCCAGAGTGGCTGAAATCTTGGGTATTGAGGAGCAACA
The DNA here is from genome assembly GCA_020724525.1 of Dehalococcoides mccartyi. GTDB lineage: Bacteria > Chloroflexota > Dehalococcoidia > GIF9 > DYGU01 > DYGU01. The sequence goes on from DYGU01000003.1 coordinate 29,358, forward strand.
ACTCCTTGATGCTTTCACCCAAGCCCAGAAAGAACTGGCGGCGGAACGTTTCCAGGCTCGCTTAGATAAACTCGTTGAACAAGGTCACCTTACCGAAGAACAGGCTAAGCAGATTAAAGAGTGGTGGGAACAAAGACCAGAATTTTTGGGTCCTGGCTTTGGTTTAATGGGACCGGGTCTAAACTTTTACAAAGGCTTAAGGTGGGGCAAAGGACACTTCCCATGGGCTCCTAAACCCTCTAAAAAAACCGGCACCATCCCCCTGAAGAAAGACAAAGGGGGTAATAGACCACAGGATTGGAGCTGCTTTCTAAAAAGCAGCTCCAATCTGTAATGAGCATTCCACAATTGGAGCACCAATCTGAACCCCCATCGGTTGACAATCAAACCTGATGGGATAAAGGTCTCTACAGGCAGGACTGTGGATGTGAAGGAAATCCGGAGATGGATTGAGGAAAGGATTGGGAATTGAAAGTAGTCATTTTCGTTCCCATATTCCTTTTCTCTCTTGTTGTGCTTCCTTTTCGGCAGCTTCGAGATAACTCTGGTACTTTATGTCCGGTGGGTAGGAACGAGCCCGAGCATAGCCTTGTCTTACCAATTCAGCATTAACAAAAATATTATCAACATAAACATAGCGGAGTAACCTCCCATGTTTATCCCTGTCTGATATATCCTTTTCCAGTCTGACTTTCTTGCCCACCACTAATCTTTGATTAGCCTGGTAAGCTTCTAAGTAATAGGCTTCACCTTTTTCAGGAGCATTAATACCAATATAGCGAACTTTGTAACCTCCAGCTACGACAATAGTGTCACCATCAATAACCTTAATGACTTTGGCAGTGGCAGGTGCCTCAATGCAACTTATGGGAAGAGTTAAGAAAGTAAAGAGAAAAACGAGGGGAAAGATGAGAACGTTTTTCCGGAGCTTATTTCCTTCCAGCCTTAGAGTATCTTTCCCACTCACTATACAGGCACCCGCAGTATTGCTGACGGTATAGATTCAGTACCTTAGTTTGATGACGGCTCTCACTATAATACCGCCTGAGGTCGTGATAAAGAAAGGTTATTCCTGTTTCTTTAGCTACTATCTCCCCAATTTCCTTAAGAAGTTGGTGCTTCTGGTGGGGACTGATAAGTAGGGTCGTAGTGAAGACAGCAAAACTTTTCTCCTTAGCTATTTTGGCTGCTCTTAGCAAACGAAGGTGGAAGCACTTCTGACAACGCTCAGCTTCATATCCAGCAATAGCTTGGAAGAATTTAACCGGATCATAACTTTGGTCAGCGATGATAAGTAGACTTTTGCTCCTGGAAAAGGTAATTAGAGCTTCAAGACGGCGCTGGTGTTCAAGATAAGGGTGAATATTTGGATTATACCAGAGTAAAGTAACCTCAAATCCTTGGCCCCGCCAGTAACCAACAGTATAAGCAACACAGTGAACACAGCAAGTGTGAAGAAGTAACAAAGCCAATAGACTCTCACCATAAAGTTGGTTGAGCTTGCCCTTTCTTGTAAGGCAAACCCAAGTGCTCGCAAGCCAAACGAGTAGCTATCCTGCCCCGAGGTGTTCGTTCCAAAAAGCCAAGCTGAAGAAGATAGGGCTCATACACATCCATAATAGTGTCTGCTTCTTCATTAATTACGGCAGCAATAGTGTCCAGCCCCACTGGACCAGCATCAAATTTCCCAATCAAAGTACAGAGAATTTTATGGTCAACCTCATCCAACCCAAGGGTATCTATTTCAAGTTTAGCCAGTGCTTCTAAAGCCACTGACTCAGTAATTACTCCGTTTGCCATAACCTGAGCATAATCTCGAACCCGTTTAAGAAGGCGGTTTGCTACCCGAGGTGTACCCCGAGAACGGCGAGCAATCTGACTCAGACCAGCATTATCAATACCAACTTTCAGTATATTAGACGAACGCTTAAGAATTGCTTCTATAGCCGGTTCCCCATAAAAATCAAGACGGTACACGGCACCAAATCTGTCTCGCAGAGGAGGACTCAGGAGGGCAAATCGGGTGGTAGCCCCGATTAGGGTGAAGCGAGGTAAGCTTAACCGCAGACTCCTTGCCCCAGGACCTTTGCCAAGAATTATATCAAGGGCAAAATCCTCCATTGCTGGATAAAGAACTTCTTCCACCGGGTGGCTTAAACGATGGACTTCATCGATAAAAAGCACATCTTCCTTCTGGAGATTAGTTAGTAGAGCTGCTAAATCTCCGGGACGCTCTATTGCTGGTCCTGATGTTATCTTGATATTGACTCCCATTTCAGCAGCGATAATATAAGCTAAAGTAGTTTTCCCTAAGCCAGGTGGTCCATATAGAAGAATATGGTCTAATGGCTCACTACGTTTTTGAGCAGCAGCAATGGCTATCTTGAGGTTGTCCTTAATCTTCTCTTGACCTACAAAAACAGAAAGACGTTTTGGGCGAAGATTAGTATCTAATGGAAAATCTTCAGTATCAAGTTTACCTGATACAATTCGTGTCTTTGCTCTGCTTTCCATAGTCCCAGGGAATAATCAACTCCAAAAGAGAAAACTGCTTATGAAAGCAAACTTTCCTCTGTTGATGTACCAGTCATCAATTGGGAAAATACTGAGGTAACTTCCTCAGTTAAAGCCTAAGCCGGGATGAGGCTGCCAATAATTACATTTTCTTTGAGACCACGAAGCTTATCTATTTTGCCCCAGATAGCTGCCTCGGTAAGCACTCTGGTAGTTTCCTGGAAAGAGGCAGCAGCTAACCAGCTATCTGTATTCAGAGAAGCTCTGGTAATGCCCAAAAGAATAGGTTGGGCAGTCGCTGGTTCACCCCCTTCCGCCAAAACTTTAGCATTTATGTTCTCATAATCAAATCGGTCGACTAATTCCCCTGGTAGGAGTTCTGTATCACCCGAGGACTCGACACGAACCTGGCTTAACATACGGCGGATGATAACTTCAACATGTTTATCATTAATGCTTACTCCTTGAGAATAATAGACCTTCTGAATTTCTTCTACCAAATATTGTTGCACCGCCTCTCTACCCAAGATGCGAAGGACATCCTGGGGAGCTTTAATTCCGTCAGTAAGTTGTTCACCAGCTTTTACCCTGCTCCCTGATTTAACTCTAAGGCGAGCTGTGGGTGGAATTATATATTCCCGCTCATCTCTTTCCTCATAACGGATATAAAGACGATTATCCTCAACACTGACTCGACCGGTAACTCTGGCTAATATAGGTGGCGCTGCCCTAACCGCTGGAAGCTGGCTTTGAACAGCCTCTTCAGTTGAGTAAAGAGAAATTGGCTGAGCCAAAATGGTACCAGCGTCCACCCACTGTCCATTGCTTACCAGCACTTCAAAGTCTGACGATAAGGGATATCCATCAAGATAAAATTCCGAGCTAACTACTTTAATTTTACGCTCCTCCTCAGTCTCAATTACTTCGACTACCCCATTAATTTCAGAGAGGATAGTCTGCCCCTTCGGGCTTCTGGCTTCGAATAATTCCTCTACCCGAGGTAAACCACTGGTAATGTCAACACCAACAACACCACCCGTATGAAAAGTACGCATCGTAAGTTGAGTGCCAGGTTCACCAATGCTTTGGGCAGCAATAATGCCGACGGCTGTACCAATTTCTACCAATTCGCGGCGTGCCAGATCACGTCCGTAGCAATACTGACAAACACCGTAGCGGGAGTGACAACCAAGAGGTGACCTCACATAGACTCGATTTATACCAGCACTGATAATCTGGGCAACTTTCTGCTCATCAATCTCTTCATTTCTGCATACAAAGATTTTACCAGTATTAGGATCAGCAACATCAGCCGCCGCCATCCTCCCAATAACACGTTCGGCAAAGGGAGGTAGGATTCCGCGTTCCGTTTCTGGCATCAGCCAGATACCTTCGGTAGTACCGCAGTCTTTTTCGGATACAAGCACATTTTGAGCTATATCAACAAGACGTCGTGTAAGGTAACCACTGTCCGAGGTTCTTAAGGCAGTATCAGCTAACCCCTTACGAGCACCATGAGTGGAAATAAAATACTCCATTACAGTAAGTCCCTCACGAAAGCTCGACTTTATAGGAAAGTCAATTATTCTTCCAGAAGGGTCAGTCATCAATCCTCGTATGCCAGCCATCTGTCTGATCTGGGAGATATTACCTTTCGCTCCAGAGGTCGCCATCATATAGATGCCTCCATGCCGATCCAGGGAGCGAGACAGGATATCAGTGATCTTTTCAGTAGCTTCCATCCACACTTGAACAGCATTATGATAGCGTTCGTCTTCAGTGATCAAGCCCCTATTGAACTGACTATCAATAAGTGCAATCTCCTCATCAGCTTCTTCCAGAATTTTAGCTTTCTCCTGTGGTCCATCAATGTCTTTTATAGCAATAGTGGTTCCAGACTTGGTAGCATACTCAAAGCCTAACTGTTTAAGATCATCCAGAACTTTAGCAGTTGCCTCATCATTCAGTAAGCGATGGCAATCCGATACCAGACGCTTCAAAGTAGTTTTATCTACTAACTTGTCATAAGATCGGAGCTGTGGTGGCAAGCATTCATTAAATAAAATCCGACCGACATTAGTCTTTATTCTTTGTCCCTTAGTTATTTCATCCTTAACTTCGATCTCAGCACCCAATTCAATAATACCAAGGCCATAAGCTAATTTAACTTCTCTAAAACTGCCAAACTTCATTCCCTCTCCCTTGGCTCCAGGTCTGATATTAGTAAGGTAATAGCAACCAAGCACCATATCCAAGGTAGGCACCATTATTGGTTCACCGCTACTTGGTAACAGCATATTATGAACGCTGAACATTTGCTCCCTCGCTTCCCTTATCGCAGCTCTTGAGAGAGGGACATGGACTGCCATTTGATCGCCATCAAAATCAGCGTTAAAAGCAGCGCAAACAAGGGGGTGAATCTGGATAGCACTGCCATCGACAAGCACAGGCTCAAAGGCTTGAATACCTAAACGGTGAAGAGTTGGAGCCCGATTAAGTAAAACAAGATGCTCTTTTACTATCCCTTCAAGTAAACTCCAAACTTCCGGTCTGGCTCTCTCTACTTGCCTTCGGCCGCTCTTGATATTGGGAGCGTACCCCTCCTGGACAAGTCGACGGATCAGGAAGGGTTTAAAGAGTTCCAAAGCCATGCGCTTGGGTAAGCCACACTGGTGAAGCTTAAGCTCAGGTCCAACAACGATGACAGAACGACCACTGTAATCGACGCGTTTACCAAGAAGATTCTGACGGAAGCGTCCTTGTTTTCCTCTGAGCATTTCCGAAAGTGATTTCAACCTATGCCTCCCAGCGCCAACAAGAGCTCGACCGCGCCGACCATTATCAATCAGAGAATCAACAGCCTCTTGAAGCATACGTTTCTCATTGCGAATAATAATGTCAGGCGCCCCAAGCTCAATGAGCCGCCGGAGACGATTGTTACGGTTGATCACCCTTCGGTAAAGATCGTTAAGGTCACTGGTAGCAAAGCGACCTCCGTCTAACTGGACTATAGGTCGTAATTCTGGGGGCAGTACTGGAAGTACAGTTATTATCATCCACTCCGGCTTATTACCGCTACGCCGGAAAGCCTCGACTACCCGTAGCCGCTTGCTCGCTCTTTTGCGTCGCTGTCCCGAAGTAGAAGAGACCTCTTTAAAAAGATGCTGACGTAAATCATCAAGATTAATACTTTTGAGAATCTCAAGGATAGCTTCAGCTCCGATGCCAGCTTTAAAGATATCACCATACTTTTCCTTAAATTCCTGATATTGGCTTTCGGAGAGAAGCCGGAGAGGTTCGAGAGATTCTATCTCTTCTATTTCCTTTTGCAGTTTCTCTTCCTGTTGTACTTTTACTTCAGCAAATTTTTGACGTACATAGTCCACTCTCTCCGCAGCTTCTTGGGCCGATTCTGCTTTTGCTTCTATTTCTTCAATTTCACTTTGGACCATTTCTTCCCGCTCAGCCAGCCATTTAGAAAATTCCTGCCTGAGTCGGCGGATCTCCTCTTGGCAAGCTGATTTGTCCACTGAAATCACAACATATTGAGCAAAGTAAAGGACGCGCTCTAAGCTTCGGGGGGAAAGGTCAAGAAGTAAAGCCAATCTGCTCGGCACACCCTTGGCAAACCAGACATGGGCTACCGGGGCAGCCAACTCAATATGTCCCATGCGCACCCGACGCACTTTAGATGGTTCCACCACAACCCCACATTTATCGCACCTAACGCCGCGGTAGCGTTGTTTTTTATATTTGCCACAATAACACTCATAATCTTTAGTTGGTCCAAAGATTCTCTCACAAAACAGCCCATCCTTTTCCGGCTTCAGAGTACGATAATTAATTGTCTCCGGTTTAGTTACTTCACCGTAGGACCAACTTCGAATCTGTTCTGGTGAAGCTAAGGAAATACGGACAGCATCAAAATTATCAATTTCAGCCATTTTTTCCTCTCATTTCAAACTTAGAGTCTAACTTTCCTTTCAGGCTTTCCCTCTTCAAGAAAGCTTATTTTCTCTTCCTCTTCATTAAGAAGTTCGACAGATAATCCCAAACTTCGTAGTTCCATAAATAAGACCTTAAAAGATTCAGGAACACCCGGTTGGAGTATATCTTCACCTTTAACAATTGCTTCATAAGTTTTTCCCCTGCCAGTGACATCGTCTGACTTCACAGTGAGCAGTTCTTGAAGTATGTGAGCAGCACCGTAGGCCTCCAAAGCCCACACCTCCATCTCACCAAAGCGTTGACCTCCGAACTGAGCTTTTCCTCCTAATGGCTGCTGGGTAATTAGAGAATAAGGTCCCGTAGAACGGGCATGAACCTTATCCTCAACAAGGTGAATGAGTTTCATCATATAAATATAGCCCACCGTTATTGGTTGATCGAAAGGTTCACCGGTCTGCCCATCCCTCAGGCTGACTTTGCCAAAAATCGGGGGGGAATATCCTCGTTCCAGATGGAGTTGCTTTATCATCTTCTCCACTTCGTCATTAGAAACATCATTTGTGCCTATGCCCAACCCTTCAAGCCAGAGACGGAGGCAGGCTCTCTTAGCTTCACCAGGATAATTATCGTCAAATATTCGTTGCCCATTATAGCCACGCTCATTGAGCCATCTCTTAGTTTGCTCTAAAATGTCAAGGGGCGAGTGTCCATTGTCTCCAATATTGGTGTTATTTGCCTGCTGGATTAGCCACACCCGAGCCAGTCCATCTTCAATAACTGAATCACCAGCACCATCAAAAATAGGATTTAAGACTGCCCAGCCTAATGTCTTGGCTACCCAGCCTAAATGAGTTTCCAGAACTTGACCAATATTCATACGCGATGGTACCCCTATTGGGTTGAGAATAATTTCCACAGGTCTCCCATTCGGCAGGAAAGGCATGTCTTCTTCCGGAAGAATACGACCCACCACACCTTTATTACCATGTCTCCCTGCCATCTTGTCTCCAACGGAGATTTTTCGCTTTTGGGCAATCCATACTCTCACCAGTTGATTTACACCTGCAGGTAGCTCGTCATGATTATCTCGGGAGAAAGCTTTAACATCAATCACTTTCCCCCACTCCCCATGGGGTACTCTGAGAGAACTATCCTTAACTTCACGAGCTTTTTCTCCAAAAATGGCTCGGAGTAACTTCTCTTCCGGTGTTAGTTCAGTTTCACCCTTAGGAGTAATCTTGCCAACCAAGATATCTCCAGGACCAACCTCAGCCCCAATACGAATAATCCCAGATTCATCAAGATCCCTTAGACTTTCTTCGCCTACATTAGGTATGTCTCGGGTAATTTCTTCCTTCCCCAATTTGGTGTCCCGAGCCTCTATTTCATGTTTCTCAATATGAATAGAAGTAAACCTATCGTCCTTCAACAGTTTCTCACTGATAATGATGGCGTCTTCAAAGTTATAGCCTCGCCAGCTCATAAAGCCACAAAGAATATTTTGACCTAAAGCAAGTTCGCCCTTATCGGTTGCTGAACTATCAGCAAGAACCTGCCCTTTTACCACTCTATCACCTTTGTTTACAACAGGTCGCTGATTGATGCAAGTACCCTGATTGGTTCGAACGAACTTTACCAGCGGATAAACACGCTGTTCCCCTATATCTTCCCTGACCACAATTTCTGAACTGGTAACCGAGGCGACAATACCTGCCTCACGAGCAAAAACCACTTGTCCACTATACTTAGCTACTTCCTGCTCCATGCCTGTAGCTATCAAGGGTGCCTCAGGACAAACTAAAGGAACAGCCTGTCGTTGCATGTTAGAACCCATCAAGGCTCGATTAGCATCATCATGCTCAAGGAAAGGGATAAGAGAGGCAGCAACACTAAAGATCTGCTTAGGCGCCACATCCACAAAATCGATTTTGCCAGCTACTTCAGTAAAATATTTACTTCCTTTTCTAACCTCTATCCTATCTTCCATAAATTCATTTCTTGGGCTAAAAAGGGCATTAGCCTGGGCAACAACATATTCCTCTTCTTTGTCTGCCGAGAGGTAAACAATCTGGTCAGAAACAAAAGGAACAACCCTCATGCCTTTAGGAGGTAAAGAAGCTAACTTCTGCGCAATCTCCTCAGTAATAAATGTTCCCCTCAAAGCAACCACGGTCCCATTGGTATCCAAAATATCCTCGTTAAGAGTCCTTCCCGAAAGTTGCTCAAATTTATTAGGTACCTCGTGGATTACCTTACGATAAGGTGTTTCTATAAAACCATACTCGTTGATTAAGGCATAAGTAGCTAAAGAACTGATGAGTCCGATGTTTGGTCCTTCTGGAGTTTCTATGGGGCAAATTCTACCATAGTGAGAATAGTGCACATCTCGAACATCAAAACCAGCCCGTTCTCGAGAAAGTCCCCCAGGTCCCATTGCTGATAAGCGCCTCTTATGAGTTAACTCAGCCAGGGGATTGGTCTGATCCATAAATTGGGATAGCTGTGAACCACCAAAAAACTCCCTCAGTGCCGCCAGAAGAGGCCGGACACTAATTAAAACTGATGGAGTAGCCACTTCTGTACTAATAATACTCATGTGCTCTTTTATTGCCCGCTCCAAGCGTAATAGTCCAACACGAAACTGATTTTGTATAAGGTGCCCCACGGTACGAACTCGCCGATTACCAAGGTGGTCAATATCATCAGGTGGCTTGACACCATTATTGACTAAAACAATGTGGCGCACTATCTGGACAAAATCTTGAGGCGTCAGGATGCGCTGTGTTAAAGAAATGTTAACATCTAATCTTTTATTAAGTTTATAACGCCCGACTCTACCTAAATCGTAACGCCGAGGATTAAAGAAAAGGTTATTAAGTAGGGTTTGGGCATTCGCCAGGTTAGGAAGTTCGCCAGGACGCAAGCGGCGGTAAATATCAAGTAAAGCTTCTTCTTTGGTATGAACAAGAGGTTCCCGATCTATAGTTGCCTGAATAAAACGGTGCTCCGGAGAGGTATCTACGTCCTGAAAAAGTTGCAACAACTCCTCATCTGTTTCATACTCTATGGCACGCAGAAGAGTGGTAATCGGGATTTTTCGTTTCCCGTCTACTTTAGCTGAAATTACATCCCTGCTGGATGTTTCAAACTCAAGCCAAGCGCCATGCTCAGGTATCAGCTTTGCCAAACAGACCTCCCGACCACTTGCCGGCTCCTCTTGCAAGGTAAAGTAGACACCAGGAGAACGAATAAGTTGGCTAACTACCACCCGCTCGGCACCACTGATGATAAAAGTGCCTCTTTCTGTCATGAGGGGAAAATCCCCAAAAAATATTTCTTGCTCCGTAATTTTACCGGTTTCTTTAACTTCCAACTGAACCTTAACATAAAGAGGGGCGGAATAGGTCATGTCTCGCTGTCGGCATTGTTCTTGGGTGAATTGAGGTTGCCGGAATTCGTAGCCTACAAAATGTAATTCCAAGCGGCTACCAGTAAAGTCCTGGATAGGAGAGATTTCTTGAAAAAGCTCCTTCAGCCCCTCCTCCTGAAACAAACGAAAAGAATCGAGTTGAACTTGGAGCAAATTAGGCACCAGTAAAACCTGCGGAAGCCTGGCAAAGGATTTCCTCGTCGTTAAAATAACTTCTTCCCTTTCAGGCATTAATGAAATGGACATAGACTTAATTCCTCCCTTTTGCTGACAGACAAAAATAATCCCAATATTTGAAGCTTATGCTTAGGAATAATAAAGAGGATGGGTAAAAAAAATTGACTGAAAGCTTTAAAAAAGCATAGATAAATTTAAAGAATAGCACTATTTAGTAAATTTGTCAAGACAACGATTTAAACCATCTAATATGTCACCAAAGGAATATTTGTTAAATCACATAAAAAGTAACCGAAATTAGTTAAGGTATACCCCTGGTCACCACTCTCAAAGGAGGGGAAACCGGGCTACATGGAAAGGAAGGAATGAGTATCTCAAGGCATTAAGCGAGAATTTTAGCAGCGTATAGGGACGCCTTCATGGCTGGGGAACCAGGATTCGAACCTGGCCTAACGGATCCAGAGTCCGCTGTCCTACCGCTAGACGATTCCCCAGCAATGCTATTATAGCAAAGCCTAAATATTAGCGACAAGAAGCCCCCTTCCCTACTAATAAACTTGTTTGCTATACTAACTGGCAGGATGCCCGACCTTCAAGCTTTACAGGAAACTTTGGGAATTTTTTTCATTAATATAGATCTGCTCGAGCAAGCTCTTGTCCATCGCTCCTTTGTTAATGAGAACCCTGGCTTTCATCTCCTTTCCAATGAACGCCTCGAGTTTTTAGGAGACGCTCTATTGAACTTTGTAGTTACAGAAAGATTGTTTCACGAGTTGCCTCATCTCTCCGAAGGCGAATTAACCGAGAGCCGAGCTTCACTAATCTGTCAAGAAACTCTAACCCACCTGGCATCCACGTTGAAGCTGGGAAGCTATCTTTATCTGGGACGAGGTGAAGAAATGAGCGGGGGAAGAGAAAAACAGGCAAATCTGGCTAATGCCCTTGAAGCAATAATTGGAGCTATTTTCCTTGACCAGGGTTTAGTTTCAGCTAAAGACTTCATTCTAAAGCTACTGAACCCATACCTTTCAAGAATAAAAGAGGGGGGTGTGACACCTAACTATAAAACTCTTCTCCAGGAATATGCCCAAGCTGAATACCATCAAACTCCAATTTACCATCTCATAAAAACTACTGGACCAGACCACGCTAAGAGCTTTACTGTTGAGGTTACCATCGGGGGTAAAAGATTGGGGAAAGGCTCAGGCAAAAGTAAGCAAACTGCCGAGATGGAAGCGGCTCGCTCAGCCTGGGAGAAGCTTAATCCTCAGATATAACCTCAGGAGCGTCGCTTTACACAAGGGCTGCCCCTTTGATAAACTTACCGTAGACAATCTCTTATCTGGAAAACAAGGAGGGTGGTTTTTATGGGACGCAAAGACTACAGATGGAGAGAGCCAAAGAAACCCAAGAAGGGCACCATTAAAACGACATCGACTATTATTACCCCATCAGTAACCGTGGAAGTAATCAAGAAGGGTAAGAAGACCCCACCCTCAACCGAGGAATAGAAATTGATGCCAGCCTATTTAGAATTACAGCACAAAGGTAAGCTGGCAGAACGGATAGAAGCCGCAAGAGTCCTACTGGAAAGTTGTCGGGTTTGCCCCCGCTCCTGTGGTGTTAACCGCTTGGCTGGTGAGAAGGGGAAATGCCGCACTGGAGCCCAAACAGTAGTTTCCAGTTTCGGTCCCCATTTTGGTGAAGAAGCGCCTCTGGTAGGCAAATATGGCTCGGGCACTATCTTTTTTACCAATTGCAACCTGAGATGCCTTTTTTGCCAAAATTACTCTATAAGCCAGTTAGGTGAAGGGGTTGAGGTAACCAAACAAGAAATAGCTAAGATGATGCTTTCTCTCCAAAGCCGGGGCTGTCACAACATAAACTTTGTGTCTCCAACTCACGTCGTACCCCAGATTCTCGAGGCTTTACAGATAGCAGTAGAATCTGGTCTTCGCCTTCCCTTGGTTTACAATTCAGGCGGTTATGATTCAATAGAAACTCTGAGACTCCTCGACGGGATTATTGATATTTACATGCCCGACATGAAGTACTCGGATGACGATATCGCCGAGAAGTTATCTGGAATCAAAGATTACTCTTCTGTGAATAAAGCAGCAGTTAAAGAAATGCACCGCCAGGTAGGCGATCTCCAGATTAACAACGAAGGGATAGCTACTCGGGGATTACTAGTACGGCACCTGGTTCTGCCCTATGGTCTGGCGGGTACCAAAGAAATAGTAAGGTTCTTAGCCCAAGAGGTCTCGCCCAATACTTACATAAACATTATGGCTCAGTACCATCCTTGCTATAAAGCCTTCCAGGTGCCCCAACTGGCACGCTCTCTGTCCCATCAGGAATTTAGGGAAGCAGTCGAGATGGCTTATAAAGCCGGACTGAGTCGTCTTGACAGGATGCGTCCTGTTACTGTTAGACTTGTCTAAAAGCAAGGAGCCCAAAATGCCAGAAATGGCGTCTCTTAAAGCTATTGTTGAAGGATATGTTCAAGGTGTTTTCTTCCGAGCTTATGTTTCTCGGTCGGCTAAAGCTCTGGGCTTAAAAGGCTATGTTCGTAATCTCCCGAATGGCAAGGTTGAAGTTAGAGCTGAGGGAAATAAAGAAAAATTAGAAAACTTGGTAAAACAACTGCAAATAGGTCCCCCAGAAGCTGTTGTTGAAAAGGTAGAAACAATCTGGTCAGATTATACCGGGACATTTGCTAATTTTGAGATTAGATACTGAACACCAACAAAAGGCAGCCTACCCCTATGGACCCTAACCTTCGAGCTGGACTTTGCCAGCTTCAATTAGTGTCAAATATTCTGTTTCCAGCCCAGCTATTTCAGAAGCTTCCTTATCAACCTCATAAGGCTCACCAATAAAAATCTTGCCGTAGTCTTCCACATCTCCCCGTGTTGTATCGTCAATTCCAATAAATTTCTTACAGGCGTCAATGATGCCTAAATCAAAAGGTAAAGTGAAATAGAGGTCAGCTACCACTTTATGTATTCCCAGTTTATAGAGAGTTTCCCAACCACCCATCGCTTCACCTCTGTATTTAGCTACTGGTAACAAACTCAAAAGATTCTTTACTGTGAAACTCCCACTCCTACCGAAGACTTTAAAGGGGGCAATGCTAATAAGGTAGTCACTGGACAAGACAACATTGGGTACCCAAAAAGTAGGCACCGCATAAGGTTGCGGTAGCGGATTTTCCACTTCCACCCAGATGCAATCTTTAACATCCAGCATCAGCACTCTCGGATAATCATAGCCAAGGGCTTTATACACTTCGTAAATAGGATTACCCCAGGGAGTGCCTTCCAGAATAAGAATATCGGCATCACTTACCCGCCTGATACCTTCAATAACTAATCGTACTGTCTCCCAACTGGTAGTGACCGGATAGGGCAAAGGATAACTGGCACAGGGTTTAATTAAAACCCGCCGGGCTCGAGAAACTTGACTTGCTGGTGTAAAAACAAATTTAGAAGCTTCTAAAATCACTGCTTTCCCTCAGACCTCTGTCTCAGCCAAATATTCATTTTCTTTATTTCTTTAACACCCTTAAGAGCCGACATCATTCCCAGCAAAGTCTTGAATAAGAACTCTTTAACAAAAGGATTAAGGGGAATGGACTTATCGTTAACAAAAAGAACTATATCACCCTGACGCTTACTAAGAAATCTGTGCTCAATAAAATCAGCTATCCCCTTAATATCGCTTGTAGAAAATTGAGCTACTGAGATATCCAGTGGTTTATCACTGACTACTGCCAGAAGTCCCTCTGGAGAACAAAGTAGACCACCTCCCAGCTCCTCCCGATAGACTTCAATCTTATAGCCTTTATCCTGTCTGTAGCCTTCCGTTAAAATAAGGTCGAAATCGGCACCAATAAAATAAGAAAGTTCCTCCAGAGAAGCATCGTGGTCTATTAACTTGACTAAAGCTAATTTTTGGGCAGAACTCAAAACCACCACCTCAGCACCTGTTTGCGTAAGTCGCCAACTGTCTTTCCCTGAATAATCTAATTCAAAGTCTTGCCCCATGTGCTTTATCACAGCAATACGATAACCACGACTTCGTAATTCTGGGACAAGTTTCTCTAATAGATTTGTTTTCCCAGCCGCAGATCTACCTACAATAGAAATAATAGGAACCATCTGCCTCCTTATTCACACTGGAAAGTCACCCCAATCAAGCATCATCACATCAACAACGTCACCGGGCTTGATTGCTTCCACATCCTCGGGGATAATAGCTAAACCATTAGCCAGCGCCATGGAAGTTAAAATTCCCGAGCCCTGAGGACTGGTAAGAGAGGCAAAATATTGACCGTCTCGTTTGGTGACTACTACTCTGGCAAAAATACGACGACCATCGCTGTTTTTAACAGTGTCCTCTATCACCGCCTTAATTGTTGGCTTAGCCAAATTTTTCTTCCCCATCATCTTCAAAATAACCGGGCGGGCAAAAATCTCAAAGGTTACCATAACACTTACTGGATACCCGGGTAGACCCAGATGGGGAATTCTTCTCCCCGATTCGTCTTCAAAGAAACCGAAAGCTAATGGCTTTCCTGGTTTCATCCGCACCGTCCAGAAAGTTATCTTACCTTCACTAACTAAAACATCTTTGACCATGTCATAATCACCTCGGGATACCCCCCCGGATGTTATCACCAAGTCAGAGTCAAACGCCTGACGAAGGGACTTCCTCAGAAAATCGAAGTCATCAGGGGCAATACCTATCATTTTAGGAATGCCTCCATAATGAATAACTTGAGCCATCAAACTGTAGCTATTACTATTATAGATTTTACCGAGAGGAAGGGGCTGATCAATGTCAACCAACTCATTACCCGTAGCTAAAATAGCTACAACAGGACGGCGATAGACCGAGACAGTAGCCTTACCTAATGAGGCCAATACTCCAATCCCAGCTGGACGAAGTACCATTTCTTTACTCATAATTAAAGCTCCTTTTTTAATATCCTCCCCAGCCCGACGGATGTTCGAACCTTTTGGCACCTCTTGACAAATACCAATCTCAGTTAACCTACTCCCGGGCATAATAGTTTTTCGCTCAGCTTCATCACTATCTTCAAACCTAATCACAACATCAGCTCCCTTAGGTATAGGAGCTCCGGTCATAATGCGGATAGCCGTACCCGGTTCCACTTCCCTATCTTGAATATAGCCAGCAGCTAATTCACCAATTACCTTGAGCACTTTAGGTTGTTTAGGAGTAGCTCCACCAATACTGCTGAACTGAACTGCATAACCATCCATAGCTGCACTATCTAACGGCGGAATATCAAAGGGAGAATAGATATCCTCAGCCAAGACCTGTCCTAAACATTGGGTAATAGGCTTCGTTTCAGCTTCGAGAACATTTACCGAATTAAGTATTCTTGCCAGAGCTTCATCGACACTAATCATTTCTATCACCCCTTTGCCAAAGTATGGTCTTTATTCTGCCTTAGTAACACTCGGACTCTCTTTAAATCAGCTATAGTATTAATATTAAAAAAGCTTAAATATCCCGGGTCAAACCTGCCCACCTCTATCTCTCCAACATATCGGGTTTTAACCAGACTAAAAAGCCTGGCTATTTGGAGCTCGTTCCGGGATAACAACTGCTCAATAACAGCCAAACAATTTTTAGAATAAATAGCATGGAGTGGCTCTACCATACCCTTGACCCTGGGGACAACTAAATCAAAGCCAGGGGCAAGAGTAGCTAAGTAACGCAGAAGGGCAGGGTCAAGAAAGGGCATATCACAAGCCACAATCAAACTATAGAAAGTATCGGCTTCAGTCAGCCCTGTATAAATACCTCCAAGAGCTCCTTTGCCCGGGTAAAGGTCAACAGTTACCTTCGTCTTTAATTGAAGCAAAGAAGTTAGAGGCTCGACTCGCCCAGGAGCAGTAACTATAATCAATTTCTGAGTAATAGGAAAGAGGCGCTCTATAACTCGCTCAATCAAGCTTTGCCCATCAATTTTCTCCAGGGCTTTGTCCCGCCCTAATCGTAAACTCTTACCCCCAGCTAAAATTATAGCAGTAAAAGCTACTTTTCCTTGGTTGACGCTCTGTCTCCATCTCTATTTTGAATATATATTTTACCACTCCCGTCAACTCACCCTACAAAGCCGGTTTTAAAACTATTATTTCAGTGGTTGTCGGTAAATCTTTCGCCGTTAACTCTATCTCGCTTACTTCCAATTTCTTCACATTCTTCTTTCCCCCAATGAAATCATCAACCCCGGCAATAGGATAATCACACTTCGGTGTCTTGAAATGCATAGGAATAATGATTTTGGGGATAAGTCTGTCCGCAACTTTAGTCGCTGTTTCAGCATTAATGGTAAAAAAACCACCTACTGGGAGAAGCAAAACATCCACCTCACCAATCTCCAGAGCCTGCTCAGGAGTAAGCTCATGACCTAAATCACCCAAATGGCATATTTTTATACCATCCACAGAAAAACAGAAAATAGTGTTAGTACCCCGCTGTCTTCCCTTAGCTTCATCATGGTAAGTGGCAATTCCCCTAAACTCAATCCCTTTAACCTTTTTGCTCCCGCTTCCCTTGACTATCTCTGGCTTACCTTTTATTGCTGAGACATTACTGTGGTCACCATGCCCATGGCTCACTACCACCACATCAGCAGTTTCATTAATAGGAGAGTAATTAATACCACCACCCACCTCATAAGGGTCAGTGACTATTTTTACCCCCTCCCTGGAGACAATCAAGAAGCAAGCATGACCTAACCATTTAAGTCTCATAATTCACCCCCTTTTTAGCCCCATTATGGATAGCCTCTACCTTCTAAGTATGTCTCCAGCAATAAGCCATAATGGGGACCCCATGACAGCTTATTGCTACAGGCAATAGTCTTCGGCTATACGATATCCGTCGTGGGGATTTTTATACCTCCTTTAATCTTCCTTGTTTTTAGCTAAAGTCAAAGCCAGATTAACCAGAGTCCGTACCCCAAACCCGGTAGCTCCTTTCACAGTATATCCTTTTTCTTTGTCACTCCGGGCAGTACCAGCAATATCAATATGAACCCAGGGAGTATCCTCAACAAATTCAGCTAAAAATAAAGCCCCGGTTATAGCGCCACCATATTTGCTACCTACATTCTTAATGTCAGCAACTTCACTTTTAATTTGCTCCTTATACTCCTCAAACATTGGCATCTGCCACAGACATTCACCAGCTTTAGAGCTAACTTTAATAATTTTGTCGATTAGTTCTTGATTATTACCAAAGACGCCAGCACAGACATCTCCCAGAGCTACCCGGCAAGCACCAGTCAGAGTAGCCACGTCTACCAAAGGCGTCAATCCTTGCTTTTTGGCATAACACAGGGCATCAGCCAGAATAAGTCGCCCTTCAGCATCAGTGGACACTACCTCTATAGTCTTACCACTCATAGCTTTCAAAATATCCCCCGGTTTAAAGGCATTACCGCCGGGTAGATTTTCTGTAGCTGGAACTACAGCCATCGCATTAATCTTAGGCTTTAATTGGGCAATAGCAGCTAAAGCCGCCATAACCACAGCCCCTCCAGCCATGTCACCCTTCATCTCTTCTAACCCCTCCGCTGATTTAAGAGAAATTCCCCCGGAGTCAAAAGTTATTCCCTTACCTAAAAACCCAAGACTATTCTTTGATGTCTCATCGCCTCTATAACTGAGGACTATCAACTTTGGTGGTTGGCGACTACCTAGGGCTACCCCAAGGAGAGCTCTCATTCCCATATTCTCCATCTCTTCCCGTTCCAATACTGTCACTTCCAGTCCATATTCCGTGGCTAATTTCTGTGCTACCTGAGCCATATTTTCAGGGGTCATATAATTAGCTGCCTCATTAGTCATATCTCGAGCCAAATTTGTTGCCTCAGCAATTACTTTACCCCTATAGCATCCCTTTTCTAAAGACCTGAGTTTTATTTCATCCCGCTCTACTATCAGCATTTCTTCAATATCACCTTCTTCAGGCTTCTTGGTTATATGTCGGCGAAAGTTATAGAGCCCGAGAAGACTTCCTTCAACTATTGCCTGGGCTGAGGCTTCAGGTTCAATGCCACCGATACCGGCACCATGAACAATAGTGGCTATTCGCTTGCAGTTTAATTGTCTCAGCTTCCGACAGACCTCAGCACTTACATCCCGAATTTTATCCACAGTAAAATCTTCCCTCTTCCCTAAGCCAGCGATAGCCACCTTATCTGTCTTAAGCTTGCCTAAAGTGTGAATAATGCTGATTTCTCGGAACTTACCCTTTATTTCTCCCTTCTTAATAAGATAAGCAATTGCCCCATCCAAAGCTTCATCTACAGCGCCAGTAGCACCACCAGGCTGCTCTACTCCTTCAAAAAGATTGACGATGATAGCATCAGCTTGAATCTCAGTAATGTCTCCAGAAATTACTTTAATCTCCAATTTTACCTCCTAAATACTCAGCTACCCAATCAATTCCGAGTTCTTGCAATTTACCTGAAACCGGAACTCCTCTTATCCCATCCCATCATTGAATAAAAGACTCCCTTAGCTTCTTCAAACTTATTTTTATCAATGATTACTCCTCGCAATGGTCCTGAAGAAAAGGGAGTAAAAAAACGCTTTGGCAGAAAATCACCATCCTTATCTAAACCCTCCCGAATATTAAAGGCTCGGGTCATAGTCAAGCAGCGTTCACCGACCTTCATTAACTCCCAAACTGTACTATTCCACCCTGTGATTGCCCGAACTAACTCTTTCATTTGGCGGTAATTCCAAGTTAAAGGAACAAACTGACAAAAAACAAGACAATAAAGAAAATAGTACCAGGTAATATAGTATACAAGCATACGAACCTTAGCTGGGCTGAGGTCAGCCACCGGTAACGGTTCGAGTATCCCCACTGCTTTAAAATCTTCAAGTTGAGGCCCTAGCGCCATATAAAGATTATCATGCATATTATGGCTATGGTCAGCACCGGTAGGTGAGATGGCATAGCCCAAGCCCATTCCTTGCTTATAGCAAGGTTCGTGCATAGGAATCTCCTGCCCTTTCACATGAAGAGCAAATTCTTCAGCACCTTTGCCAATTTGAGAAGCAGCTCTGGCAACCCCCTCAGCTAACAAACCGCCAATCCCCTGCCGCCTGGCAATCTTGGTCACCAGTTCCACCATAGCCGAGGCATTACCGAAGTTAAGCTTCAAACCATCGCTGTCTTTTTTCTTGAGGATACCCCGTTCAAAGCATTCAAAAGCAAAGGCAATTACGGCTCCAGTGGAGATAGTGTCCATCCCGTAGGCATTACATAATTCGTTGGCTTTGGCTATAGCCGTAAGGTTATCAATACCACAGTTGGAACCTAAAGATGCCAGAGTTTCATATTCAGGACCACCATAGACAGGGTCAACTTGATAAGGCTCGGCTACCGATACAATTCTCTTGCATCGGATGGGGCAGGCATAACAACTCCCGCGTCCAACAAGAATAGTCTCCCTCATCGTTTTGCCAGAAATCTTACCAGCACCCTCAAAAGAGCCCTCTTGAAAATTGCGTGTAGGTAGTCCGCCTTCTCGGTTCAGCCGGGTTAGAACTACCGCTGTCCCTTGGTCATGAAGATCACGGACAAGATGAATATTTTCCTTCACCCACCTACCTAAAGCACTAACCACTTCCGGGTTTGCCAGAGGTGGACGGTTATGTCCCCTCACCGCAATTGCTTTTAAATTTTTTGACCCCATTACTGCCCCCATACCTGTCCGGCCAGCGGCATGATTAATATCATTAAGAATACAAGCGAAGCGAACCTGGTTTTCGCCCGCTGGACCAATAATAGCCGTCCGTACACCTGGGTCTTTTAATTCCTGACGAATGAATTCCTGACACTCTGCCGTAGTTTTGCCCCAGAGATGAGTCGCATCCCTTATTTCCACCACTCCATCCCTTATCCACAAATACACCGGTGTCTTCGCCCTACCTTCTACTATGATGGCATCATAACCGGCGTGCTTAAGTTCAGTCCCCCAATAGCCACCAACTTCACTATCGCCGTAACCGTTGGTTAAAGGAGATTTAGCTCCAACACTATTTCGTCCACACCCCCCTATTGGAGCCCCGGTAACCACGCCGGCAGCAAAGACCAATTTGTTCCCCTCACCTAAAGGCTCAACTCCAGCTTTTAACTCCTTAAGGAGATAATAACTGACAAAACCCCTACCACCAAAGTAGCAACGGTAAAAATTCTCTTCCGGCTCGTCTACTTCAATATTATTAGTGGATAGATTAACACGCAATATCTTGCCATTATAACCGTAAGGCATATTACTCTCCGTTAAGAGCTAATTTTTTAACAGATTAGGCATCACCGACTTTTAATGGCGCGAATTATTTTGTCTATAGCTGGCGTGATATCCCGCGAAGTATCCACTGCGAAATGATTACGGCGGATTTTTTCCGCATTAAGCCTCATCCTTTGATACACTTCCCAATCAGCATCCGATTTATCTTCAGGGTCGGCTTTCCTTTCTCGAGCCAATAGCCGGTGGCGAACCACAGTTGACGGTGCCTCAATGCGTACTAAAATAAGCTTGGCCCCTGTCTTATCACTAATGTGATACAAATGCTCCCGATGTCGCTCCGACAAATTAGTAGCATCAAAGATGATGGGGACTCCCTTCCCCAAGAGCTCTTCAATAACCAGATGACAGGCTGAAAATAGTTGAGCACTTTCCTCAGCACTATAAGTTGGTGCCGAAAACAGGCTTTTACGTAGAATATCACTCTCAAGAATTAGAAAAGGCATTCTTTCAGCCAGTTTGCGACAAAAGAAGGATTTGCCTGTCCCCGGCAAACCGCTAACAACAACAAAAGGAGGCGCGACTACCAGCTCAGGAAGAGGACTTAAACTTTCTTTAATCTTAGCTACATGAACACTAATCTGGTCTTGCTCCATATATCCATTGATGAATTATAAGATATTTTTCATCCCTCTACCAGAACTCCAGCTCAAAAATTCCTTAGAATATCAGCCGGGATTGCACCAAAATAATATACAATCTCCGTGACCTTGACATACTGTTTATTCGCGCTTCATAAATTAAGTATATTAGTGAATACTTATAAAAAGTTAGGACCTATAATCTCGCTCCGCACTGGCGTGCCGACTCTCCGGGTAATATTAGCTATCATTCTCGTAGGACTGGCAATCTGGATGGCAGTTGAGGCATTCATGACTCCATGACAATTTTTGTGGCTAAATTCTCCCCAAAACTTGCACAATCCCAAAAATAGTGGTAAACTATCCAAAAGGTTAAACCTTTAAGTCAGTCCAGCGAGGCTGGCAAGGGGAAATATGGCACAAAACTGTAATAGAGCTACACCCACATCAGAGCACTGCCCTCTGAAAACCTCTTGCCACTCAGGGGTAAGAGGTTTTCTTTATGCTTGAGAAAATTATCCTCTCGTCGGAAGACATCCAACGAGCCTTAGTCCGCATTGCCCACGAAATTGTGGAAAGAAATAAGGGGGCTCACGAACTCGTCTTTGTCGGTATGCAGACTCGAGGAGTACCCCTGGCAAAACGATTAGCCCACTTCATCCAAGAGGTCGAAGGTATCACCATTCCTGTAGGTGCCCTGGACATCACTCTTTACCGCGATGACCTCTCCTCTTTAAACCTCAAGCCAATCGTCCAGCGCACCGATATCCCCGCCAATATTACCGATAAAAGAGTCATCCTGGTTGATGATGTTCTTTATACCGGGCGGAGTATCCGAGCGGCTATGGATGCCCTCATAGACCTGGGACGACCTAAATCAATTCAATTAGTTGTGCTCATCGACCGAGGTCACCGTGAACTCCCTATCCGCGCCGATTACGCGGGCAAAAATATACCTACCTCCCGCTACGAAGAAATACAGGTCTATATAAAAGAAATAGACGGCAGAGACGAGGTGGCTATACTCAATAGACAGGAGAATAGACTATGAAAACAACACAACCAAGGGATAAGCCTAATGTAATACCCGAAACCTTTCCCCCACCACAAATAAGTATCTGGCGGCATCAACACATCCTTGACCTGGACAGTTTTACTAAAGAAGAAATAGACCTCGTTTTTGAAATAACCGATGCTATGATGGAAGTGCTGGGACGAGAAATAAAGAAAGTCCCTACCCTCCGAGGCACTACTGTGGCAACAGTTTTCTATGAGCCGAGCACTCGAACTCGTGCCTCCTTTGAACTGGCAGCCAAAAACCTCAGCACTGACGTCGTCAATCTTGATATCCCCAAAAGTAGTGTAACCAAAGGGGAATCTTTCCTTGATACCCTCCGCACCCTCCAGGCTCTGGGAGTTGATGTTATAGTCTTGCGTCATTCCCAATCTGGCGCTCCCTATCTGGCGGCTCAACACCTGGATATAAGCATAATAAACGGCGGAGATGGCTGGCACGCTCACCCAACTCAAGCCCTCCTCGACCTCTACACCCTACGCCGCCATTTTGGAGACTTAACCGGGCTAAAAGTAGTAATTATAGGCGATATTCTTCATAGTCGGGTAGCTCGTTCCAATATCTGGGGGATGAGCATTATGGGCTGTAAAGTAGTGCTCTGTGCCCCACCTACCCTTCTCCCCCGAGAATTAGACAACTTCATTATCCGCTGCCATCTATCTGGTATTAGCAAAGAGTATAAGTTGGAAGCGGCTCTTCAGGAGGCTGATGTCATTATGCCCTTGCGTCTGCAATTTGAGAGACAACAAAGTCGGCTTTTACCCAGCTTAAGAGAATACATTCAGCTCTATCAACTGAATTCAAAGCGGCTATCCTTAGCCAAGCCCAATGCCTTGGTACTTCATCCTGGTCCTATAAATGAAGATGTCGAGATTTCTCCTGAAGTCGCCCACAGCGCCCAATCAGTCATTGAAGAGCAAGTGACTAATGGAGTGGCGGTGCGGATGGCTCTACTGTATTTGATCACCAGAGGTAAAAGGTAAGCAATGTCCGAGGGAATACTTATAAAAGGTGGACGTATCCTTGACCCAGGTCAAGGACTAGATAGAATCGGTGACCTGCTCATCACCGACGGCAAAATCACCCGGTTCGGAGACAAGGGGGCAATACCGCCGGAAGGTTTCCATGCTCTTGATGCTAATGGCTTAATAGTCTGTCCCGGTTTTATTGACCTCCACTGCCACCTTCGCGAGCCTGGCTTTGAGGAGAAAGAAACTATTGCCACCGGGACAAGAGCTGCTACCAGGGGTGGTTTTACTACCATCTGCTGCATGTCCAATACTAACCCACCTTTAGATAACCGGGCTGCCGTTGATTATGTGAAAGCAAAAGCGGAGACACAAGGCACTGTTCGGGTCTTGCCCATAGGTTGTATTACTAAAGGCAGGAAAGGGGAAGAACTTACGGAAATGGCGGAACTGGCTGAGGCTGGAGTTATTGCCTTCAGTGACGATGGAGAACCGGTAGTAAATTCAGCCATTATGTGCCACGCCCTTGATTACGCTTCTGCCTTAGGTCTGATGGTTATTGATCACTGTGAGGACAGGGCTTTGACTAATGGTGGTCTTATGAACGAGGGATGGGTGGCAACTCGGCTTGGTCTAAAGGGGATACCAGCAGCCGCTGAAGAAATTATGGTGGCTCGGGATTTAGCTTTAGCCCGATTGACTAAAGCCAGACTTCATATCGCCCATATCACCACCGAAGGTTCCGTAGACCTCATCCATCGGGCTAAAGAGAAAGGAATTCTGGTTACTGCTGAAGTTACTCCCCACCACCTGACTTTGACTGAAGACAGAGTCATGGGCTGGCACTGGGGAAAGAATAATATCACCTACGATACTAACGCCAAGGTAAATCCACCCTTGCGTACTTCTAAGGACATTGATGCCCTAATCAGGGGGGTAAAGCTGGGTATAATTGATGCCATTGCTACTGACCACGCCCCCCACACCTTAACGGACAAAATGTGCGAGTTTGGGATAGCTGCCTTCGGTATTAGCGGTCTGGAAACAGCCTTTGGTTGCCTGATGAGTCTGGTACCTGACGGCAAACTTGACTTGGTCACTTTAATCTCCAAACTAACGGCTGAGCCTGCCAAGATTATCGGTACAAAATATAGAGAATTGGGCACTCTCAAAATAAGTGCCCCAGCCGATATTACCCTTTTTGACCCCACAAAAGAATGGATAGTTGACAGCCATAACTTTGCCTCTAAGGGCAAAAACACCCCCTTTGATGGTTACCGGTTCAAAGGCAAAATAATGGCAACCATATTCGGTGGCAAGATAGTTTATAAAGACGACTCAGTTAAACTCGAAATAAAGCAATGACCAGAAAAACAATTTTAGCCTTAGAAGACGGCTCAGTCTACGAAGGTTATTCCTTTGGTGCTGAGACTACTACCTATGGCGAAGTCGTCTTCGATACCAGTATGACCGGCTACCAGGAGATGCTCACCGATCCCTCCTTTGCCGGGCAAATTTTAGTCGCTACCTATCCCCTTATTGGCAATTACGGCATCAATGATGAAGATTTTGAGTCAAAACAAATCCAGGTGAGGGGCTTCGTTGTCCGGGAATATTGTCCTGCACCCAGCCACTGGCAGAGCCAGAAAACTTTGCAGGAGTTTCTTTTAGCCAATGGCATTCCCGGGATTAGCGGCATTGATACTCGAGCTTTAACCCGCCGCCTTCGTTCAGTAGGAGTGATGATGGGCATTGTCACTTCAGAGATGACAGCAAAAGAAGCCCTGAAGGAACTTAAGAAATTACCCCGATATGATTCCACTGACTTTGTCAAAGAAGTTACCACCAGTGAGTCATACCACTGGGCATTAGCTTCCTCAAAAGATAAGTTGGATGCTACCTTCCAGGTTGTGGTTGTTGACCTGGGTATCAAATATAATATCCTGCGCATCTTGAGCCGTCTTGGTTGCCAGGTAACTGCTGTCCCATGTACCACCTCAGCCGACGAAATTTTGAGCTTAAATCCTGACGGTATTGTCCTTTCTTCCGGTCCTGGTGACCCGGCTTTGCTCAGCTATATGGAAAAAACAGTAAAGGGACTCATTACCAAAAAGCCAATTATGGGTATTTGCCTGGGACACCAACTTATTGGGCGCGCCTTTGGGGCTAAGACTTTCAAGCTAAAATTCGGTCACCGGGGTGGTAATCATCCCGTCCGTGGCCTTGCCACCGGCAGAGTCCATATTACCGCTCAGAACCATGGCTATGCCGTAGACGCTGATACCTTGAAAGGTGGTTTAGAAGTCAGCCACATAAATTTAAACGATGGCACCGTAGAAGGTCTGCGACATAAAGAGCTACCCACCCTGTCCATCCAGTACCACTCCGAAGCCTCTCCCGGACCAAGGGACAATGAATACTTGTTTGAAAGATTTTTGAAGATGGTAAGGGAGAAGAAATGATTCCCCAAGAAACGGTGGTAAATACAATTTCAGTAGTGAGCAAGGCAATAAAACAGAAAATTGAAGATTCCAGCTGGGATTACCGGGGCGAATTTACCAAAGCGTATACTCATGGGTTCCATTCTTATCCAGCTATGATGATCCCCCAAGTTGCCCGAAGATTAATACTGGAGTATAGCAACGAGGGGGATTCTTTACTTGACCCCTTTTGTGGTTCGGGAAGCGTTTTAGTGGAGGCAAAGCTAAATAAGCGTTACTCTTTCGGGATTGACCTAAATCCTCTAGCTATTTTGATTGCACGTGTTAAGACGAGACCTATTGAACCTAAGCTACTTACTAAACAATTGTGGAATATTCTAGAAAACTTAAATGCCTTACAAATAGAAGAGATAGAAGAACCAAATTTTTTCAATATTCGTTTCTGGTTTAAGGAAATGGTCATCTTTCAACTAGCCAAACTTAAAACAATAATAAGCAATATAGAAGCAACCGAGGTGAGAGAATTCTTCCAAGTTGTTTTTAGCGAAGTTGTAAGATTAAGCTCGAATTCGCGTAGTTCTGAATTCAAATTATATCGTTACCCTTATGAGCGCTTACAAAGCCATGAGCCAGACCCAATAAAACTTTTTAAGAACAAAGCCATGGCTAACATAGCCGGAATGGAAAAGTATTACAGCGAAGCTCGTGACCCATACTGGGCTCGACCTATTCTAGGTGACACAACAAAACTTACCCAAGTTCTTCAACATCCGATACATATTGTAGTAACCTCTCCACCTTATGGAGATAGTCGCACTACAGTGGCTTATGGTCAATTTTCAAGGCTCTCTAGCCAGTGGTTAGGACTTGAAGGATATGAAAATGTTGATAAAAAATCTCTTGGCGGAATCTCAGTTGCAACCTTACATTGCTCGTTACCCTCAGAAACTTTAAGTGAGGTAATCAAGGTCATAGGGAAAGCGGACGAACGCCGGGCTAAAGATGTACTCAGCTTCTATATTGACTTGAATAAAGCTCTAATTGAAATCGATAAGGTGATGAAAAAGAGGGGAGTACTGTGCTTTGTTATAGGCAACAGGTCTGTCAAAGGAATCAGGTTGCCTACAGATATAATCTTAGCTGAGTTGCTGACTAATTTGGGGTATTGTCATCTGGCGACGATTATCAGGAACATACCAAGTAAGGCAATGCCTTTACGAAATAGTCCAAGTAATATTGCTGGCAGAGTATCTGACACAATACACAAAGAAAACATAGTTATTATGAGAAAGGGGTAAATGTCCGATGGCTAATGATTACAAACAACCGGTTGCCTTCGAAGAGCGGGGCGAAACTTTTGTTAACTTAAATTTAGTAAGAAATTCACTTCGAAAATTTGTGCTCGAGCGATTGAATTTTGACCCATCAGAAGCGGAGAAAGTTCCAGAATATGAAATCCCTAAACTATTCAGGAAAGAAAAGCTATCACTCCAAGATGAAAAAATAATTTACCAAGCTAAACAAAAAATTCCATCCCTCCAAAAAATCCTTAATGAGGCTATCGAGACCACTAAGAAAACAACACCCAAAATTCTTGCTCCTAGTTACATTAAAGCTCATTTCGGTGAATGCGTAACAGCATTAGAACCAAGGGCTTACAAAATTTACCTTGACTATGAAGAGAAGGCATTTCTATCAGCGATAGACTCATGGATTTTGCAGAATCAGAGCACTATAAACAGCCTTATCGAAAAAGGTTTATCACCATCTGATCTGGTTAAAGAAGCTATTAAATTATCTTACCCTTTAGTGCAGAAGCTAGAATTTGAATCTGGCCAGACACGGAAAGCCAGGGTAGGTAGAACCTTTGAATTAGTAATAGAGTATCTATTAGGTAGAATTGGCATCCCTTGTCAAAAGCCCCGAGGAAAGCAGCATAGGAAGATTCTTAAAAGGGTAGATCTTGTCATACCTGACCAGATTACCGCAATCGAGCGTCCTGATAAAGCATATTTCTTATCTTATAAGCGGACACTTAGGGAGAGGTGGAAGCAAACTATCCCAGAACGAAAGCCAAGTTGGAGGGTTTTCCTCTTAACCCAAGATGAAGAACTAACTGAAGATAAAGCAAAAGAGATTGATGAACTTGGTATGATTGTATACGTGAGAGATGAACTGAAAAATAAAGACTACTTAGCTCAAAAACCCTGGGTAAGGAGGTTATCCGATTTACCCAAAGATTTGAGCTTCTCATAGAGCAAGTTGAGCTAAGCTTAGAAGAGTTTATAAAGCCACTTTGAAGGAGGGGAAGAGATGGCTAAGAAATACACCATAATTCTAGAACCCAATTATCCTGAGGAGGGGTATACTGTCAGGGTGCCTACTCTTCCTGGATGCATTACTTATGGGCGAACCAAAGAGGAGGCTCTGAAAAGAGCCAAGGAAGCCATAGAAGGCTTTATTGAAGGACTACAAAAAGCAGGCGAGCCAATCCCTGAAGAAGTTGCCCCAATAGAGTTGGACACGGTGACTGTTTAGGATAAATTTATTGCTTGAAAAATTTCTGGAGGTAGTAAGGAATGCCTAAAATCTCTAAAGTCCTTGTTATTGGTTCAGGACCGATAATTATCGGACAGGCAGCGGAGTTTGACTATGCCGGCACCCAAGCCTGTAAAGCTCTCCGGGAGGAAGGAGTTACTTCAGTGCTGGTAAATTCAAACCCGGCAACTATTATGACCGATGAAGGCATTGCCGATATTGTCTATATTGAGCCATTGACCGCAGAGGTCTTAGAACGAATTATTGCTCGAGAGCACCCTGATGGACTGCTGCCAACCCTGGGTGGGCAGACGGGACTCAATTTAGCCGTGGAATTAGCCGATGCCGGCATCCTCGACAAATATAATGTCAGACTTCTGGGAACACCCCTGGAGACCATCAAAAAAGCTGAGGAGAGGTCTTTATTTAAGAAATTGCTTATTGACATCGGTGAGCCGGTCCCAGAAAGTGACACCGTTCATTCTGTAGAAGAAGCCCGCCAGTTGGTAAAGAGGCTCGGACTACCGGTTATTATCCGTCCCTCTTACACCTTGGGTGGTACAGGTGGTGGTATTGCCCACACTATGGAAGAACTTGAGACCATTGTAGTCAGAGGATTAGCTGCCAGTATGAGCCATGAGGTGTTGGTAGAAAAGTCAGTCCTCGGCTGGAAAGAACTTGAGTATGAGGTGATGCGGGATGGGGCTGACAACTGCATTACTGTATGTAATATGGAAAACATAGACCCTATGGGCATCCATACCGGCGATAGCATTGTTGTCGCTCCCAGTCAGACCTTAACCGATAAAGAATATCAGATGCTCCGCTCAGCCAGCCTCAAGATTATCCGAGCCCTGGGCATTGAAGGTGGTTGCAATATCCAGTTTGCTCTTACCCCTCATCCCATAGTTGCCCGAAAATGGGCTCCAGACCAACTAAATGTCAAAAACAGCCAGTATTATGTCATTGAGGTTAATCCACGGGTTAGCCGTAGCTCTGCCTTAGCCAGCAAAGCTACTGGTTATCCTATTGCCCAGGTTGCTGCTAAAATTGCCATCGGTAAAAGACTGGATGAAATTCCCAATCGGGTTACGGGGAAGACCATGGCTGCTTTTGAACCAGCCTTAGATTATTGTGTGGTTAAAATCCCCCGCTGGCCCTTTGATAAATTCCCTTCCGGTGAACGTACCATAGGTACCCAAATGAAGGGAACCGGGGAGGCTATGGCAATTGAAAGAAGCTTCGAAGCTGCCTTCCAAAAAGCTGTCCGCTCCTTAGAATTCGGTAAAAGGTCTCTACTATGGGAAGATAATAACAGGGCAATGGCTAAAAACCTTAACGACTTTGCCTTACACCCAAACGACCTAAGGTTGTGGGCAATTATGGCAGCCCTAAGACGAGGCTTTAAACCTGAAGAATTAGCTGAGTACACGGGTATTGACCCCTGGTTCATATACAAATTTCTCAATATTGTTGAGATGGAAAAACGTCTGCTCAAGGAACCCCTGACTCCAGACCTCCTGTGGCGGGCTAAACGCCTCGGCTTCTCCGATGAACAAATCGGCACTTTGGCTGATAGGTTGCCAGAGCAAGTAAGACAACTCCGTCATAACTGGCAAATCCGCCCGGTGTATAAAACGGTTGATACTTGTGCTGCTGAATTTGATGCCGAAACGCCATACTTCTATAGCACTTATGAAACGGAGAACGAAACAGAGCCAATAAAAGAGAAAAAGGCTGTGGTTATCGGCAGTGGTCCAATACGAATTGGACAGGGTATCGAATTTGATTATTCCAGCGTCCATGCTACCTGGGCACTCCGTGAAGCTGGTATCAAGAGCATCATGGTCAACTCCAATCCGGAGACGGTATCTACCGACTTTGACACCAGTGACCGTCTTTACTTTGAAGCTTTGGATGAAGAGAGCCTGCGGGATATCCTCGAAAACGAAAGCCATTCACCAGGAAACCCCAACTCCACCCCACCATCTATCGTCCAGTTCGGCGGGCAAACAGCTATCAATCTAACTGAACCCTTAGCCCGTAGCGGCATGCCCATCCTCGGTTCCAGCGCTGAAACTATAGATATAGCTGAAGACCGTCATCGCTTTGAAGACTTTCTCAGCCGTTTAGGCATCCCCCAACCCCCAGGTGCTGGAGTAAATTCCTTACAAGCCGGGCTTAATGTAGCTAAACTTTTAGACTATCCGGTACTGGTACGACCCAGTTATGTCCTTGGTGGCAGAGCTATGGAAATTGTCTACAATGAAACTGAACTAATTAGATACATGTCTCTTGCCTTAGAATTAGACAGTCGACACCCCATATTGATTGATAAATACCTTCAAGGTAAAGAAGTTGAGGTAGATGCCATTGGCGACGGAGAACGGGTTCTCATCCCGGGTATAATGGAGCATATAGAGCGAGCTGGCGTCCATAGTGGCGATTCTATCGCCGTCTATCCCGGCTTAAATCTTACCGAAGCTGAAGTAAACACCATTGTTGACTACACCATCAAAATTGCCCTGGCTCTCCAAATTAAAGGCTTAATGAATATCCAGTTTGTCATTACACCCCCCACAAGAAATAGTCCGTCTTCCGTGTATGTCCTTGAAGTAAACCCTCGTGCCAGCCGAACCGTGCCCTTCATCTCCAAAGTCACCGACATACCTATGGTCCGAATTGCTACTAAGGTAATGTTAGGCATCAGTCTCAAAGAACAAGGTTATGAGACCGGCTTGTGGAAAAAGCAAAAACTAATAGCTATCAAGGCGCCCGTATTTTCCATGTCCAAACTGGCGGGCGTAGACAGCTACCTCGGCCCCGAGATGAAATCAACTGGCGAGGTCATGGGAATTGACTACACCTTTGAGGCTGCACTCGTCAAAGCTCTTTTAGCTTCAGGACTTATGCTTCCCAAAAAGGGTAGCCTCCTTCTCAGTATTGCCGACCGCGATAAAGCCGAAGCCCTGCCCGTAATCAAGAAACTCTATTCTAAAGGCTACAGACTTTATGCTACTGAAGGTACCGCCATCATGCTCCAGGCAAGTGGTCTTTCTGTAAAAATGACCAGTAAAAAGCTAAGCGAAGGACATCCCAATGTTATCGATATTATCAGTGATGGGGCAGTGGACGGGGTAGTAAATACCATTACCGGGGGGCGGGTACCTTTTCGGGATGGATTTTACATCCGGCGAGCCGCTGCCGAGAAAAGAATACCCTGCTTTACCTCCCTGGATACTTTCCAGGTAGCTGTGGAAGCCCTTGTTAATGGGGGACAATTCTTCACCATCCAAGCCTTGAGAGAATACTTTGGGGATTCCCTCCTGTCATTGCGGTGAAAA
The DNA here is from genome assembly GCA_020724525.1 of Dehalococcoides mccartyi. Taxonomy (GTDB): domain Bacteria; phylum Chloroflexota; class Dehalococcoidia; order GIF9; family DYGU01; genus DYGU01. The sequence goes on from DYGU01000003.1 coordinate 60,743, forward strand.
TTGCCGGAAGGAGTAATATCACCTTTTGAAGCAAGTATTAGCTACCGTCCTCTCAAACCAGGAAATCATGCCCGGTGTCCATTTAATCCAGGCTGAGGCACCTGACATCACCGCTGAAGCTCGTCCCGGACAGTTCCTGATGGTGCGCTGCGGTCAAGATTATGAGTTTATTCTGAGGCGTCCCTTTAGTATCCACCAGGCTAATACCGAAACCGGACAAATCTCGCTCCTTTTCGCCATAGTTGGTAGAGGCACTACCTGGCTGTCCCAACTCAAAAAAAACGATAAAGTAGACTTATTGGGACCATTAGGTAATGGCTTCTCCCTTGAGCCGGAAGCCAAGAATTTGCTTCTAATCGCTGGAGGGGTTGGCATCGCTCCGCTAATCTTTCTTAGCCAACAAGCCTTAACCCAAGGAAAATCAGTGACTTTGCTCTTAGGCGCACCCACCGCAGAGCAACTTTATCCCAAACACCTAATACCTGAAGGAACAAACTACCTAATCACTACTGAAGATGGTAGTGCCGGCAAAAAGGGACTGGTTACAGACCTTCTACCGGAATTTATTCACTGGTGTCATCAAATTTGTGCCTGCGGACCAGTAGCTATGTGCCAAAGACTACAAGCTCAAAAACAACTTCAAAAGAAGAAATTATTTGTCCAGCTCTCTCTGGAAGTGAGACTGGGCTGTGGTATCGGTATCTGTTATGGCTGCAGCCTGGAAACCAGGCACGGTCAAAAACAGGTCTGCAGCGACGGACCTATTTTTGAACTCGATGAAATTCTATGGGATGAAGTAAAGATATAGACCTTAAGCAAGGAGGGAAAAATGGTGGTTAGCCGGAAAATTAGTCTTAAGACAGGAGGGCTTTGCGATATCATTAACATCACTCCCCAAATAGTCAAGGAAGTGGCTGAAACAGGCATTAATAGCGGTATTGCCGCTTTATTTGTAGCCGGCTCAACCGCTGGACTGACCACCATCGAATTTGAGTCAGGGCTTATCGATGACTTCAAAAATATGTGGAATAGAGTAATACCTAAAGACATTCCCTACCGCCATGACCAAGCCTGGGGGGAAGGTAACGGCTTTTCCCATGTCCGAGCCTCTCTTTTAGGTGCTTCTTTAACTATTCCTTTTACTAATAAAGCTTTAACTTTGGGTACCTGGCAGCAGATAGTCTTGGTTGACTTCGACAATCGTCCCCGGTCAAGAGAAATTATAGTCCAGGTGATAGGTGAATAAAACAGACTATTTACCAATGCTTATCCACTACCCTGAACAAGGCGGAGAAACCCTCTTAAACAGGGAGTTTGACACTAACTTCTATAAACTCTATACTTAATTATTGGAAAGGAAGTATTCTGATGGCAAATGAAGTTGGCAAAAGATATATTTGCAGTAAATGTGGAAGTGAATTTATTGTCACCAGGGGTGGTGAAGGTACCCTTACCTGTTGTGGACAAGTTATGGTCATCAAGAAATAGAGCTTTGTAGGTAGTCTTGTGGCAAATCAGTTAGGTAAAAGATATCGCTGTGGGGTTTGTGGCACTGAAGTGTTATGTACTAAAGCCGGTGAGGGCACCGCTATTTGCTGTGAACAAGAAATGGTAGTTCAGGAACCTCGCCCAGTTCCATCATCGGACTAATCTCCTATAAAAGTGCCAAAACAGTTTCTTAAACTACAGCAATCAAAGTCCGATTAAAGTTCTTGCCCAAATTTGAAAATCTGGCTGGGTAAAAAGAGATTGCTGAAAAAGTCCTTATGTCTTTCCAAAGTAAACCTATGCTTAACCTGTCTCCAAATTCGGGGCCCCCTGAAAAACTTCGTTTTTCAGGGGTTTTAAAAAGGAGGTATAGCAAGATGAGAAAACAAAAGACCTCCCTAAGTTGGGCAATTTTAATAATAACCATAGTCCTCTTATCCGTCAGTAGTCTGATTTCGTGCCAGTCAACTGATAAAAAGACGACCCTTGACCAGAAACAAATAGCTGAGGTAAAACGCGGTAATTTAATAGTTAGCGTTGACGCTGACGGCAACCTATCCATGCCTCGCCAGGCTAAATTAGCTTTTGACACCACAGGCACAATTCAGGAGATAAAAGTAAGAGATGGGGATAAAGTAACCAAAGAACAATTGTTAGCCAGGCTGGATACCTCTGCCCTCGAATTAGCTTTAAAATTAGCCGAAAACGACCTTGAAATAGCCGAATATACCCTTATGCAGACCGCTGGGCTTACCCCGCCCGGGTGGGAAAAAGTCCGTCCTGATTATACCATTGTTTACGGGACTGATATACCCGGTGCCCGAGGCCTCTTGAAAGAAATTGAGAACTTATTAACCCGAGCCAAAGAGTTATTAACTTCGGGAGAGATTAGTCAAGCCCAATCACAGCTTCAATTAGCCTATGACAAGTTGACTTCAGCCCAGTACAAGTTAGGGGGAAAGTACTTTGCCTATCCTCTTTCGGTTAAGTTAGCCGAATTAAAGGTAGAAAAAGCCAGAATGGCTGTAGATAAAGCTAATATAGAGCTACAAAAAGCTCTGATTATCGCCCCTTTTAATGGAATTGTGGCCAATGTGGGGGCTAAAGAAGGAGATAAATTATCTGCATTCAATTATGCCACCACTATTGTTGTCCACTTGATTGACCCCAGCATAATAGAGATGAAAGCCTTCATAGATGAAATAGATGCCCCTAAAGTAAAATTAGGGCAAGAAGCTATTATCACCCTTGATACTTTGCCTGAAATCGAACTAAAAGGAAAAGTAACCTTCGTCTCCCCAATACCCCTTATCCAGGCTGGTGTAGTGTCTTATAAAGCCACCTTAAACCTATCACATCCTGATGGTGTTGAACTCAAAGATGGCATGACTGCCACTGCCAGGTTTATTATTGACCGTAAAGAAAATGTATTACTATTGCCCAATCGAGCTATAAAAGGCACACCAGGGAACCACTGGGTGGAAGTGGTTAAGAACGAGGTAACTAAACCAAGACCAGTAGTCCTTGGCGCCAGTGATGGCAAAAATACTGAAGTTATATCCGGTCTAACCGAGGGAGAGAAAGTAATAGTGGAGATAGTCCGCCCTCCAGTACCTCGACTCTTCTAAATAAAGCCATGATTTTAAAGTCATTATAAAGTAATGTGAAACGCCTTTAGCCCAAAATATGATCAGGTTAGAGAACATAATAAAAGTTTATAAGACAGGAACCGTTGAGGTCAGAGCCTTAAATGGACTGAGCTGCCGAGTAGAACAAGGGGAAATGGTCTCTATTATAGGACCTTCAGGTTCGGGTAAGTCTACTTTGATGCACATCATTGGCTGCCTTGATAGACCTACTTCAGGCAAGTATATATTAGAAGGAATGGACGTAAGTCTCCTGAGAGAAGACCAGTTAGCCAAGATAAGGAATAAGAAAGTAGGCTTCGTCTTCCAGTTTTTCAATCTATTGCCGCGGGTTACTGCCTTAGCTAATGTGGAGTTGCCTCTGATTTATGGCGGACTTCGTAACCGTCGCCAGCGTGTCCTTGATGCTTTAGAATCAGTAGGGCTGAGCCATCGAGCTCACCACCTTCCCAGTCAGTTGTCGGGGGGAGAGCACCAAAGGGTGGCTATTGCCCGGGCTCTGGTTAACAACCCAGACTTAATTTTAGCTGATGAACCTACCGGAAATCTGGATACCCAGACAAGTAAAGAGATTATGCTCATTTTGCAACAGCTAAATCAAAAAGGAATAACCATTATTATAGTGACCCATGAAGCTGATATTGCTGCCTACACCCAGAGAACTATTTATCTCCGGGATGGTCAAATAGTCAAAGAGGTAAGAAGGTGAGTCTGTGGGAAAGTTTTATCACTGCCTGGCGAGCTTTATTAAATAATAAGCTACGCTCAGCCCTGACCATGCTTGGTATCATAATTGGAGTTGGTGCTATCATTTTCCTGGTATCCCTGGGAAGAGGGCATCAGGCTAATATCACTGGTATATTCGAATCTATGGGGGCTGACCTTCTTTACGCCATAGGAAGCAGCCGGATAACGACCCAAGCGCTGCAAGGAATATCTGGCGCCACCGCCTCCCTCACCCTTGAGGATGCCAAGGCTCTTAAAGACCCCATTAAAGCTCCATCTATAGCCCTTGTAGCTCCAATTATTCAAATAATGGGCAACCTATCCTTTGAGAAAGAAAACACTACCACCACCATTGTTGGGGTTACTCCCGAAGCTCAGGACATATTAAGGTACTCTGTAGCTAATGGTGTCTTTATCTCAGAACAAGATATCAAGTTAAAAGCCAGTGTCGCTGTGCTTGGAGACAGGACAGCCAAAGACCTCTTTGGCCTGCGAGACCCCCTCGGGGAGAAGATTAAAATTAATGGGCGGAACTTTGAAGTTATCGGGGTACTGGAGAAAAAAGGGGCTTTCATGGTAACTATGGATGACTTCGTAATAATCCCCTTAACCACAATGCAAACCAGAATCCTTGGGGTGATTACCCCGCGGGGGCAGCCTGTCCAGGCCATTGGTGTTAAGCCATTAAGTATTGACCACTTAGATGCTGCTACTGAAGAAATTGCTTCTATTCTGCGTCAGCGCCATCGGATCAGGGAAGGGGAAGACGATGACTTTGCTGTCATTAACATGCAAGAAATTCTTAATCGGATGCGGGAGGTGCTGGCTATTTTTCAAATCTTCCTGGGTAGCGTTGGCGGCATCTCTTTACTCGTTGGGGGTATCGGTATTATGAATATAATGCTTGTCTCTGTAGCAGAAAGAACCCGAGAAATTGGCATCCGCAAAGCGGTTGGGGCTAAACATCGGGATATTCTGCGCCAATTTTTGGTCGAAGCGGCAACACTCGGGCTTTCCGGCGGTGCTATAGGAATTCTCCTGGCTATAATAGGGATCCGTTTGATTACCGGGGTAGAGCTTGGACCTTATTCTATCAAAGCTCCTCTTTCACCCGATATTGTCATTATTGCCTTATCTGTAGCTATTTTTACCGGGCTTGCCGCCGGTCTCTATCCCGCCTTTAGAGCTGCCCGTCTTGACCCAATTCAGGCTTTACGCTACGAATAAAGTTACCTACCCCGGACTAAAGCTAAGAATTCAGCTCTGGTAGCTGCTTTAGTCCGGAAAAGCCCCCTTGTGGCTGAAGTAATCACATTACTACCCGGTTTTTCAATCCCCCGCATAATCATACATAAGTGTTCAGCTTGAATGACTACAGCCACCCCATCAGGTTGAAGGGCTTCGAGAATAGCATCAGCAATCTGGGTTGTCATCCGCTCCTGGAGTTGGGGACGCTTGGCAAAGATTTCCACCACCCTGGCTAACTTGCTAACACCGATAACTCGCCCATCCTTATTCGGAATATAACCAATGTGAACAACCCCATAAAAGGGAAGAAGATGATGCTCACACATAGAATAAAAGGGGATATCCTTGAGAATTACCATCTCGTGGTGCCCCTCCTCAAAACCCACCATCAATTCTGCCTTTGGGTCCGTATCTATTCCCGAGAAAAGCTCAGCATACATCTCGGCAATCCGTTGCGGGGTATCAGCTACCCCTCCCCGTCGGGGATCCTCCCCAATAGCCTCAATAATAGATAAAGCTGCGGCTTCAATTTTTTTAAGGTCAACCAATTTTTCCTCCTGTAATCAACAGTTAGCCTTTCCCGTATATTTCCCGTTCCAGAAGCCGGACACGGCTCTTATCTACTGTAGAATAAAGCTCGGCACCTAAGTAAAGGACTGGTTTTATTTGCTCTAAGTCAACAGTTTGCTTTGGCGTAAAAGCTTCTTTCTGAAAATGTACTGCCACAATTTCGCCAACTACCCAGACGTGGTCTCCGTAAGTCTTATCGTCTACCACCTTACATTCGTAAGCAGCGTAAGCCGCTGTCAATATCGGCACCCTTATCCGTATTGGTTTGTCCTGAGCAATAGCGAATTTCTTAAATTTGTCTACCTCTTCCCCTTTACTACCCCCAACAGCCGCCACCACTTCTGCAAACTCAAAAGGGACGAAATTGACCCCAAACTCCTGGCTCTCCACAATAAGCTTGTAAGTAAACCTTTTAGGTGATATGGAAACGCCATACAAGGGAGGTTTAAGAGAAATGGAACTGTGCCAGGCGGCTGCCATAGCATTAATCTTCTCACCAGCCCGGGCGGTAACTATAGCCGCCACCTTAGGATAATGCTGATAAAACTCACCAATACTCTCGGTAACTATTTTAGCCATGTCACCTCCATTCAATTTTGTATTTATATGAGGCTAATGCCAGCCAAAAGCTTGCTCAATAGCTCCTATATCCGGCGGAAGTTCTAAGAAGGGTTCAGTATATTTAATAGGGATACTCGGATCCTTTAGTCCAGTACCGGTAATAACACAAACCACCCTCTTATCTCTCAAGTTAAGACCTTGTTTTGTCATCTTAATTAAACCAGCTACAGAAGCTGCTGAAGCTAATTCCCCAAAGACCCCTTCCTTAGCAGCCAAAAGCTTGTAAGCAGCCAAAATCTCCTCATCGCTGACACAATCAATAACTCCTTTTGATTCATCCCGAGCTTTTATTGCTCCGTGCCAGCTTGCCGGATTGCCAATGCGAATAGCTGTAGCTATAGTCAGAGGACGGCGAATGACCTTTCCTTTAACAATAGGAGCGGCACCTTCAGCCTCAAAACCCATCATTCTTGGGGTTTGCTTTGCCCTGCCAGCTTGGTAATACTCGCTAAAGCCTTTCCAGTAAGCAGTAATATTACCGGCATTTCCTACTGGAATGAAAAGGTAATCAGGGGCATCGCCAAGGACGTCTACAATTTCAAAGGCGGCTGTCTTTTGCCCCTCAATACGATGAGGATTCAGTGAATTCACTAAAGTAATCGAGTGCTTTTGAGCTAAATTGCAGACTATCTCCAGAGCCTGGTCAAAATTTCCTTTAATACTAACTATTTTGGCTCCGTGGGCAATAGCTTGGGCAAACTTCCCGGGAGCCACCTTTCCTTTTGGCACCACTACAATAACCTTTAAACTAAAGCCAGCACCATAAGCCGCCGCTGAAGCGCTGGTATTACCGGTAGAGGCACAAATTACACTGGAGCTATTTCCTTCAATCGCTTTGGCTATGGCTACTACCATACCCCGATCTTTAAAAGAGCCAGTAGGATTACAGCCTTCCAGTTTAAAGTATAACTCACCACAGCCAACCTCTTTCTCCAAAGTATTAGACCTGACTAAAGGGGTATCTCCTTCACCAAGGGTAATAAGAGGTGTTGACGGAGTAACCGGCACAAAGTCCCGATATCTAAATAAAACGCCAGCCCCCATCCTAAGCTTCTACCCTGACAAAATTGTTAATCTCCCTGACTACAGGTAAGAACTCCATCTCCCTCAAAGCCTCCCGGACCGCTTGTTCTTTAGCTGGGTGAGTCATAATAACAATCTCGGCAGTTTGGGCTATAGGGTCAGTCTCCTTCTGTATTACCGAGGAAATGCTAATAAGATGGTCACCTAATATCTTTGATATTTGTGCCAGAACACCGGGACGGTCGGCAACATTCATCCTGAAGTAGTAGCGTGTTTCCACTTCGGACATAGGCTTAATAGTCTTGCCAACGTCAAAAGTTAGTTTCGGAAAATTACTTATCCCATAGCTAATGCCTTGAGCCACAGCTACTACATCGGCAATAACAGCACTGGAAGTTGGCAAAGGTCCGGCACCTTGACCATAAAATATTACTTTACCTACCAAATCTCCTTCTACCTGGACAGCATTATAAACACCATTGACTTTAGCCAGCAAAAAGTCTTCAGGAATAAAAACCGGATGTACCCTGACTTCTATTGTCTGATTACTTGCCTTGGCAATAGCCAATAGTTTTATGGCATACTCCAGCTCCCGAGCATACCTGAAGTCACGAGCTTCCAATCGCGAAATTCCTTCACAATATATGTCCTGAAGACTCACCTTAGTGCGGAAAGCCAGAGCGGCTAATATAGCTATCTTGTAAGCCGCATCCAGCCCTTCAATGTCTTTAGTCGGGTCACGTTCAGCATAGCCCAAATCCTGAGCCTGTCTCAAAGCTACCGAAAAATCCAGCCCTCTCTGCTCCATCTGGGTCAAGATATAATTGGCGGTGCCGTTGATAATACCATAAATAGCCGAAATATCATTGGCTACCAGGTCCTCCTGAAATGGGGCAATCAAAGGTATTCCGCCACCAACACTGGCTTCGAAGCGAAGAGCCACCTGATGCTGTTGGGCTAAAGTCAACAATTCATACCCGTGCTTCGCCATGACTTCTTTATTAGCTGTAACCACAGGCTTGCCAGCGATAAGAGCCTCTCTTATATAGTCCGCAGCCGGACGCTCGCCACCAATAAGTTCAATAACTATGTCTATTTCAGGATGATTAACTATATCGGCAAACCTGGTTGTGAAGAGCTGTGGCTCAATTCCTAACGAGCCATGCTTACTCAAATCCTTCTCCAGGATTTTTTTCAAAACCAGGGGGCTACCGGCTTGTCTGGCTAAAATGTCCTTTTTCTCCAGCAAGACCTTAGCCACACCACTGCCAATCACGCCCAAACCCATCAAGCCGATACCAATAGTTTTTCCCTTGTTAACCACAGCTACTATTGCCTGCCTTTAGTAACACGAGCTAATGCCCAGGATTTCTTCTTTTCATCAATATAGTTCTCTAATTTACCTTTAGCCTTCAGTTCCGAAAGCCAGTCATCAAGGGCTTGAATCCTAAGCTTCTCCAAAATATCAGCCTCAATCGGGCGATTACTATCCTTTTCTATAACCTTGACCAGCCAGTAGCCCCCTTTAGTCTGAATACCACCAGCACGAATCGGTTCACTTACTCCCCCGAGTTCTAAAGCAAAAGCAGCCTTACTAAAATGGACGCCGCCTATAGCCCCTAACTCGTCTTCCTTCACCCAGCCCAAATCACCACCCCTGTCTTTGCTCTCAGTATGCTGAGAATATTCTTTAGCCAAAGTAGCAAAATCTGCCCCGGCTTCTAACTTCGCCTTTATCGTCTCAGCCTCTCCCTTACTCCCCAACAACATCACTTTTGCCTGAACACTCTCCCCATCTTTCTTGTCCACCACTTTTATCAGCCAGTAGCCCACATCTTTAGTAATATTAGCATCAAACACCGGCTGGCTCAGTTTCCCCGGTTCTAAAGAGAAAGCAACCTCCTCCAGAATTGGGCTTCCCACTAAAATCTTGGCTAATCCCCTGGGTAACCAGCCTAAATCACCCTTCTTGGTTCGAGTTTGTGTCTCCTGCGAAAACTCTATTACCAGAGAGGCAAAGTCATCCCCTTGCTTTAGTTTGGCAGCTACTTCCTCAGCCACTTCCTTATCTTCTAATAACATAGCCTGAACTCGGACTTGCTCTCCCGAAGGCGGGACTTTAGCTGAAAAGTAGTCTTTCATCAACTTGTCCCGCAACAATCGGCCACCGATTATATCCCTAAACACCTTCTTGTTGGGCAAATTAAGCTGCTTAAGTTGTTTATCTATTTCCTTATCGTTTACCTTAATGTCCAGCCTGTCTGCCTCTTGTCTCATCAATTCATTTTCTTGAATAATCCCAACAGTCCGGTTAGCGATAATAGGTAACCAAGCTGGGCTTTGTCCGTGACTGTAGATACGAAAGGCTTCCAGATAGTAGCCCATATCAAAAATGGTATCATTTACCTTAATCGCTGGTTGCCGCCGTGGTCCAATTTCATCTGTATAGTATCCATAGCCAACATAACTTAAAACAAAGATCAGAAACAGTCCTCCCAGCACCAGAGTTATGTGTTGCCTTCGTCGCTGTTGCTGCCATTTAGCCAACTGACGTTTGGTAGGGGGTCGTTTAACTTCGACCTTCTTATGTTTTTTTGCCAAGGCAGAAACCCTTGAATTGTGCTATTGCTGGAGTTATGATAACATATTGCTGCCGATAAGGCGACGGGGTGTAGCGCAGCCTGGTAGCGCACCTGAATGGGGTTCAGGTGGTCGGCGGTTCAAATCCGCCCACCCCGACCATGATAAAGCTTCAAAAGTTTAATTTTGTTTCGCGGTCATTCGATAGCTTCAATTCTGTAATATAAAACACCCGCTGGAGCTGAAACTTCAATGGTCTCTCCAGGCTTATGACCTATTATCGCTTTACCAATAGGTGAAGCCATAGAAATTCTACCGGCAGCAGGCTTGGCTTCACTGGGACTAACCAGGGTATAACGCACCTCTTCCCCCAAGGCTAAATCCCGGAGAACAACGGTACTGCCAATACCTGCCTTAGTCATAGAAACTAACTCCGCCTCAGTAACAGTGGCTGCTTTCAGCATCGCTTCTATGGCTCTGATACGGGCTTCCATTTGACCTTGATACTCCCGGGCAGCCTCTAAGGGAGCATTTTCGCGAAAATCTTTATCCGCAGCAGCTCGGCGCAATTCCTCAGCAATGCGAGGTCGCTCCGATTTGAGAGCTGCCAGCTCTGCTTCAAGTTGGGCATATCCCTGGGGAGTTAAGGAAACAGGTGATGAGGATGATTGTTTTAAAGAGGCAGCAAAACGAGGCAGTGTTTTCCTCACCCGGAGGTGGGCAGCCAGGTTGGTTTTGATGAGACCCTCTTTACGAGCATAATTAAGGAGGGCTTTCACCGGCTCCAGTTTTTTTAATGGCTCAAATGCAGAAGCAGTAACCTGCTCGGCATAATTACTCAGTTCAGGAGCCGTAATTTCAGCTAAAGACCGTCCCCAACCATACCAGCGAACAAACTTGAAAACTTCAGACTGAGTCAGTTCCCTTTCCCTAGGAGGCAAATTAGCCAAAAATTTGGTTGCTATCTCTCCCAGGGAAGACTCTCGCGCCATTTCCATTCTCCCAAACTATAAATAATACGGCAAACCATGACCGGGGTCAATCGGTTTAAAGAAAAGATTGTTTACTAGTGTAGTGCGAGGCTAAAGCCTCGCTACAGAAAAGTGACCCTGAAGGGTCACCCTAAGGTGAGGGTGACAAAATAAACACTCTTTTAAACTGCGATTATATTCCGAGCTCAGTCCGAACACGCAGGAAATGGAGTAAACCATCACGAGCTACCATGCCAATCACTTTACTACCCTCCACTACCGGTAGCTGATTTACATCTCCTTCATCCATTAGTTCCAGCAAGCTTACTGCTGATTGTTCAGGATGGATCACCTTAAGTTGACTGGTAGGCGTCATTATTTCCCTTACTGAAGTAGAATCCCAACGCTCTTGAGGTATCATTTTTACATTATGTAAAGTAACGACACCCTCCAGACTTCCGTCTTTAGTCACCAAAAAACAACGGCGACCTGTGGGTAGTATATAATCCCGGACTAATTGGCCTAGGGTAATTTCCCGAGAAATAGAAGGGTAGTCCACAGTCATTACATCGCGGACAGTAAAACCATGGAGGGCATCTCTTAATAATGCCTGACGGTAACTGGTCATAGCTGCATTCTCCAAAAACCAGCCAATAAATGCCAGCCACAACCCGGTAAACCATTGGCCCAAGACAATCATAATCACAATACCCCCCAGAATGAAAAGAAAACCGATACCCCTTCCGGCCAAGGTAGCAATGCGGGTTGCCTTACTATAATCTCCCGTCCTCATCCACAAAAAAGCTCTAAAGATCCTGCCTCCATCCAGAGGAAAGCCAGGAATAAGATTGAATAAAGCCAGCATTACATTTATAAAAACCAGCCACTGGACCAACACGGCAACTATAACATCACCAGTCCTTACTAAGAACAAATGAGCCAGAGAAAATACCCCGGCAATTATCAAACTGGACAAAGGTCCAACCACAGCTATTAAAAACTCAACAATAGGCTTGGTGGCTTCCTTAGTTATCTGAGATACTCCACCAAAGATGAAGAGAGTTATGCCTTTCACCGGGATACCGTTGCGAATAGCTATCAGGCTATGAGCTAACTCATGAGCAACTATAGAAGTAAAGAGAAGTAAACTGGTGGCTATCCCAAAGATTATCCGCTGCCATAAAGGATAAGCCTCAGGAAAATTAGTCACCAGTGCTGCCGTTATCAAAGTGAAAATAAGAAACCAGGTATAATGAAGATATATTGGGATGCCCAAAAATTTACCTAAATTCATGACAACTGTCACCTTTTCTCCCTTAAAGTAGTATAACCAATTAACTTATAAGCCAGCTTAGCCGCTAAAAAAGCACAAGAAAGCGGTCCTTCCCGAGGACAAAGCTCCATAAGGTCAAAACCAACAACATTCCGTTCCCGGACAATCCCTTTAAGTAAATTTATGACTTCCGCCCAGTGGAGACCACCAGGTTCAGGATTACTTACTGCGGGCATAACTGCCGGGTCAAAAACATCCAAATCAATAGTTATATAAACATTTTCGGAAAGAGATGAAACTATCTCCGCCAAGGAATCAGGAGGAATAGCCCCTCCTGAAGCAAAAAAGAGGTACACTCTATCCTGGTTCAAGAATTGCTGCTCCTCCCAGCTTAAACTTCTTATTCCTACTTGAACTATAGAACAAAGCTCAAACAACCGATGCATGACACAAGCATGATTATATTTAGTCCCCATATATTCGTCCCGGAAGTCAGCATGAGCATCCAATTGCAAAACACTTAAGTCAGAAAACTTCTCCTTATAAGCCTTGACCATTCCCAGAGTAAGGGTATGTTCGCCACCAAGCATTACAACCAATTTCCCTTCTTTGATTAACCCCGTGGCAATTTCATAAACTCGGTGCACCATGGCTTCAGGTCCACTCATCAGAGGCTGGACTTCGGGTAAAGTGTGAATTCCCACCTTATATGTCTCCAAACCCAATTCCAGGTCATACAATTCTAAATATTGTGAGGCATCAATGATGGCTTTAGGACCATCCCGAGAGCCACTACGCCATTCTGTAGTGCTATCATAAGGCACCGGCAGGATTACCACCCGAGCCTGCTGTCTGTCTGTATATGGTGGAAGAATACTACCAAAACCCCGAGGGGGGAAAAAAAGTTCCTCTTCATTCTTCATTGGGGTAAAATTCCACAACCTTACTTGGGCTAACAGAGCAAGGAGCTACCCACTCCCTGTCTATTAGATAACTTTTTAATTTCGTCAGCCGAAATTTTTCTTTCAAATCATTAATCACCTGTTGAGCATTAAAATCCCGACAGGAGAAAACATCAATATTGACATAGCACCGCTCAACAAAAGTATGGAGACTAATATGGCTTTCAGCAATAAATACGAAACCAGATATCCCCCGGTCTTCGGGACGAGACCCAAGATACCTGAAGATAAAAGGAGATGAAATCTTGGTCATCCCAATTTTGGAGGGGTAAGAGTCTAACCACTGATATAGAAACCTCTCATCCTGTAAAATTTGCGGTTCGCTACTATACCCATCAATAATTAGATGCATCAATGCTCCCTTCCAGTAAAATTCTCCTCAACTCAAAAAGAGCCGCCAAAGCCGCCCTGTGCTTTAATTGTTGTGGAGAGCCGGGATATTTCCGGGTAAAGTTCTGCCTATTCTTGCCATCGTCAATGCTAATAAATATAGTATCTACTGCCTTATTTTCTGTTTCACCAAACCCTGTAACTCCACTAACAGCTATACCAATAGCAGCTTTAAATCTCTGCCGGGCTATTGTTGCCATAGCCTCAGCTACTTCAGGACTCATAGCTCCATATTGAGCCAAAAGCCGGTCATCAACACCAAAAGCTAACGCCATCTCTCGGGAATGAACTACCAAGCCACCTTTAAAATAAGCTGAACTCCCCGGGACATTGGTAATGAGGTTAGCTAAAAAGCCACCAGTACCAAATTCCATAGTCGCCAAACTTAATTTCTTACTTATTAACAAATTGCCAATTATAGCTTCCAGAGTCTCCGAATCTACTCCCCAAATATATTCCTTTAGAATCGCTCGGATATCAGCCTCTCTCCGGTCAAGTTTTTCTTTAGCTTCTTTCACTTCCCGAGCTTTGGTCGCAACCCGTAAATGAATCCCATCTGGTTTAGCATAAGTAGCCAGAGTTGGGTCATTTGCTGAAAGGAAAGGGCTTACCAGTTCATCTACTTTAGCTTCAGGCAAACCGAAGGTTTTAATTGTTCGTGACAGGATAACTGCCTCACTCTTTTGTTGTAATTTCGGGAAAACTGCCTTCTCCCACATTAATTGCATCTCCCCTGGCGGTCCAGGCATGGTGATAATGGTTCGTCCTCCCTTCTCCACCCACCAACCCGGTGCTGTACCCCGAGGATTGGGAATTATTTCGGCTGAAGTAATAACCGAAGCCTGCTTAACATTACTCGGCGGCATTTCCAAACCACGCCGACCAAAGAAAGCTTTTAATTCCTGGGCTAATGCCACATCTATTTTTATCTCTTCATTAAGCAACTCAGCAATAGCTTCGCGGGTAATATCATCCTGAGTCGGTCCTAAACCACCCGTAGTAATAATAATGTCTGAGCGCTCCCAGGCTCGCCTTAACGTCTCAACCAACCTTTTCTGGTTATCACCAACTGTTGAAATAAAATAAAGGTCAATGCCAAGTAAGGGCAACTGACTGGCGAGAAAAGAGGCATTATTATCTGTTATTTCTCCGAGCAAAAGCTCAGTACCAATAGAAATTATCTCGGCTTTCACCAATTTTTGCCATTAAGAGATTGTTGAAAAAGTCCTCATGTCTTTCCAAAGTAAACCTATGCTTAACCCCTCTCTAAATTCGGGGCTCCCTGAAAAACGAAATTTTTCAGGGGTTTTATTAACACCGAACTGCTGAAATTCCTAAATATTTTTCTACCAGTGCCATAGCACAATATTTACCACACATACTACAAGCTGGTCCCTTGGTAGCATATTTGCTATGGACTTGTCGCACCCGTTCCGGGTCTAAAGATAATTTAGCTTGAGTCTCCCAATCAAGCTGCTTACGTGCCACAGACATATTTTTGTCCCATTCCCAAGCCCCTTTTACACCCTTAACAATATCAGCAGCATGGGCAGCAATTCGGGAGGCAATCACCCCCATTTTTACATCTTCAGCATCGGGTAAAGACAGGTGCTCCGCTGGAGTCACGTAACACAGAAAATCAGCACCTGCCGCCGCAGCTATCGCACCCCCAATAGCACAGGTAATATGGTCGTAGCCAGCACCAATATCTGTTACCAATGGACCTAAAACATAAAAGGGGGCACCCCGGCACAAACTTTTCTCCAAACGAACATTAGTTGTTATCTGGTCTAAGGGTAAATGACCTGGACCTTCTACCATTACCTGCACACCTGCCTGCCAAGCACGCTCCACTAACTCACCGAGAACGATTAACTCCTCAACCTGAGCCCGATCAGTAGCATCAGCTAAACTTCCGGGGCGCATGCCATCACCAAGACTCAAAGTAATGTCAAACTGGCGAGCTATATTCAGTAATCGGTCATAGTATTCATAAAGAGGATTCTCGCGCTCATTATGCAGCATCCAACCTATGAGGAAAGCACCGCCTCGGGAGACAACATCGGTCACTCTCTGCTGACGCCGCAACCGGTCAATGGCTGCCTGAGTGACTCCACAATGGACTGTTATAAAATCAACGCCTTCCTTAGCCTGCTCTTCGATGACAGCAAAAATACTGTCAACAGTCATATTCACTATGGCACCAGAACTGTCAATAGCTTCAATCCCAGCCTGGTATATAGGGACAGTACCCAAAGGTAATGGACAATTAGCCATAATCGCCTGCCTAACTACTTTTATATCACCACCAGTGCTCAAATCCATAACTGTATCAGCCCCCGAACTAATAGCTACCCGGAGTTTTTCAAGTTCACCGCCTATAGTAGCCAGATCTGAAGAAGTGCCGATATTAGCATTAACTTTGGTCCGTAGTCCTTTACCTATGCCACAGGCAATAAGCCCAACATGGTTGATATTTGCCGGAATAATAATCTTACCCTCAGCCAGACCTTTCTGGACAAGTTCTACATCAAGTTTTTCGACCTGGGCTACATGCTCCATCTGAGATGAGATAATACCTTTACGCGCCAGCTCAAGTTGAGTCATCTGTCCTCCAAAACACAAAAACCAGGGCGTAGATAAGCAATACTAAACCCTGGTTAGTACTGCTTTCCTACGCTCGCATTAACGAGATCAGGTTCCAAGGGTTCCCCGTAACTAACCGCGGGATCTCAGCCAAAGCTTTTACCCAAGCACCCCCAGCAGCAAACTAAATTGTTTTAAATAATATACAATATTCCAGATTAAAAAACAATCTGCCGGAAGAGAAATTGTTTACCTATGCTTATCTACCATCATGAACAAAGTCAGAAACCCGTACCCACCCTCTCCCTTGAAGGGAGAGGAATAAGGTAAGGGTGACAAAATTGGAAGGGCAGGTAATTAGACCCGTCGCCGCAGTATCAGAGCCAGGGCACCAAAGTAGCGGCAAAGATTAAGGAAGGCTATACCAATAATGAGAGCCGAACTTGGCCCTGGAACAACAGTTTTGGCAACTCCGACCACGGTGAAATAACCCTCTCGCCCATCAACAACCACATGATAAGTGCCAGGCTGAGTCTTGTAGACCGTGAAAGTCACCTGGATGGTGATGCGAGCGGCTACTGTTAGGCTCTGAGTTTGCTCCACAACCCCGTTTATAGTTAAGGTAAGGTTGATAGCTCCAGGCATCCCACCAGCATTGGTCACATTGACTGAGACTACTACCGGCTGATTGGGCTGGACTTGAGTTGCCGAAAGACCAAAATCACTTATAAACACGGCTGCCGGAGTTAGTGGTAGGCGGGGGACTGGAGGTGGTGGCGGTGGAGGTGGTGGAGGCGGTGGAGGTGGTGGAGGCGGTAGTAGAACAGCCGGTCCACCCTGGTCATCAATCACCCCATTAGCCACGCCATCATCGTCCCCGATGCCGCCATCAGTCAGGGTTAAAGTCAAAATATTATCGCCATCATTGCTGCCTAAAAATGGGGTCATATTAATCCAGCCTTCGGGGACATGATATTTCCAGTATTCAGTGCCTACTGGAAGAGGCGATGAGAAGGTAATGGTTACAACGACGGTTGCACCTAGAGTGATATTGGTGATGTTAAACGAGAAAAATCCATGAGGGAAAATAACTCCTGTTGGTTTACCCTCTGTGGGCAGTGCCCCTTCAGCTATCGCAAACAGGTTGGTAATATTGCCCAGATTAGATGAAAAAGAAGTCACTCCAGTGCCAGTAGCCATGCCTGTCGCTTGAGTTGCCCCCGGGACAAAATTGACGGTAGTACTTACTTTGTATTGCGCCTCAGGGACGCCCGGACCATGTGGTGCCGAGGCTGTTACTGTGGCTGTTTCCACAGTCATAGATGAGGTCAGGGTAGCTGTCGCCTTGCCATTAGTGGTTGTTTTGGTTACTGTGGTATTACCAATAGAACCCTTGTCCGTGGTAAAGATAATTTGTGTGCCATCGGGGATGTAAGGCGGACCGGTGACCTCTCCTGCCGAGTTCCTGGTCAGGTCAGCAGTGATGGTAGAAGTGGCTGCCCCACCAATGGCAATGCTGGTTGGAACGGCGCTGATGTTAAGGACAAGCCATGGTCATAGTCAACATAATCCGAGACCTTATCACCACTGCCGGGGCTGGTTCTCGGTCCATCATTAGCCCCCCACCAGTTGTTGGTGGCATTGACTTTAAGCTTACTTTCGTTTAAAACACCGTAGTTTGAATTACCCACGATGATATTACCGGGACTGATGATGACCCGGTAATCTTCCGCCATACCGTAGATGTATATGCCGTCCGCGAGATTCCCGGAGATGGCGTTACTGACAATGACTACTTCGCCATACTTATCCACGTCATAGATGCATATGCCGCAGAGAGCATTGCCCGGGTATTGCAACCCCTTACCTATGATGTTATCACTGATAGTGAGCAACGCTTGCTCTACGCTAAAACTGAATATCCCATGACCAAAGTTGCCGCAGATAAAGTTAGTAGTAATTTCAACATTGCTACCACCCACAACCCAGTTCAAGTATATGCCGTGAGCTTCCTCGGGACCATTAGTGGCGATTTTATTCTTAGAGATAATGACGCTGCTATCTTCCGAAACATCGTGCTCGAAGAATATGCCGCTATATGTGTTCTCGGAGATGGTGTTGCCGCTGATGCTGGCACTGCTCTTATATACATAAGCGATGTATAGCCCATAACCAAAGTTTTTGCTGATCAAGTTGTTGTTCACGATGTAAGTAGCACTATCTGAGATTCCCTCGTGGTATATGCCGCCATAATACCAAATACTGCCGTTGTTCGTAATTTCGTTAGCGCTAATGGTGATGCTGCTCCCATATGCAAGTGAGCGGAGGCGTATGCCAGCAGAAGGGTTTCCGGAGATTTTATTTTGGTCGATGGTAACATTGGTGCCAAACAGCCAAAACTGAGTTTGGTGTATCCCGTAAAGGGAATTGTTGCTGATGGTGTTGCCCTGGATGAGGACAATGGGACCGAAGTACCACTGGGGAATTTCCTCGTCTTCCCAGAAATAGTCACCATACACACCGAAGGACCCCAATCTTATGCCATCATAATAAGGCTTTTCCGAACCATTTCCGGAGATGTCATTGCCCCGGATGGTGAGCTTGCTGGCAAAATCCATATGAAGGATATTTATCCCGCTATAGCCGTTGAATTCTATAGTGTTCTCATCAATAATAATTTTGCTCTTACCATATTGCTGAAAGTAACTGTAGTAGGTATCCGGGTCTTCCACGGGGTCAAAGCCGACGGAGCCAATGAATATCCCTTCATAGCTGTTATTGGAGATGCCATTTTTCTTTATGGTCACAGTGCTGCCATAGTCCACATAGTCAATAGTTACCCCTGGACGATTGTTATCCTTAACAACATTACCCTTAATGGTAAGCCTGCTGCCCCAGTATACCTCTTCAACGTATATCCCCTCACTGCCGTGTCCGGAGATAGTGTTAGCCTCAGCCTGATTAGCACCACCAATGGTAACCATGCTCCTGTAATGCAGCTTGTTAGTGTAGATGCCGTAGTGCGCGTTGTCATCAATAACATTGCCCCAGATTGTAACTGTGCTTTTCCCATTCACCACCTCGAGTTTTATCCCGTACTCGTTTCCATGGATGATATTTTGGCTAATGGTAAGTTTACTTTTATTGATTATCTGGGCATATATCCCGGCCTCGCCGCCAGTGACGGTAAACCCTTGAAAGACGACCATCTCAGCGTCAAGTATGATGGTAACTACATGGTTCGCGACGGCCAAGGCGTCAATGATAGTCACCTCAGCATTAACACTGGACTTCAGGGTTAGAGACTTATCAATTGTTATATTCTCTTCATATACTCCCGGCGCCACAAGGATGGTGTCCTTGGCGTTGGCAGCATTAATGGCTGCCTGAATGGTAGCGTAAGGCTTCCCTGGTCCAACCTCAAGGAACGCTGCCGCCACCGGGCTTGCCGGAACTATGGCTACTCCGAGCGCTAAAACCAGCGCCGTAATCACCAGTAGCAAAACAATTTTGTTCCCTTTAGCCATTTTTAAGCCTCTTTTACAGTCAGCATCTCTTTACCGGTGCCAATATTAAGAGCTGAACATAGGTATTGTCAATAGGTCGGTTTAAAACCCCTGCCTTGACGGTCCCAGTTTAGTTGTCTAAACTTGAAGTAGCAGATTAAAAAGGGGTATAGGGGTTGATAGAGATGAGTTTCTGGGAACTATTGGCCTTGGCCGGGACTATGGCAACCATCTTTGGTATATTTACTACAATTTATGCCGTAATAAATGGCAGAAGTACCAGGAAGATACTCAGTAGAATAGAGCAGGGACAGACCGAAGCCAGAAGAGAAATGGCTGAGGCTATAAAGTTCCTTGGACAGCTAATTAAAGCCCCATGAAAAATTTGCTTCGCTATTATCACCCCACCAAATCTTCGATTTGGTGGGGAACCCCGGGACCCCGCTTGAAGTGAAAGTAAATTCGGGATCCTCTGAAAAACTTTGTTTTCAGGGGTAATTAATTGACTCTGAATCGGAAAAGACAAGGCAGGTGCTTAAAGCCCAGCCCTGATTAGTATTTTTAGTTTACTACCTGAGCCAACCTTGATGAAATCACCCCGGATTAATACCAAAAATAGCCACACAACTTACCTGAGGATGACCACCAAGGGTATGTGCTAAACCCACCTCAGCCCTCTTTAATTGACGGGCTGGTAGTTCAGCTTTCCCTTGAAGTTGTTTATAAACTTCGTAGGTCATCCTCAGTCCACTGGCGCCTATCGGGTGCCCAAAAGCCTTTAGTCCCCCATCACTATTAACAGGCAAATCCCCCTCCAAAGCAAAGTTTCCAGCTTCGACATCTTCCTTAGCCCTCCCCTTCGGGCTGAAACCAAAATCTTCATATATTATGAGTTCAGTAATAGTAAAGCAATCATGGACTTCGGCTAAGTCTAATTGCTCCCGCGGCTTAGTTATCCCAGCTTGCTGATAGGCTTGTCGGCTGGCAATTCGGTTTACTTCAAAGCCAGTCCAGTCAAAATTAGGTTCAAAATGAGGCATCATCGGGTTCTGGGATAACCCTATTCCTTTTATATAAATAGGGTTGTCTTTAAATTTTTTAGCTATATCACCTCTAACCAGGATTGCCGCTGCCGCCCCATCGCTGTTACCACAACAATCAAACAGCCCCAAGGGCCAGGCAATAATAGGAGCATTTAATACTTGCTCCAAGGTCACCTCTCTCCGCAAATGAGCCTTAGGATCCAGGCTCCCATTACGATGGTTTTTAACGGCAATCTTAGCCAGAACTCTTTTACCTTCGTTAGGACTTAGTCCATAGGTATAAAAATACCTGGTAGCAATTAAAGCAAAAGAGCCAGGAGCAGTACGCCGCATCTCTAAAACTGGGTGCATCCCCCTACCAACACCGAGTCCCGGAAAACCCGTGTCCTTCAGTTTTTCAAAACCTAAGGCTAATACTATGTCATACATACCACTGGCAATACCAAAGGTCGCGTTTCTCAGGGCTTCATGTCCGGTAGTACAATAATTTTCTACCCGCGTCACTGGAATCCGGGGCAGCTTTAAAGGTTCCGCTAAACACAAACCACCCATACCCACCCAGTGAGCACTTACTGTCCCCACCCAAGCGGCCTGAATATCCTTAGGCTCTATACCAGCATCAGTATAAGCTTCATAGGCTGCCTCTATTATCATATCCCCAGAATCCTGCTCCCAGTTCTCCCCAAACTTAGTGCAACCCATACCAATAATAGCTACCTTGTCCTTAATACTTTCCATAACTCACCCTTCTCTTACCGGTCGGCATTTCCAAAAATAATTGTGGAAGCCACCGAACTGATGAAATTTGCGTAATACCATCTCCACAGGCATGTCCACCTTGACCTCTTCAGCCTCACAGTCCGTCATCAGACAATAGATTCTGGCTCCTCCCTCAGATTCAACCACCGTCTGCACTACTGGTGGCTGGGGTGTACCCGCCAAGTAGTCCAAGGAGAAAGTGAAGACCTTTCCTCTTTTATCGGTAAGTCTTACCTCTTCATATTCATCTTTAGACTGGCAACCGTAGCAAACCCGCTGTATAGGAAAGGTGACTAAGCCGCACCGTTTGCATTTACTGCCATGACCCGCCAAGACCCAGTTCCGTGTCCGCCACACTACCGTCGCTGAAGGAAAAAGACGGACAAATTCTTCCGACTGGGCCACCAGTTGCCGGAAAAGTAAATACTTCTCATAAGCAGGCAAGGCTCTTTTTGTTGTTAGATATCCTTCTATATCCCGACGACTCTTAACCCCTTCAATTTCTTGGGTCGCTTGCAAAAGGAAAGCATCACTGCCATCACCGTAACTGGCTAAAAGAATCTTATCACCAAGTTTGGCTTCACTTAAAGCAGAAGCTAACATAAGTAAAGGATGAGCCACCCCCGTGTTGCCCACACTATCCAGCAGCGAATCTTGCAGCTGAGAATCGGAAAGTCCCAAGTCCCGTGCCAGCTCCCGATGGCTTCTGCCCTCAGGGGCATAAAATACAGCCTTCGTCAGGTCACCAGTAGCTAAGTTATTTTCTTTCATAACCTTCAATATAGCCTCTTTCATATTCCTGGCATAACCATAGCTCAGCACCCAACGGTCTTCCCAGGAACGGACAAAGGTATCTGTGTCCAGCCTCCAGACATCAATTATATCGTCAGTAGAAGATACCATCTTCTCTACGTTAGCGACAGTTTGAGAATTCCCAATAAGGATAGCCGCTGCCCCATCACCAAAAGCCTGCTCTTGTACTGACTGAGGGTAGCCAAGACGACAATCAGCAGCTACCACCAAAATATTCCGGGCTGACCCGTTACTGACTGTGTCCAGAGCTAATCTCAGAGCATTGGTACCACTCCGCAAGGAATTGGCAAAGTCAATAGTAATAATATCCCGACGCAAATCCACGGCTGCCGCCACTATACTGGCACACTGCTTCTCTTTATAAGGGGAAGTTGTGGAGACGAAAAATAAGCCGTCAACTTCGTCTCGGTTAATCCCACCAAGGCAGTTAATAGCTGCTTGTACTGCCATAGTTATGCTGTCTTCATCGTGATTAGCTACACTTCTTTCACCTCCCATAGACCGTCCACCCCAAGCCTTGGCTATCAAATCCCGGCTCAACCGATAATAGGGCACATAAACACCAAAAGAAACAATACCTGCTTTCAAGCTTCTCCTTTCTATCAAGGCAAAACTGTAATAGTTTAAGTCTAACTTCCACCTAAATCAAGCCTCCGGTTGTAAAGTGTTTATCAACAATTTATTTTCAATGTAGTGCGACCCCCCATGAAGTGAAGGGGTGGCAATCTCATTGCTTAGTAATCCCTACTTTCATTTCTACTTGTGCCAAAGTATAATTTTGGTATGGAAAAGCTTATTGAGGGAACTGCCGCCCTCGGGCTAAAACTTACCCCACAGCAACAGGAACAATTCCATTACTACTACCAAGAACTGATAAAATGGAATAAGAAGGTAAACCTTACTCGTATAGTCGACTACAATGAAGTCCAGGTTAAACACTTTGTGGACTCCTTGACAGTGACCTTAGCCCTCAGCCAAGTACCCAAGGGCTTAAAAGTTATAGATGTTGGCACCGGAGCCGGTTTACCCGGTCTTCCCCTTAAGATAGTTTTTAACCACATTAAACTGGTGCTTCTGGAATCCGTAGCCAAAAAGACAGCTTTCCTTAAACATCTTATTAAACAATTAGAGCTAAAAGAGGTAGAAGTAGTCACTGGACGGGCTGAGGAAATAGCTCATCAGCCCCAATACCGGGAGCAATTCTTAGTAGTTCTCTCCCGGGCTGTGGCTAAGTTACCCGCCCTGGCTGAACTGACCTTACCCTTCTGCCATCTCAATGGTCGGGTTATTCTGCTTAAAAAGGGTCAAATCAAACAGGAAGTTGACCAAGCAATTAAAGCTATAGACACTTTAGGGGGGAGCCTTCAGGAAATAAAGAAAATAGACCTGCCTGGCCTTTCTGACCGGAGATACCTGGTAATTATTGACAAGATTCGACTGACACCGCTAAATTACCCTCGTCATCCCGGAGTACCGGCACGACGACCAATCTAAAAGCGGCTGAAATTAAAAGGAGGTGAGAAAAATGTGGCATCGCCGACGCTTCTGGAGTTTCCGTTTTGGTTTTCCACCCTTCGGCTTCTTCATCTACGGTCCCAGACCCTTCCCCAGCCGTGAAGAATATCTGCACATGCTTGAAGAATATAAAAAGGAACTGGAGGAAGAGCTAAAGGAAGTAGAAAAAGAGATAGAGGAGTTGAAGAAGGGCTCTTAGACTTATTGATTATAGCCTGACCCAACCCTGCCGGAGCAGGTTATAAAGCCCGACTCCTACAACGAAGGCAGCCAGCATATTCCACATGGCTAATCCCGCTGTAACTATCATTACATAGAGGTCCTTCTTCTCAGGACTAATATCCCAGGCTGTGACTGCCAGCTCCGCCCCAGCAAAGAACAGGATCACTCCCAGGATCGCCGCTGGGAACATCCCAAAAAATACATTTACTGAGTCGCTAAAAAAGATAGCCAGCACGAGGATGAGAGAGCCGAGAATCACCAATGCCCCGCCATACCTCCGGCCCCATGGCACAACGGGACACCACCAACCAGAGGTGATAAAAGGTTCATAAGTCCCGTAGTGATGGAGAGCTTACGTTCCGAGACTCTGCGATGAGGAAAAAGTTCATTATTTTCAGCAGCGGTAGCAATGATAGCATTCCCCAGGGTGAGCAGCACCTGGGGAAGTGCCAAGAACAAAGCTCCCATAGCCATATCCTGCCAGGTGAGGTTACCCAAAGCAAACCTCGGAAGGTGGAAACGGAGACTCACTTGTGAAAGCTCTTTGACTAAACCGGTGTCCTACCACAAGGCTACCACTCCCCCTAATACTAATAACACAAACATAGCTGGTATCCTGGGGCTGGACAGAAGGAAAAGGGTGAGAACCATAGCCATACCAGCTAACCACGGGGTAGGTAACATCATCTTCACCCCCTCAGCTATGAAAAGAAACCCAAAACCAAGCATTATACTCCACACCACAGGTTTAGCTGCCAGCTTTGCCACTACTCCTATCAGATTAGTCACTCCAAGCACTAGCCAGACTAAACCAGTAACTATACCAGCCCCATAGAGCATCCCAGGCGTTATAGCGCCCGCCTGGACAATGGCACTGGCGCCAATAGCTTTCATGGGTTGGACAGGCACAGGCGTCTTGTAAAAAAGTCCACAGCAATCTTGGCAACCCCAAAGGGCAGGAGCACTCCAAGGGGATCCAGCTTCATTACCGAAATATAAGCCACTACAAAAGGAATGAGAGTGCCGAGGTCGCCAAAAGCCCTCGCTCATTCTGTAAGAGAGTAAACATTGCCAGGCTTGACTTCCCCGATGGCAGACGGACGTTGCTCCAAGGGTATCATAGACCTCAGACGGCGACGCCAGGCAGAAAATCGTTGGCTTCCCCAGCCCATGCTTTCCCCCAGGCAACCATTATAAGGCAATGTCAACGATTGAGCCAAAACTACGTGTTGCGTCAAAATAAACTGTTACCCCATACCTCAACACATTCCGTCCAACCACTGGCTACATCCACTGAGGTGCACTCTGCTTTCATGTTACATGTTACCTTTTTACTGGGAGTGTACCACTTGAGTTCACTTTTCAGCTTTTAACAGTCCACTTTTGAATTTTATTTAACAATTTCAATTCCGACTATTGATAGAACGGAATCCATTTATTAGACTTATTAGACACTGCGGTTGACAACTTGTAATTCATTAGGCGAAAGGAGGGAGTGTTATGGTTGATAACTCTTTGTCGCCACACGGAGGCAAATTGGTGGAGAGAGTTATGGAGCCAGAGAAGGCGCGGGAGGGAAGCCTTGCCGAGCCTTATTTGCTTGAGGAGACAAGCATGACTATCCTGGTAATTGGCGGTGGTATTACAGGTATGACCGCTGCTCTTGGGGCAGCTGATGCTGGTTATAATGTTGTGCTTATTGAGAAAAATGCTGAGCTTGGCGGCTGGGCTAAAAAACTACACAAACAGTTACCACAAAGCTATCCTTTTGAAACCCTTGAGGAGGTAAATGTTAAATCCATTATTGAAAAGGTCAAAACCCACCCCAATATTGAGGTTTTGACTTCCTTTGAAATAGAGGAAATGGAAGAGATAGCCTCAAAAGGTAAGATTACTCGACCTTCAGATGGCAAAATAGCAAAAAGGGTGGCTTTTATCCAATATGCCGGCTCACGTGAGCCAAACCACTTACCTTATTGTTCATCATTTTGCTGTCTTACATCATTAAAGCAGGCTCTTTATGTAAGAGAAAAGAACCCTCATTCAATGGCATATATTCTCTATAAAGATATGAGGACACCAGCTCAATACGAACTTTCTATAAGAAAATACAGGCTGACCCGGGTATTATGCTCACCAAAGGTGAAGTAACTGGAGTCAGTGAGGTAACTAATGGTAATCTGTTTGTTGATGCTAAAGACTGTACACCCAAGGGCATGGGACCAGACTTGTCCAGAAGTTTTCCTCCAGAGGTGTACTGCTTGTAAGAGGTGTACTGAAGAATGTCCCTTTGGCGCAGTAGATGAAGATGAAAAGGCTATTCCTTACCATAAGATTACTCGCTGCCGTAGATGCGGTACTTGTCTCGGCTCCTGTTCTGAAAGGATTATATCATTTAAAGATTTCCACATTGATATGATAAGTTCAATGTTCAGATCAGTAGATTTACCAGAAGAGGAGTTGACACTTATAGGGCTTGTGTGTGAAAACGATGCTTATCCCGCCCTGGATACAACAGCAATAAAGCGGCAAAAGCTTCATCCGGCAATAAGGTTTGTCCCAGTTAGATGTCTTGGCACATTGAATTTAGTCTGAATTTCTGATGCCCTAGCCAGAGGCATTGATGGTATGATATTACCTGGCTGTAAGTTCGGAGAAAACTACCAGTGTCATTTTATTAAAGGAAGTGAACTTGCTGATTATAGACTTGGAAAACTTCATGAGACACTGGACAGGCTTAAGCTTGAATCCGAAAGGGTCCAGTTAGTGCAGCTTTCAATAACAGAATATGATAAGTTGCCACAGATATTGAATGAGTTTGTCCAAAGGCTTGAGGAGATAGGTCTAAATCCGTTTAAGGGATTGTAAATGTAGGAGTTTTTAAAATGAATATTCTGAGAGGAGTTTTTGAATTTCTTAAGATGGGATCAGTTGCCCAGGCGAAGTGGGAGTATGAGGTTTCGACGAACATCATAAGGAATCGAAAGAAACTCCTGATCCTTATGATTTTGCTCCTGCCAATACTATTCACGGTGGTTGCCGAAGCAGCCGACATACTTGGAGGCAAGGCTGCTTATGCCCCTCTCTCCTATTCAACGACTGTTTTTCTCGTTTCAATGGCCATAGGTCTGATAGCAGGACTTATTACAGGATGTATCGGGGCTGGTGGAGGCTTTATTATAATCCCCGCCCTGATGGCTGCCGGTGTCAGAGGTATTATGGCAGTTGGGACAGATGTTTTCCATATATTTGCCAAAGCAATAATGGGCACTACTGTCCACAGGAAATTGGGAAATGTCTGTGTAACTTTAGCTATGGCATTTGTCATAGGTTCTGTCGGAGGTGCCACTTTAGGTGGCTATATAAACAGGACAGTCTATGACATTGACCCAGTTCTGAGTGATGCCTTTATCAGCTTAGTCTATGCGGCAATACTCCTTTTTCTGGGCTCCTATGCCTTTTATGACTTCATTAAATTAAGAAAGGTAAGTAAGTCTGTAAGTGCCCATGATGGGGGTGAACCTGTTCAACCGCTTACAACCACAGCCCTGGCATTAAAATTACAGGCTTTAAAGCTTTCCCCCAGAATTAAGTTTGATGAAGATTTCGTGCCTGGAGGCAGAAGACTACCCGCCCTTGTTGTAGTCATTGGTGGCTTTTTTGTCGGAGTTATTGCAGCAATAATGGGGGTCGGTGGTGGGTTTATAACCTTTCCCATGTTCGTCTATCTCTTCGGCATATCCACAATGACGACTGTAGGGACGGATATCCTCCAGATAATCTTTACTGCCGGTTATGCCTCCATATCGCAATATGCAATCTACGGCTATGTTTTCTATACTCTGGCTATGGGATTGCTTTTAGGTTCGCTTATCGGTGTCCAAGTAGGAGCACTGACAACAGAGGTGATAAGGGGGATAGATATTAGAGGATTTTATGCTTGTTGTATCCTTGCCGGGTTTATAAACAGGGCGAGTGTGCTTCCTAAACAGTTCACAGAACTCGGCTATATAGAACTATCAAAACCCGTGGCATCAGGTATAGAGGCTTTTGGATTCTTTGCTTTCTGGATAATACTTGCCATTTTTTGTATCTGGGTTCTCAGCAAGTTTTTTGGAAACATTAAGGCACTAAGGGAAGAATAGGTATGATAATAAGACATAAAAAATCCTTTGTTCTAGGGATTATCCTCACCTTTTCATTCTTTATACTGTTATTTCTCATATTTTTACCTATATTTGGCGAGGGTAAAAATGGTCTCGAGTTTGCTGATGAAATGTTTAACAAACTGGCTAAAGGCTCATCCTATTTTATCCCTGAGGTTATAAAAAGTAACGAGAAGTTTATCGGTAAAACGTTTACTACCAGTATAAGGCTTGACACGCCTGAGGATGCTGAAAAAACAGCAAAATTATTTACTATTGCTGGGGCAATGGTAGAAGTTAAGGGAGCCGAATTAAAGATAGCGGGGGACTTGGGTAAGACCCTTAATGGAGCTCTACAAGATGCCGATGTCATGTACCATAATAAAGGGGCTGAGATTTCAGGTTTATACGGATATGATGAGAAGGCTGTAATGAAAAACTGGTGGCAAGCACTAAGCCAGATGGAAAAAACATTTGAGAAGGAAAAGATGATTGCCGAGGCTAAGATTGTATCCGATGTAAAAAAGAAGGCTATTGAGACAGCCTATAACTACTATAACATTGATGCCGTAAAGATTAAAGATAAAATTGGTCTTACGACATTTATGCTAACATTCTATGTAGGCTATACAATTTGGTGGGGATTTGCTGTGCTTTATCTGCTGGATGGGCTGGGGCTTAGCGCGAAGAAGGCAAAGGTAAGGAAAGAGGTCTAAGCTTACGAGTGATTTCACTGGTTCTGTCTAAAAATGGTAGTTAAGGCTGAAGATAAAGTTGAATATATTGTGCCCGATTACGATTTCATCAAAAGATAATCCAGTCGGGGGGAGAATCCTTAAAGAAGTGCTTCCAGTATGGTAATTGCTCAGTGATTTGCTCCTTATCTCCTCAAAAAAGCCCTTCCCGAGGAAAGAAATGATATGGGCTTAGTGGGGATTGAAGGACAGGCTCTTCGAAGACCCTGATGTCTGGGTATGCCACAATTGCTAAGAAATTATGGCATTGTATATTTTGCTCTTCCAAGCTTTTTGGCAAAATCCTTCTCCAGGTTCACATATCTGCTTTTTGCTTTAGTTACCCCCCATTTTCCTGCCTTTTTTACCAATCACTTATACTCAAGCCCAGATTGTCTTTTTTATAGTCACTGGTTTAGTATCTGTCATTGTTATGACTTCACTCCTAAGATTTTGGAAAAATATCAGCCAATTCGAGAGTAAGTCAGCTTCAACACAGATGTATTCTGGAGGTAGTGCTGAGCTTGTAACTCAGAAAGATTTCTTAACGAGCTTTGTTTCGTCTTTGGTTGAAATATTATTACATAGCAATTTCAAAAAGTGTGGAATAAATAAAGGCAATTATTTACCGCATTTTCTCATATTCTACGGATTTGTCGCCCTATTCGTTACCTGTTTTGGTGCTCCAATTTATTCACTAACCGGGGCAGGGTTACCGCTTCCTCTGACTAACCCACTTAAAATTCTTGGAATTATGGGGGATTTAACACTTTTCGTTGACTTGACTCTTGTTATCTACAGCCGGCTATTTAGAAAAGGTGAGACGGCTAAAGCAACTTATTATGACTGGTTCTTTATAGCGTTGCTTTACCGAATCTTAGCCATGACCTATGTCAAGCAAATAGGAAGAGAGATAGCAACTGGAGTCTCTGTAGGAAAGGGGATATAACCAAGCTATGAAAATATTGGCTCTGGGACAGGCTCTCCCTCTCCTAAGTAGATACCTCTTCCTTAACTGAAACAGCTATTTTATACAAGATGGTGAGTATAAGTAACCCCAGCGCCCAGACACCAAGTGTGATCAATACCTCAGGCGCTGTTGGCACATATTCCAATATTTCACCTATAGGTGAAGGAATAAACCCCGGCACAATCAGACCGAGCCCCTTATCTATCCATATAGAAACAAAGACTGCGGCGTAGGCTGTGGCTTCTTCTTTTATCTCAAAGCCCAGTTTTTCAATTATTCTAAAAAGCCTCTTTTCAGAAACCTCACTATTATCAAATTCTATCCAAGCTTCACCGTTTCGTTCATCAATATTACTGTCGACTACCCCCTCCAAGACATCGACTTCGGTTTCAATCAAAGCTTTATCATTTTGAGAGCAGATGCCCTCTATTTGAAATTTAATTTCTGTCAACATACTTTTCCCTGCTTATAGTAATTACTTATGAAAAAGTTTGGTGACCTTTAAAATTTCTTCTATCATTTACTGTTTTCTTTTCTCATTCTTTGTTCCCATTGCTTTCTTAAAGCAAGGGTTAAGATGATTTTCCATTAGCATTTGATGGGCGGATTTTAAAAGTCCAATAATTGCTAAATTTTGCTGCCTGATATCAAAGCAGCATTGGTTGTCTTGGACATTTGGATAATTTTAGCAATTAGGCTTTGGGCTTGTTAAAATTGATACGGTTTTTTCTTTTTGGGTAGACATACTTTTAAAAAATGTAGCATGTCGAAGAGCTAACATTTCCCCTAGGGATTACCCATAAAAAGAACTATCTTGTCTCTGAAAGTCCGTCAATACGGTCAGTGCCCATAGCAACTGTGGTAGGGACACCTGTAAGATAAATCATGGCGGCACTTCTCCTGGCAGTGGTGACCTTTCTCCAAATCCATTGACTTGCTTAAATAATGTTTATAATAGTAAAATATAAACAAAAGGGCGCGGTAGGCGCTCAATTTTAATCACGAATACTAAAGGGCACTAATGATAGAGAAGGGAACCTGGAAAGTTAAAGCCGGATTAGCCCAGATGCTTAAAGGGGGGGTGATTATGGATGTAGTCACCCCGGAGCAGGCAAAAATTGCTGAAGAAGCAGGGGCTTGTGCGGTTATGGCACTGGAAAGAGTGCCCGCAGATATACGAGCCACTGGGGGGGTAGCCCGAATGGCTGACCCAGCCATAATTTTGGCAATAATGGAAGCAGTCACTATCCCGGTTATGGCTAAATGCCGCATCGGTCATTTTGTTGAAGCTCAAGTACTGGAAGCGCTGAGGGTTGATTTTATTGACGAGTCGGAAGTGCTAACTCCGGCTGATGAAAGCCATCATGTCTGGAAACACGACTTTAAAGTCCCCTTCGTCTGTGGTTGCCGTGACCTGGGCGAAGCCTTACGCCGAATTGCTGAAGGAGCGGCTATGATTCGAACAAAAGGAGAGGCCGGCACCGGTAATATTGTTGAAGCCGTTAGACATATGCGAGCTGTTCAAGATGGTATCCGCAAACTCCAAGCTCTCCCTGTAGATGAATTAGCTGCTGAAGCTAAGGCTCTTGGTGCCCCCTTAGAATTGGTAATAGAAGTTCACAAGACAGGAAAACTGCCTGTTGTCAATTTTGCTGCTGGTGGTATAGCCACCCCCGCCGATGCTGCTTTAATGATGCAACTGGGGGCTGATGGGGTCTTCGTCGGTTCCGGGATCTTTAAATCGGCTAACCCCGAAGTCAGGGCTAAAGCTATTGTAAAAGCTACTACTCACTACCGCGACCCGGCTATTATTGCTGAAGTATCGAAAGCTTTAGGTGCCCCCATGCCCGGGCTGGACATAAAGACTATCCCACCACAAGAGCTATTGGCGCCTCGGGGCTGGTAAAATGAAAATTGGTGTCCTTTCCCTCCAAGGAGGCGTCGCGGAACATATAACTATGCTCAACCGTCTCGGTGCCCAAGCCACAGAAGTGCGTTTGCCCGTAGAATTAAACGACTTGGATGGGCTGATAATCTCCGGTGGTGAGAGCACTACTATCACCCGGTTAATGTCAGACTACAACCTCGCCGAACCTATTAAGAAACTGGCTATCCAAGGCTTTCCCATCTTCGGCACCTGTGCCGGAATGATTCTTTTGGCTAAAAGGGTGAGTGATTCCAGCCTGAGACCTTTAGGAGTCCTGGATATCGAAGTCCAGAGAAACGCCTTCGGCAGGCAGAAGGATAGTTTTGAAATTGACCTGTCTATTCCCATCCTCGGTCAGGAGAAATTCCGCGGCATCTTTATCCGAGCCCCAATAATAACCGGAGTAAATTCCGGCTTTGACGTCTTATGTCAATTAAATGAGGACGAAAATGTAGCTGTAAGGCAAGGAAAATTGTTAGCTTGTACTTTCCATCCTGAGTTAACGGATGACTTAAGGTTCCACGACTATTTTCTTAGCCTGGTCAGGGGAAAAGTAACTTAAGAGATGGCTTTAGAAAAGGTAATTACTGATGACCTGGATGCCCTGTTAGACATTTTACCACCCGCTATTCGTGAGTCTCTGTTTCAGCAGCCCGACCGTAGTGAATTACTGGAAGTAGTCTTGGACTTAGGTCGCCCCTGTGAAGCCCGTTTCCCCCACCAAGAACTAACCCTTTCACCCGAAGAAGTCTGTCAAACTGACATAGAATACATTACCAGCCGTGTCGGCAGCTTCGGTGGTGACAACCGTGCTGGAATTGAACGCACTCTCCACCGCATTTCGGCTATACGCAACCGCGAGGGACGAATTATCGGGGTAACCTGCCGGGTTGGCAGAGCCGTCTTCGGCACCGTAAAGATAATCCAGGACTTAGTTGAGTCAGGGAAAAGTGTTCTCCTCTTAGGAAGACCGGGGGTAGGTAAGACAACTATGCTCCGAGAAGTAGCCCGAGTCCTGGCAGACCACCTGAAGAAAAGAGTTATTGTGGTTGATACTTCCAACGAAATTGCTGGAGATGGCGACATTCCCCATCCGGCTATAGGACATGCCCGACGGATGCAAGTGCCAGTACCTGCGATGCAACATGCGGTGATGATTGAGGCTGTGGAAAATCACATGCCCGAGGTTATTATAATTGATGAGATTGGCACCGAGTTAGAAGCCCAGGCAGCCCGAACCATTGCTGAACGAGGCGTCCAGTTAGTTGGTACTGCCCACGGCAATACCTTAGAAAATCTGATTCTCAACCCTACCCTTTCTGACCTCGTGGGCGGCATCCAAACAGTAACTTTGGGTGATGAAGAAGCCAGACGGCGAGGTACTCAAAAATCAATCTTAGAGCGTAAAGCCCCACCTACTTTTCAAATAGTCGTTGAAATCCAGGACTGGGATAAAGTAACCATCCATCCCAGTGTCGCCAATGCTATAGATGCTATCCTGCGCGGACAACTACCCCAGGCAGAAGTCCGCTGGATAGATAAAAGTGGTAAGATGAGAAAAGCAAAAGCCATGCCCCTTTCAGCACCAGCCACTAAAGAGATAACTTCACCAGAAAAACCACCCCGATTATATCTTTTCGGCGTCAATCGGGCTCGACTGGAGGAAGCTGCCAGGGAAAGGCAACTTCATCTGGAAATTGTTTCCAGCCTGAAGGAAGCCAGCCTGCTCCTGACGACCCGCAATTATTACCGCCGCAAACCTCAGAAAATACGAGACGCTGAAGCTGCCGGTATACCAATTTATGTTCTCAAAAGTAACAACCCACCCCAGATAAGGCAATGCCTAAGTACCTTTTATCCTCCCCAAGCTACCCCTGCCAGTCTGGCCCTAAAAGAAACCAGAGACGCAATCACCCAGGTAGTCACCGGGAGAGATTCAGTAGAGCTTCATCCTCAAAATGCCTTTATTCGCCGTCTGCAACACCTCTTAGCTGAACGCCATAACCTTATCTCCCGCAGTCTGGGCAAGGAACCCAAAAGACGAGTGATTATTTCCAAAAAGTCTATGGATTAGAGAATCGCCCTTGAGTCTTTTTATTACTTTTGAAGGTGTTGAAGGCTGTGGCAAAAGCACTCAAGCTAAAGCTCTGGAGCAAAAGTTTCGCCGACAAGGCATTCCCGTAATCCTGGCCCATGAGCCCGGCGGCACTCCTTTAGGAATGGAAATCAGGCATATTCTCAAAAAAAGCCGCCTTAACCCTCCTTTTGCCATAACTGAGTTGCTCCTTTTCGCTGCCTCCCGTGCCCAGTTGGTAACTGGAGTAATCCGCCCTAACTTAAAGCAAGGAAAGGTAGTAATTTGTGACCGATTTGCCGACTCTACTTTAGCCTATCAAGGCTACGGGCGAGGGATAAACTTAAACACAATTGCACCCATAAATAGCCTGGCAACCAAAGGGCTGAAACCAGACCTCACCATTCTCCTTGACCTTCCGGCTGAGTCCAGTTTATCCCGGCTTGGGGATAAAAGACGTGACCGTTTTGAACAGGAGGGGCTGGATTTCCACCAACGAGTCAGAGATAGTTACCTTAAGTTGGCAGCCCAGGAGCCAAACCGATGGTTAGTAATAGAGGCTACTCTACCTAAACAAAAAATTGGTAAAATCATCTGGGAAAAAGTTAGCCAGTTATTATCGGCTAAAGGAGTAGCCTTGAAACATGCTTAAGGGGAAAGTAGTTGCTGCCCTGAGTGGTGGTGTTGATTCCTCCGTAGCCGCTCTCCTTCTTAAAGAAGCCGGCTACGAAGTCATCGGCATAACTATGCACCTATGGTGTGAGGAAAAATGGGGGCCGGTGAACCAACGGCGTCCCTGTTGCTCTATGGACAGTATCCACAATGCTGAGCAAGTTTGCCATCTCCTTGGCATTCCTTTTTATGTCCTTAACTTAGAAAAGGAATTTCAGCAATATGTGGTTGACTACTTCTGTCAGGAATATCGGCAGGGACGGACACCAAACCCCTGCATCGCCTGCAATCAATACATAAAGTCCCACTTTTTGCTTCATCACAGCCTGGCTCTGGGGGCACAATATCTGGCTACTGGTCACTATGCCCGAATTATTTTCTCCCAAAATCGCTACCATCTCCTTAAAGCCGGGGATGCAAACAAGGACCAGTCCTATGTGCTTTATATGTTGGGGCAAGAAGAACTAAGATATCTCCTTTTCCCCATAGGCAATTATTCTAAAGCAGAGGTCAGGCACTTAGCTCGTGACAGGGAGTTACCTGTTGCTGACAAACCGGATAGTCAAGACCTGTGTTTTATCAGTGATGATTACCGTAATTTTCTCAATCGTTTTCACCCCTCTTTCCCCGGGGACATCGTTGATACTAAAGGCAAAGTAATAAAGAAACACCAAGGGCTATTCAGATATACCGTTGGACAAAGATATACGGCAAAAACTCATCCCGACGAACGTCTCTATATCCTGAGAATAGATCCCATCCGAAATCAAATTACCGTGGGTAGAGAAGACGGGCTTTACACTCAGAAACTTACCGCCCAAGGCATCAAATGGGTATCGGGAATAGCTCCTGAAGAACCTATAACTATTACCGCCAAAATCCGCTATAACTCCCCAGAAACATCGGCTATTCTTTACCCCCATCCCGATTTTGTGGAGGTAATCTTTGACCAGCCTCAACGAGCGGTTACCCCAGGGCAAGCCGTTGTCTTCTACCAAGGGGATGAGGTGCTCGGGGGCGGGACTATCTGTGACCCAGAACTACTTTTTGAGTCCAAACCGACTTACAGCCTCAACTATTGGAAGAGATAAGCCCATGCCCTTACTACCTGACTTAACTGAAGAAAAACAACTCTGGTCTCAGGGATACCACCTGATAGCCGGAATTGATGAAGCTGGACGGGGGGCTTTAGCCGGCCCAGTAGTAGCTTGCGCCCTCGTCTTACCTCTTAACTTTAATCCACCTTGGTTTAGCCTTGTCCGAGACAGTAAACAGCTTTCGCCAGCCCGACGGGAATTCCTGTTCAATGCTATTCGGGATGAAACCACAGCTATCGGCATCGGTATCACCCCAACTCAGGACATTGACTCTTTAGGTATCTTGAAAGCCACTTATTTAGCTATGGAAACAGCTATTCACCAATTGCCTTTTTCCCCCCACTTCCTCCTCATTGATGGCACTTCCCTATCCAACACGACCATACCCCAAAGAAAGATAATCCGGGGCGACAAAGTCTGCTTTTCCATCGCCTGTGCTTCTATCATTGCTAAAGTTACCCGGGACAGGATTATGGTAGAACTTCATGAAATTTACCCGAACTACGGCTTGGCTCACCACAAAGGTTATGGCACCGAAGAGCACTTATCCCGCTTACGATACTTTGGTCCTTCCCCTATCCATCGTTTCTCTTTTACTCCCGTTAAAGACGCCAGCAGGATAGGAGCAACTCAAAGATAACAATTAAAATCGACTTACTATGCGAGTGTTTTTTGTTATTGCGAGGAGCGTTAGCAACGAAGCAATTCCGATGTAAGTGTGACATTGGTTCTCCCTCACTTCGCTCGGGTCGCAATGACAGGCGAGAGTTACCAAACGCTTTGTTGAACTATTGTGCTTATCCCCCTGACAGTTTATAATTGCCTCTGGAGATAGTCTCTAATGAGAAAGAGCCAGAAAGGGAAAAGGGCTGGAGCCGGAAATATTACGGTACCTCAGGAAGCCGAAAGTCAAAGGGAGGCTATAAATAGCCTCCTCAGCCTTTTTGCTACTAAGTCATCCCGAAAGGAATATCTGGAGGCGGTGGTGGAGAGAATTGGTCTCTGGAGCGGTTGCCGCTGTGTTGGTATCCGGGTACTTGACGAGTCTGGGAATATTCCTTATGACTCCTATGTGGGCTTCAGTCAGGAGTTCTGGGAGGAAGAGAATTTCCTTACTATTACGAAGGACAAGTGCATTTGTACCCGAATAATTAGCGGGCTACCAGAACCAGAAGATGCCCCTTACCTGACCCCGGTGGGCTCTTTCCGTTGTGATAATACGAAAGAGTTCATAAGCGGGATTTCAGAAGAGGGAAGAGCTAAATATAGAGGCACTTGTCTCCGGGTGGGCTTCATCTCGCTGGCAGTCATACCCATCCGCTATCGTGAGCAGATAATTGGCTTAATACATCTGGCTGACGAAAGAGAAGGTACTGTGCCGCTGACTGTGGTGGAATTCATCGAGTCTATGTCACCCCTTATTGGCGAAGCAATGAACCGGTTTAACTTAGAGGAAGAACTCCAGCGAGACTACCAGATTCAAACCGTCATCAGCAAATTGGTAACCATTTCCCTGGAGAAGATTCCGCTGGAGGAAATACTGGAGCGCGCCATTGACATTGTCTTTTCTGTAGAGTGGATTGCCTTTCAGGGGAAAGGGGGTATTTCACTGGTAGAAGCTGAGCCGGAGGTGCTGGTGTTAAAAGTCCAGCGAGGGCTTGCCCCACAAATACAGGAGGTGTGCGCCCGGGTTCCTTTTGGCAGATGCCTTTGTGGTCGAGCAGCGTTGAAAAGGGAAATAGAGTTCGCTGACCATGTTGGTGAACTCTATGAAACTCGATATGAAGGTATCATACCTCACGGTCATTACTGCGTTCCTATCCTGTCAACAGGCAAGGTACTGGGGGTGCTTAACCTATACCTTAAAGAAGGGCACCGCCGCTATGAAAGAGAGGAAGCATTTCTACAGGTGGTAGCCAACACCCTGGCGGGAGTTATTGAGCGAAAGCTGGCAGAGAAAGAACTTGAGAAGACCCTTAATAAGTTGCAAAGAGCTGTGAAGGGGAGCATTCAGACTGCAGCATCTATGGTAGAAGTAAGAGACCCGTACACAGCCGGGCATCAGCGGCGGGTAACCAGCCTGGCTTGTGCTATGGCTCGGGAGATGGGGCTTCCCAAAGAGCGAATTGAAGCCCTTCGGATGGCGGGGGCTATTCATGATATCGGTAAAATATACATACCAGCCGAAATTCTGAGTAAGCCCGGCAGGATAACGGAAATTGAGTTCAGTGTCATCAAAACTCATCCCCAGGTTACTTAATCTAATAAAAAACGTAGAGTTGCCGTACCCGGTTGCCGAAATAGCTTACCAGCATCATGAACGGATGGACGGCTCCGGATATCCGCAAGGTCTTTCTGGAGAAAACATTCTCCTAGAGGCGAGGATTTTACCCGTAGCTGATGTTATAGAAGCCATGGCTTCTTACCGCCCCTACCGACCGGCTCTGGGTATAGACAGGGCACTGGTGGAAATAATGCAGAAAAAGGGTATCCTTTATGACCCGGATGTGGTAGATACATGCCTCCGGCTCTTTACCGAAAAAGGATTTAAGCTGGAATAGCCTCACCCCCTTTCCGTCCTTGCGAGCCCCGAGAGGAAACGAGGGTCGGAGCAATCTCAATAGACAAAAGACATTGCTTGAGATTGCCACGCCTCCGGCTCGCAATGATAAGAGGGTGACTGGTAATGACACAAAAATTTAGCTGGCATTGACGAGAGAAGGCTAATGAAACGAAAAGAACTGGGTGTCTTAGGCGAAAAATTAGCCAGAGCTTTCCTCAAAAAGAAAGGCTACCGCATCCGGGAGACAAACTTCCACTGCCATGAGGGTGAGATTGACATTATTGCCCAAAAAGATGACTATTTGGTCTTTGTGGAAGTCCGCACCAAAAGCAGTAGCGATTTCGGCATACCTGAAGAATCAGTAACTCACACCAAAAAAGAAAGGCTCATCACTACGGCACTAACTTACTTGAAGAGCCACCAGGACTTGCCGCCTTCATGGCGCATAGACATTGTGGCTATAGAACTGGACGAAAAGAATAAAGCCAAACGAATTGAACTTATTGAAAATGCTATTAATTAAAAATGGAAAGGTTTGAAGGACAAGTAATAGCCTATCTCGTCTTCGCCATACCTGCCCTCCTATTGGCAGCCCTGTTCTACTCTTTTGCTCGGACTGATATCCGCTATGTTCCTCAGCCTGACGTTCCCGCAGCCACTAACGGAGCCCCCATGACCTCAGTGGTTTTATCCTTGGCACTCATCTTTACCATAGCTATACTGAATGGTTTTATTTACCGGGGTATAGTTACCTTCCTACCCCTATATCTCGGTGAACGAGTCTCAGGGGCTTTTAAAATTCAGATAGCCAGTTATTAGCCGGTTCGTTCACCACCATAGCCCTTGCCTTCGGAATTGGTGGTCAGTTTATCGGGGGCTACCTCTCAGACCGAAAGCGCCGGGAAGTCCTCGCCGTTACCGTAACTGCCACAACAAGCCCTCTCCTTGTGGCAGTAGCCGGTAGCCAGGGGCTCATATTGATGATGGCTGCCATCATTTTTGCCTTCTTCCATTTTATGGGGCAACCAATTTATAACAGCCTTGTTGCTGACTACAGCCCAACTGCTTGGCGAGGGCGCAGTTTTGGAATCTACTTTTTCTTTACCTTTGGTCTTGGCTCTTTCTCGGCAAGTATACTGGGCTACGCTGCTGACAAATGGGGCATCAATTGGAGTTTTGTCGTCGCTGCTGGGTTTGCTCTTATCGCTTTAGTCTGTGCTACCCTCGTTTCAGAGAGACTGGTGACAGTGCCTGGAAAGAAGTAGAAGAGGCAATGCTGGCTAAGGCGCATCAGGGTGGTTTTCGCATTATTGGTCCTAACTGCCTTGGTGTCTATTCTCCAGAAAGTAGACTCCCCCTCTTTGAGGGTGTGATGGGGAATCCGGGCACAGTTGGCTTCGTTTCCCAAAGTGGCAGCTTATCAGCCGAGTTAATCAACCTTGGTATAGCCTGTGGCATAAATTATAGCAAAGGCATCAGCTTTAGAAATGGTATTGACCTTGATGTTATTGATTCTCTGGGATACCTAACCGCTGACCCTAAGACCAAAGTCATCGGTGTTTATATTGAAGGGATAAAAGACGGACGTTACTTTTCCAATAGGGTAAAAAAGGCAGCTAAAGCTAAACCTTTGATTATATGGAAATGGGGAAGGACACAGGCTGGCGCTACTGCCGCTGCCTCTCACACCGGCTCTTTGACCAGTTCCATTACCGCCTGGTCAATAGCTATAAAACAAGCTGGTGCTATTTAAGTTTACAGCCTGGAGGAGCTGGCTGACACTTTACTCTTATTCCAGCAGCTCAACCGGTGGCAAGGCAACAATGTGGCTATTATTACTAGGCTTTATGGTGCTGGCGGGGGCGCCTCTGTCTCTGCTGCCGATACCTGTGCCCGGTTCGGGCTTAATGTTGCGCCCCTTTCTCCCCAGATAAGAGATAGTTTAATGAAGTTATTAGGTCCTGTAGTTAGTATCTTATGTAATCTTCTGGACATAACCCCAATTCTCGGCTCCCCTTCCCTTTTAGAAAGAGTCATGGAATTAGTAATCTCCAAGCCGGCTATTGAACTCATACTGATCCAGGAAGATGTGGACATAATTTTAGCCTATGCTCCTATGGAACAACTTCAGCAATTAAACAATGTTTTCCTCAACTTCGCCGATCGGCAAAACAAGTCTGTAATAGTTGTTCTACCGCCGGGGAATGCTGAGGTAGAACGCTTGAAATTAGCCCAAATGCTAAATCAAGGTGGGATAGCTGTCTTCCCATCTATGGAGCGCGCCGCTAAGGCTATTGTAAATATGCGACGATACTTCCGTTTCCGTAGTTCCTGACACCCCTTGCCCCACCAGCCACCAAAAACTCCCCTCCGTTTCCGGCACCAATAGATAATAGCCATAGAACTAAAAATTCTCCGACTGAAAAAGGTTGATATGGAACTAACGGGTATTTGAACAAAGTAGCGCTTTGTGACTTTGGCAAGGTCGTTACGCTAGAGAAGGCCAACTGTTTACCTGCTATTAGCCAGGTGGTATACTGAGCTAAACCATGTGGTTGCCTTGAATTGAGGGGGATTTGAAAATACTACTCGTTTATCCGCAGTATCCAGATACTTTCTGGAGCTTTAAACATGCGCTAAGATTTATCTCTAAAAAAGCAGCCTTCCCGCCTCTGGGCTTGTTAACCGTGGCAGCCATGCTTCCCCACGAGTGGCAGAAAAAGCTCATAGATACGAATGTCAAAACCCTAACTGATGGAGACCTTAGATGGGCTGATTATGTGTTTGTTAGTGCCATGTCCATACAGAAAGAGGCAGTAGAAAATGTCATCGGCAGATGTAACCGATTAAACGTCAAGGTTGTTGCTGGCGGCCCTCTGTTTACTACTGGGCGTGACCAATTTAAAGGCGTTGACCACTTTGTGCTTAACGAGGCCGAAGTCACGCTTCCAGCCTTTGTGAAAGATTTGGAGAGTGGCCGCGCCAAACATGTTTACACTAGTGGTGAATGGCCAGACATAACGAGCAGCCCTATCCCGTTGTGGGAACTCGTGGATATGAGAAACTATGCTTGGATGAGTGTTCAGTATTCTCGTGGCTGCCCTTTTGACTGTGAATTTTGCGATGTTGTCGTCCTCAACGGGCATAGGCCGCGAACCAAAGAGAAAGGCCAGCTATTGGCCGAGCTGGAGGCATTTTATAGTCATGGTTGGAGGGGTGGCGTGTTTGTGGTCGATGATAACTTCATAGGCAATAAGGTCAAATTGAAGACAGAAATCCTACCCGTTCTAATCGGATGGATAGAGGAGAAGAAACGTCCTTTTTCATTCTCTGCCCAGGCCTCTATAAATCTGGCTGATGATGAAGAATTGATGCGACTAATGGTCAGGGCAGGTTTTGACACAGTATTCGTGGGCATCGAAACCCCGAGTGATGGCAGTCTATCGGAGTGCGGCAAGCATCATAACCGGAATCGTGATTTGATAGCCGCGGTCAGGAAGATTCAGAACCAGGGCCTGCAGGTACAGGGGGGCTTTATTGTAGGCTTTGATAATGACTTGCCTTCCATTTTTGAAAGGCAAGTCAATTTTATCCAAAGTAGTGGGATTGTAACGGCAATGGTCTCTTTGCTAAATGCTCCTCGGGGCACCAAATTATACCAGCGCCTAAAAAGGGAGAACCGTCTGCTGGAGACGGATATAACGGGGGACAACGCCTCAATCAACTTTATCCCTAGGATGAATTACGAGACGCTGGTGAGCGGCTATGGCAAGGTTATCAACACAATCTACTCGCCCAAAGAATATTATGAACGGGTCAAGACGTTTCTAAAGGAGCACAAACCAAAACGAAAGAGGGCGTTTCGACCTCACCTGTATATTTTCACAGGCGTCATTAAATCCGTATGGCTTTTAGGGATAAGAGACAGGGGAAGGAAGTATTTCTGGAGGCTTCTTTTTTCCACCCTGCTGAAACACCCTCGCTCTTTAGCTATACCGATCATGTTTGCTGTATACGGATTCCACTTCCGTAAGGTGGTCGAGGGTTATAACAAGACCCTGCTGGCGCTACGCCATCAAAGTGTCTAAGAACCCCTTGGTCGTGTAACAATCATCCATTTTGTTTAGTGAGTGTCGACTTCTGTTACCTGTAAATTTCGCCACCCGCTCGTTTAAGAATCTAAAGAGGACATCCCGGGAACACCTCCTAGGGGATTGCCACGCTTTCGGCTCGCAATGACAAGCAGGAGTTACTAAACACTCGCATCCCCTGGATGTGAATAACAGCTCTCTTTGTGCTACAATTTAGGCTGAAAATGCCTGTTTACGAGTACTGGTGTGCCAATTGCTTGAAGGAAGTAGACTTGTATTTTCCAAGCTTTCCCCAGTCGTCACCCTTATGTCCTCGCTGTGATAATACTTTAACCCGCCTCTTTTCCACCTTTTCAGTGCGAAAAACAGACAAGGCTATTTATGAAGATATCCTTTCCGACTCCCAGTTAGTCAGGGGGATGCTGCGTAATGACCCTAAGGCTTTAGCCGAGTGGAACAGACGGATGAGTCGAGGTGAAAAACCAGCCCCTGAATATGAAGAAATGGTGGCAAGAATGGAAAGAGGAGAAATGCCTGCCCCCACAACCTCAACAGCACCCAAAAAGGAAGAGGCTAGATAAAAGTATTATGCCTATTTATGAGTTCTGGTGCCAAGACTGTCACAAAAAGGCAAGTTTCTTGATTAAGAGGGTTTCCGCTCCTTTTACCCCAAAATGCCCGACCTGCGGTAATACTAATATGGTGCGGACTGTCTCCCGTTTTGCTTACCACAAGTCTATAAAAACAGTCTGGGAGGAAAGTAGTGAACCTACCCTGACCCTATCCCCCGACTATTATAAAGACCCGCGTAACATCGGCAGGTGGGCGGAGAAGAGGTTTAAAGAAATGGGAATAGAAATGCCCACCTTCCTCCAGGAGAAAATTCAAGCTGCCAGAGAAGGGGAGCTACCTGAATCATTAAAGGATTTGAAGAGTGCCATCCCAGACACTGCGTATCATTGATGCCAATATCAACCGTATTGGAGAGGGACTCCGCTTTCTGGAAGAGATAGCCCGTTTTATTCTTAACGATGCTATCCTCACCCAGCAATTGAAAACTTTGCGCCATGACATAGTCCAAAGTGTTAGCACCCACAACATCCAGCTTTTATCCGAGAGAGCTTCAGCGAACGACGTTGGTATTGGCCAGACCCTCACTGAAGCAAAACTCAACCTGACCAGTCAGCTTCAGGCTAACGCCAAAAGAGTTGAAGAATCCCTCCGTGTCTTAGAAGAATTAGCTAAGCTTCCCGAAGCTGCCACCATCCTGAATTCTTCCCGGTTGCAAAAAGCCCGCTTCACCATTTATACCCTGGAGCAAAGGTTAGTCTCACTTCTGCTGCGCCAAGACAAAAGAGATAGAATAAGTGGGCTTTATGTTATCCTGGATACAAAAGCCCTTAAAGGAAGAGATGAGAGCCAGGTAGTTCAACAGGTTATTAGAGGTGGAGCTAAAGTTATTCAGCTCAGGGACAAACACCGGAGTCGCCGTGACTTATTGCCTGTAGCTGAAGAACTCCGAAAAATCTGCCGCCAAACTAATGTCTTATTCATCATTAATGATTACCTTGACCTGGTCTTGGCTACCAATGCCGATGGACTGCATCTCGGACAGGAAGACCTGCCTGTAAATATAGCTCGGAGGGAATTACCTGTGGACAAAATTATTGGCTGCTCTGTGAAA
The DNA here is from genome assembly GCA_020724525.1 of Dehalococcoides mccartyi. Classification (GTDB taxonomy): domain Bacteria; phylum Chloroflexota; class Dehalococcoidia; order GIF9; family DYGU01; genus DYGU01. Next base: position 104,642 of record DYGU01000003.1, read on the forward strand.
ACAGTTTCCCAGGCAATCGCTGCCGAGAAAGAAGACGCTGACTATATTGCTGTCGGTGCTATTTTCCCATCCCCAACCAAGCCCAAAAGCGAGGTAGTCGGGTTGGAAAGGCTAAAAGAAATTAAGCAATCCGTGTCTCTCCCGGTAGTTGCCATTGGCGGCATAACTAAAGATAATATTGCTCAGGTTATAGCCGCTGGTGCCAGTGCCGTAGCTGTTGTCAGTGCCATCCTTAAGGAAGAAAATCCTGAAGAGGCTACTCACCAATTGGTTGCCGAAATAGAATACAGGGGTTAGAGAAGACAACACAAAAATGGCTCAAGGAACAGAGAAAAAGTGCCCCATCTGCGACAAGAGTAACATAGATGTCTTAGAAGAACATTTAGTAGGTCTTGCCGGGGAAGAAAGCGATAATACGGAGTGGGCGCCCCCGGTATACATGACTTTTTGTGTTAATTGTCATTGAGTAATCCATCGTTGCTGCTGGGCTTTAGTTGGTGAGGATAGCCAGATGGTCATAGCTAAATATTTTGTTTTATTACAGTCTTTGCCAAAGTTACTGGCTAAAAAACTCCAGGAAGAATTGAGAGCTGCTATAGATAGCGTTGCCCTCCAGTATCAGAGAGCCGGTATAGTAGCGCCAGAAGAAGTTAAAGAGGAGAAAAAATGTGCCCTGTGTGGGAATCTCAATCCCGATTTATTGGAAGAACACCTTGTAATTAGCCAGGAAGGAAGTACCTTTCGGCAGATATTGTTGTCAATTTGTGTGCCAGTTGCTATAGAATAATACTTAAATTCTATGAAGGTAAGGTACTACCATCATCTCGGAAAGTAAAGCCTTACTTCATAAATATTTAGCTCAGTTTGAATAATATTTGCCGGTTATAGTCAAGCAAGACCTAAACCGATTATGCCAGCAATAAACCAACTAATTACGAGAAATGAAAAAAGAAAACTACCATAGTAGAAGAAAAGAGCAAAAATCCCTAAAGCAGTTACTGGATATAGCCCAAGAAATTCGCCATTATTTTTCTATCAAAGACGAGAGCCGTGAAAAAACTCTCCAACTCTGTCGTGAAGTAATTCGCTATAGTGCCAATGCCATCCATACCGTTCACCGGCAAAATATGACTGAGGCTAAAAAACTGTTGAACTCGGCACGCAAGGTACTCTCGGAAATCAACCATATTCAGGGAAAACACCCTGACTTTCTTTATACTGGTTTTGTCCACGATGCCCAGAAGGAATTCGCTGAGGGAAATATTACCTTCGCCTTGGTTGCGGGTGAACCCCTCCCCGAACCAGAGGCACTTGGAGTAACTTACCCGGCTTACCTTAACGGAATGGGGGAGACCATAGGCGAACTCAGGCGCTATCTCTTAGACAGTCTGAGGCGAGATGACCTCACCCGGTGTGAAGAGTTACTGGCGAAGATGGATGAAATTTATGGGGTTTTAGTAACCATGGACTTTCCTGAAGCCATCACCTATGGACTGAGACGGACTACTGATGTAGCCCGGGGAGTCTTGGAAAAGACAAGGGCAGACCTGACTCTAATTCTGCGCCAGAGGCAATTAGAAGAAAAGCTGGCAGCTTTTACCAAAAAAACGGGCTAAAAATGTTTAAAAAGAGTGTTTATTGTTATTGCGTCCTTCTTTGTCATTGCGAGCGAAGCGTGGCAATCTCAACCAATGTCCTTGAGATTGCTTCGGCACTTCGTGCCTCGCAATGACAAAGGGCTAGATCACTCCCTCTAATCAGGACAAGCCTCGCAATGACGGTAGCAATTACTGAACACTCACCACAAAATGTCCTGACCTGTCTGAATAGAAGTGCTAAAGTTTCAGTAAACAAAGTACCAGAATAAGGAGAATTAAATGAGCGCACAGTGCACCTGTAAAATAAGAAAAAAGGAGGT
>DYGU01000004.1 GCA_020724525.1 Dehalococcoides mccartyi
CTCCTTTTTTCTTATTTTACAGGTGCACTGTGCGCTCATTTAATTCTCCTCCTTTAGTGAAAAATTTGCGTAATTCCCGGCTCATAGCTTGCCAGTGAGTTCCCTGCCAGTAAATACGGTGGCAGGAGGGGCATTCCATATATTGGTTCTGGGTTTTGAAAACATAAGGCGGCACCAAATTAGATACCTCACCCTTGTTTCGGCTTACCAATTCCTGATTGCATTCGAGACACAGAGAAAAAGGTTTAAATCGGCTTAAGTTTAGAGCTGTCACCACCTGTTTTAGTTGTGCCTTCGGATTGTCCTCCTCAATAAAAATAACCTTCAGCCTGCCACTGGTAACCAGGCGACGTTTTAAAATCTGGGTGTCTCGGGTCAAAATTATTCTATCCTGAGACAGAGCAACATTTATCATTTTGCCATCGTCCGCTTCCTTAAATAAAAGCGTATCATAACCCATTATCCTTAGCCACTTTGCCAGTTTGCCAGCATTATTGTCAACAATGAATTTAGTGTCCATGGCTATTTTATTTAATTGACCTTATTAAGTAATATACAGGGGGTTGAAATTGGTATCATAGTCATAAGTATCAATACCTTCTTTTTTCTTTAGATAACCCACGGTGGCGTAGGTGAAAGGGGTGGCTACTGTTTCATAAGCTGTTTTTATAAGCCAGTGACTTAGAATCATACCACCAAGGATAGGGATAGGTAGCTTTCCCCAAAAAGCAATTGTCAGGACGATAAGGGTATCAACTCCTTGCCCGGCTAAGGTTGAACCTATAGTCCTCATCCACAACCAGCGTCCTTTAGTCCTTATTTTCATTTTAGCCAGAACAAAAGAATTGACAAATTCACCGGCTAAATAAGCTAAGAAGGAAGCTAACAAGAAACGGGGGGTGCTGCCCAGAATGCGCTCATAAGCCTCTTGGGCTTCAAAAACTGGTGCTGGAGGCAGGAGTTTGCCAATCCAGATAGCCAACACGGCAATTAAGTTACAGAAAAACCCAAGCCAGATTACTCTTCGGGCTTGCTGATATCCATAAACTTCAGTAAGAACATCCCCAAGGATATAACTCAGGGGAAAGATGATTATGCCTGCAGGCAGGGTTAACTTACCAATACTTATCTGCTTTACGATAATAATATTAGCAGTGATAAGGCAGGTGACAAAGAGGGCAGCGACAACCACGAGTCGGTAAGAGACGGTCATGAGAAAAGGCTTTTACCCCTAACAATCTCCGGCTAAATCCATCGGCGACGACGAAAGTAAAAGAGCATAGCTACAGCTATTAAAAGCATGATAAAAAGGATTACAGCCAGGGTAGTATAACTAATTATGCCAACATCGATTCCCCCCGGTAAGGCTACGTTCATACCGAAAATACTGGCAATGAGGGTACCTGGCGCCATAATAGCCATTATAATGGTGAGTATTCTCATTATTTCCTGAATGCGGTGGGAGGTTAGCCAATTGCTGGTATCAACCAGCCCATCAACAACCTCTTTGCAGTCCTCAAGACCATCCCAGATTTTGCGGATATGGTCAGCAATATCACCGAAATAAATTTCAGGGTCTTCTTTAAAGAAAGGATACTCCTCCCTCTCCAGTGCCTCAACGACACCAATCTGAGGATGAACAACACGGCGGAAAGAGATAAGGTCGCGACGAATAAGTGAAATTTCGCGGACTGTTTCTGGAACTGCTCGGGCAAAAATGAAGTCTTCTGCTTTCTCAAGGTTTTCAATAACTTTATTTAAGATGGGGAAGCAGTAATTAACCAATCTGTCTAGAATATGGTAAAGGAGATAGCTTGAGCTCCGACCCATATATGTCTGCCGAGTCTCCTCATCAATCTGACATTCTTTAAAGAATTTAGCCAGGGGTTTAAGGTCACCGGAACAATGGACGGTGACCAGATAATTTTCACCAATAAAAATATCTACTTCACTGGGGGTAGTCACCCGGTTTTCTTTGTCATAAACCGGAAAGTGTAAAACAATGAAGAGGTGGTCTTCATACTCATCAATTTTAGGCCGCTGGATTCGGCTGGTAACATCGTCCAGATTAAGGGGGTGGAAATTGAAATGCTCAGCCAGATAAGTAACCTCACCGCGGGTTGGCTTTTCTATATAGACCCAGGTCAATCTCCCATGAGTTACCATTTCCAGATTTAGCTTCTTCTTTTCCAGATCAATTAAGGGCATGGACATCACTAATCTCGGCTGGAAATTTTAACCTTATTTTACCACAATTCAAGCATAAATAGGGGGTTGCTAAAAAGTCCTCATGTCTTTCCAAAGTAAACCTATGCTTAACCCGTCTTTAAATTCGGGGCCCCCTGAAAAACGAAGTTTTTCAGGGGTTTTAAATAGTCATTGTTAGCCGGTTCCACCCCTTGACAAACTGCCTAATTGGTGATACATTTGTTTCACGAACACTTGGTCATAAAATGCTAAAAGAAAGGAGGTTTATCGGGGTGCCAAGTATAAAGGAGTTACTGGGGTGTCCTAAATGTGGCTGTACTATTTTACCGGATGCTATTAAATGCCCTAATTGCGGCACGACTTATGATGACAATGGGACAGGGAATGTGGTCGATAAGATTACTTATTCTCCCCAGCCCGGGATAAGGGAAATAGGCATTAAAGCCATAGTAGCTTACTATCAGTTTACTTGTCCTCATCATGGCAGAGTTAATGTTAGGGCTACTGTTATGGCTCCAACTATTAAGTGTCCCTTTTGCTAAATTGATAAACAACCCCCACCTCTTGACAAAAAGAGGGTTGTTGATTGATTATGAGACACGAAGGCTAATATTGTTGCTATAGGGCTGGCAAAGTCATAAGAAAATATCTGCTCCTAACAGTAATAATCTTGTTACTTTTACTTGGTTGTCGTACCGAGGCACCGGCTAAACTAGGTATTTCCTTTCCACCCTCTGAAGCCGATTTCACAGCTACTCCAACGCAAGGGTTTATCCCTTTCACTGTCACTTTCACAAATCAATCTAAAGGTAGCATCAGCCAGTGGCACTGGGATTTTGGCGATGGCAAATTCAGTAATGAGCTGGCACCAGTCCATATTTATACTACTGCTGGTAAGTTCACTGTTTCGTTAACCGTAACCGGTCCCGGTGGCAGCAACACTAAGACAAAAGTTGATTATATAGAAGCCAAGTTAGAAGTTATTTCCTGGGAAGAAGCCTGGAGGTATATCGGGCAGACTAAAGTTGTTGAGGGAATTGTTGTTGACGCCAAATATGCTGTCACCTCAAAAGGTCAGCCCACTTTTTTAAACATAGGCAAGCCTTACCCACAGCCGGGAAGGTTTACTATACTTATCTGGGGTAGTGACCGACCAAAATTTGCCGCCAAATTTCCGCCCAACCCCGAGACCTATCTCTTAAACAAGCGCATCCAAGTAACCGGTGTCATTGGAGAATATCCCAAAGGCTCCGGCAACCCTGAAGTCATCCTCTCCGACCCTTCCCAGATTAAGGTCATAGAATGAAAAATGGCAGCGGAGGGATTCGAACCCGCGACCAAGGGCTTATGAGTCCCCTGCTCTACCACTGAGCTACGCTGCCTGTTTTTGATTATACAACAGAATGTGGTTTTGGTGTCAATTCTTTGGGCTTATCGTATACCTTTTCTCTATCATTAATAGACTGTGCTATACTAACGTAAGGATTTTCTGGAAAACCCCATGCCAGACATCTCTAAAGTAAAACAAAGAATAGAAGAGCTCCGAGCTTTGATTAACTACCACAATTACCGTTATTATGTGCTCGACAGCCCGGAGATCAGTGATGCCGAGTATGATGAGCTGATGCGGGAGCTCCGGCGTCTGGAGGAGGAACACCCCAAATTTATCACCCCTGATTCACCGACGCAACGGGTTGGAGCCGCTCCCGTGGAAGCCTTTGGCGTTGTTGAGCACCCCCAGCCCCTCCTGAGTCTGGCTAATGCCTTTTCCAGTGAAGAATTGGAAGCCTGGTACCGACGAGCCTATAACCTTCTTGGTGGTCGGAATTTTGATTTTGTCTGTGAGCTTAAAATTGATGGCTTAGCTGTGGCTCTCACCTATGAAAATGGGCTGTTCACCACTGGAGCTACTCGGGGCGATGGCTACCACGGTGAGAATGTTACCCAGAATCTAAGGACTATCAGAAGTATCCCCCTCTCCGTCCCCAAGGAGGCACCACCTCGCTTTGAAGTCCGAGGAGAAGTCTACCTTCCAAAAGCTGGCTTTAAAAAGCTTAATGAAGACAGGGCTAAAGAAGGATTACCCCCTTTTGCCAACCCGAGGAATGCCGCTGCCGGTTCAGTAAGGCAGCTTGACCCACGCATTACGGCTAAGCGTCCCTTGGACATCTATATCTATGCCTTAGGCTGGGCTGAAGTCAAAGCTACCCCCAATACTCACTGGGAAATGATGGACTACCTCAAGTGCCTCGGTTTTAAGGTAAATCCCAATATTGCCCTATGTCGCACCCTGAACGAAGTGGCGGATTATTATCAGACCTGGGTAGGGAGGCGAGAAGAGCTTCCCTTCGATACAGATGGTATAGTTATTAAAATCAACCCCATACCCTTCCAGCAAGAATTAGGCTTTGTCGGGCACGAGCCCCGCTGGGCAATTGCCTATAAATTCCCGGCTATTCAAGGGACTACTCGCCTCATTGACATCGGCATTAATGTAGGACGGACAGGAAGTCTTAACCCCTTTGCTATCTTAGAGCCAGTGAAAGTAGGTGGAGTTACCATCCGCCAGGCAGCCCTCCATAATGAAGAGGATATCCACCGCAAGGATATTCGCATTGGAGATATGGTCATCGTCCAGCGCGCCGGTGAGGTAATTCCGGAGATAGCCGGGGCTATCACCAGCCTCCGCACCGGTAAGGAAAAAGTCTTCAAGATGCCCAGCCAATGCCCAGTGTGTGGTGCTGAAGTAATTAAGCCCCCGGGTGAAGCCATGCACCGCTGCCCCAATGCTGCCTGTCCCGCCCAAGCCCTGGAGAGAATCCAGCACTTTGTCAGCCGAGGGGCTATGGACATCGAGGGGGTTGGCGAAAAACTCTCTGAAGCCCTGTTTACTGCCGGGTTGCTCAAAGATGCCGCCGACCTCTATTATCTAACCCGCGACCAGCTCCTCAGCCTGGAGAGAATGGCAGACAAAAGTGTTTCCAACATCCTCAATTCTATTGAAAGGAGCAAAGACCGACCCCTGCCTCGGGTTATCTTTGCCTTAGGCATCCTTCACATTGGGGAAGAGACCGCCGAACTATTAGCCGAGCATTTTCCCAGCATTGATGCCTTAGCCAAAACCAGCCGCGAGGAACTCCTGTCTATTCCTTCTATCGGACCCAAAATAGCCGATAGCATTCTGTCTTTCTTCCGTCAGGAGCAAAACCTTCACATCATTAAAAAATTGCGCCAGGCTGGCATCAAGCTCAGTACCGAGGTGAAAAAGCCCGCTGGGCTGCCTCTGACGGGGCTTGAGTTTGTCATTACTGGTAGCCTGGAAAACTTTACCCGACAGGAGGCAGAAACTAAGATTAAAGCCTTGGGCGGCAAAGCCGGCTCGGATGTTACCCGAAAGATTAATTACCTAGTGGTAGGAGCCGACCCCGGTTCCAAATTAGCCCGAGCCCGAGAGTTAGGCACAAAGACCATAGACGAGGCTGAGTTTATAAAATTACTGACTGAAGCTGAGGCAGGAAGGAGGTTCCAATGATTAAAGTTATCGTGGAGCGGAAAGCCAAGAAGGGAAAGGAAGCCGAAGTATTAAATTTGCTGCGGCAGGTTAAGTCAGCAGCCACTCTCTACCCCGGCTACATATCCGGAGAGACTTTATACTCAACAGATGACCCAACCCAGATTGTGGTTGTTGCCAGCTTTGCCAGTATTGAAGCCTGGAAAGACTGGGAAAGGCGCCCTGAGCGACTGAAAGTTACTGCTGAAATTGACCAACTCCTGGAGCGTCCAACTAAGGCAACGGCTTACAAACTGGCTTAAGCTACTCCTAAAAAAGTTAATGAAACTAATCGTTGGGCTGGGTAACCCAGGCAAGACTTATGCCTATAACCGCCATAATATTGGTTTCCGCTGCCTGAATCACTTCGCCAAACTCCATTCCATCCCCATCAAACACTACCAGTGCCACTCCCGAATTGGCACTGGTAAAGTAGATAGCATTGAGGTACTACTGGCTAAACCCCAGACTTTTGTCAACAAAAGTGGCGATGCCGTAAGCCTATTAGTTAGCAGATATGATATCCCCACTAATGACCTCTGTGTTATCCACGATGACCTTGACCTGCCTTTAGGCAAAATCCGCCTCCGTCAGGGTGGTGGTGCCGGCGGGCACAAAGGAGTTGACTCCATAATTTCAGCTCTTAAGAGCCAGGACTTCTGCCGCATAAGAGTCGGCATTGGTCGCCCCAACCAGCCTGTTACTGATGAAGAAGTCATAGTTAAGTATGTCCTCGGCGACTTCATCCCCGAAGAAGACACAGTCATGAAACAGACCATTCCCCAGGTCTCCCAAGCCCTCTACTGCCTCCTCATCCAAGGCATAGAAATAGCCATGAATAGATTTAACTAAAACAAAGCTTTTATAGTAAAATACCAAAAGAATTGCCAAAGGTTTAGTTCGTTTATAAAAGCTCGTCTATAGAGGGGCAACTTTGAATAAAGACACAATATTTCTTATTCTTTTTTTATTATTTGCTCTTTTTTTCATCATATCCTGGTGGGGGGAAACAATCTTAGGGAGAATATTTATAATCATATGTTCTGCTTTTGCCGGCTATTTTCTTGCCAGAATAATAAGAGAAAAGAGAGCTAAAAAATAAATTTAATTTCCAAACTACAGAGCTTGATCAGTCACTTTACTTCAAAGAAGTAATGGGATAAACCATTCCCCACCCAAGGCGTAGAAATAACCATGAATAGATTTAACTAAAACAAAGCTTTTATAAGAAAACGGATGAGAGAAGTTACCAGAGAGGAATATCAAGAGTTTTTAAAGACTCATAAAGAGGTAATCATAGAGGAAACTCCTGTCAAACTCGTTAACTGGGGGAAGATTAGCCTATTTGAACCAAAAGAATTCGCTTTAGAGAAGACAACAGTCTGGTCTTTTGAAAACCGAGGGAAGTGGGCAACACACCGGGGAAATTATCGGGCTAATTGGGCTCCTGAGATTCCAAGAAATTTGATCCTCCGCTATACAAATCCTGGTGGCCTGGTTCTGGACCAGATGGTTGGCTCAGGGACTACTTTAGTAGAGTGCAAACTTTTGGGCAGGGATGGCGTGGGAGTGGACATAAATCTTGATGCTATAATGGTTGCTTGGAATAGACTCGATTTTACCTATGCTGCAACAAACACCGTCCAAAAGCTATACCAAGGGGATGCTCGCCACTTAAATTTGATTGAAAAGGAAAGTATAGACCTCATAGCCACTCATCCACCTTACGCTAATATTGTGCCATTTTCTAAGCAAAAAAAAATAGAAGGCGACCTTTCCCAAGTACGTTCTATAGGTGAGTTTATCGCCGGAATGAGGGAGATAGCTAATGAAAGTTTTAGGGTCTTAAAGCCAGGTAAGCATTGTGCCATCCTCGTCGGAGATACACACCGACACAAACACTATGTGCCTATAGCGTATAGGGTCATGGAGACATTTCTGGATGTTGGCTTCATTCTGCGAGAAGATGTGATTAAGAGACAATGGCATACCCAAACTATGAGAGGACGCTGGAAGGAAAGCTGTGATCACAATTTCCTTTTGACCTATCATGAGCATCTTTTTATATTCCGAAAACCCGATAAGAACGAAAAACTATCTAAATTCAAAGAAAGTATGAAATGGCATTAATCCCAATCTACACAGCACAAAATGGAACCGTTATCGGGGTTGTGAAAGGAGGAAAATCTCTCTACAACTTCCGTGTTAAATATCGAGGACAAGGTAAACAGGAACGAACGCCCAAGCATATGCATGTTATCATCGACCTTTATATGAAGTTAGTCGGTAACGAGCCACTTACTATGCGAATGGTCGACCACATCATCAACAACATTATTCTTAAGGTTAGCCCGGCTACTGCCTTCCCACCAAAGCTACAAATATTTCAGCCATCGCAAGTGCAAACATATCAAGTGCTCAATCAGTATGGGGAATATCCTGTTGACTTTCTGCTCGTAGTGACTGAACTTATCCAAATTCAAGAAAAAACCAACTATCCCACCGGAACTTTGAATCTTAATCTATTTCAACTCTTTAGGAGAAAGGCAGATATTTTTAGTGTTGTAAGTGCTGCTACTTTTCGCAGATAGGAACGAGATCTAGTCCTGATTCATTGTTATCCATCCAACCGAATGTTATAATTCGCTTCTAAACTACAGCACAAAGTCGTAGCCAAAAATGGTTAAAGAAGATGCCAAAGGCAAGTTAGTAGGCATAGAAGTTCTTTCTGCATCCAACCGTATAAATTTGGGACATTTGCTACCGGTAGAGATAACCAAAGAAGTGGCAAAGTAGTAGAACCCTGGTAGATTGACTCCTGAATTAGGGCATAGACCTGAAGTGGATAGAATTAATAAGACGACAATTATCTGGACAAATATTGGCTGAAATAAAACAGGAAAAGATTAAAATAGGAGGCATTGACATAACAAATAAGTTAGAACCCAAAGATAGAATAATTGTTGCCGTTATTGGTGGTGGGCAGTGCTCGCCTGAAGAGGCGGAAATAGCCGAAACAGTCGGCAGGGAATTAGCCAGACGGGGGGCTATTGTCATTTGCGGTGGTTTGGGTGGAGTCATGGAAGCGGTTTGTCGGGGGGCAACTAAGGAAGATGGTCTTACTGTAGGCATACTGCCCGGTGATGACCCAAAAGAAGCCAATTCCTATGTCCGGATTCCTATAGCTACCGGTCTGGGGCACGCTCGGAATGTGGCTATCGTGAAATCAGCTCAAGCAGTGATTGCTATAGATGGTGATTACGGGACATTGAGCGAGATTGCCTTCGCCTTAAAATACGGTTTGCCCGTTATTGGCTTGAATACCTGGTCTTTATCACGAAATAAACAGGAAAATGACCAGATAATTAGAGCCACTACTGCCATTGAAGCCGTGGAAAAAGCCCTTGGTTTGGCCAGGAAAAAGGAGTAGGTCAATGTCAAGTATTGAAGTAATTAGAGCCAGAGAGATCCTTGATTCCCGGGGAAACCCTACTGTTGAGGTTGAAGTAGAACTTCTTGATGGTACTGTTGGTAGGGCAGCAGTGCCTTCGGGAGCCAGCATCGGTAAGTATGAAGCAGTAGAGCTCAGGGATAATGATAAATGTCGCTATAGCGGGTTGGGCGTCCTTAAGCCTATAAACCATATTCATAACCAAATTGCCCCAGAACTGATAGGGATGTCAGCTCTGGAGCAAGCAATTATTGATAGCAAACTGATTGAGTTAGATGGCACACCCAACAAATCCCACCTTGGGGCTAATGCCCTCCTCGGAGTATCTCTGGCGGTAGCCCAGGCAGGAGCTAATTTTTTAGGTGTGTCTCTATACCAATATTTAGGAGGAATAACGGCCAATCTTCTCCCGGTGCCTATGCTGAATATAATAAACAGTGGCAAGCACGCTGTTGGCTCCACGGACTTCCAGGAGTTCATGATTGTGCCCACAGGAGCCGATACTTTCTCCCAAGCCCTTCAGATGGGAGTAGAAATTTATCAATCTCTGAAACAGGTTATCAAGGATAATGGGCTAAATACTAATGTCGGGGATGAAGGTGGCTTCGCCCCAGCCCTGACTTCTAACAAAGAAGCTGTGGAGTTAATACTAATGGCTATTAAATCAGCCCGTTATACAGCCGGAAAAGACTGCTTTCTGGCTTTAGACCCGGCAGCAAGTCATTTCTATCACAATGGTAATTATGTTTTAGCCAGAGAAGGTATTACCCTTACCAGCGGGGAGATGGTGGACTATTATGCCCGCTTAATTTCCGACTATCCTATTATCAGCATTGAAGACGGTTTGGCTGAGGATGACTGGGCAGGCTGGCTTCTCCTTAATGCCACACTGGGGAAAAAAGTGCAATTAGTCGGTGATGACCTTTATGCCACAAATTTAGAGCGACTTAATCAGGGCATTGCTGAAAAAACATCCAACTCTATTCTCGTCAAGCCCAACCAAATAGGCACTCTCACCGAGACCTTAGCCTGCATCAAAAGAGCCCAACAAGCCAGCTGGACAGCTATTATTAGTCATCGCTCTGGAGAAACGGAAGATACTACCATAGCTGATTTAGCCGTAGCGGTTAATGCCGGGCTAATCAAAGCCGGGGCGCCTTGCCGCAGCGAAAGGGTGGCTAAATACAACCGTCTCCTCAGAATAGAAGAGGAATTAAAAGCGAACGCTAAGTACCCAGGCAAAGCTGCCTTTTATAATTTGGAGGGTAAGATATGGAAGTAATTCGTGGTGTTCATCAAATAAGAATCCCTATCCCAGAAACCTCCCTGGAATACATCAATGCCTATGTTGTCGAAGGCGACGAGGGCAATTTGCTTATTGATACCGGCTGGAATACGCCTGCCGCTTTCGATGCCCTTAAACAGCAATTAAAAGAAAGTGGCTTTGGCTTCAAAGACATTAACCAAATCGTGGTTACCCATGTTCATCCCGACCATTACGGCTTAGCCGGCAGAATAACTCAGCTTTCAGGAGCCAGGTTAGCTCTCCACGAAGCTGAAATAAATCTTATTGATTCGCGATATGTAAACTTTGAGAAGCTACTCCAAGAAATGGGGGAATATCTCCGTCGTCATGGTACTCCCCAGAAAGATTTGCCCACTATTCAAAAGGCTTCTCTGTGGGTAAAGGAGTTTGTAGTGCCTGTTTTGCCTGAAATTATCCTTAAAGGCGGAGAGGAAATTAGTATTGGCTCTTTCCAATTTGAAGTTCTGTGGACACCGGGGCATTCCCTCGGTCATATATGTCTTTATGAGCCAATAAGAAAGCTTCTGTTTTCTGGAGACCATATCCTTTTTGAGACCACACCACACATCGGTCTTCATCCCCAGTCAGGAAAAAACCCATTAGGCGACTTCATTAACTCTCTAAAGGAGGTGGAGAATCTGGAGGTTAACTTCGTTTTCCCGGGACACGGTCCTGTTTTCAGTGGCTTAAAGCAGAAAGTGTGGGAAATCCTCTACCATCACGAGCAAAGGAAATTAGCCATAACCAAAGCTATTAGAGATGAGCTGAAAACAGCTTACCAGATAGCTAATGAAATTCCATGGATGCCCGAGCAGGGTGGTGTCGCTTTCAGCGACCTATCTCCCTGGGACAAACGGTTAGCTGTGCTGGAGACCTTAGCTCACCTGGAACTGTTAATCACCGAAGGTAAAGCAGAGACAATGGTTGAGAATGAGAGGGTGTTCTTCTGGGGAGGGGGATAATGAGTGAACTAAAAAATAGGGTGAAAAGCCTCAAGTTAGAATATAAGGGCTACCCCCAAAAAGAATTGCTAATATCTATGCCCAATCCTAATCCCGAGAGGGAATATGAAGTAGAAATAACTTATGACGAATTCACTTGTCTCTGCCCTCTCAATCCCGGCCAACCCGATTATGCTTCCATCAATATCAAGTATGTCCCTGACCAGGAGATAGTGGAACTTAAGTCCCTAAAGTTTTACCTTACCAGTTACCGGACAGTGGAAATATTCTACGAAGCAGCTACTAACCGAATACTGGAGGATTTAGTTAACCTCCTTAAACCAAGCAGGATAGAAATTGTCACTGATTGGAATATAAGAGGCGGAACTAAAGCTAAAGTCAAAGCCAGCTACACAAAAGAGTTATTAGAAACCCTGTAAAAGCTGGCGATTTTATGAGGTAAAGAGGGGAATGAAATGGAGTTAGTTGTAATTGGAGGGTTCTTCGCTCTCCTTGCCGGCATTTTAGGGGTATTGGTCTATATCGCTGTTTCCCTTGGTAGTGTGAAAGAGATCTTAAAAAGGCATGACGATGAGCTGAAGGAACATAACGAAAAATTAACTAATGTAGATGAATTGAAACGGCACTGCCCTTTGTTTAAAAAATAAAAATTTGGGAGGTAAAATGGCAACAAAAATTGGCATTAACGGCTTTGGACGGATTGGCAGATTAACTCTCAGGGCAATTAATCAATACCATCAGGGGAGCCTTGAAGTAACAGCAATTAACGACCTTACTGATGCTAAGACCAATGCCCACCTCTTCAAGTATGATAGCACTTATGGCATCTACTCGGGCAAGGTCGAAGCCAAAGACAATTCTATTCTTATTGACGGCAAGGCAATCAAGGTCTTAGCCGAGCGAGACCCAGCCAAAATTCCATGGCAGGACTACGGCGTGGAAGCAGTTATCGAATCCACGGGACTGTATACTGATGTCGCTAAGGCAGCAGCTCATTTCCAGAGCGGGGCTAAAAAGGTTATTATATCGGCTCCGGCTAAAGGGGAAGATATAACTATTGTCCTTGGTGTCAATGAGGACAAGTATGACCCGGCTAAACACCGCATAATCTCCACCGCCTCGTGCACCACTAACTGTATTGCCCTTTTAGTTAAGGTATTGCACCAGAACTTCGGTATTAATAAGGGACTTATGTCAACCATTCATGCCTACACCAATGACCAGAGACTTCAGGATATGTATCATCGGGATTTAAGGCGTGCCCGAGCCGCAGCTACGAATATTGTTCCCACCACCACTGGTGCTGCCCAAATGTTAGGCGAGGTCTTCCCCGAATTAAAAGGAAAACTCCATGGGGTTGCTTTCCGAGTCCCGGTGCCTACTGTTTCCCTGGTTGATTTTGTGGCTGACTTAAATAAGGAAGTAACCACTGAGCAAGTCAACGAGGCTTTCCGCAAAGCCGCTGAAGGAAAACTTAAGGGCATCCTGGAGTATTGTGAGGAGCCATTAGTCAGCTCTGATTTCAAGGGCAATCCAGCCAGTGCCATTTTCGATGCCTTAAGCACTATGGTTATTGCCGGCAATATGGTCAAGGTCTTAGCCTGGTATGATAATGAGTGGGGCTATAGTTGCCGCCTCGCCGATGCTACTGCCTGTGTCATGGGTCAGCGCTAACAAAGGAAAGTAAATTTGTCCGTTCCACACTATACAATCCATTGTCACCTTCGGTGGCCTTAGTGTCCTCTCAGTCTTTTTGGGCTGGATTCCTTTCTTCGGTTAGCTTTCAAGAGCAATTATCTGGATTTTAAGCTTCGTTTTGTGGATTGTGCTTATAGTCAAAGCCTACCAAGGAGAGACTTACAAATTGCCCGTTGCCGGTGATATTGCTAAGAGTCAACTAACTTCATAAACTCGAGCGCGTTGCGAAACTCTCTCAATTAAAAATAATATGCCTCAAGTTAGTTGAGGGCTACTATGTTTTAATACCCAGTTCCTCTCTGAATCTTACCCAAGCTCTCTCAACCATCTGTAGGGTGATTCCCGGGCTGCTAACTGCTTCTTCTACGCCCACGATTACCTTTGCTACAGGACGTGAAGCTCTGGGCGTTTTATTCAAACTGGCAAGTTTCTCTCCGTGCTTTTTAAGTGCCTTTTCAAAAGCCTCCGAAGCATTTTTATCTAACCAGTTTAGATAGGCTATGCTACAAATGATTATATCTGCTATATCTACTTCAATGCCTTCAGCCTTGCGTCCTCCGTTGACAGCAAGATACTTGTTAGCGACGCTACCTAATTGTCCACTCAGCAGTGTTATGAAGAACGCTGAGGTATAGACCATTTCCTTATCGTATTTTTCGGATACTTCCTTTACCTTAAGCTGAGCTTCCCTTAAAGGCATTCCTGTATCTATTTCTATCGGCTCGTCTAACTTCCAACTCCCAATGGGTAGCCAGTTCAGTATCTCAACTCCAATTATGTTCCCTCCTTTGTCCTTTCTTAAGACAAGCCCCTCTCTCACCTCTTCACATATAAACTCCCAAGAGGGCTCGCCCCACCAAAGGTCAAGAGTATTGCCCTCAGCATCATGCCTTACTATTACTTTTGCCATATTAGCTCACCTCCCCCTATTTTTGTCTCTGGGAAAGCTGTAATTAGAAACGCCTCGTCATTAAGATGTTTTGCCACGACACGAATATAGTGATCCTCAAATTTTCTGTGGTATCGATACACCTTAGTATTCTTAGGATCACGTCTTATCTCATCAGGGTCTTCTAACACCCTCCGCAAGTCGTTTTCCCTTCCGCTCATCTCGGGATGTTTATTTGTTATAACCTTATACCAACGCTCCTCTGTAATTCTAACATATTTTCCCAGTTTTCACTTCACTTTAAAGTAAATACGAGCTCTATTAGCCATTACCTTAAAGCATTAGCCCCAATATTTAGGCTTTTCAATGTCTCTACTATATATCTCCTATGACACCCGCTATCGCTCCGCTCTTTACACATAAGCACTACATTCCCCTCTTTAGCCAACGCTATGAGCCTATTAATGCCATCTTTATAAATGTCTGACTGCATGTGCTTGCGGTAGCCACCTCTGCGTAGTCCCCCTAACATATCTCCCATGAAAACATACCTTATTCCAAATTCAGGCAATTTCGCTACGAGATTTTCCCTATTATATTCAAATGCTGAACTCTTTGGGAAACGGCGAATATCTACAACAAAACTAATATCATGCTCTTTTAAAAGAGATACGAAGTTCATAAACTTTCGGCCTCCATAGCCAATTGTAAAAATGGTATTCATTATCTTTTGCTTCTCGACCCCTTCTTTCTCAAATCGTTCTCCTCATTCAAACGAAATATCTTTGCACTCCTCTGACCATCTAACAGCGGTATCCTGATACACTTCAGGTATACCATCTATATCCTTAAGATGTTCCAACATATCATGTTCAGCGTATACTTGCCAAGGGGCTTCTGTTGAGGTCGTTTAGCAATTGTCCAGTTGTCATTGCGACCCTTCAACTTGTGAAGGGGTGGCAATCTTAAATAGTACCTAAACTTTTTTAAATCCCCTCCGTTTAATATAATAGACACCGGACATAACCAGGGAGAGTGTCTGGTGTCTACAGAAGAAATTTTAGTCCGTCAGGCAATAGAAGGAAATGAGGAAGCTTTTGCCCGACTCTATGGTGAGCATTTCAATAAAATTTATCGGTATGTTTATTTTAAGGTGGGCAATAGAACAGAGGCAGAAGATTTAACCCAGGAAGTCTTCCTGAAGGCTCTGGGGGCTATACGTTCCTACAAATGGCGACAGCTCCCCTTTTCCTCCTGGCTGTTTCGCATCGCCCACAATGAGGTGATTGATTATTTCAGAAAACGAGAAAGGGTAAAGCTAACAGAACTTAATGATAGAACTATAAATGTTGAGGATGACCCAATGTCCATTGCTGAGCGATCTTTGGAAAAAAAGCAACTTATGGCAGCCATACAAAAATTATCTCCAGCCCGGCGAGAGGTAATCTGTCTCCGTTTTATTGCTGAGTTATCTATTGCCGAGGTGGCTAAGACTTTAGGTAAAAGTGAGGGGACAGTAAAAGCCTTACAGTTTAGCGGCACCGCAGCCTTAAGGAAAATTCTCACTGAGACGGGAAATGGGTAAAAAGCTGGAAAACATTTTTAATGAATGTCTGGAGCGGGTTCTCCGGGGGGAAAGCATCGAGGACTCCCTAAAGAGCTACCCTAAAGAAGCAGCTAAACTTGAGCCATTACTTAAAGTTGCCTTCACCGTCCACAAAAACACCACCTCTATTCAACCCCGCCCCACCTTCAAGGAGCAAACATTCCTTAACCTAAGAGGGGCATTTCTTTATGCCCGGCGCCAAAAACAACTCAGACCAAAGCCAGAGGTCAGCTTCTGGGGCTGGCAACGCCGTTGGGCATTCGCTGTAACTATAATTCTTATTGTCTTCATAGTAGGTGCCGGAACTACTGCTGCCTCAAACCAGGCTTTACCCGATGAACTCCTTTATCCAGTAAAGTTGGCTACCGAGCAAGTCAGACTGACTTTAGCTTTTTCAAATATGGATAAGGCTGAGCTCCAAGCTCGGTTTGCCGAAAGAAGAGCTAAAGAAATCACAGCTATGGCACGCCAAGGGAAAATTGCTTACATTACGAGGACAATAGACCGGCTGGCTATTCATTTAGAGAAGGCAGAGGGCTATGCTGTCAGTATGAGACCACCAAAGCCAGAAGCCAAAGTAACGCCACCGTTACCGGCACCAATACCACCAGTTCCTCCAGAACGTATTACCGAGCTAAAAAAGTTACTGGATGAGAGCGCCCCCCGGAGCTTAGCTGCCCTGGAGCTGGCTCTCCAACAAGCCCCGGAACAAGCTAAGCCAGCCCTGCGCCATGCCATAGAGATGAACAAGAAAAAATACCAGAAAATATTAGAGAAATTGGAAGAAAGAGGTATGGCACCACCCACACTTCCAGTGGCACCGGAACAAAAAGGACCACCGGAAAGGAAAAAAGCTACCAGAAGCACTCGCTAAAACGACTCAAGTAGAACCGCCACACAAAAATCAAAGTCACTCCCTAAACCTGAGATTGTTTACCAACCCATTCTGTCATTGCGAGGGGCGTTAGCCCCGAAGCAATCCCAGAGATTGCCTCGCTTCGCTCGCAATGGCGGGTAAGAATTGCTAAACGGTCCCTAAACCTTGAGGTGGCTTTTTCGTTTTATTCAGCGGAGACAGATGAGAATACAGGAAATAATAGACGCTTTCACTTTACCCGCAGGACTGGAAGCCCTTCTTCTCGGGAAAGAAGTTATTACCTCCGACGGAGGCTTATTAGGGATAGTTAAAAAGGTGGAGATTGATTTATCCCAAAATAAATTGGAAATGGTAATAATAGATAATTATCACAGACCCAAAGCAGTCTCCATTGATGATATCCAGTTCCTCAACCACAAAATAATCCGCCTCAAGAACGGTATTAGGCTGGATAGCTAAAACTTCGGTATAATTTACTTGTATTAAATTTTTATCTGAGTGTCCTTGAAAAACGAGCTACCAAGACGGTTATTTCATGCCTGTAGTTGTCTCATTTTCCCTATCGCTGCCTTGCTGTTACCCACAAATATTTTCTTTTCTGCCCTTATTTCGGTAACAGCAGTCTTCCTTCTTCTTGAAATTATCCGCCTCAAGTCCTCCTCGGTAAATCGCTGGTTCCTTAACTCCTTCCGCATCTTAGTCCGGGAGAAAAAAGAGGAAAGAGGGCTTACCGCCAGTAGTTATCTCCTTATTGCCGCTGTCATTGCCTTTTGGTTGTTAGACAAAGGTATTGCTGTGCTCTCTTTTGCTTTTTTAGCCGTGGGAGACCCTATAGGTGGTGCTGTCGGTGAAAGGTGGGGGAAGAAGAGGCTAAGGGGCAAAAGCTTAGAAGGTAGTTTAGCCTTTTGCCTGGCGGCTCTAACCTTTGGGATTATTTTGAATATGGTGGTTCATATTACCTTGCTGATACTCCTTGTTGGGGTCTTCAGCGCTACCTTGGTCGAATTTTTAGCCTTGCCCCCTGACGATAATTTCACCATACCTTTGTTATCTGGCGGGATCATGACTTTAGTTAAATTTGTAGTATCGACCTTATAAATGTCTTGAACCTTAAAGGTTGAAAATCATAGGAAATCACCGGTTAACTAACGCGAGAATGCATTTAAGCGACTTTACTATCCTCATACAGGAACGTGAAAACAAGTGCTTCAGAATCAGGAAGGGCCAGCCGTAACTGACGCCCAGCCAAACTAAACTCGTCTCCCATGATTTGAAGCATAGCTGGCTTCAGGCATGTCTCAATGTATTTCTGTTTCCGAGGGATATATAGGAGCATATCTTTTTGCCCCGCGGGGCAACCCGCTATTTCTTCATGAGTGACATACGCAACCTTGAGGGAATAATCAACCGAAATCTAGATGAGGCAATTGAGATACTAGGCAAATCATTAAACGAGCGACTAATTCAAGCGGAAAAGAAGAAATTCATTGGGCGTCGAGTTGCTGCCATTGACGAGCACCGAGTGAAAGCAGCAGAAGAGGCCGTGTCCAGAATCACCCTGGAAAGTGCCAAACTGGAGACTGCTTAGGATCTTGAACAGGCTGCTAAGGCACTGAAAACTTGACCTTTAAGAGAAAGTGCTATAATTCATGCAGAGCTTATATTGATAACCCCTTCTCTTAGCATAGGGAGTCCCAGAGAAGGGTAAGGATTTTTGAGGACAAGGGCTGAAGTTTAACATGGTTTTGACGGATGAAGAGCAGCAAGCAGGGTTTAGTTTGACGGTCGCTGATCTTCTGATCTATGTATACCGAGCGGAAGAGATAATCGCAGTATTTCCAGTGGGGACGATGTCCTCGGTTATACGTGAAATAGTGCAGGCGGAAAAAATGAGAAGTCCTACAGAATTTCTATATGGTAGCGTAAAAAGCGAAATAGATGCTGTAAAGGCAATAAGAAGATTTAGGGAGTCTGGCAGAAGGTGATGTATTACATTGATACGAACGGCGGCAAGATACGCGAGAAATTACGATATATGGCCATATGATGCTATCCATGTCGCAGTTTCTACACATCGCACAATTAGAAGGATAATCTCAGCGGATAAAGAGTTAGATAAGATTGGTTTCATTCAGAGGGTTGATCCCCTCGAATATACGAAGCTTAATTTGAGGAGCAGCTTTTGAGTTTATTTATTGTGTTTGAAGGGGGGGATGGGGCAGGCAAGCATACCCAAGCACAAGCGCTTTACCGGCGATTACGCTGGAGAGGATATCCCGCAATCCTCACTGAAGAGCCGGGCGGCACGTTGTGGGGCCGAATGTTACGAAGGTGGCTAACCGCACCACAGGTTGCCTCTCCTCCCGACAAGGAGGCTCAGCTTTTGCTTACCGAGAAGGCGACGGGGGATGAGGCATTGCCAGACATTATCTTATTTTCTATAGCTCCACGGGCTGAGTTTTTACTATTTCTGCTATCACGAGCGCAGTTAGTAGACGATGTTATCTATCCTTCCCTAGAGAAAAGGAAAATAGTCATTTGCTCCCGCTACGCTCCTTCTTCTGTAGCATATCAAGGCTACGGGCGTGGGTTGGATATTTCTCTCATCGAGGAAGCCAACAAGATCGCTACCCGTGGTCTCCGGCCCGATCTTATATTCTTATTGGATATGCCGCCTGAGGAGGGCCTCAGGAGAAAGTATTCCGCTGGCAAACGAGGCCCTTACGGAGAGAAAGAGATAGTCTTCCAGGGACGGGTGAGAGAAGGCTATCGGAAGATGGCTGCTGATGATCCTCAGACATGGGTGATAATAGACGGAACTCAGCCGATGCCGAGGATAAGAGACCTTATTTGGAGGCGGGTACAACCTTTTTTGGTATCAAGATTTAACCTCTAGGGTTCAATAAATAAATTGTTAAAAACTCCTTTAGCAACTGGAATATATGAGGTATAATAAAAGCAAGATGACTTCTCAAGTTTTCTACCGAAAATGGCGCCCCCACACTTTGGCTGAAGTAGTTGGACAAGAACATGTAACCCGGACCTTGCGTAATGCTTTAGCCTTGGGGAGGGTGAGCCATGCTTACCTCTTTTGCGGTCCTCGGGGTACCGGTAAGACCAGCACCGGACGAATTCTGGCAAAAGCAGTGAATTGCCTAAGCCCTGCCCAGGGCGGGCCGTGTAATGTCTGTAGCTCATGTCAGGCAGTTAATGAGGGTAGGGCTCTGGATGTTATAGAAATAGATGCTGCCAGTAATCGGGGCATTGATGAAATCAGAGACCTTAGAGAGAAAGTTAACTATGCTCCCAATCTGGCTCGGTATAAAGTTTATATTATAGACGAAGTCCACATGCTCACTGAACCTGCCTCTAATGCTCTGCTTAAGACTTTAGAAGAGCCACCTCCCCACGCCATTTTTGTTCTGGCAACTACAGAACCCCATAAAGTCTTGCCAACTATTGTCTCCCGATGTCAGCGGTTTGATTTCCATCGACTTTCCCAATCAGCCATAATAGATAAACTCAGCTTTATTTGCCCTAAAGAAAATATTGATATTGAACCGGAAGCTCTAAGACTTATTGCCCGGGCAACGGCTGGGAGTTTACGGGATGCTGAAAATTTACTTGAGCAATTAGCTGCCTATTACGGGCATGAAATAAAACTGGCGCAAGCCCAAACCATGTTAGGCATTAATAGTGACCTGCGAATTGCCGAGTTAGCCAGGCATATTGTCAGCCGGGATATTCCGGCTGGACTCCAAACTATTAATAATGTTAGCGAGGATGGTCTTGACCTTCGTCAATTCAACCGAGGCTTAGTTGACTACCTCAGGTGTCTGCTTCTGGTTAAATCTGGCTCTGGAGAGGTCGTTGATGTTACCAGTAATGAACTGGAAGAAATGAAAAGACTGGTGGTTAACACCACCCTTGACCACTTACTTAAAGCTATTAAACTCTTCGGTGCCATTGACCTCCGTCTGGATAATTACTCCCCTCTACCTCTGGAACTGGCTTTAGTAGAGTGTGTATTACCCTCCGCAGAAAAACAACCACCTCTGTCGGCTCAGTTCGCAGAAGTGACAAAAGCCGCCAGTCTTCCAGTTGAGGCAGAAAGTCCCAGACCGCCCGAAGCTGAGGTTAAACAAGATATTGATTATTTCCGAAAACACTGGAAGGAATTCATCCAGTCCTTACGGGGAGAAGGTTCCAGGGGTAACCTTGATGCCCTTTTGCGCAGTGCCTGCGAGCCGATAGCCGTTGAAGGGGACACCTTGATTCTCGGCTTTTATTATCGATTCCACAAAGAAAAGATTGAAGACCCCAAGTATCAGCATCTGGTAAAAAGAAAACTTGGTGAAGTCTTTGGGCAACCTTATCAGCTACGCTGTGTTCTTATCAGCCGGGACAAAAAGGCTTCATCTCAAACAGAATTGGAAAACCCATTGGTGAGAGCCGCCCTGGAAATGGGGGCTAAAATTGTTAACGAAGAGTCTTGAGAAGGAAAATGGATAAGTTTGTCTTGCGTCAAGCGCAAGAAGTGCAGGCAAAGCTAACTAAAGCCCAACAAGAACTTAGCCAGATGACCACAGAAGCCAGCTCTGGCGGCGGTGCTGTTAAGGTAATAATCGATGGTCAGCAAAAAATTCGGTCTATAAAAATATCGCCTGAGGCAGTTGACCTTAAAGATTTAGAATTTTTAGAAGACTTAATTATGGCAGCAGTAAATGAAGCTATTCAAAAATCCCAGGAGCTTGCTGCCAGCCACTTGAGCCGCCTCACCGGAGGTGTTAAGCTCCCAGGACTAACCTGAACAAGTCTTTCCACCAAACCATAATCAAGGAGGAAGAAATATGGAATTAGCTATAAAGATACTGGCTGGCTACACAATTGTAGTTATGATGGTAGTTATCGCCACTTCTATCTGGCAAGTCGGTGAGACCAGCGAGCATAGTCGCGCTGCAGCTGTAATTAATTTTATTGCCCTTAGTATTGTCATTATTTTCGCCATGCTCGTTCTCCTCAAAGGAAGGTTTTAAATAGGGGGAAAATTTTGGGGGCTGACTCTATACCAATTGCCGAGCCCATAGCCCGGCTGATTGCAGAATTTAACAAGTTACCGGGGATAGGACCGAAAACTGCCCAGCGGTTAACCTATTACTTGCTCCGGGTTTCTAACGAAGGGGCTAAGACTTTGGCTGAAGCTATTTTAGCTATGAAAGAGAAGGTGAGTTTATGCTCCATTTGCTTTAACATTGCCGACTCCGACCCCTGCCTCATCTGCCGAAATGAAGAACGAGACCAGACTAAGATTTGTGTGGTGGAAGAACCATTGGACATCATCCCTTTAGAGCGGACTAAAAAGTATAAGGGACTTTATCACGTCCTTCACGGAGTAATCACCCCCACAGAAGGGGTAGGACCTGACAAATTGAAGATTAAAGAGCTTCTTCACCGTCTCCAGGGTGGGCTGGTAACCGAGGTTATCCTGGCAACAAACCCAAACTTGGAAGGGGAGACTACCGCGATGTATCTGCAGCAATTAATCTCCCCATTAGGTATTAAGGTCACCCGGTTGGCTCGAGGCTTACCCTTTGGAGGCGACTTAGAGTATGCTGATGACATCACTTTGACCCGAGCCTTGGAAGAGAGACGAGAAGCCTAAATATAGCCTTTCAATGACGACACCTCGAGTTTATAAAACAGAAGCCATCATACTTAAGCGAATCAACTTAGGAGAAGCCGATAGGATAATGACTCTTTACACCCCCCAGTTGGGCAAGATAAAAGCCATAGCCAAAGGAGCGCGCCGCCCTGGGAGTAAATTAGGCGGTCATATTGAGCCTTTGACCCACAGCTTGATAATGTTAGCCCGCGGGCGTAACTTTGACATTATTACTCAGACCCAGACAATTAACAGCTTCTTACCCCTAAGAAATGACCTGTGGCGAACAACCTGGGGGCTTTATGCCTGCGAACTTGTTGACTCCTTCACCGAAGAACGCTTAGCCAATCGTCCCATATTTGACCTGCTCCTTAACACTTTCAACTGGTTGTGTGAAGCTAATAATGGCGAAAACATTCTCCGCTATTTTGAACTCCACCTCCTCAATTACCTTGGCTATCGTCCTCAGCTCCGGCAATGTGTAACTTGCAACTCGCCCCTCCAGCCTATACCTAATTTCTTCAGCCCCCACCAGGGGGGAGTTTTATGCCCCAATTGTGGACTTCAAGAACCGGTAGCTCGACCCCTATCGGTTAATGCCCTAAAAGTTTTACGGCTATGGCAGAATAGTGACTACACTACGGCTCGTCGAATCAGGATAAATCCACAATTAGCCTCAGAAATAGAACAGGTAATGCGGGAATACATCCGGTATCTCCTGGAACGAGAAGTAAAGTCAACAGCCTGGCTGGACAAATTAAGGCAAGAAACTCAAAGAATTGTAGTTGACAACTTAACCAAGCCAAACTAAAATTCGCCATAACCGAAATGATATTTATCGGGGGTGGCTGGGTAAGCAAATTTGCGTAGTAGCTGGCATCCAAAGCCGGGGGATAAGTTTGTTCGCCGTCCCCGACTTAAATTACATCCTTTAAGACGAGTTCTCGGTGTTCCAGCCCTTTATAGTGCTGGATACGGTAATGTTGGTTCCTCTATTTACTATGCTTTAGGCATTGTTGCTTTAGTAGCCTTTGGGGCAACACCCATAGCCTTAGTTTTAGCAGGCATCTTCTTTGTCTTTACAGCTCTTACCTACGCTGAAGGCACAGCCATGTTTCCCGAAGCTGGTGGTTCTGCCAACTTTGCCCGCCATGGATTTAATGATTTAGCCGGCTTCATTTCAGGTTGGGCATTAATGCTAAGCTACATCGTTACCATTGCTATCTCAGCTTTCGTTATCCCTCCTTATCTGGGTTACTTTTGGCTACCGCTCAAGGAGTCTCCTATTGCTGGCACAACCATGTCCATGGGAATAGTCTTCTTCCTCATGATTATCAATGTTCTCGGCGTGAAGGAAACCTCCTTTGTTAACATAGCTACTGCTATCTTAGATTTAACCCTCCAAATAATCATAATAGTGTTAGGTCTCCTTCTTATTTTTGATTTTGGTATTTTAAGCCGTCATGTCACCCTTTACTGGCCCTCTTGGGAAAACCTCATCTTAGCCATAGCCTTAGCCACCATTGCTTATACTGGAGTTGAGACCATGTCTCAGATGGCTGAAGAAACCAGACAGCCAGCAAGAAGAGTCCCTCAGGCTTTAGTACTGATGGTAATAACTGTACTAGTCCTCTTCAGCGGTGTGTCCACAATTGGGCTTTCGGCAATGACACCTCTTGAATTAGCTTCAAAATGGGCGACTGACCCCGTGGCTGGTATTGCCCACAGTCTTTCAGTAACTATTGTTCCCACTGAGATAGCAACAAGATGGTCTTCAGAGCCAGCAGTACAGATTATCCTTGCCTGGGTTTTTGAAGAAATCCGAAATCTGCTTCCAGCTCTGGTAAGTATATTGGCAGCTTCTATTCTGTTTATAGCCACCAACGCCGGACTAATGGGAGTTTCTCGCCTTGCTTTTGCCCTGGGGAGATACCAGCTTATACCCCCACTTTTGGGCAGGGTTCATCATCGTTCCAAGACCCCCTATATTGCTATCATTCTCTTTTCCAGTGTGGCTCTGCTCATTTTGATCCCCGGCTTTATCGCCAGAGATGCCTTCACTAACTTAGGAACTTTGTACGCTTTCGGCTCCTTGTCGTCTTTCTTTTTAGCTCATGCCTCTATTATAAGCCTTCGTATTAAAAAGCCTGAGCTACTCCGTCCGTTTAAATTAGGTCTAAATATTAGACTGGGGGCACGAGAATTGCCCATAACCGCCATTTTAGGACTAATATTTACAGCAGTAGTCTGGTTAGTTGTGGTTCTTACTCAACCTTACAGCCGCTGGATTGGCTTTGCCTGGATGGGAATAGGGCTTCTCGCTTATGTGCTTTTTCGACCGCGACAATTTTCTTTTCACCAATTAGACAAGGGTTCTGGTTTTTCAAAGAAGTAAAGGAGTATAATTAATTTAGATACTGAGGTAGTAGTTATCTGTGGAGCTCGAGAAGATTCTGGTGCCCGTCAGTGGCAATAGTGCTGACGAAGAAACTATAAAACTGGCTTGCAGTCTGGCTAAGAAGTCTAAAGCCAAAATTTATGTAGTTTACGTCATTCAAGTTAAGCGGAGCCTTCCCCTTGATGCCGGAATTGAGTCGGAGATCAAAAAAGCTGAAGACGTGCTAACCCGGGCTGAAGACATTGCCGCCGAAGAGGATTACGAAGTTGAGACAGATTTACTCCAAGCCCGAGAGGTAGGACCAGCTATTGTTGATGAAGCTATGGAAAGGGAAGTAAACCTGATTTTGATGGGCATTGGCTATAAGAAACGGTTTGGTATGTTCAGCCTGGGTATGGCTGTGCCTTATATCCTGAAAGAAGCCTCCTGTCGGGTGATGCTCCTTCGGGAGCCTCCTCCTTAAGGTGACAATATGAAAGTGGTCATTATGGGCTGCGGTCGTGTTGGTGCCCAACTGGCAAGTCTACTGGATGCGGAAGGGCATAAAGTAACTATTCTCGATATAGATGCTTACAGCTTCAGACGGTTACCACCATCTTTTAACGGTACAGCCCTGGTTGGGGATGGTACCGATGAAGATACGCTTAAGAAAGCCGGGATTGAGGAAGCCGATGCTTTTGTTGCCGTAACCCAGGGCGACAACCGCAATGTTATGGCAGCCCAAATTGCCAAACACATCTTCAATATCCCCAGGGTTCTTTGTCGAATTTATGACCCGCTCCGTAAAGACCTATATGAAATGTTAGGGGTGGAAGCCATAAGCCCAACCATAGTTTTTGCTCACTTGTTTAAGGAAAGACTTGAAGCTGGCACCAAAGCCAAAACATAACTAAACTCAAAGTAAGACAGCTATGTACATAATCATCGTTGGTGGCGGGGTAGTTGGCTACCATCTATGTCGAGCTTTAATTGACGAGGGTCACGAAGTCCTGGTTATTGAGAAAGATGCTAAAAAATGCGAACGCTTCCTTGACGAACTGGGAAGTATATGTATGCGGGGCGATGGCTGTGAAACAGCCATTTTAGCCGAAGCCGGTGCCTCCAGAGCTGACCTTCTCATTGCTACTACTAATGAGGATGAAGATAACCTGGTGGCTTGCCAGGTAGCCAAACATAAATTTAATGTGCCCCGAACTATTGCCCGGATTAACAATCCCAAAAATGAGAAACTCTTTAAGAGATTGGGTATTGATTGCGGCATTAGCATCACTAACATCCTTTTAGAGCACATTGAAGAGGAAATCCCCACTCATCCCCTGATTCATCTTCTAACCTTGCCCAAAGAAAACCTGGAAATTGTTGAGGTCAAAATACCTGAAGGTTCCAAGGCAGTAGGTAAAGCGGTCAAACAAATACCTTTACCACCGGACTCTCTTTTATCCTTGCTTATCCGCAATGCCCAGAAGCCCCAGGTGCCGTCACCGGAGACTGTCTTCAAAGCTGGCGACCGGATTATTGCCCTGACCTCCACTGAGAGTGAACAAGCCCTCCGAGAAGTTCTCACCACTAAATAAGCCACAGATTTACCTTTATTCCTGTCCCAAGCGTAGCGAGGGAACTCAAGGGAATTGTTGAGATTGCCACGCCTCCTACACCCAGCCGAATCTGCGATTCGTCTGGGAACCCGGGGGTCCCCACAAAATCATAGATTTTGTGGGGTGTTTTCGGCTTGCAGTGACACAAAAAAGAGGGGCTGTCTAATCTATTTTGCTTTTTAGTTTCTGGTAAGTTTCCTTTAAGGCTTCGGGGACTACTTTAGTATTGGAGACGACAGACATAAAGCTGGTATCCCCTTGCCATCGGGGCACAATGTGGGTATGAATATGGTCTTCTATCCCGGCTCCAGCCGTTTTGCCTAAATTCAGCCCGATATTAAAGCCCGTCGGCTTTAAAACCTCTGTCACTAACTTGACACTCTTCCTAACCATATCAAAATGTTCGAATAGTTCTTCGTCGGTTAACTCATCCAGGTGGGCTATATGACGATAAGGGGCTACCATTAGATGACCCGGGTTGTAGGGAAAAACGTTCAGAATTATGAAATTGTTTCGACCCCGGGCAAGAAGGAAGTTAGCTTCGTCATCCTTTTCCTTCGGTTTCTGACACAAAATACAACCACCGGTCTGTGCCTGAAGTATGTACTCTATCCGCCACGGTGCCCAGAGATATTCCATTTGTCAGCCTTTCATCTTACCCCCCTTTGCCATTAATTGCAATAGTCAATGACTAATGTTTACTGTCATCGCGAGCCAAAGGCGTGGCGATCTCAAGAGATTGCTTCGCTTCGCTCGCAATGACAAATAGGGGCTGCTAAACATCCTCATTGACTTTATCAGGCAATATTGCTATCTTTTTGCCACAAGTTTGGGGAGAAACAATTGACTACAGAGATTAATGTCATAGAAAAGGGGAAAATCCCCGGTGGGATTAAAAGGGAGGTCGTAAACACTCTCCGGGACTGTTACCGGCAGTTCGGCTCCAAAGCACCGGATAGAGTTGAAGTCCAGCTAATAGACAGAGAAGCCACCATGCTGGATTTTATTAGAGAAGAAAAATTCAAATTAGGCATAACCACCGGTGGTGAAGAGGGATTTCTGTGTTGTCACGATGCCTGGCGCGGTTTTCCCAGAATAATTATTTGCACCGAAAAATTAGCCAGGCTAAATAAGTTAGCTCGAATAGGGGCTATTCAGCATGAAGCCGCTCATAGCGCTCTTCATGGTTCTCTGGAGTATTACATCTTCCTCACTTCCGATAACTGTCACCATCGGGCAAGAATAAGAGGAATTGACCCGCCTGCCCTTGAGCAAGCCCTTTATTTCATATCCATTGCTGTTAAAGATTTTGAAGTCACCAGATTTCTTGCAAACTATGACTATCTCAAGTATCAGTTTGCTTTTGCCCTGGAGATAATGCAACCTTCCGAGGAAGATAAAGCCGCCTGGAAATTAGCCAAGAACAATCGTCAAGCTCGCTTTCTCTGCTACACTGCTGCCCTGAAGCCGATACTTTCCGCTAACCCCTTACTCTCCCTTCCTAAATCCAAAAAAATCCCCCTACAACAGCAAGTTGACCTGGGTAGACGCGTCGAAATGACAATTGAACATATGGAAGAAACCGAGCAGAGAAAGCTAATTCAGGTAGCCAGCAACATCATCCAGGGTCTAACCAACGACACCCACCAGAACGTTGACCTGGCTTTATACCAGTCCCTGGAGCTGGTATAGGGGCTCAAGGGCGAGAAAGGGAATGAAAGCTAAGAGAACAACAAAGGACATAGAGCATCTTCTACGTCGATGTCATTCTATTTGGTTCTTTCGCCAAAAACAAAGCAGACGAGGATTCAGACATAGATATTGCTGTGGTGCTTAAAGGTGAGGTTAAAAGGATGAAAGAGATAGACAGAATAAGGGATATTTTATACGAGTTAATGTTACAAACAGACGAGCTAATTTCTGTTCACCCTGTATCTGAAGAAGAGCTCAAAAACTCAATCTGGCCATTATACTATCATATCAGGAAAAAAGGCTTAAAATTATGAAGGAAATAAAAGCTTTAATGAAGAGAACTGAAAGATATATTAAAAGTGCTGAACTGTTAATAAAGGAAAAAGATTTTGATAGTTCGGTTTCCCGTTCCTATTATGCGATGTTCTATGCAACAGAAGCTGTGCTTTTAACCAAGAACTTAAAATTTTCTTCCCATAGAGGTGTTATTTCCCTCTTTGGAAAATATTTTATAAAGACAGGCATTTTCAACCCGAGATGGGTAGACACTTAGGAATGCTTTCGATAGACGTTTAACCGGAGATTACAGTTTCATTTCTGAAGTAACCCGGGAGGAAGCCAAAGAAGTGCTAAATTGGGCAAAGGACTTCATCACCGAGATAAGAAATTATCTCGAGAGAGAAGGATATATAAAATAATGCTCACCGCCAACTGTTTATTAATCCAGGAGCTAACCAACGACATCCACCAGAACGTTGATCTGGCTTTATACCAGTCTTTAGGATTAGACGAACCAATATGCCGCTGTTAGGCGACATTTTTATTACAATAAATAGCATGAGGAGATAATATGAAGCTATTAAGTTATAGAGTCCTGCTCAGAAAAGAACCTGATTGTGGTTATACAGTGATAGTTCCTTCTCTTCCCGGTTGTGTTACATACGGCGACACAATAGAAGAAGCGATAGAAATGGTAAAGGAAGCCATCGAGTTATACATAGAGAGCCTGAAAACGCATGGTGAAGAGATTTCAACGGAAGAAGTAACTTTTGAATACACTTTGACTGTGCAGACCCATGCTAATCTCCCTTCTCTTATTCCTGAGAAAATTATCAAGGCACTCGAAAGAGAGCGTTTAGCAACATAACCCGTCATTGCGAGCCGAAGGAGTTCCCTGGGTTCCCAGCCGAATCTGCGATTCGGTTGGGTGTAGGAGGCGTGGCAATCTCTTGAGATTGCTTCGTCAGTATGCTCCTTGCAATGACAGTTTGAGTTAATAAACCCTCTTTAATTACTGTACATTAGTCCCATTTGTTCAAAGCACCAGAATTCAAATTAAGGCTCATAAGTCTGGTAGCTTTCTTAAAAGGATTTACAAGCTCTTTAGAAATTTGTCAATTGCCCGGTTGACTTCATCGGGTTTTTCCACAAAGACAAAATGGGTGCCGCCGTCAATGACAACCAAACGAGCACCGGCAATCTTATTAGCCAGATACTGGCTGTATTTTACCGGCGTCAGGTTATCATCGCTGCCACAAATAATAAGAGTGGGGCATTTAATTTCATGGACTCGGTCCATAATGTCAAACTTATCACAACATTGAAAGTCATTGAGCTGGATGGTGGCACCAACTTCAGCCACCTTCTTTATTACTATCTCCCTTAGTTCTGGGCTAACCCGAGCATATATAGGCTCAGCAAACTCCTTTAGCCATTTGGTGGGCTCAGCTATCCCAGCCGCCATCACCGCCAGAAAATCAGGATGAACACGGAGCTTAGCACCAGTAGCTACCAGAATGAGAGCTTTCAAGGCATCGGGGTGGTTCAGAGCATAAGCCTGAGCAATAGCCCCGCCTAAAGAATGCCCGGCTAAAATGGGCTCATTATAACCTTGTTTTAGAATATATTCGTGCACCCATTCCACATAATCATTCACATTCGTAGCAGGCTCTCCTCCCTGAAGATGTCGGGAAGATTAATGGCTTCAGAATCAGGGGAAATAAGCAGTCTAATAGTGCCAGACTTCTTTGGTATTACCGGAGCCGTGGATAAAGATTAATTTCACCTTTTGGCTGCCTCGGGGACTTTGAGAGCTACTTCCAAAGCCTGGTCAATATTGTCTACAAAAATGAACAGAAGCTCGCTTTTAATATGCCCAGGCACTTCTTCCAGTTCTTTCTCGTTTTCTTGGGGCATGATTATCTTTTTTATACCCGCCCGGTGAGCGGCTAAAACTTTTTCCTTTATACCCCCAACAGGCAGTACTTTACCCCTTAAGGTAATCTCACCCGTCATACCCATTTCTTTACTTGTCGGACGTTTTGTCAAAGCCGAAGCCAGAGCCACTGCCATAGTAATGCCGGCGGAGGATCCGTCCTTGGGGATAGCTCCCGCCGGGACATGAATATGGACATCGGTCTTCTCATAGAAAGTTTCCGGGACTCCCCAGGAATCAGCCCGAGAACGAGCATAAGTAAGGGCAGCCCGGGCTGATTCTTGCATTACATCACCTAACTTTCCGGTAAGAATAAGCTCACCTTTCCCCGGGACCAGAGTTGCTTCCACAAACAGGACATCGCCTCCGGCTGGTGTCCAGGCAAGTCCAGTGGCGACACCGACTTCGTCAGCTTCTTCAGCCATTTCATAACGAAACTTTTCCGGACCGAGATAATCGTGGAGTTTATCTGGAGAGACCACTACTTTTTCGGTCACACCCTCAGCTACTTTCCGGGCTGCCTTGCGACAGATAGCACCAATCTCCCGTTCCAGATTCCTGACCCCGGCTTCACGGGTATAATTGCGAATAATCTTGAGCACAGAATCGTCGGCAATCTCAAGCCTTTCTTCACTGAGTCCATTTTCCCGGAACTGTTTAGGGATAAGGAATTTCTTAGCGATATGGAGCTTCTCCTGTTCCGTATAGCCGGGCAGTTCCAGAACTTCCATCCGGTCTTTCAATGCCGGCGGGATGGGGTCAGTAATGTTAGCAGTGGTAATAAACATCACCCTTGATAAGTCAAAGGGGACATCCAGATAATGGTCAACAAAGGCAAAGTTTTGCTCCGGGTCAAGGACTTCCAGCAAAGCTGCTGATGGGTCACCCCGGAAGTCAGCACCCACCTTGTCAATTTCGTCGAGCATGAAAACCGGGTTATTTGACACAGCCCGACGCAGCCCTTGGATAATTCTACCCGGAAGGGCACCCACATAAGTTCGCCGATGCCCCCGGATATCGGCTTCGTCTCTAATACCACCAAGGGACATCCGGACAAACTTACGCCCCAGCGCCCGGGCAATAGACTGCCCGACAGAAGTCTTGCCTGTCCCTGGCGGACCGGCAAAACAAAGTATTGGACCTTTCATATCTGTCTTTAGCTTACGCACCGCTAAGTAGTCTAAAATTCGTTCCTTTACCTTATCCAGGTCGTAATGGTCTTCATCCAGAACTTTAGCTGCCTGGGCAATATCCAGGTTATCCTCGGTGCTCTTTGACCAGGGCAAGTTAATAAGCCAGTCCAGATAAGTTCGGGAAACAGTATACTCAGCCGCCTGGGGGGACATTTTTGCCAACCGGTCAAGTTCCCGTTCCGCTTCCTTGAGAGCTTCAGAAGGTAAATTTGCTTCGGCAACTTTTTGCCGAAGCTCGTTTATCTCAATAGTCCGCTCATCCAGCTCTCCAAGCTCTCTCTGGATGGCTTTCAGTTGCTCCCGAAGATAGAACTCCCTTTGTGCCTTGTCGAACTTCTCCTTAACCTGGGACTGAATTTTACTGCCAAGCTCCAGAACCTCCAGTTCTCGGTTAATAAAAACAGTCAATTTTCTAATTCGTTCTATAACATCAATAGTCTCCAGGATTTCCTGTCCTTCCTCCAGGCTGAGGTTAATATGGGCAGCAATAAAGTCTGCCAGGTCACCGGGGTCAGTAATATTAAGAGCGGCAATACCCAATTCACTGGGCAAGTTTGGTGCCAGTTGGACCACTTTCTGGAACAGGGTTAACAAATTTCGAGTTAGGGCTTCCAGTTCGGTAGTCCTGTCTATCTTGTCTTCAATTATTTCTATTTTGCCTTTAAGATAAGGCTCAGTCTGGGTGATTTTCTTCAGCCGAATTCGGGTCAATCCCTGGAAAAAAGCGCGAATAGAACCATCAGGCAACTTAAACATCCGGGCGATAAGAGCTGCCGTTCCTATGTGGTAAAGATTCTCAGGTACAGGTCGCTCTAAGCCGGGACGCTGGGCAAAAAAGCCAATAATCTTATCCCCAGCCGCAGCTTCATCTATGAGCCTGACTGTTTTTGCCTCCCCGGTACCTAACGGCAAAATAATAGCCGGATAGACCACAGTGTCACCACTGGGGAAAATAGGTAATTCTTCAGGAAGTCGAACTTTCGGCTTAATCTCTTTTTCCTCATTAACAAGCATCGTTTCTACCTTAACAACTAAGAAATTACCCCTGAAAAACTAAGTTTTTCAGGGGACCCCGGATTTAGTTTCATTTTAAGCGGGGTCCCCCATGAAAAATTCGCTTCGTTCTTTTTCAAGAGGCTTTAAGCAAGCTTTATTTCTACCCGCCTTGTCTCTTCCCGGAGTTTGGGTAAGACAATTTCCAGAAAACCTGCCTCATAGTAGGCTTTAGTCCCATCAGCATCCACCACTACCGGCAGGGTAATGCCCCTTTCAAAAGGTCCCCACAGAATTTCCATTTGATAATAGCTCCGTCTAATCCCCTGTTTTATATCCCGCCTCTCCCCCCTGATGACAAGGCTATTGCCCTGGACAACCACTTCAATTTCCTCTTGCTTAAGCCCGGCTAATTCCACCAGTACCACAATCTCATCAGCAGTCTCGTAGACATCTATATTTGGCTCCCAGGCTCTCGGTGAAAAACGCACTGAAGGAGGTTTACGGCTGGTAAAATCACCTAAAAGACGCTCCATATCCTGCTGTATAGTAATTATGACTTCTGACCAGTCTCGCCTTAACTCCACCATTATTTACCTCCTAAAAGGGGTTAAACTTTGACTTCACTTCTATTATAAAGCAAAAATAAACTACTTTCCTAAAATTTCCAGCACACCTTGACGGGTATTAAATCAATTCAAAAGTCTAACTGCTACCTGAGACAACTTAGGCTCTTGGACTGAGACTGATGGAGATGAGCGCTAACGAGACGATGAGACCTTCGTCTTCTTGTCTTTTTCCCGGGATTGACAAGCGACGGAAACTACTTTATCACCCTCATCCAGCCTCATCGCATAAACCCCCCGGCTATTTCTGCCGACAACAGGGATTTCCCGAACTGGGATTCTAAGAACATTACCTTGGGCAGAAATTATTGATAGGTCCTGTTCTAGAGAAAGACACTTGGCTGCTACCACCCTACCGGTTTTCTCGTTAATCACTTGAGCGCGTACCCCTTTGCCACCCCGATTATGAATCGGATAACTACTTACCGGAGTTAGCTTGCCAAAGCCATTTTCAGTAACTATAAGCAAGTAAGCGCCGGCAAAGATAACATCGGCACTGATAACTCGATCGTCCGAAGCCATTCGCAAACCACGGATACCACCACTGGTTCTCGAAGCTACTCGTAACTTATCTATTTTAAAACGAATAGCTTGCCCATTTCGACTAATCAGAATGACTTCATCAGCACCAGTAACTATGTTAGCTGCTACCAGCTCATTCTCTCCTTTAAGATTAACCGCAATAAGCCCACTGCTTCGAACTGAGACAAACTCTTTCAAAGGCATTTTTTTTATTTCGCCATTACTGATGACCGTCAGTAGAAATAACCCTGAGTCAAAGTTAGTTACCGTTAAGATTGCCGTTACTTGCTCCCTCGGGTCTATAGACATTAAATTGGCTAAGGCTATTCCTTTACTTGTTCGGGACAGGTCTTGAGGGATATCATAACATTTGAGGCAGTAGACTTTACCCCGATTAGTAAACAGAAGTAAATTATCATGGGTATCAGCAACTACCAGGTGTTTTATCACATCCGTTTCTCGGGGTGTCATGCCAATAATACCTTTACCACCCCGATGCTGCAAGCGATAAGTACCGTAAGGAATCCTTTTCATATAACCTTGACTACTCAGAGTCACTACTACTGTCTGGTGCGGTATAAGGTCTTCTTCACGAAACTCAGTAACTTCCTCCCGGCTAATTAAAGTACGCCGGGCAGCGTCATACTTAGACTTCAACTCCTTAGCATCTTGCTGAATGAGAAATAATATCTTTTTAGGATTGTGCAAAAGGTCTTCCAAATAGGCAATGTTCTTCACCACTTCAGCATATTCATCAACTACTTTCTTTCTTTCCAGATGAGCTAAACGCCTGAGCTGTAAATCAAGGATAGCTTGTGCTTGAAGTTGAGACAGACCAAAGTTTTTCATCAAGTTGGCTCGGGCGGCATCGACAGTCTCCGATTTCCGAATAGCGTCAATGACCTCCTCAAGATGGTCTAAAGCAAGTCTGAATCCTTCCAAAATATGAGCTCTGTCTTTGGCTTTTTGTAATTCAAATTGGGAACGCCGGATAATAACTTCCCGGCGAAAATCAATATAGGAGTCCAAAGCCTGTTTCAGGTTGATTATCTTTGGTTGACCATCAACCAGAGCCACCATATTAATGAAGTAGGCAGATTGCATCGGAGTATACTTATATAAATTGTTAATTACCTTAGATGACTGAGCTTCTTTTTTAAGGTCGATGACCAGACGGATACCCTGGCGGTCTGATTCATCACGAACTTCAGCTATCCCCTCAATTCTTCTTTCCTTGGCTAACTGGGCAATTCTGGCTACTAACGCCGCCTTATTGGTCTGATAGGGAAGCTCAGTAATAACTAACTGGGACCGCCCGCCTTTTAAGGTTACCTCTTCAACTTTAGCCCGGATTACGACTTTACCCTGACCAGTGGCATAAGCAGTCTTAATACCATCCTGACCTAAGACTATAGCGCGCGTTGGGAAATCAGGTCCAGTGATAAATTGCATCAACTCGTCAATTGTAGCCTCAGGATTGTTAATCAAATAAACAACAGCGTCACACACATCACTCAGATTATGTGGGGGAATATTAGTAGCCATTCCCACAGCAATACCTGTAGCGCCATTAACGAGTAAATTGGGCAACCGAGCCGGTAAAATTGATGGCTCCTCTAAACTACCATCAAAATTAGGGGCAAAATCCACAGTGTTCTTATCAATATCAACCAGCATCTCTTCAGCAATCTGGGCTAAGCGAGCTTCGGTGTAACGCATGGCAGCCGGGGGGTCGTCATCTGCACTTCCGAAATTGCCTTGTCCATCAATCAGCGGATACCGCATAGAAAAATTTTGTGCCATTCTTACCATAGATTCGTATACCGGAGCATCCCCATGAGGATGGTATTTACCTAAAACCTCCCCCACAATACGGGCGCTTTTCTTATACGGGGTATTATGCCTCAGCCCAAGCCCGTCCATAGCATAAAGAATCCGCCGTTGCACCGGCTTTAAGCCATCGCGAACATCTGGTAAGGCTCGGGAAATAATAACACTCATAGCATAGTCGAGATAGGAGCTTTTCATCTCCTCCTCAAGGGTAACAGGTTTCACCAAACCAACTTCCATCTCCTATTCCTCTTCCGTCTCAACTTCTTCTTCCATCTCCTCAACCGGAACAGCCTCTTCAAGAATAGAGAAGCCATCAGGTAGCAATTCAGCTTCCTCTTCCTCCCGGGCTTCTTCAGCTTCCTCCCAAAATTCCTCCTCTTCGCTAATTACACCGCGCTGAAGAAGAGTATCCTTGATATAGGGTCGAAAGCCTTCGACAGCCTTCACCGGGAAAGAAAGCCGCCCTGCCTGACCTGGATACTGATACACTTCCCGAATGATAACCTTAACCCTGGCCTCACTTAAACTGACAATAGCGGCAACATACTTGTTCCCACCCTTCATTAACTTAGTCAAACGAAATCCGTGCTTTGGTTCAACCTCCCCCAGATATTCTCCCCGATCGTTTTCCACAACCAGATGTTGCCCCCTTACCTTCAAGTAGACCTCCTCCCCAGCGACCATTCTGGCTAATACCTCCTTCGGCGCCAGATTATGCAAGTTAACCACCCCTGCTTTCCCCATTTCGGCAACAAAAAGCTGCGGTACCACTCTATGGTAATCTCCTTTAGCCGTTTCAGGAGTTTCCGGCAAAAGAGATAACCGCTCCAGATTCTTTCTGGCAATAATATTATTCGGAGCCAGTTCCAAAGCCCGAGTATAGGCTTCTTTAGCTTCAGGAAATTCCCCCAGTTCCATCAGAGCTCTACCCAGACGATTATAGGCGTCAGCATCGGTGGGAAAGCTTTCAATTATACTTCTGTTCACAGCTACTGCTTCTTCCCAGCGACTCTCCATTGACAGAGCAATAGCCTCTTTGCTCAACTGGCGCCTCAGGCGAGTCCTATCTTCTTCCCAGTCAGGCATCTCAATCTCCCCTCTTTATACCTTTATTTTATAGCCCTTCTCTAACAAAAACAACCAAAGGCTTAAGTCACATGGACGAAGTCATCTCATAAAACTAAGGCAACTCTGTTTGACAAAATTGTCCCGCTATGTTAGCGTAAGAGACTGCTTGACAGCAAGTCAATATTAGTAAAAAGGAGAAGCTAATGCGAGAAAAAGTGGAGGAAATTCTGGGAAGGATTCGTCCTCATCTCCATGCTGATGGTGGCGACGTTGAGTTAATTGAAGTTAATGATGGCATAGTTAAGGTAAAGCTTACCGGGGCTTGTGGTAGCTGCCCCATGGCTATACTTACCCTAAAGAATGGGATTGAGCGCATTCTTAAAACCGAAATGCCTGAAGTAAAAGAAGTAATCTCAGTTTGATTTCACCCCACCAAATCTTCGATTTGGTGGGGAACCCCGGTGCCCTAAAAAACAAAGTTTTTCAGGGGCGAGAATTCAGACTTAAACCTTCTCCAGCTCAAAAGCTTTGTGTATCGCCCTAAGGGCGTCTTTTACCCTATCCTCAGCTATAATACAGGTAATTCGGATTTCTGAAGTAGTAATCAACTGTATATTGATACCTTCTTCATAAAGGGCACGGAACATCTTAGCCGCATAACCAGGGGTATTTTGCATACCAGTGCCTATGATACTAACTTTGGCTAAAGCAGCATCGCTAACACATTCTTTAGCCCCGATGAACCTGGCTACCGGCTCTACTATGGACATAGCTTTGTTCAAGTCACTGCGGGCAACAGTAAAAGTCAGGTCAGTGATATTGTTAATACTGGCATTTTGGACAATAGTGTCCACATTTATGTTAACCTGGGCTAAGGGCTCAAAAAGAGCTGCCGCAATACCGGGACGGTCAGGAACCCCGACCACAGTGATTTTAGCCACATTGACATCGTGAGCAATACCTCGGACTTTATTCCTTACTTCCATAGAAACCCCTCCATGAATCAGAGTGCCTGGTGCTTTACTGAAACTGGTGGCTACCAGTATTGGAATATTATACACCTCACCCAACTCCATGGCTCGAGGATGGATCACCTTAGCCCCGTAGGTAGCTAATTCCAACATCTCCTCATAGCCAATCTCGGACAACTTCTGGGCTTCAGGGACAAGACGAGGGTCAGCCGTGAAAACCCCTTCCACATCGGTGTAAATTTCACAGACCTTGGCTTTCAAAGCCGCAGCCAAAGCCACCGCTGTAGTATCTGAGCCACCCCGCCCCAAGGTAGTGATATCCATATCCCGGCTTATACCCTGAAATCCAGCCACAATAACTATATTACCTTGCTCCAGCTCTCTAACAATCCGTTTTGGGGCAACCTCTAAAATGCGTGCCCGACTGTAACTGCTATCAGTGTGAATACCAGCTTGAACCCCGCTCAGGCTTATCGCTTTATAGCCTAACTCATTAAGAGCCATACTTAATAGAGTGCTGGACACAATTTCCCCGGTTGATAGCAACACATCCAGCTCCCGCTCATCAGGTTGCCGCACTATCTGGCGCGCCAGGGCAATTAGTTCATCAGTAGTATCACCCATGGCTGAGACAACCACCACTACCCGGTTACCCTTGTCTTTAGTCTCAGCCACCCGCCTGGCTACATTCTTGATTTTTTCGGCATCAGCTACCGAGCTACCACCATATTTCTGGACAATCAGTGGCATTTCTCTTCTCGTTCCTTTTTACTCATCCCCCAAACAACGAGTAAGAATGGTACGGACTTCATTTTGGTCTGCATAACTGATGCAGCTAAAAATTCGCTTGCCATATTCCTGCTCCGGATTAGGAATGCCAGCACGTTCACTCAAGCTTATAAGGTCTTGACGCCGGGCTCCCACAAAAAGAAGAACCGTATCTCCCCCTTGGGCTATCTCACTCTCGACTCGCTGCCATCTGTCCAGGACTTTTCTTTGATGACTTTTTTGTTGCTGGAAAGTTACTTCAACTTCTACAAAAGCCCTGCGGTTATTTCGCGGGTTCAACAAAATCATATCTGGTTCCCCCGGGCGATTTTCACGATTTAAGAATTCTATATTATAGCCCAACTCTTCCGCCAACAAAGCTATTTGGATTAGATAGGCTCCATGGCGCTCATCCGAGGTTACTTCCATTTTTGCTCCACCTTCTTAATAATTAACTTTAATGAAATCTCTTAGCTCTTTCGGAACTTCGTAAAGTTCGAAAACAAGCTCATTTATTTTCTCTTGTTCTTTAGAATAATCATAATGGGGGCTGATTTTTAAGTTATCAACAATGCGCTTGACCAAGGTTTCCATCCACGACTGCATCTCTTTGGGAGGATACCTGAAGGGTAACGCTCTTATATCCTCTATTTGAAGGCAGTTTGTGGTATTGAGAATTCCTTTTGTTAGGAAATTATAAAGCTTGCTATTTAAGAGCCCCAAAGCGTACCAAATAGATACCTGACTGTCTTTAACAACAAATCCCATGGCTTTGTTAGTATCCCAAAGGCATCCCGGTGGCATATACCTGGCTGCTAACCTAGAACTTACGCCGCTTATCACTATGCCTTCCCTAAAAAACAAGTCATTCTTCTTCGGCACGTCATAATGCTTTACTGTGTCAGCACTCCAATCTATAGCTTCTTCTATTTCTCGGTAATATTGTTCGTTTCCCCCCTTCTTTAGGTATGGTTGCCATCTGTTATCTTCCAATAAGACTTGTCTTGGGATAACTCTCCGCCCGTCTTTTTTAAATTTCTCCGACAATATAGTTCCTTCTATAGCAGCTATAAACCTCGCATTATCATGGGTATGCAATCCAATTTGGCCCTCGATAACTTCACTAACTGAGGGTAACGAAGAAAAAAGCCTTACTACAAACTTATCGATATTTATAGAAATCGGGTAACCCCTTATTTTTAAGAAAAATTGCTGGGGTATTCGCTTTACTCTCGAGGGAGTATAATATTCTCTTTCCGTTTTCACTCTATCTATGAAGACAACCTCATGGCTATCATCCCATGGCTTCTTTTCTATTACTACGATGCAAGGGTTATTGTTTACCCCCTGCTTTGAGAATAGATTTTTGGGGGCTAATATTATCTCATTAATTTTGAAATTTTTGAGTAAAAACTCACGCAACTTCCGATGGTATCCAATAGTAAGAAAGGTATCACTAACAATAAAGCAGAGAATTCCTCCCTCTTTTAGGGAAAGCAAACTTCGATAGATAAAAAGGCTGTAAGTATCATAGACTCCTATTTGCTTAAACCGCCTTAAAAGTCCCCTTTTATTGGTTCGAATGTAAGTGCTGTGCCTACTTAAATACGGTGGATTACCTATTACGCAGTCAAAAAGTTTCTGCGTGAAAACAGGGTCTTCTTCAAGTAAAAAATCAGTAATCTTATGATTAATTCCAAAATCTTGATATATCTTTTCAAAAGCCAGGTTGATTTCAAGAGCCGTAATTTGTTGGGGGTTTACATTTCTCCTCAAAAGCTCCTTCACAAAAACACCTTCTCCAGCACCAGGCTCCAAAATACTTTTCCCCACAAGACTTCCCAATTTATCTACCATAAACCTGGCAGTTTCTGGGGGGGTAAATATTTCACCTCTGTTCATTTCCTAATTCTCTTCGCTTATACAAGCCTCTTTGTATTCGCCTTTAAATTATTTTACGCTACCTGATGG
The DNA here is from genome assembly GCA_020724525.1 of Dehalococcoides mccartyi. Taxonomy (GTDB): domain Bacteria; phylum Chloroflexota; class Dehalococcoidia; order GIF9; family DYGU01; genus DYGU01. The sequence continues at coordinate 40,055 of DYGU01000004.1, forward strand.
GCTTTAACAAAGCAATTTTAAGGGATATTTTTAAACCTTTGTTGTTATTCCACCTCTGATAGCGACACTCACATTATCCAGCCTATTAATTTACTCATAATACTACACCCTTCCACTACAAAAACGCCAGTCCTTTTAGCTTCAACTTCGGTAAACCTCTCAGCCCCATTGGGGCTAAACCCCTCTCCCCAGAGTAGAAACGGGACCGGGGCATCGGTGTGGGTCTGAACCTTAATTGGCGTGGAGTGGTCAGGCATAATGAGCACCCTTAAGTTATCTCCTTGCCAGGAGCGGAGACGACTTACCATCTCCTGGTCAATTCTGTAGATGGTTTCTATTTTGTCATCAACAGAACCGGAATGCCCAGCTTCATCTGGAGCTTCCACGTGGACAACCACTAAATCCCGTTCCTTAAGAGCTTCCAGGGCACCCGTTACCTGAGCCACATAATCATTGTCCAGACCGTCAGTCACCCCCGGGATATCCAGTACTTCCATTCCCATCATCCGGGCTAAACCGCGGAGAAGGTCAACCCCGGAGGTCATAGCCGCCTTTAGTCCATAAACTTGCTTGAAAGGCAGCATATCAGGTATTTTACCACTGCCCCAGAAAAGCCAGACCATAGTTGCCGGAATATCATCCCGAGCTTTTCGGCTTAAATTCACCGGATGATCTTTAAGCACAGCTTTAGAGCGCTCCATAATCTCTCGCAATAGCTCACTTCCCTTGCCTTTAGGTAAAAATTCAGCAATAGATTTCCCGGAAATATCATGAGGGGGGGTACAAATAGCCTGAAGGGTTTCTTCTCGCCCTTTTATCTTGCATATATGTCTGTAACTGACACCAGGATAAAAATGAATGTTTTCATCAGCCAAGCTTTCATTCAAGGCAGCAATCAGAGCCTGAGCCTCCTCAGTACTGATATAACCTGAGCTGTAACTCGACATTTTGCCATCCTGAACCGCTACCAGATTGCAGCGAAAAACCACTTCGCCATCCTCAATAGGAATGCCCATACTTTTAGCCTCAATAGCAGCCCTACCCCGGTAATAGACTTTCGGGTCATACCCCAGCACCGACATACAGGCACAGGCACTGCTCGGCTCCATTCCCTCGGGCACTGTCCTGACCAGACCAACCACCCCTTCTTTAGCCAAAGCATCCAGATTTGGTGTCGCAGCTAATTCGAGACAAGTCTTATCCCCCCGGTCAGGCAAAGGTAGACCAGAGGCTCCATCCATTATCAGAATGCAGTATTTCACTGAGTTCTCCTATTCAGTTCTCCCGACTAATATCGAGAATGAAGCAAGTATAGCAAGAGGCTTATCTCAACTCAATGATTTAGCTTGCTAACCTGCTTACGAAAGGAATATAATAATTACTAACGGGGCGTAGCACAGACTGGTAGCGCGCAGCGTTCGGGACGCTGAGGTCGGAGGTTCAAATCCTCTCGCCCCGATTTTATTTTACCCTCTGTTTCGCTTCCTCCCATAGAGCATTCTGCTCATCCAGGGAAAGACTACTGATATTAACACCCCGCTGCCGGCACATTTCCTCCATATAAGAGAAGCGCTGAACGAAGCGCTGATTAGCTTGCCGCAAAGCCGCTTCCAGGTCCACATTTAAGCGACGACCGATATTCGTCAGGGTAAACAGCAAGTCGCCAAATTCCCTGGCTATTTGCTCCTGAGTGGGAGCTTGCTTTAATTCGGTTACCTCCTCTTTTAACTTATCCACAATCTCTGTCACTTTTTCCCAATCAAATCCAACACCCGCCACTCGCTGCTGGATTGACTGGCTGTAAGCCAAAGCCGGCATTTCTTTAGGGACACTATCTAAAAGGGACTCCCCGTCTTCTCGTTCTTCCTGTTTTAATGCCTCCCAGTTGACTATCACTTCTCTGGCATCAGTCACTTTTAGCTGACCAAAAATATGGGGATGGCGATGGATTAGTTTGGCATTAATGCTCTGAATAACATCTGTAATATTAAATTCATCGGCTTCAGCAGCAATCTGAGCCTGAAAGACAATTTGCATCAGGAGGTCGCCTAACTCTTCGCATAGCTTGAGCGGATTTTTCTGTTCAATAGCTTCCAGAACTTCATAGCACTCCTCAAGCAAGTGTGTTTTCAGGGAATGGCGAGTTTGCTGCCGGTCCCAGGGACAGCCTTTAGGGCTGCGCAACCGAGCCATGATCCCCTTTAAGGTAGCAAAGCTACACAAATTCTTTGGAAAAGACATTCCACTCCTTCAGAATGACATAAGACGAAGACTTCAGGTTTGGAGCAAGTAGCCAAGGAACTCCCTTTGTCCCCGGATAAACTCCGCTGCCGACATTCGGCGCTTCCCTTCAATTTGTACCTGACACAGCCCAAGCACACCATCCCCAGTGACTACCCCCACAGGTGTTGGAAAATCAGATGTCAGGGCTATAACTTTGCCCACTTCCCCATCTGACCCTTTCAGTATCGGGATTGCCTCCCAAATCTTTAGCCGCCTGCCCTGATACCAGGTATAACAAACTGGCCAGGGATTAAAAGCCCGAACCCGTCGCCATATTTCTAAAGCTGATAAGCGCCAATCTATTTGAGCATCTGCCGTAGTTACTCTTTTACTGTAAGTAGCCAAACTGTGGTCCTGTGGCTGAGGCTTAATTCTGCCCTCAAACCATAAAGGTAGAGTCTCCAAAAGGAGTTCGGCACTAAGTTGAGCTAATTTATCACCCAAAGAACCGGCAGTATCATCGCCAGAAATGGCTATTTCCCGCTGCCTTAGAATAGGACCGGTATCAAGGCTAGCATCCATCAGCATTATAGAAACACCAGTAACCTCATCGCCTTGAAGAATAGCCGTAATAATAGGTGACGGACCCCGATGTCGCGGTAACAAGGAGGGGTGGATGTTAAGACATCTATATGGGGGTAAGTCCAAGACTTCCTTAGATAGAAGTTGGCCGAAGGCTGCCACCACAATAATATCCGGAGCCAAACTCCTGAGTAACTCCGTTTCCCGGGGCTCCCTCAAGGATTGAGGCTGAATTACCTGAAGTCCATGACTTGCTGCCAGCTTCTTCAGTGGAGACCAAGTAACCTTTTGCCCCCGCCCGGCTTTTCTATCGGGTTGAGTATATACCGCAACTACCTCATAGGAACTATCAATCAAAGACTTCAAACTGGGGAGAGCAAATTCCGGCGTGCCCATAAAAACAATACGGTTTGCCATCGTTCTCATAATATTTTACTCAACCCTTGCCTTATGTCAAAAACCCCCTTGACAACCATTATTAGCCTCGGTGTTAAACTTTAAAATTGTTTAGACCAGCTTCCCAGCTCATTATTCTCTTCCAATTATTTTTCGTCTAAATATGGGTAAACAATGTTTCTTCATCGGTTTGGGTAATTTCTGGTATCGGTAGTATAGTTTTGGCAAGGGAAGGAAAGCAAATTTGAGGTCGGCACAAGAAATCTGGGAAACAGCCCTCGGGCAACTCCAAGTTCAAATCAGCAAACCAAATTTTGATACTTGGCTTAAAGATACTATCGGTTTGAATTACCACAATAACTACTTCACCATCGGCGTCCCTAATGCCTTTGTCGGCGAATGGCTTAATAACCGCTGGCGTTCTTTAATCACTAAGACATTAGTCGGAATTATAGATAAAGATACCGAAATTCAGTTTTCGGTAAATACCAGCAACCTATGTAAAACTCCATACACTTCTATCCTGCAAGCCGATGGTGGGCTTAGCTCCCGTGCCATATCACAAGCACTTTCTCCACCAAGACTTAATCCAAAATATACGTTCAATACCTTTGTCGTCGGCAATTGTAACCGGTTTGCTTACTCGGCTGCTTTACAGGTAGCCGAAAAGATGCCCGAGGAGTACAATCCGCTATTTATTTATAGCAGTACTGGTCTCGGCAAAACCCATTTATTGCACGCTATCGGACATATAACCATGAATAATGGGCTAAGAACTCTCTACCTTACTGCTGAACAATTCACCAATGAGTTCGTAAAGTCTCTTAAGGAAGGAAAAAATGGGAGCTTCCGGAGCAAATTTAGAGCTGTCCAGGTATTACTCATGGACGATATCCACTTTTTCAACGGCAAAGGGCAAATCCAGGAATGTTTCCTCCACGTCTTTAATGAACTTTATCATGCTGACACACAAATTGTTCTTACCAGTGACCGGTCGCCTAAAGCAATAGCTCTCCTTAATAATAAACTACGGTCAAGATTTGAGTGGGGGCTGGTAACTGTTATTCAGTCACCAGAAATAGATACGCGCTTAGCCATCATTAGAGCCAAGGCTGAAGAAAGAGGGCTAAAAGTGCCACCCGAAGTTTTAAAGTTTTTAGCTGAAAAATGCCAGGGAAACATCAGAGAGCTGGAAGGAGTCCTAAATCGTGTTGTCGCCTATGCCCAAGTGCATAATACAAGTCTCAACCTTTGCTTAGCTGCCGAAGCCCTGGCTAAAATAACCACAGAAACTCAAAATGTAATAACTCCGCCAAAACACATAATACAGCTTGTAGCTCGTTACTTTGGCTTAACTCCAGAGCTACTAAGGGGAAGAAAAAGAGACCCGAAGACCAGTCTGGCTCGCCAGATTGCCATTTACCTCCTCCGAGAAGAAAGCTGCTGCACCCTGTCTCAAATAAGCCGTGAATTTGGCAGCCGAGACCATTCCACAATTTTCTACAGCCATTTCAAAATAAAGGAGAGACTGAAAACTGAGCCGAAACTTCGCAGCCAAATAGCAGAAATACTCCGGGCACTCCAGTTCACTCAAGAATAGTAATTAAACTTTTGAAAAATTTTGGAAAGGCTGTGGATAGCCCTTTTATTTGATTTTGGATTCTCTCCTTAATAAGAATTGCTTCCTAAATGTCATTAATAATATTATTAGTTAAATTATTAGTACTTTAGTTATTATAAAACTATAAAAATAATAAGTTTTGAGCGATAATGAATATAGGCATTTTTGGTGGTACTTTTGACCCTGTCCACTCAGGGCATTTGTTTGTAGCTGAGGAAGTTAGAATTCAGCTGAAGTTGGGTTCTGTTTTATTTATACCTGCTGGGCAGCCCTGGCTTAAGGTTGATAGAGTTATTGCGCCAGCAAGACACCGTATAGCTATGCTGAATTTAGCTATTGCTTCCAACCTCGAATTTCAGCTATCTACTATTGAAGTTGAGCGACCCGGTCCATCTTATACCGTAGATACTATTCGTTCACTTCAAGCTCAAATGGGTAGCCAGGCTAAATTTCTGTTCATTTTGGGCTGGGACAGCCTTGATGAGTTACCTCAATGGAAAGAGCCTTCTGAACTAACCAAAATGTGTAAATTTATAGCGATCCCTCGCCAGAACCACCCAAAGCCAGACCTTGACTCTTTAGACAGGGCTATCCCTGGGGCAGCGGCAAGTATTATCTTGCTTGATATGCCTATTATTGGTATTAGTTCTTCCGAAATCAGGAAGCGTGTTGCTGAGGGTAAATCTATTCGCTATTGGGTACCTGAAAAAGTGGCAGAATATATAAAGGAGCACAGGTTATATCAATAGTATGAATTGTCGTAAGTTAAAGAAAGTATTTCCTATTTTGTCGGGCATCCTGTTAACGGGGTGTGATTTATTAGCACCAGCACCTCAGCAGTCTCAGCCCCCTCAGCCGCCTCTGTCTGTACCTCCTCCAGTGCCTTCAATTCTTAAGGAAGTTGTTTCTTCCAAAGAGCCATTTATACGACAGTTTAGATGGCGACATGGTTCCAAACCTTATACTTGGGAACTACAAATACCGAATGAACTTTATACTTACTATAGGCAGAAACCCAGACCTCCCACAAAGAACTACTCAGTTTATGTGACTGATCCGTATGATGACCAATACATAGGAATGTTTGTAAAGTCGATTAAGGAAGCTGCCATAAGAGACAAAATGGGTGTGGGGAGACTATAAACTTTGTTATCTCCTTTGTACAGAGCCTCCCTTATACCTCTGATTCAGTTACAGCTGGGTTTGATGAGTATCCGCGGTATCCTATGGAGACATTAGTCGATTATGGTGGTGATTGCGAAGATACTTCTATCCTGATGGCAGCAATTCTCACTGCAATGGGATATGGAGTTGTCTTAATTGGACTGCCACGCCATATGGCAGTGGGAGTTTTAGGTGGCGAAGGCATTTATGGAAGTTATTATGAACACGAAGGGAAGAAATATTTCTATTTGGAAAATCGGGCAAATTCCGGAGGAATACAAAGGCAAGGGTGCTTACATCTATGACATCGAACCAATTCCAATTCTAACTCATAAATGGAAAGCAGTAATTGAGGCTTACCAAGTAAAATTAACTGTCACTATCCAGAATTTGGGCACTGCCACTGCCTATAATGCGCACATCTTTGCTGGTTTTGATGCTGGTGGAGCGATGGTGTGGAACGCGAAACAGTCTGAACCTTTTACACTCAGCCCTAATTACAAAATAACTCAAACCATATATCTTGATATACCAAGGGGAAAACATACTCGGCTACTAATTCAAATTGTGCATAATGGGTATAGTGTTGATCAAAGCCATTCAAGTTGGTTTAATACCAATTAGGGCAAACTTTGTCTAAATGTCTAAGTTTCTCACGTTTCGGGCATGGGCTTGGATGAAGTTCCTGCGGGGTGGCACTTCATCGCCCATCAACATGCGGAAGACCCAGTCTGCAGTTATCGCATCTTCTATTTCCGCCCGGAGTAAAGTTCGAGTAGTTGGGTTCATAGTTGTTTCCCAGAGTTGTTCTGGGCTCATTTCTCCAAGTCCTTTGTAGCGCTGGATTTCGAAACGGTCGCCCTTTAATTCCTTAAGCTTTGCCTCTTTTTCTTTTTCAGAATAGACCCAGAAGTGCTGTTTCCCGGCTTGAATACGGTAAAGTGGTGGCTGGGCGATGAAAAGATGACCCTGGTTGATTAGCCCCACCATATGGCGATAGAAAAAGGTGAGCAAAAGGGTCCGAATATGAGAGCCGTCCACATCAGCATCAGTCATAATGATTATAGTGTGATACCGGAGTTTGGAGAGGTCCAGTTGGTCGCCGGTTCCAGTTCCTAAAGCTGTGATAATTGCCCGAATTTCCTCCTGCTCAAATATCTTATCTTTAGAAGCCTTTTCTACGTTGAGGATTTTGCCTCGTAAGGGGAGGATAGCTTGAAAACGGCGGTCTCGACCTTGTTTGGCTGAGCCACCAGCAGAGTCGCCTTCAACTATAAATAGTTCGCTCCGCCTCGGGTCTTTTTCGGAGCAATCAGCTAATTTTCCGGGCAGTGTAGCTGTTTCAAAGGCGCTTCTCTTGAAGATAAGATCGCGAGCCTTTCGGGCAGCTTCCCTGGCTTTAGCTGTAATGAAACATTTATCAATAATTGTTTTCGCCTCGTTAGGGTGCTGTTCCAGATAAGTTGATAAGCCATCACTCACTGTCGCTTCTACATGAGTTTTTATTTCGGGGTTACCTAATTTGGCTTTAGTTTGACCTTCAAACTGGGGTTCGGGAATTTTGACACTGATAATAGCTGTCAATCCCTCTCGAACATCTTCCCCTATTAGGTTAGGGTCAGCATCTTTAATGAGTTTGTTTTTTCGGGCATAGTCATTAAGGACACGGGTCAGAGCCGAGCGAAAACCAGTAAGATGACTGCCACCATCTACGGTGTTGACACAGTTGGCAAAACTGAAAATAGTCTCATTAAAACCATCATTATATTGAATAGCTGCTTCAACCATAGTACTGTTGATTACCCGGGATAGATAGATAGGCCGAGAATGAAGAACAGTTCTCCTTTTGTTGAGACGTTGGACAAAACTGGCTATTCCTCCCTCGAAGTAGAAAGTTGCCTCTTGGTCACTTCGTTCGTCAATAAGAGTTAGTTGGAGATTCTTATTTAAGTAGGCTAATTCTCGGAGACGCTGACAAATAGTGTCAAAATCGTAATTAAGCTCGCCAAATATTTCCCAATCGGCTAAAAAGGTGACGGTTGTCCCGGTATTATTGGCGTCACCAACTTCTTTTACTTCACCAGTGGGAATACCATGACGATATTCCTGCCGGTAATACTTACCTTGGCGTCTAACTTCAACTTTAAGCCACGAAGACAGGGCATTTACTACTGAAGCACCCACTCCATGTAAGCCGCTGGATACGGTGTAAGTATGTCCTCCAAATTTGGCGCCAGCATGGAGGCGAGTCATTACTGCTTCCAGGGCTGAGGTGTTTGTGGCTGCGTGGTAGTCTACAGGTATGCCTCGTCCATTATCACTAACGGTAACAGAGCCATCCTTGTGGATGATTACTTCGGTGTGGTCACAGTAACCAGCCATAGCTTCGTCTATACTGTTATAGACTATTTCATAGACGAGGTGATGTAAGCCACGCTGGTCAGTACTTCCAATATACATACCGGGACGCCGTCTTACTGCTTCCAGCCCGTCTAAAACACGGATATCTTCGGCAGTATAGGTGCTTTCTGGTTGTCCCCAAGTATTAGCAGTGTCTTGTGCCATAGTCATTTCGTTTCGGGCTCAAAAAGAGAAGGATTTGGGGTTATTTAGAAGACTGGAGAGAGATTGGTGGTGCTCTCCTTTGTCTTGAGAAAAGACATCTTTGGTGAAGGATAACACAAACATATTTTATCATATTTTTGGTCGCGGTTAAAGGAGCCGAATTGCCTCCTTTAATGAGGGGTGTAAAATTGGGTGGACTGGCGAGCTGAATCTGTAAAATCAACCTTTATCTTGACTTAGAAGGACTTGGAGATGGGTTATGGCAACAGCCTTTTGCTCGCCACTAAGCAGGTCACGCAAGGTTACCACTTGGGTTTTCAGTTCCTCAGTGCCGATGATTATGGCGTAGTGGCAATCTAAACTATTGGCTTGCCTTAGCTGGGCTTTCAGGCTTCTGTCACCGACAGCGGCTATTACAGGAATCCCGGCCTGGCGCAGTTTAGAGGCAATCTTTATGGCTTCTTTTTCAGTTTCACTTCCAACATGAGCGATAAAGACCGTGGCTCTGGGTAAAGTTGGGGGAGATATTCCTTGTTTGACTAAATTGGTAATAATCCGCTCCAAGCCAGCAGCAAAGCCAACAGCGGGAGTAGGCTTGCCACCGAGTTCTTCAATGAGGTCATCATAGCGTCCGCCACCCCCAAGAGCTGTTTGTGCCCCGGCTTCTGTTTGGGGTTGAACTTCAAAGACAGTCCTGGTGTAGTAGTCCAATCCCCGGACTAATTTGTGGTCCAATTGAAAGGGAAGCTCAAGGACTACCAAATATTCTTGAACTTTGTCAAAATGGCTCTGGCATTTGGGGCAGAGGTATTCAATGCTTTTTGGTGCCAGTTCGGCTAAATTCAAGCAGGCTAACTTTTTACAATCAAGGAGGCGTAGCGGGTTTCTTTCCAGCCTGGTTTGACAATCGGGGCAGAGGGAAGATATATGCCTTGAGTAATATTCCTTTAGGGCTTTCACGTATTCGGGGCGACATAACCAACAACCGATACTATTTAATTTGAAAGAAAACTGGGTAAGACCCAGGGTAGAATAGAATTGTCTTGTCATATCAATGACTTCGGCATCAAGAGCGGGGTCACCATCGCCTATAGCTTCAAAACCAAACTGATGGTGCTGCCGATAGCGTCCAGCTTGGGGGCGTTCATATCGGAAAATAGTCGCCAGGTAGTAGAGTTTGACCGGTTGCGGTAAATTATATAGACCGTGCTCCAGATAAGCCCGGCACACCGGGGCTGTCCCTTCTGGTCTTAAAGTTAGTTTCTTGCCCCCTTTGTCCTTGAAGGTATACATTTCTTTGGTCACAATATCTGTCTCTTCACCTATACTTCGGACAAAGAGGTGGAAATCTTCGAAGACGGGAGTCTCCAAACGCTGGTAGCCATAAAGAGTGCACAAGGCAATGGCTTTATCCTCCACATATCTCCAGTAGGCTTGTTCTTCAGGTAGAATATCTGAGGTCCCTCTGGGTGCTTTGTACAAAAGAAAGTCCTCCAGGTTTGATATTGATTTAGAGGATACAGCATAGGAAGCGACTTTGTAAAGCGTTTGCACTTATTCTTTTATTTGCGTTATCATACGGCTGGTAGTTCAGGAATCGGGGCTATGGTTCTCCTGGAAAAAGCTGGAAGATATTTACCTCCAGAAAAGTTAGCTATGGTGGAGGCTGCTTACCAGTTTGCCTTAAAAGCCCACCAGGGGCGGAAAAGGAAATCTGGCGAACCCTATCTGGAGCATCCTTTAGCAACTGCTTTAACCCTATCTGAATTAGAACTGGATGCCACTACCTTAGTAGCCGCTTTACTCCATGATGTTCCTGAGGATTGTGGTGTCCCTCTCTCTGAGATTGAGCGTAATTTTGGTTCTGAAGTAAAGAAGTTAGTTGATGCCACGACTAAGCTGGGTAAGGTTGCCTGGAAAGATAGCACTAAAACGGAGACTCCTTGGAAACGTCAGGGTAAACGCGGTTCTCAAGCCGAGTACCTGAGACGCATGCTAATAGCTATGGCGGAAGACTTGCGCGTGGTTTTCATAAAGTTAGCCGATAGATTACATAATATGCGGACTTTGGGCACTCTTTCCCCAGAGAAAAGACGAACTGTGGCTAAAGAGACTTTAGAAATATATGCCCCTTTAGCACATCGTTTGGGTATACGGGGGATTAAATGGCAATTAGAAGACTTAGCCTTCCGATATTTGGATGCTCAACAGTATCATCGAATTGCTCGATTGGTAGCCACCCGGCGAGTCCAGAGAGAAAGTTTTGTGAATGAAATTGCCCAAACTTTAGAAACAGAGTTAAATAAAGCTGGTATAAAAGCCGAAGTTTCCGGGAGACCCAAGCACATCTATAGCATCTGCAAGAAAATGGAGAAATATTCTTCTTTAGGTAAAGATTTTGACGATGTTCATGACCTTTTTGCCTTTCGTATTCTTGTAGGTACCCCCTCTGATTGCTATAGAAGTTTAGGGATTGTCCATGGTTTGTGGCATCCTCTTCCCGAAGAGTTTAATGATTTTATTGCTAATCCAAAGGATAATGGTTACCAGTCACTGCATACTGCAGTGTTGTGTCGGGGAGTGCCTCTTGAAATACAAATTAGAACTTACGAAATGCATCGGGTCGCTGAATATGGGGTAGCCGCTCACTGGAGATATAAGGAAGGTGAGACAAAAGATTTACACTTCGAACAGAAATTAGCCTGGCTCCGGCAACTTATTGAGTGGCAAGAAGAACTTAGCAGTGAGGAGTTTCTGGAGTCAGTTAAGACGGATGTCTTTATTGATCAGGTCTTTGTCTATACGCCTAAGGGTGAAATAATAGAGCTACCTAAAGGAGCCACACCCCTCGATTTTGCCTACCGCATTCATACTGAGCTCGGTCATCGCTGTATTGGTGCTAAAGTAAACAATCGCCTGGTTACGTTAAATTACGAACTTAAGAACGGGGGAATTGTGGAAATTTTAACCTCCAAGGGGGTGAAAGGTCCCAGTCTTGATTGGCTAAATCCTGACCTGGGCTATATTAAGACTTCCCATGCTCGGGAAAAGATTCGGCAATGGTTTAAGAAACAGGAACGGGCACAAAACGTAGCTCGAGGTCGGCAACTTCTGGATAGAGAGCTAAAGCGATTAGGTATTTTGACCAATGTGGAGGAGGTAGCTAAGCTGTTCAACTTTGAGGATGGGGATGAGTTTTTTGCTGCTCTCGGCTATGGTGGCATTACCCCTCATCAGGTAGCCCTTAAATTGATGGCAGCCCCGGAGGCACCCCGAGTCACTGTGGAACCTTTTGTTCCGAAGAGAACCAGCTCGGCAAGTATAGAAGTGCTCGGGGTTGGTAACCTGCTCACGCGACTGGCTCGGTGTTGCCACCCCTTGCCCGGGGATGAGATAATTGGTTATATTACTCGTAGCCGTGGGGTTACCGTTCATCGCCAGGATTGCCTCACTATGCTAAACCAGAAAGAAAAGGAGCGATTGATTGGAGTAAACTGGGGGTCTGTCCAGGAAGTTTACCCGGCGGTTATCCAGGTGGATGCTTGGGATAGGGTGGGTTTGCTTCGAGATATCACTGCGGTAATTGCTGAGGATGGGGTGAATATAACCAGTGTCAACATGACGGAACATGGTGACAGCACTATATCTATATTGCTTACTTTGGAAATCAAAAATATGGCTCAATTAACTCGCTTATTGTCTCGAATTCAGGGTGTTCGAAGCGTTACCGGTGCCTCAAGAAAAAGCGAGGCAGAGATAAGCCTGGCCCAAAGTCCAAAGATTGACTAAGGGAAAGGAGGAAACAGATTGCCTACTACTAAGCCCCGAGCCCAAAAAGCAGCCCGGTCTGCCGAAAAAAAACGGCTTCGGAATCGTTCTGTTCGCAGTGCTATAAAGACTTATATAACTAAAACTGAAAGACTTATTTCGAGCCGACAATTGGAATCAGCCCAACTGTCACTAACTGTTGCCATTCGGGCTTTGGATAAGGCAGTAAACAAGGGTGTTATCCACTCCAATAAGGCAGCCCGGCACAAATCCCGACTAATGAAAAAACTTAATCAGGCTTTGTCTTCTAACAGTTGATGAGGGATTTGATTTTGGGTACGGATAGTGTCACAATTTTAGTCAAACTCGAAGGTATAGGGTGATGCTTTTCCAGTTCCAGGCTGTTGGGCGTGACCTTTTTACCCGGGGACTTGTTTCCTCTCACAGTGGTAATTTGAGTATTAGACTTGGTGAGCGTTTGCTCATTACTCACCGGAATTCGAGGTTAGGTTGTCTTGAAGAGCAGGATTTGGTAGAAACAGGAATTTCCAGAAATGATCGGTCAACACCATTAGCCTCAACGGAGTTGGCTGTCCATCGTTTCATTTATCAACAGGCTCCAGTCCAGGCTATAGTCCATGCTCATCCCCCCTATACCGTTGCCTTGTCTTTCACCGAGTCGGAAATTGTCCCTTGGGATCTTGAAGGAAGGTTGCTTTTATCCAGGGTGCCAGTATTGTGTCAAAGAGAGGCAGTTAGACCGGGGGAACTGGCAGGTGAAATTGCCCAAACCCTCAAGGTACATAAAGTGGTTATTGTTCGCGGTCATGGCAGCTTCGCTACTGGTCAGCTCTTGGAAGAAGCCTACCATTACACCACCGCTTTAGAAGAGAGCTGCCGTCTTCTCTATTTACTGAAGACCTTAGGAATAACCCCTAACCAGACCTCTTAGCCCTTACTTTTTAAAGGATTTCCCTTGCCAAATTAGCTGTGTTGTATCTTGGCTAACTTGGGATAGGTAGGGGTGCACCAGTCAAGGTATTTCGGGTTCTTCGCCTGGATTACAGCAAAATATAACTTTTGTAACTCTTTAGTTAATTTCCCAATTTCTCCGTTGCCGATGGGACGATGGTCTATTTCTAAAATAGGGGTGATGTGGGCAGCCGTGCCGGTGAAAAAACACTCATCGGCAAGGTAAAGCTCACTCCGGTCTACAGACCTTTCTATTGTTTCTATGCCCAGTTCCTTCTGAGCTAAGGTTATCACTGTGTCTCGAGTAATTCCCAGGAGGATGTTATCCGAGCTGGGTGGCGTTACCAGCTCTCCCTTTATGACGAGGAAGATATTTTCACCACTTCCCTCGGAAACATGACCGTCGTGAGTCAACAGTATAGCTTCATCATAACCATTTTCCCAGGCTTCTGTTTTGGCTAAGGCACTATTTACATATATACCAGTAATTTTCCCCCGAGCTGGTATCATGGTATCATCAATACGCCGCCAGGAGGAGGTGCAGCAACGACAACCCTTTTCTACATCAAGGTAGGCAGGCAAAGTGGCTACAATAATAAGAAAGTCATCTTCCAAATCATACAGTCTGACTCCAATAGCTTCGGAGCCTTTATAAGCTAAGGGGCGGATATAAATATCCTCCTGATAGCCACTTCTTTCCACCACTTTCCGAGTCAATTCGCCTAACTCTTCAATGGAATAGGGCAAATTGATTTTCAACAGGCGACAGCCTTTGAGGAGACGCTCGTAATGGTCTTTAACCCGAAATAAATATAATTGTTCCTCGTCAGCATTCCAGTTGCCTCGGATACCATCAAAACAGGCTGTGCCATAGTGGAAAGCATGAGTTAAAATGTTAATTTTAGCTTCGGAAAGAGGCACAAAGCGCTTCTGAAAATAAGCGTAAGGAGGCAATTTTTGGTCTCCTTTCTTTATAAGTATCGGCTACTAATGGTTTTAAATTATAACTGTTGCTTTTATTAAAGGCAAGCGTTTGTTACAGGTTAGACCCCTTTTAGAGGAAGGGTTCGTCCAGTCTGGATAGAGGTAAAGCCGTATTTTCGGCGGATGCGGTCAATAGCCCGGTCTAAATGCTCTAATCTCTGTGTTTCTGAGTCAAGCATGGAGAGTTGTTTACCTTTCATCAAATTAGATACCTCAACACCAAGAAGGCGTACCAGCTTTTGCTTCCAGCTCAAAGCCCGACTCAGTAATTGGAGGGCTGCGGTAAAGATAACCTCGTCCCTGTCGCTGGCTTCGGTTAAAGTCAGACGACGGCTAATAGTCTCAAAATCAGCATATCTCAGCTTTAGAGTTACTACTTTGGCTTGCTTGCCCTGGGAACGCAGTTCAGCGCCTAACCACTCGCATAAATAACGCAAAGTAGCCTGAAGAAAGGATTGGTCTAAAGTGTCCTCAGTGAAGGTAGTTTCCCGGCTGATAGATTTTGCCTCAGCCGGTGGTTCTACCTTTCGGTCATCTATGGCGTTGGCATAACGGTGAAGAATTAGCCCTGAAGCTCCAAAGTATTTCTTAAGGGAGTCCGGGGACATTTTAGCCAGCTGACCGATGGTAGTTATTCCTAATTCTCTCAATCTCTGTTCCGTCTTTTTACCAATGCCGGGTAATTGACTAACAGGCAGAGGCGCCAGAAAAAGGCGTTCTTCCCCAGGGGCTACCTCGCATAGACCATCAGGCTTACACAGGTCTGAGGCAATTTTGGCAACAACCTTACAACCGGCAATACCGATGGAAGCCGTAAGCTTGAGCTCGTCTTTAATCCGTTCTTTTATCTTTAGGGCTAACTCGTGGGCATGACCGAAAATACCTTCAGTGCCAGTAGCATCTAAGTAAGCTTCATCCAGCCCCACTGGCTCCAGATGGGGGGAGAAATTAGCCATAATTTCCATAAACCTATTTGAAGCTTCCTGGTACTGGGCAAAGTTACCTTGAATAAAAATAGCCTGGGGGCAGAGACGATAAGCCCGGATTAAAGGTATACCAGCCTTAATGCCAAAGTTTCGAGCTTCGTAAGATGCTGAAGCCACAACTCCACGGCGGTCAGGACGCCCCCCCACTACTACCGGTTTCCCTTTCAAGTTTGAGGCAAGGGCTTGCTCTACAGAAACAAAAAAAGCGTCTAAATCAATATGCAAAATGCGCCGGTTCATTTAGAGCAGCCTCATTTGTTCTTTTGCTACCTCAGCCTCTTTCCATCCTTAAAATTTGCAACAACTCACCTATTGCCACTTCTCTGTGGCTGGGGTGACGCAGGGGGCACAAAAGCTTTAAACCGGCGTTCAAAGGTATTTCTTTCCAGTAGAACTTGTCGTTGACACTTGAGGCATTTTATGCCGATATCAGCCCCTAACCTCACCACCTTCCACTCAAAACTGCCACAAGGATGCTTCTTGCGCAAACGGATGATGTCTCCTAACTTTATCTCTATCCTCATTTCTGGCAATCTTAAACAATGCCTTAGCCGGAAATCAAGCGATTAATCCGGTCTCGAAACTCCATAGAGACATGACGGGAGGCTTGAGCAAAGTCTTTCCCGGAAGAGGCATATAGAATTTGTCTGGATATGCTGATAATGGCTTTTCCCCCTCGGGCGTCAACCCCGTAGTTAACTGCCAGAGCCAGGTCTCCCCCTTGAGTCCCGACACCAGGTATCAGTATTGGCATTTCCGGGCATAGCTGGCGAAGGCGTTTCAGTTCTTCGGGATAGGTGGCTCCTACTACCAGCCCGATGTTACCGTAAGTATTCCACTCCTTAGCCCTTTGAGCTACTACTTCATATAAAGGTAGACCTGTAATACAGGTAAGCCCCTGGAAATCTGAAGCCCCGGGATTAGATGTCCGACACAGGATGAAAACCCCTTTGTCATTATAGTCAAGGAAGGGCTGGATAGAATCAAAGCCGAGATACGGATTAACGGTTGCCGCATCGCAGCCAAAAGTAGAGAAGATGGCTTTGGCATAAGCTTTAGCCGTATTACCGATATCGCTGCGTTTAGCATCACCGATTATAGGAATATGAGACGGTATAAACTTAATGGTCTTCTCCAAGATACCAAGTCCCTTTTTCCCCAGAGCTTCATAGAAAGCAAAATTAGGCTTATAGGCACAGACTAAGTCCGCTGTTGCCTCAATAATAGCTTTGTTGAAATCTAAAATGCTTACCCTAGGCATGAGTTCCGGGTCGGGGTCAAGTCCGATGCACAGCCAGCTCTTATTCTGCTGGCTTGCCTTGGAAAGTTTGTCTATAAATTTCATTTGATAGCGATAATAGCAGACAGGGGCTAAAAGTTAAAGTTAGCCTTTAAGAAAAGCAACGAAACAAGTGTTTATAAACACGCTCTCTGGAATACAACAAGAGCCGAACTTAGCACTTGCCAATTGATGTACCCTTTGAATTATAATCTAAAAAGAAAGACAGAGATGGTTTCGCTTCAAAGATGATAGAATGAGACAAAGAGCTCTGGAGTGGCTTCAGGATATAGGTATAAAATTAGCTGAGGAGTGAGCTATGGCATTGACTTCGAGCACAGTGGAGAGATTGGTTGAATGGTGTGCTAAAAACGACGATATTGCCGATATTCGGGCAGAAGCGAGAGCTGATTTCTTCGGTTATGATGAGCCAGGACCAGTTAGCTATATAGCTGACACCGGGGAAATCGTTAGTCGGGAGCGGCGGTTTTTGGGCTGGTTTACCTTTGGATTTAGATTACCCGATGGTCGGCACCCGGCTGAGTTAGCCGTCACTGCCCTTTTGAAAGGAGATGAGCTCAATTCAGCGCTCGACTCAATTCAGAAGGCAAAATATGTTACAGCAGTAGTTACTACTGTCGTTCCTGGGCGAGGGCTATACTTGGAACTGGAAGATGAGGAGTTTGAAGTGAACAGCCGTATGCTGAGCCACATCTTACAAAGAGGAGGCACTCTTTCTACCTATATCTTGCCTACCAGCCGTGACCAATGGCTACCCGGTCCCGGCTGGGTAGCCTGGCAATCCAATTTGGACTAGGAATATGCTCCCGCCTCAAAAAACTTCAGGCAAGTCCTATAGACGTTGAGAGGTTCTTGCAAGGGAGAATTAAAGGGAAAGAGGAACTACACAAAGTGGAACGCCCTCAGGATGCTACGCTTGAGGCAGCGATAGCACGAATGTCTGAGATGGCAGGAAGAGAGGGAAAACCAAGGCTCATTATGACATCAGAAGAATGGAAGAGGCTCGTTTTGTCCTACCTGACGAATAACGATTTCAGTGGATTCATGAAAGAAATCACTGAACGAAGCGGCGGTTTCAGGTCTGTTGAGGAAGCAAATAGATGGCTTGCCCTGGCTTCAAATATCTGGAACACAACACCACAACCAGACCGTGGTGGCAAATCAGCCTACCAGCTCTACCAAGGAAGGACAGTGAGTGATGACTGGCGCAAATACATGGATTACAAGGTGGCGCAGCTAATAGCCAGGCTTAGCGATGAAGCATTGGATAGACTCGAGCAAAGCTGGCGGCGGGATATAGAGTCCAAGTCTTTGCCCATAAATCCCACTCTCCAAGCGGCGCTGAACAAGCTACCGGCGGCATGGATAGATGCGATTTGTCTGTGTCTTGGTATCTGTGGGGAAAGGAAAAAACGGGACAAGGTTAGCCAAATTGTATCTCACCTGAAAGATGAGGCGAGCCTCGTGAAAACTGTCTTGGGGCTGCAGCCTCAACATCGAGAAGCGATGATTTACTTGCTACAGAGTGGTGGCTGGGTCAAATATGGTCAATTGTCCCGGAGATTTGGAGACGAGACTGGAGATGGCTGGTGGTGGAATGAAAATCCGCCACACTCAATAATCGGTCAGTTGCGCCTCAGAGGGCTATTATTTGTCGGGCAAGCGCCTATAGGAAGCCGCCACTACAAGGTAGCTGTTATCCCCGCTGACCTAAGACAGACACTTCCAAAAGCTGTGCATAAAGTTTCTTCGCTGAAGGCTAAGTTGCCATCACTGGTGGCTAATGCCAGCTCTTACCAGGCTCTGGGTAATCAGCTTAGCGAACTGGAGTTGCACTACGGCACCTTTGCCACAGAGGATGAAAGCCTGAAAAAGTACTATGAGCAGCTTATGTCTTACTGGAATAAGACCGAGTACGCAAAGTACAAAGATACCGGTGAGTTTGGTGTGCAAGAATACCTGTGGAATTTCAGATTGCCTGGCAGTGATAAGTTTCTGCTGGACTACTTTCTTGAGCAGAAAAGAAATGAGCTCCCGGAGCGACTAATACCAGGACTGTTAAACTGGAGAGGTGCTGAACTGAAGTGCTGCCGAATCCTGGCACTGAAAGACCTCCTGTTGCTCGAGGATTTAGATACGGGACAAAGAATGTGGTCTTTTAGCTTAGAAATTGGTGGCACAAGAGCCTTCCAGGGGTCGGTCGGCAAGATGGTAATCAGCTATACGTGTCACTGGGACAAGGATACCTATTGTCTGCTTGGCTATTCTCTGCTGACGCCTGAAAGAAAGAGTTCGCTCAAAACCTATCAGAATTTGAAGTTTGCCCTGCGTGACACTACGGCAAAGGTACGCCAATATTTTCTTGGAACCCCAAGGAAAGCAAGACCGGGACTTTCTGGAATACCGAAGTCCTTTCTCAAAGCTTTTGAAGAGGAGCCGAATTAACCACCTTTGCCTAAAGTTTTAGTCGGAATTGTCAGTGTCCTCAGCGTCGTCTCTGAACCAAAACGATGGATTGTTGCTCAAATACTACCCAGAAACACTGGCTTGACGTAGCAGTGGGGTTAAGCTGACCATAAAAGGAAAATAAATAAGTTGGGCAATCAAGGGTATAAACAGAGCGGTCAAGTGCCTTTCCGCATCAGTTGAGCCGAATCTAATTTGACAAATGCTTCTACGAGGTATAAAATTTTAGTTGCTATAGAAGTCTGGAGGATTTGCATTATGGGGCCTGTTTATCCTGTCTGAGGATGGGTGAGATAATTTTTATTTGGCTTTATTTTGCATAGAGCTTAAGTCGGACTGCTAATTCACCTTTACGCAATTTAAATTGGTGAAGACAACAAGAATTCGTTTATGGTTGTTGTTCGCCTAAGTATTATAAGGTAGCTTCCAAACTCTTCTTGATTCCCAAAAACTCGTCCCTTCCTATCAAGTTTTGTATTTCCCCTCTCACTTTGTTTCTTTCCTCCTTTGTTTCAGCAAATCTCGCTTTTACAAATATGTAGGTTTCTACTAATTCTGGGTCATCGAAGCCTTTTATCGTCTTGTCATACTTCTTGTATGCTTCCTCTGCCCAATTCAATGCGGTTTGTTTATCTGCTAGCAGTAGAGGCTCTTGCTGGTGTTTGAGTGCATAATAATAAGCTAAATTATTCTTCGCACAAATTCTTTCCAAGTTATCTAATTCTTCCTTTAAAGATTCTTTTGTTTTTCTTATCGCTAGGTCGATTTTTCCGTAGAATTAATAATTTAAACCCATCGATATCGCCAATTTTCCTCCCATTCTCGAAAAATTTTTCTCGATATCTGCTCTGACAGCCTTTATCGTTTCGTTTCGGACCATCCTCCAAACAAACCAAGCAGATACAGTTACCGCGGCAAGAAGAATTAGAAGTAAGTCTCTTAGGACTGCGTACTGGTCTATTAACCTATATGCTTCTGGAGCCCGAATAATATAGAAAGCTATCGCTACAACTACTCCGACAATTGCGAGAGGTAACAGTGTATCATAAAGAACCCTCCTCGAGATTCCACATATTTCCTTTGGTTTCCCCATTTTTGATATCACCTCCTTGTTGCCATCGCCATAGCTGATTATTTCTGAACCAATTAGGTCATGCTTGAACGCAAAAACACCTGTGAGACAAGGGCAGGCAAATTCGTCCCTATCCTAGGGCTACTCATCTACACTCCGGGTATCTTCTTATTTCTTTTTTAAGTAGATTCATTCCACGGTTGTCAACTTGATAAGTAAACTGGGGACTTTTCGGTTTTCCAGAGCTTTAGGGGGCTTGGTGCGACTATTATGCCACATTTCATCATCTGCTCCAATCCTAAGACCCTTGAAGACAGGGCACGGTGACGCAAACCCAAATAACAGGGGATGGCGAGTTGCGCTTTCCCTCCGTGGTTAGCTGACCAAACTGGCTTTTGTTCAGCCCAGTCTATTGTATTGTTGGCTGCTGAACTGTCTAATCGTGGGGGTGGAGTTTCAGCAGTCCTGAAGGTTAGTTCTAAAAGAGCTGCAATTTGGTTGTGATATAATGACCCATCGGGAATGGACTATAAACAAGCGGAAGACTATATTCTCAGCTTTACTGATTATGAGAAAATCTCGGGTATTCTTTATACTTCGGCTAATTATGATTTGGGGCGGATGGATGAACTCCTGGAACCCTTGGGCAATCCTCACCTCTCAGCCCGGACGGTCCATATAGCCGGCACTAAAGGGAAAGGGAGTACTGCAGCTATGATTGCCCAGGTTCTGACCACTTCTGGCTATAGGACAGGTCTCTATACTTCCCCCCACCTCCATACCTTGAGGGAGCGGATTAGAATTGATGGTGAATTAATTTCCGAGGTTGACTTTGTTTCTCTGGTTGAGATTCTTCAGCCAATAGTGGCAGAAGTAAATAATAAAGCTTCTTATGGACAACTGACCACCTTTGAAATCCTGACGGCTCTGGCTTTTGCCTATTTTGCTTGGGAAAAAACGGATTTTCAGGTACTGGAAGTGGGTTTAGGCGGGAGACTGGATGCTACAAATGTGGTTAAACCTGAAGTCTGTGTTATCACTTCTATTAGTCTGGATCATACCGAGGTTTTGGGAGATACTATAGCCAAGATAGCTATGGAAAAAGCCGGAATTATTAAGGAGGGATGTCTTGTGGTCAGTGCTCCTCAGCCGGCAGAAGCTAAAGAGGTAATCAAACAGGTCTGCCGGGAAAAAGGAGCCAGATTAATTCAGGTGGGGGAGGATATAACCTGGCACAAGGCAAACTCAGACCTCAGCCATCAGTCTTTCCGGGTTAATAGCAAAGCCAACAGTTATTATCTCACCATTCCCCTTCTCGGCGACCACCAGTTGGAAAATGCGGCTAATGCCGTAGCCGTGTTAGAAGCTTTGGCTTCTTCGGGGGCTAAAATCTCAGCCGAGGATATTAAAAGAGGTTTAGAGTGGGTGACCTGGGCGGGTCGTCTCCAGATTCTCAGCCATCAACCCCTCCTGGTGGTTGATGGGGCTCACAATGCTTACTCAATGAAGAAATTAATAGAGGCAGTCCGTCACCATTTTGACTATGACCGATGCTTTGTCATCTTCGGCACTTCTTGCGATAAGGATATTTCTGGTATGGTTAGTGAGCTTATTTCCTTACCTTGTCATATTTTGGTCACCCGTTCCGCTCACCCCCGGGCGGCATCTCTTTCTGTGGTGACTCAAGAATTCGCCAATCACGATATTAGAGTAGATGTGGCAGAGAATACTGCTATCGCCTTGTCTCGTCTTTTAACTTTAGCCGGTCCTGAGGACCTTATTCTGGTAACTGGCTCTCTCTTTGTAGTTGCTGAAGCTATAGATTATGTCACCAAATATCTTCCCTTGCCAGGTAAAAAAGTTTAATGAGTTGTTGAGTAATTATTGCCTGTTAGTGCGAGGGGCGTTAGCCCCGAAGCAATACCAAGAGATTGCCACGCTTCTTACACCCAGCCGAATCGTAGATTCGGCTGGGAACCCGGGGTCCCCACAAAATCATAGATTTTGTGGGGTGTTCTTCGCTCGCAATGACAGAATGGGGTTAGTGAACAATCTCAAAGTTTAATGGCGACCTTGCAGGGCGACCTTTTAAGGTCGCCCTGCCCGACATTAGTAAAAAACCTCAAGAGTAATAAAAATTAAGGAGAGGAGGTGACTAATGGTCGAGCAGATAGGGTATAAAATCATCGGCACCGTAACTGGTATTAAGGGGGAGTGTAGCTGGGGGCACAAAGTCGGCGATAAGTTTGAACTCAGTGGCTTTAATAGTGCCGGTCTTTGTGGCTTTTTCTATCACGATGCTTTTCCCTACATTATTATGCTCCAGTTCAGCGGCAGTTTCCCCGAAGAATGGGGACACCCCGATGTTGTAGAACTTGAATGTATGGATAGAGCTGTTGCCGTTAAGCTGGAGTTACGCCGGCTAAGATAGAGCCCCCAGAGTTGTCCTTAGCTTAAGCCATATTTCTGGGCTGTCTTTCTAAAACCTGTTAGAGAGCCTTCTATGACTCTATCTTCGACACAGAAGGCGATGCGAAAATAGCCAGGGGCTCCAAAAGCAGTGCCGGGCACTACCAGTACCAGGTTCTTACTGAGCTCATCAGCAAACTCCAGGTTGTCTACCGGTGTCTTGGGGAACATATAAAAGGCGCCCTCGGGCTTCACTACGGGGTATCCTATCTGAGTCAGCTCCTGGTAGAGGAAGTCCCTTTTGCGTTGATATTCACCAATATTGACACAGGCTCGCTGTAGTTTACCGACTATTCGCTGCATTAAAGCCGGGGCGTTAACAAAGCCCAGAGCCTGGTTGCAGAAGCCAATAGCGGCTTCCAGTTCCCCACCTTCGTTACATTGCGGATTTACGGCTACATAACAATGCGCTCCCCTGCCAGAGAAAGGTCTTTGGAGTGGGGGGTAACGGCTATGGTCCGGGGATGGTAATAGAATACATAAGGGCACTTCACTCCGTCATAGACAAGCTTGCGGTAAGGTTCATCACTGAGGATAAAGATCCGGGTGCCCAAGCGTGATTCCTTAGCTTGGATTATTTGTCCCATTTGTCGCAGGACATCCTCCTTATAAACGACGCCGGTGGGATTGTGGGGTGAATTTATTATTACCTTGGTGCGATGGGTGATGGCTCTTTCCAGAGCCTTTAGGTCGGGGTTAAAGTTAACACCAGAAGGTACTACTTTGGCAATCCCTGACTGATTGGCAATATAGAGCAAGAACTCAGGAAAGTAAGGGGCAAAGGCAATGGCTTCGTCTCCCTGGCTGAGCAGGGCTCTTAAGGTAATTGATATTCCACCCCCAGCACCTATGGACATAATAATATCCTTAGCCGTGAACGGTAGCCCTGTTTCTGATGTCAGGTACTGGGCAATTTCAGCCCTCGTTTCCGGATAGCCGGCATTTACCATATACCGGTGCATACCTGAAATAGGGTGGTTGGCTAATTTCTGTAGCTGTTGGTAGAACTCTTGAGGGGGTTCCAGTATCGGATTACCCAAGGAAAGGTCAAAGACTTTGTCCTCACCATACTGCTTCTTTAATGCCACCCCCTCCTCAAAGGCTTTCCGGATGAAGCTACCTCGTTCTATTTGTTGCTGAATTTCTCGAGAGATTACCGAAGTCTTATTAGAAACTTTCATTTGTCACATCCATAAAGTTTATTAAATAAGGAACCCTCCCGCGCGGGAGGGTTCCTTTAGTTTTCCTTTTAACTTGTAACTTGGGTTATATTTCTCTGGTTACGCAAACACCCCCTAAGCGGACTTAGACCACAGTCTAAAGAAGTAATAAACACTCTCCTTGACTGAGGGTGTTTACTAATTCCTAACCGTCATTGCGAGGAGCATAGCGGTTGCGAGGCATAGCCGAAGCAACTCAGAGTGAGATTCCTCGCTTACGCTTCGGAACAAGCTCCGCAATACCAAGAGATTGCCACGCTTCACGCCCCACAAAATCAAAGATTTTGTGGGGGCCCCGGGTTCCCAGCGAAATCTAAGATTTCGCTGGGTATGCTTGGCTCGCAGTGACAACTGGGCAATTGCTAAACGGTCTCCTTGACAAAGAGCACTCTAAAGACTTATTCTGTTTTTTGATTTTCTTCAGGAAAGGAGGTAATGAAATTGGCTGAAGCTTCAGTAATAACGGACGAATTAAAGAACTTGCTCAATGTGGAATTTGGTCCGGAGGTATACGAAGTTGAGAAGGGGATGCTTAAGAAGTTTGCCGATGCTGTTGGTGACCCTAATCCGTTGTGGCGGAAAGTAGCTCCCCCCACCTTTGCTACAGCTCTAAGGCTGGACGAGTTGACCCAGAAGATGTGGACAGTCAAATGTCCCCTTACCCGCTTTCTTAATGCCGGAAATGAGCTGGAATATTACCAACCCATAAAAGTGGATGATGTTATCTCCGTTACCGGTAAACTGGCTGACATCCGGGAGCGGGAAGGTAAAATGGGTAAAATGCTGTTTATGACCCTGGAACTCACCTACAAAAACCAGAAAGGGGAAACCGTAATCAAGGGTCGGAATACTATTATCAGGTATTAATTTGGGATGGTCTATTAAAGTGGCAAAGCAAGTTTTTTACGAAGATGTTGAAGTTGGTAGTGAACTTGCAGTATTGGTTAAACACCCCACGACCATGCAGTTAGTCAAATGGGCTGGTGCCTCTGGAGACTACTACCCAATACACTATGATAAAGATTTTGCCCAAGCCAATGGACTGCCGGGGGTTATTGTTCACGGCTGGTTGACCTGTTCCTTTCTGGGGCAACTGGTAACGGACTGGATGGGGGAGAAGGGGACTCTGGCGAAATTGGGCTGTATCTATCGGGCAATGCATTTCCCGTGCCAAAATATTACCTGTAAGGGGAAGGTGACTAAGAAATATGTTCAGGATGACAAGTATTATGTAGACTGTGAAGTCTGGGCAGAGAACCCTAAAGGGGAAAGGACTACTCCCGGCTCAGCGACAGTCATTTTACCCTCTCGAAGTTAAGGAGAATTAAATGGGCAAATTAGATGGTAAAGTTGCTGTCATTACTGGTTCTGGGCGAGGTATAGGTAAGGCTATTGCTATTCTTTTTGCCCGAGAAGGGGCGACAGTGGTAATTAATGACATTGATATTGCTCCAGCCCAGGAGACGGTTACAGAAATACAAGCTTTTGGCGGCAAGACCGCTGTTTGTGTTGCCGACATCACCAAAGCCGAGGAATCTCAAAAACTTATGGATACAGCCGGGGAAAAATTTGGCAAACTTGATATCCTGGTTAATAACGCCGGAATTACCAGGGATGCCTTGATTCCGAGGATGACCGATGCTGGGTGGGATACCTGTATTAATATTAATTTAAAGGGGACTTTTAACTGTATCCGAGCAGCTTCTAAATATATGATGAAGGATGGGCACAACGGGAGGATAATCAATGTCACTTCGGTAGCTGGGCTTATGGGTAATGTTGGGCAGATTAATTATTCGGCAGCTAAAGCCGGTATTATCGGGTTGACTAAGACGGTGGCTAAGGAATGGGCAAGCTATGGCATTACCTGTAATGCCATAGCTTATGGCTTTGTGGATACTCGCTTGACCCGGGAAAAAGAGACCGGAGAGGAGGTTATGGGGAAGAAGGTGGGCATACCCAAGAAAATCAGGGATATGATGATAATGCAACTTGCCGGCAAGGTAATGACTCCTGAAGATGCAGCTAAACCAGTCCTTTTCTTAGCCTCTGAGGATGCTGCCTTCATCACCGGTAACGTCCTTAATGTCACCGCCGGCTTGTATATGTAGAGATGTTCCAGCTTGGGCAATATTGCCCATAACCCTATTCTGTATAACCGAATCGTGAGGAATAATTAGTGCTGGGCTTAGCTATGAACTGGGCTTAGCTCCTTAACAAACCAGTTAGCGACTACGGCAGTAACCGGTGTCCACCCAACCAGGCTCAGCCCTATGGCAACAATAACCCTATAGAGGAAGTAGAATTGCCACTGAGTAGTAGCCAGACTCACAAAGCCAGTCCCCCGCCTATAAGGCAAGCTCTACCGGGAAAACCAGCCTCGGTCCAAATCTATCCACAAGACCACCGGCTACTGGCGCCACCAAGCAATAAACGACAATGGTAATGGAGAACATCAGTGCCGTGCTGCCGCGCCCCCAGCCGACCTCTTCCACAATAGCCGGATAGAAGACTGAGAAGGTGTTCCGGATAGAATAGCCGAGCACTAAGGTGATAAAAGCAACACCTGCGACAATCCAGCCATAAAAGAGGCGTGGTCTCTTTTAAGCTATTCTTTGTCTTTTCCCGGTGCACCATCAGTTCAGGTATGAAGTATGACACAATGGATATCTGTTTGGCAAGACATCCCATAATGGCATGCCCTTAGGCTTAGAAAAAACCCCTGAAAAACGAAGTTTTTCAGGGGGCCCCGAATTTGCAGACGGGTTGAGCATAGGTTTACTTTGAGAAAGGCATAGGGACTTTTTCAGTAATTTCTTAGAAGCTCCAATTTTCCTTGTCTTTGGTCCTTGGTAAGACTACAATAATAGTTACTTTGGTTTGACTATGAGAGACCAACTTGTTGAAGCTTTGAAGGGACACGGTGCCGATTACGTGGAAATCCGCCTGGAGCAAGCTAAAGCCACTTCCCTGATTTACAGAGGGAAGAGGTTGGAAGAAGTAGCCAGGACTGCTCGGTCTGGCGGTAATGTTAGGGCTTTAGTTAAAGGAGGCTGGGGGTTTGTTAGTTTTAATGATATTAATGGACTACGGGGAAAGGTGAAGATGGCAGTAGAGCAGGCAAGATTTGCCCGACAGGAAAGGGGTCAGTTTGCCTCGGTGGCGCCGGTAGTTGATACAGTCAAAGCTAATGTGAAAAAGGACCCGACTTTACTGCCGCTAACAGTGAAGAAACAGCTCCTGGACGAGTACAATAATATCATATTGAGTCCCCCCGGGATCCAGACTTCAAACATAAGTTATCAGGACAGCCGGAAAAAGGTTATTCTAGCTAGTTCTGAGGGCTCTTATATTGAACAAGAGAAGGTAGACCTAAACCTCCGTTTAGTCGCTGTAGCCCGAGACGGCAGTAATGTCCAGCAACGGAGTTTGAGCCTGGGTAGCAATGGCGACTTTTCTGTTATTGAGAATTTGCACGGGAAAGTAGCTGAAATGGCTCGGCAGGCAGTGAGGCTTCTGTCAGCCCAGCAACTAAAGGGGGATGAATATACGGTTATTCTGGACCCGGTACTGGCTGGAGTCTTTGCCCACGAAGCCTTTGGACACTTGTCTGAAGCTGATTTTGTTTATGAGAACAAGCAACTCCGGGAGATTATGGTCTTAGGGCGAAGATTTGGTAGTAAACACCTTAATATTGTGGACGGGGCGGCTGTCCCGGGACTGAGGGGTAGCTACAAGTATGATGATGAAGGGGTTCCAGCGACCAGGACTTACCTTATTCAGGAAGGTGTCCTGGAAGCCAGACTCCATTCCCGGGAAACAGCGGCTAAAATGGGGGAAAAACCTACCGCTAATGCCCGTGCCCTTAACTATTTCTTCCCCCCTGTGGTGAGGATGACCAATACCTTTATTGAGCCAGGGTCGGTTTCCTTTGAGGATATGCTTGCTGAAGTCAAAGAAGGGGTATATGCCAGGGAGTGGTACGGGGGAACCACCAGCCTGGAAATGTTTACTTTTTCGGCTGGAGAGACTTACATGATTCGCGACGGTAAATTAGCTGAGTTGCTTCGTCCGGCTGTTCTCACTGGTAATGTTTTCGCCACTTTGAACAATATAGATGCTATTGGTAATGACCTTCGGATGAATGAGGGGGGTGGTTGTGGTAAGGGGGAGCAAGTCCCCTTACCCGTTTCCAATGGTAGCCCCCATATCAGGATTCGCCATTGTCTGGTGGGAGGGAAGTAGTGGACGCTGAAGAATTACTGTCCCTGGCTAAGCGGGCGGCTGATGAAGCCGAAGTCTTTTGGGTCCATTCCTGGAGGACACCGGTTCGCTTTGAGGCTAACCGGCTAAAACAAATTCGAAGTCAGGAAACTACCAGTATAGCTCTACGCCTGGTCAAAGGGGGGAAGATAGGTTTTTCGGCTGCCAGCGGTGAAGTCAAAGCCCAGGCTCTGGTGGATATGGCAGTGGAGACATCGGAGTTTGGAATGACAGCTAACTTTGACTTCCCCACCACCCTGGCTTATCCCGGTGTGGAAGTCTTTGATTCCAGAATAGAGACAGTAACTGAAGCCAGTATGGTAGAGCTGGGTGAGAAGCTGGTGGCTTGTCTTCGGGAACATACTCTGAGTATTGTCTGTGAAGCTGAGGTGGTTAAAGAGATGAGGCAGGTCCGGATTCTTAATTCCAGAGGCGGTGACATAAGTTATCGGAAGAGCCTTTTCGCTTTAGGTGTTGAAGGAGTAGTCGTTCAGAATACAGACCTGCTTTTTGTTGGGGATAGTGAGAGTTCGTGTCAGCCCTTCTTTGATTTTGAAATAATTGCCCGAAGGGTGATTAATCAATTAGAATTAGCTAAACGCCGGGCAAGCCTGTCTACGAAAGTAATGCCGGTGGTATTCACTCCTAAGGGTGTTGGTAGTGCTTTGGTAGCACCGCTAATTCTGGCTTTTAATGGTAAACTGGTGCTGGAGGGAGCTTCACCTTTAAAGGGTAAGATAGGAGACGAGGTTTTTGATCGGAATTTTTCCCTGGAAGATGATGCTATTTTGCCTTATCGCCCTGCCAGCCGTCCCGGCGATGACGAAGGCGTCCCCAGTCAATTCATTCCTTTAATTGATAGGGGTGTGGTAGTAAATTTTCTGTATGATTTGCACACAGCAGCTTTAGCCGGGACCCGGAGCACCGGCAGTGGCAGCCGTAGCCGGGGTGGTCTTCCTGTGCCATCGCCATCTTCTCTGGTAGTGAGTAGCGGTGAAGCTGCCTTTGAGGATATGATTAAGGATATGAAGGAGGGTCTGGTTATTGAGCAGGTTATAGGGGCAGAGCAGGGTAACCTTATGGGCGGGGAGTTTGGTGGTAACGTTCTTCTGGGCTATAAAGTGGAGAAGGGAGAAATAGTCGGTCGGGTGAAGGATATTATGATTTCCGGTAATATTTATCAGGTCTTAAAGGAGCTAAAAGCCGTGGGGAAGGAAAGAAGATGGGTTGGCGGAGTTTTACTTATACCAGCCGTTTATTGCTCACGCCTATCAGTGGCAGCCAAGGCAGGATGATGAAAAAGGACGTCAAACTGTATAAGCAGCTCCATCCTAAAGCTTGTGATATGCTGACTGCCTGGCCGGGCATTGGTAATGTTTCCCTTATAGTAGCCCAATACCTGAGAGATAAGCTTAGAGCTGAGGAGATAGGAGAAGTTCTGCCGTTTAATTTCTTTGACCCCATTGGCGTAGTGGTCAAAGACAATGTGGTCGAAACTCCCCAATTCCCTGAGTCTAAATTGTATTACTGGCAGAACCCTGTTTCCGACAAGGGCTTAGTGATATTCATTGGGGAAGAACAGCCCAGCTTTAAGTGTTATGAATTAGCTCACTGTGTCCTCGATGTCGCCGAAAAATTTAAGGTCCGGAGGGTGTATACCTGTGCAGCTGCTATAGCCCGAATTCACCATACCGAAACCCCGAGGGTCTGGGGGGTAGCTACAGACAAGAAGCTTGTTCCGGAACTGGAAAAGTATGAGGTTGTCCTCCGGGGTGACCTTCATATTGCCGGGCTTAACGGATTGTTCCTTGGAGTAGCCAAGGAGAAGGGCATGGAGGGTATCTGCCTCTTAGGCGAGGTGCCTTCGTATGCTACCCGAATACCTAATCCAAAAGCTTCCCTGGCTATCATTGAAGTCTTGACTAAAATTCTGGCTGTGGGTATTGACCTGAGCGGATTAGTTAGCCTGGCGAAGGAAGCTGAAGAAGAAATGAAGAGGATTGCGGCTAAAGCTATGGGGGAGTTTATTGACCATTTCACTGAACCCCTTTGGGAAAAGAAAAAAGAGGAAGAAGAGGAGTGAATAAAAAAGAGTCACCTTTAGCCAGATTACTGGCTGAGCTTTCTGGCCCAGAACAGCCCTCGGTCAATACTCGGCTGGTATATTTGTCTGGTTTAGGTGGTAACGAGATAGAGCTCCTTAGACAGACTTGGACAAGAATAACCCCGGAGCGGCAATATCAAATTCTGTCTCATTTATTTCGGCTTAGTGAGCATAATCCAACCCTCGATTTTGACCATATCTTCGGTCTTTGTCTTCAGGCTTCTGATGAGAGAGTCAGGCTTCAAGCAGTTATAGGGTTGGAAAGGACTGAGGATGTTTCCTTTATTGTCCCTCTTATTCATTTACTGGAGACAGACGAAGCTAAGAAGGTTAGGGCAGCGGCGGCTATTGTTTTGGGCAACTTTGCTTTGCTTGCCGAGTTAGGGAAGTTATCGCCAAATCATAGGGCTCGAATATATTCAGCTTTGATTGGTGTCTTAGAAAAAGAAGGAGAATCTGTCGCTGTAAAGCGACGGGCTTTAGAATCCATAGCTCCTTTCAGCCGGCCTCGTGTAGACGAGTTCATTAATCAAGCTTATCACAGTAATGATGTTGAACTTAAAGCCAGTGCTATATATGCTATGGGGCGCAATTGTAACCCGAAATGGTTGCCTATTGTCATTAAGGAATTGAGCAATAGCGAGCCGGAAATCCATTATGAAGCTGCTGAAGCTTGTGGTGAGTTAGAAGCTGAAGAAGCAGTACCCTTTTTAATAAACCTTGTTGATGATGACGAGGCTCAAGTGCCAGAAGCAGCTATAAGAGCCTTAGGTAAAATAGGTGGTGAGGAAGTTAAGAAAACGCTCCAGAGTTTACTAGGTAGTCCCGAGGAGCGAATACGTCAGGTAGCTAAGGTAGCCTTAACTGAGCTTATTTTTTGGGAAGAGCTTTTATAGTTTGGGGGTAATATGCTGCTGGGCCAGAAGACGAAATTGCGCCCAAAACGTCTAAAGGATGCTGTTAATGATTATGCCTGGCGGGTAGACCCCGAGTTGAGTCACCTTGATGCCGCGGTGCCGTTACCCCTTTCTTTTGAGGAGTATTTAAAGGGTTGTGCCGCTGAATTGTCTCTTCTTGGCAATCAGGAGACTCGCTTTGCCATCGAGACTCTTGACGGTAAGCATATTGGTAACTGTGCCTACTTTAAAATAGATAAGATTAAGCGAGAAGCTGAGCTGGGTATTACGATTGGCGACCGGAATTATTGGGACAAAGGCTATGGTACTGATGCCGTAATAACCTTGCTGAACCATATTTTTTCTAAGACCAATTTAAATAGGGTCTACCTTAAGACCCTGGACTGGAACCTAAGAGCTCAGAAGTGCTTTAAGAAATGTGGCTTTAGCCCTTGTGGTCATCTTCTTAAAGACGGATATAATTTTGTGGTTATGGAAATTCATCGCCCTCGCTTCCCTGGCGATGATGAAAGGGAAAATGACAGAAGAAAGGATTTACGTATCCTCTTGCCAGCTATTTTCCCTTATATTCGGGCTTTCTCTTTTCCAGGAAAGCCTTAGCTCCCTCCTTCTGGTCCTCGGTGCCAAAGCACATGGCGAAAAGGTCGCGTTCGTAGCTCATACCAATGGCTAAGGGAGTTTCTAAGGACTTATTTATGGCTATCTTGGCAAGTTTCAATATTACCGGGCTATGCTGCAGAATAGCCTTAGCTACTTCCATAACTGTTTCTTGAAGCTTTTCTTGGGGGACAACCTTGTTCACCAGCCCCAGCTCTAAAGCTTCTTTGGCGGTGATAAAGTTTCCCGTAAAGATGAGTTCCTTGGCTTTCTTTTCTCCCACCAGTCGAGGCAGGATCTGAGTCCCACCAGCGCCTGGTATTACGCCAACCCGGATTTCAGGCTGCCCAAACTGAGCATTTTCAGAGGCGATGATAATATCGCAAGCCATAGCCAGCTCACAGCCGCCACCAAGAGCAAAACCGTTTACCATGGCTATAACTGGTTTCGGGATTTCCCTCAGCATCTCCACAGCTCTCTGGGTGCCCTTCGCCCGGAGGATGTCGGCAGGCATCCTTTTGGGAAACTCACTTATATCAGCCCCGGCGCTAAAGGCTTTGTCTCTTGCCCCGGTGATGATAATAACTCGGACATTGTCATCATCGCGGGCATCTTCCAGTACCTGGACAAGTTCTGCCCTCATAGTGTCATTCTGGGCATTTCTGACTTCAGGACGATTTAAGGTTATCCAGGCTAAAAAGTCTTTTTTCTCATAAATTATGGTCTGTAATTGCATCGCTTGTCTCCTTTATTACCATTTTGACAGCACTTCTTTCCAGAAGTCGTAGATCCCCTTCTTGCCCGGTCCACCGGTATAGCCGGCTCTCACCATAAGGCGTATCAGAGGATGGAGCTGTCCTTTTTCTGAGCCAAGTTCCTTTATCCTGTCTTCTTCCGAGGCTGCCCTTATTGCCCAGGCGCCAATCCGGTCACTCAACTCCAGGGGACCTACAGGCAGGTTGTATCCCAGTTTCAGGGCTTTGTCTATGTCCTCGGGAGAGGCTACTCTCTCCCACACCATCTGAACGGCTTCAGAAGTCATAGCCACGTAGGCACGGTTAGCCAGAAAGCCGAAGCTAACATCGCGGCAGACTACCGGCTCCTTTTCCAGAATTCGGGCTAAGGCGTAGGTCACTTCTACTGTATTGTCAGAAGTATTGGCTCCTTTCACCACCTCCACGAGCTTCATAACAGCTACTGGATTAAAAAAGTGCATACCTGCCACCTTGTCTGGACGCTTGGTAACAGATGCCATCTCGGTTATGTTTAACCAGGAGGTGTTGGATGCCAGAATAGCCTGGGGAGGGGCATCAGCATCTAACTTACGAAAGACATCCTTCTTAATAGCCATGCTCTCGGTCACGGCTTCTATAACAAAATCGGCATCGGAAACAGCTTTGGTTAGGTCAGTAGTCCCTTCAATCCTGCCTGTAATCTCCTTCTTCTCCTCAGGGGTCATCTTGCCTTTGGCGACAAAGAATTGATCAAGCCTCTGCTGTATGCTTGCTAGCCCTTTATTGATGAACTCATCGCTTACGTCCGTGACTGAGACCCTGTATTTCCCGATCCGCGACAGGACTTCTGCTATCTGGGAGCCCATGAGTCCCGCCCCAACCACCGCCACCTTCTTGATATTCTCTGCTTTCAAAAGTTCCATTGTCTCCTCCTTGAGACTTTTTCTGTCAGAGAGCAAGTTTAAACTCATTTACCTGCGAATGTCAATTGCCAGATGTCTTGATCCCCTCTGAAGGTGGTGATAGAATACGCTTTGGTTTGTCTCCTGAATTAGGAAAAGGGGGAGTTTTTTATGGTTATTATCGGTGAGAGTATTCATATTATTTCCAAGGTGGTCAGTGATGCTATTAAGGAGAGAAATCCAAAGCCAATTCAGGAATTAGCTATCGCTCAAAATAGAGCTGGTGCTGACTATATAGACTTGAACTTGGGTCCAGTCCGCCGAGACCCAGAAGAAACAATGCAGTGGCTGGTTAATGCTGTTCAGGAAGTTGTCGTTTTGCCTTTGTCATTAGATACTATGAACCCGATAGCTATGGAAGCCGGGCTTAAAATCTGTAACAAACGCCCCTTGCTTAACTCAGCTTCAGGAAAAACAGATAGCAAGGAACAGATGCTTCCTTTAGCCAAAAAATATTCCTGTGATGTGGTTATCTCAGTAATCACGGACAGAGGCTGTCCCCCCGGTGTTGATGCCAGAGTTGAGAGTATTATGGAAACGGTGGCGCTGGCTAATGAGATGGGTATTCCCAACGAAGATATCTGGGTTGACCCAATTCTGTTGCCGGTTAGTGCCAGCCAGGCTGAGGTTAAGGAAACTCTGGAATTTGTGAAAATATTGTCTGATCTTCTGCCTGGCATTAAGTCAACTATAGGGTTGTCTAATATATCCAACGGCACACCTGAAGCCCTCCGGGGTATTCTTAACCGAACTTATATGGTGATGTTAGGCAGATATGGACAATATTCAGTGATTGCTGATGCCTTAGACAAGGAGCTTATCAGCCTGAAGAGGGGGGAGATGCCTAACATCGTTGACCTTATTTACCGGACTATGGATGGGGAGGATATAGACCTTTCGTCCCTGTCGCCAAAAGAGCGGGACTATGTCAAAACAACCAAAGTGCTTACGGGGGAAATATTGTATTCCCACGCCTGGCTGGAAAGTTGATATTTTGATAAAGGAATAAAAATGGAATATAGAGCACCCATTGAAACCTATGCGGGTAAGGTCCGAGAGGTGGTAATTGGTAAGGGGAGTAAAGCTATGAAGATTGGGGGGGAAAGTATTCTCCCTCTTCATTTTTTTGAGGGCTCTATTGAGAACCCCCCTCGACTTGTTTTAGAGGTCTATGATATGGAGCCAGACGATTGGGCAGGGGCAGTGCTTGAGCCTTATAAAGATGTTGTTTCCGACCCGGTAAAATGGGCACAGAAATGTTTAGATTTTGGTGCTGACCTTGTCTGCCTTAAGCTAATGAGTACTGACCCGGGCGGGGAAAATGCACCGGCAGAGGCAGTAGCAGCCCTTACCAAAAAAGTAGCCACCACCATTAACACCCCCCTCATTGTTTATGGCTCGGGGGATGAGACCAAAGACATTGAGGTGTTAACTAAGGTGGCTGAAGTCTGCGCTGGAGAAAACCTCCTCTTAGGTCCAGCGGTTAAGGAAAATTATGAGCCGATATGCAAAGCCGCTTTGGACTATGGGCATTGTCTTATTGCCCAGACCCCCATAGATATAAACTTGGAAAAGGAACTAAATATAAAACTGATGAAGTCCTTTCCACCGGAGAGAATAGTTATTGACCCCTTAAGCTCGGCTTTAGGCTATGGTATTGAATACAGCTTCAGCATAATGGAAAGGACCAAACACATTGGCATTATGTTTAAGGATGCCACCATGCAGATGCCTATAATCGCCGACCTGGGTAAGGAATCGTGGAAAACCAAAGAAGCTAAAGCCAGTGAAAAGCAGGGTATATTATGGGAAAGCATTGCGGCTTTAACTTTTCTTTTAGCCGGGGCTAATATTTTGGTCTTGCGTCACCCCGAAACCCTTAAGTTAATTAAGGAAGTAATTACGGGGAAAATTTGACCTTACATGAGACCGGTGGGCAAAATACTAAAAGCTTTGATATCTTTGCCCTCGCACGAGAAGTAGTAGCATCGGAGGGATTATGGAAGACCACCTATCAGAGATTTTGCCATCCTATAGAGGAAAGAGAAGCAAACTGATTCCGATTCTACAAGAGGTTCAGGCAAAATTTGGCTACCTGCCCGAGGAGGTGATGCGTGAGCTTGCCACGTTTATCGGCATACCGGAGTGTGAGGCATATAGTGTAGCTACTTTTTATGCTCAATTCCGGCTCATGCCCCTTGGTAAGAAACGGGTTGCGATCTGCCGAGGCACTGCGTGTCACATCAGCGGTGCCCCCAAAATTCTCGAGGCGACAGAGAAGGTACTCGGCATAAAGGATGGGGAAACCACAGCTGACCTGGAATATACCCTGGAAACTGTTGCCTGTATTGGTTGCTGTGCGCTAGCCCCTTGTCTAAGGATTAACGAGGATGTCCATGGTCGGCTGACGCCGGCAAAGGCAAGCGAACTTTTCCCCGCCCCAAGTACAAATAAAGGAGAGCAAGATGTCCAATAGGCAATGCACTGTTTTAGTTTGCCAGGGGACAGGCTGTATTTCAGGGGGGGCCGAACCAATTTACTCTTCACTGGAAGGAGAGATAGCCAAGCCCGATCTGAGGGAAAACGTTCATCTCAAGCGTACTGGCTGTCATGGCTTTTGCCAACAAGGTCCTCTTGTCATTGTTGAGCCGGAAGGCTTTTTTTATTCAAAAGTTAAACCAGATGATGTACACGAAATTGTTCAATCACTTTTACCGGAAAGAAAGGTTGTAAAACGCCTCTTATACCGCGACCCTATTACCAATAAGCGTATACCTTATTATCGTGATATCCCTTTCTATAGTAAACAACAACGCACGGTGCTTAGAAATTGTGGCAAAATCAACCCCGAGGATATTAATGACTATCTTGCTTCGAATGGCTATCAGGCGCTGCGGAAGGCTCTTTTTGAGCTCACCTCGGAGCAAATTATTGAGGAGGTGAAACACTCCGGACTTCGGGGACTGGGGGGAGCGGGCTTCCCTGCTGGACAGAAGTGGGAAGCCTGCCGTAGAGCGCCTGGTGAGGTAAAGTATGTGATCTGCAACGCTGATGAAGGTGACCCCGGGGCATTTCAGGACCGCTCAGTTTTAGAGGGAGACCCTCATTCAGTTTTGGAGGGGATGATAATCGCTGGGTATGCTGTTGGTGCAAAACAGGGCTTTGTCTACGTGCGTGCCGAATATCCACTGGCGGTGAAGCGCCTTTACATTGCCACCGCCCAAGCGAGGGAAAGGGGATTTCTGGGCCGGAATATTTTGGGGAGCGGATTTGTTTTTGATATAGAGATCTTCCAGGGAGCCGGAGCCTTCGTTTGTGGCGAGTCTACAGCGCTAGTCCTTTCCATTGAAGGCAAAAGGG
The DNA here is from genome assembly GCA_020724525.1 of Dehalococcoides mccartyi. GTDB lineage: Bacteria > Chloroflexota > Dehalococcoidia > GIF9 > DYGU01 > DYGU01. The sequence goes on from DYGU01000004.1 coordinate 76,780, forward strand.
GGATGCCGAAGTCTCTCCCTCGTCCCAGAACTACCGAGGTAGGGTTATGGGGTAAGCCAACTTTGCTTAATAATGTAAAGACCTTCGCCAATATCCCTCTGATTATTATTCATGGTTCAGAGTGGTTTGCCTCCAGAGGCACTGAGCGGAGTAAAGGCACGGCTATTTACTCACTGACGGGCAAGGTGGCAAACTGCGGTCTGATAGAAGTGCCTATGGGAATTAAGCTTCGAGAAATTGTCTATGGTATTGGAGGAGGACCTCCGGGAGGGAAGGCTTTCAAGGCGGTCCAAACCGGCGGACCCTCAGGTGGTTGTCTTCCGGCAGAGCTTTTGGATATGCCGATCGATTTTGACTCACTTACTGCCGCCGGCTCGATGATGGGCTCGGGAGGCGTAGTGGTGGTGGATGAAGATACCTGCATGGTTGATGTAGCCCGCTATTTTCTTGACTTCACCCAAAAAGAATCCTGCGGTCAATGTTTGCCATGTAGACTCGGCACGTACCAGATGCTTCAAATATTGGAAAGGATTACAAGGGGGGAGGGGGTACCCGGCGACATAGAGAGACTTGAGTGGATTGGACGGAGGGTCAAGGAGTATTCTCTTTGTGGACTTGGAACGACTGCGCCAAATCCTGTGCTTAGTACTATTAAATATTTTCGTGAGGAATATGAAGAGCATATTTATAATAAATACTGCCGGGCAAAGGTCTGCGCCTTAGGCATGTTCCGGATTGAACCGGATGAATGTGTTCTCTGTGGCCTTTGCCAAGGGGTATGTGAAACTGGGGCGGTAAAGGAAATCAGGAATAAGTTTTTTATAGTCCAGGATTACTGCAACAAATGCAAGTCCTGCTATACTATCTGTCCTGTTGGGGCAGTAAGGGTGGAGAAATACTTACCTAAAGAGGTGACAAAGTGATAAGGATGGAGGATGTAAAGGCAAAGGCAGAGGAGAGAAGGTGTCCACTGCAGAAAGCAATTGTCTTCATAGAGGAGTTTTTAAATGAACCACTGTGTGGAGAATGTCTTCCGTGCACACTTGGGAGTCAGGAACTTAAGATAAGGTTACAGAAGATTGCCGACGGTAAAGGAACTCAATTAGATATCGATGCTATAGATAAAATTACCGGACATATGCTTGAGATATCAAGATGTAGGAAAGGTATGGATACAGCGAGATTCATAATAGACTCTACAAAGGAAGGCTCATTTAAAGGACATCTTGAGGGGGTGTGTAATGAAAAAGAATGCCTGTCACTTATTATGTACCGGATTATACCTGAGAAGTGCGTAATGTGCGGCACTTGTCAAGATATTTGTAAAGAGAATGCAATAATCGGGGAAAAGAAAAAGCCTTTAAGCTACCAGCCTATTCAGATAAATGCCAGGAAATGCAGAAGTGAAAGGGGTTGTAATGAGTGCGTAAGAGTATGTCCTACAGGAGCAATAGAGGTGATAGAGGTAGAAGGTAGGTACTTGCCTTTTGAGATAAGTCAGAAGAGATGTACAAGATGTGATGAATGTATAAAGGTGTGTCCTGTTTCAGGAGCAATAGGGGTAATAGAGATAGCTGGTTTAAGGGTAGTACCAATTGACTGGTTAGATATTTCAAAAGCAATAGGGGTAGCAGATATAGGCTTCCGACCTTTTGAGATAGTTCAGAAGAGATGCACCACCAAATGTGGTGAGTGTATAAAGGGATGTCCCTCAGGAGCAATAGAGGTGGTAGATATAAAAGAGCAAGTAGCAGTTGGCAGTTAGAACAAAAAGGATAAGGAGAGAAAATGGCAGATTTGGTAACAGTAAAGATAGACGGCCGGCAAGTTAGTGTCCCGCCAGGGACTAATCTGATTGATGCCGCTGAGATAGCTGGCATTCATATACCAAACCTTTGTTATCTTAAGGGTATGAGGGGAGTAGGCGCATGCCGGCTCTGCCTTGTTGAGGTGGCGGGGGCAGAAAGGCTAATGGTAGCCTGCATGACAAGGGTTAGGGAAGGGATGAGTGTAATTACAAATTCAGAGCGCGTGCTCGACGGCCGAAGATTTGTGATTGACATTATTATTTCTATGCATCCTCTTGATTGTATGACATGCACAAAGAGCGGTGTCTGCAAACTCCAAAAATACGCTTATGATTTTGGGTTGAAGGAGTCGAGCTTTACCAGGAAGAGATTTGACTACCCAACTGATGAGGCAAATCCATTCATAAAGCGTGACCCTGATTACTGTATACTCTGTGGACGCTGTGTGCGAATGTGTAAGGCACAGGGCACCAGTGTGCTTGACTTTATGAGAAGGGGTATTAGTACAAAGGTTACTACAACCCGAGACAGACCACTTCACGAGTCAGGATGCACATTTTGTGGCAGCTGTGTTGATGTCTGTCCTACCAATGCCTTTGTCGAAGCCGGCAGATGGGGAAAGGGTAGGGAGTGGGAATATGAGGATATAAGTTCTGTATGCCTTTACTGTGGTAACAGCTGTGATATAAATGTGAGCCGAAAAGACAACGAGATCATAAAGATTAGTAGTAATGCCCCTGAGGACTCGGTTGAACACTATTTATGCGCTATCGGCAGATTTGGTTTTGACTATATCCACTCTCATACCAAGGTGATGTCTCCTATGAAAAGAGTAGATGGTAAACTTCAGGCGACAACATGGGAAGAGGCACTTGATATTGTTGCCGCTAAACTCAAAGATGCCGGCATGGATGCCGGATTTGTCAGCACGGCAGACATCCTTAATGAAGATGCTTTAGTGTTAAGGAGATTTGCTAAGGATGTTGTTAAGACAAAAAACTTTGATACAACTGTAAGCCTTTATGCCGAAGCTGACTCTATGAGGCTTTCGGGTGTGGCTAATATGGATAAAGCAGACCTTATAGTAGTTGTTGGACTTAACCCATCTCAGTGGGAGAGGGTTCTTCCTGCCCTTGATGCCTCAATAAGAAAAAAGCTTGACAGGGGTGCAAAACTTATTGTCATAAATTCGGCTGAGACACGGCTTTCATCTGTAGCCGATATAACCCTCAGGGGAGAGGAGGTATCTAATCTCAAGGCAATTGTAAAGGCATTGATAGACAGGGGTTTTAAGGCTGACAAAGAAATAGAGGATGCCGTTTCAGGGGCAAAAATTTCCGAAGATATTGAAAATGCTGCAAAATTATATGCTGAGTCAAAGAGCCCATTAATCCTGGTAGCGCCATCCCTTTATAATGCCTCAGCCAATATTGGACTTCTTAGTTCCTCCTCCCCACTCACTACCTCGTTGGTTGCAGTTCCAGCAGAGAGCAATGCCAGAGGTGTTGTTCTTATGGGGCTGACGACAAAAAACAAAACATACAGAGATATGATTTCAGGTGATATAAAGTTGCTATATGTACTCGGTGAGATACCTTTAGCGGAAAGACCAAATGTTGATTTCCTTATAGCACAGAGTTCACACTTTACCGAACTTTCAAAGCAAGCTGATATAGTCCTTCCAGCGTCAGCTGCCCTTGAGGCAGAGGGCAGTATTGTGGACTATCTTGGCAGACTGAAATATCTACGTAAAGCAGTTGCGCCGGCAGGCGAGGCTAAATTACATCGGGAGATATTTATGGAGCTTTCCAAGATAATGGGTTGTCCAATCGAGGTACCAAAAGAGACAGAGATTAAAGAGTCTTTAAGGATAGAGGTAAAACCCTCATTTAGTCCCTTTAAGAAAAAAGAGGGACTTGATTTTGGCTTTTACGAGATGATTGAACTAATAAATGCCTCAGTGATTGGTAGTTCAAGGTTATTGTGGCTTAAAGAGGCTAAGATACTTCAAAAGGTCAAATGATACTGGTGGGGTTCCTAATAGGAGTATCCAACAGGATGCCACAAGAGTTTAGGTGGATTCTTATTGATGATGCTATCCAGGTATGGTCAATTGGCTTGGATGGGGAGAGAAGCTTAAATAAGGGATAAATGCTTAGTATTGTTGACCTTGTCAAAGATAGCATGACACACATGCCTATAATTGCTGACCTGGGCGGGAATGCTGGAAAGCCAAAGAAGCCTTCTTTTAGTCGGGGCTAACATTTTAGTATTACGGCACCCAGATAACTACAAACTAATTAAGGAAGTGATTCAGCAGAAATTTGATAAAAAATGAGAATGAATTGCTATAAGAATAAGATTAAATGCCAGAGGAGGTATATAACGTGGTAGTAATAGTTAAGAAAAAGACAAGGAAAGACGAGAAACTGGAAATTATACGAGCCGAGGACTTATGGGAACCAGTAGGCCCGACGCCAATGCCGGACCTTGCTGATTTGAGAAACTGGGACATGAGACTGCTCAAAACCTATAAGCCTTTTTATGCCCCCTTCTGCGACTTATGCTGCTTTTGTACCTATGGCAAATGCGACCTTACTGGTGAACAAGGGGGTGCCTGTGGCATTGATATGCCCACTCAGCAAGGAAGGATAGTTCTTCTGGCTTGCTGTGGGGGGGTTGCGGCTCATGGTGCTCATGGCAGGCATATTATTGACTATTTGATTGAGAAATATGGAGAAGATTATAAAATTGACCTGGGAACACAGGTAGCTGTAGAAGCACCAATAATCAGGACTGTTCTTGGTCTTAAACCAGAGACTCTGGGAGATTTAAAGAAAGCTATAGAGTATGTGGAACGAGGGCTCATTCATCTTGTTTCCTCACTACACACCGGTCAGGAGGGGAGTGATTTAGATTACGAATCAAAAGCTCTCCACGCCGGGATGCTTGACCATGTCGCCCTGGAGGTTACTGATATTGCCCAGATTGTCGGCTTCAGCTTTCCCACATCTATTGCTGATACTCCTTTGGTGGATTTCGGTTGGGGAGTAGTAGACAAAACTAAGCCGGTAATTTTATGTATTGGGCATAATCCAGCTACAGCCACTTCCATTATTGATTACTTGAACCAGAACAATTTGCAAGATGAAGTTGAGGTCTGTGGAATATGTTGCACTGCCCTTGAGGTAACCAGATATTCAAAAGCAGCCAAAGTTATCGGTCCTCTATCCCGGCAGCTTTTCTTTGTGAGGAGCGGTGTGGCTGATGTCATTGTTACTGAGGAACAGTGTATAAGAGCTGATACTTCCCTTGAAGCCAAGAAGGCAGGTTCGGCTCTAATTGCTGCCTCGGACAAAGCTTGTTACGGACTTGATAATGTCACTGAAAAGGAAGCCGATGAGATTGTTAAGGAGATGGTGGAGGTAGGAAAGCAAGTATTGATACTTGTCCCGGAGAAGGCAGCTGAGGTGGCGGTAAAGGTAGCTATAAAAATTGCTCGACAAAGGGAAAAAGAACTTATTGAGGCATCTCAGGTTCCTGAACTTGTCCAGGAATGTCATAATTGCCGTATTTGTGACCGGAACTGCCCTAACCTTTTGCCTGTAGGTGAAGCGGTGGAGCAAGCTGGTAAAGGCAACTTGGAAAAGTTAATTGAGGTGTTTAATAAGTGCCTTGGCTGTGGCAAGTGTGAGCAAGACTGCCCTCGTAATATTCCTATTTTAAAGCTGATGCAGGCGGTTGCCAGCGGGGAAACTTTTAAGCTCAGGAGCGGGCGTGGACCCATCCATGATGTGGAAATAAGAAAGGTTGGCGCCCCTATTGTCTTAGGGACTATACCTGGAGTTGTTGCCTTTGTTGGTTGCTCTAACTTCCCTGAGGAAATAGATGAAGTGGCTGAGATGATGGAGGAGTTTGCCCGGAGGAAGTATATTGTAGTAGCTTCAGGCTGCGCTGCCATGGCGGCGGCGACGAAGAAAGATGCCGAAGGAAAAACTATTTATGAGAAGTACCCCCCCGATTTCGATGCTGGCGGTGTTTTGAATGTGGGCTCCTGTGTGGCTAATTCTCATATTGCAGGAGCGGCTATAAAAATAGCCAACATTTTTGCCGCTCTGCCATTGAGAGCTAATTACGAGGTCATTGCTGACTATATTCTTAACCGGGTTGGGGCTTGTGGGGTTGCCTGGGGGGCTTATTCCTGGAAAGCAGCGGCAATTGCCACCGGCTGTAATAGATGGGGAATTCCAGTAGTTGTTGGTCCTCACTCTTCCAAATACCGGAGGCTCTATCTCAGTCGGAAAGAGGAAGATGACTGGACAGTGATGGATGGCAGGACAAGGCAGTTAGTGGATACTCAGGAGCCATCTCCAGAGCATTTAATCAATGTAGTTGAGTCTAAAGAACGAGCTATAGTCACTATAGCCAAGCTATGCATCCGGAAAAATGATACCCCTCAGGGGAGGCAGATAAAGCTTAACCATTACATTGCTCTTCATAAGCAATATCTGGGAACTCTACCCGATGATCTTCACCTCTTTATCCGACGAACTACTGACATTCCCATTTTCTTCAAAAAGGAGGTTATGGAATATCTCCAAAAAGTTGGCTGGAAAGAAAAGCCAGTATTGACTTTACCAACTCTGATCGGGACTTACCCTTCTAAGGTGCCTCTGGAGGCTGTTATCCATTAAAAGGAGGTTTAAGTAATATGAGTATACCTTATCACTATGTCAATGTCCCTACTGGATTTAAGACCGCTCGCATTATAGAAGATGCCAGTGAATATGCCCACTTAATCAAAAGAGCCAGAAGACCCTTATTGCTCTTAGGACCGCTGACACTGAGGATATCCCTTAATGGCAGGCTACTTATGGAGTATGGTGTGGATATAGCTAAAGCAGCTAACATCCCGGTATGTGCCACTGCCCATACTAAGAAGAAATTGCTCGAACTAGGAGTAACTCCAGAAAGCACCTATGACATAATAGAAATCATTAATCATCTCAAGGATAAGGAATGGCGAGGAGTTAAAAAAGAAGGTAATCACGACCTGGTGATGTTCCTGGGTTTCAGGACTGATTTAGGCCAGCAGGGACTGTCAACACTGAAGCATTTTGCTCCCCACCTCAGGACTATGACTTTATGTAAGTATTATTATCCCAATGCTGCTTACTCTCTTCCTAATCTAAAAGATGATAAATGGGGAGAATTTCTGGAAAATCTAATAGCAAATCTAAAGGAAAAGGGGGTATAAAAAATGGCAGGAATGTTTCCAGTAGATGTTGGACCCCAGTATGAAGGGGAAGCCATCAGAAAAGCTGATTTTTATGTAGAGTTCGGTGGACCTGATGTAAAAAGTAAATTTGAACTGGTAACCCTAAAGACCATGAATGAGGTAGAGCATGAAAAGATTGAGGTAGTTGGACCGGATATACCGGAACTGACGGAGGGAGGCAGCTATCCTTTAGGCATTCTTATTGATGTTGCCGGTTCTGAGATAGAAAAAGAAATGGAGCCTGTTTTTGAAAGAAGGATACATCTTTATGCTAACTATATCGAAGGCTTCTGGCACATGGCGCAGAGGAATGATATTTGGATGAGATTACATAAAAACTCCTATAAAAAGGGGCTCAACTCCTTAAAGGAAATTGGTAAAATCCTTATTTTCCTTTATACCTCTGAGATACCTATTATTGAGAAAATTAGCACCACCTTCATTACTGATGAAAAGAAAGTGGAGGAGTTTTTGCCTAAGGCTCTGGAGGTCTATAAAGCCAGGGATGAGCGGCTTAAGGGTATAAGAGAAGAGGATGTGGAGGAATTTTATAGCTGTTCCTTGTGTCAGAGTTTTGCCCCGACTCATATTTGTATTGCTACTCCAGAGAGAGTTGCCAATTGTGGAGCTATAAACTGGTTTGATGGCAGAGCTGCCTATAAGCTTGACCCTGAGGGTCCGGTACAAGAAGTGAAAAAGGGTGAGTGCTTAGACCCGATACGGGGTGAGTATAGCGGCTGTAACGAACTGGCTGTGGTCAAGTCCTTGAGGTCTTATGACCGGGTTTACCTCCATAGTGCCTTTGAACATCCCCATACTTCCTGTGGTTGCTTTCAGGCTATCTGCTTTTATATTCCGGAAGCGGATGCCTTTGGCATTGTTCATCGGGACTTTGTTGGCAATACGGTAATGGATGTCCCCTTCTCTACTATGGCTGGTCAAACGAGTGGCGGCAGACAGGTGGAGGGCTCTTTAGGCATAGCGCTGGAGTATTTACGGTCACCAAAATTCCTCCAAGCTGATGGCGGTTTATACCGTGTAGTTTGGATGCCAAAGGAAATAAAGGAAAGATATAAAGAGGCTACTCCCCAGGACTTGTATGATAAGATAGCTACTGAAGAGGATGTCACTAATGCTGACGAGCTTGTGGACTTTCTTAAGCGGGTTGGGCATCCATGGGTGAAGGGTGAAGTGGAACTTCCTGTCTAAAGACTAAATTAGGAGGTTTGTCATGCCACTTAAAGGGACTGATATTGTCAAAAAGCTTCCTGAATCGGGCAAAAAGAACTGTAAGGAATGTGGTTTCCCTACCTGCTTTGCCTTTGCTATGAAGTTAGCCTCAGGGGGGACTACTGTGGACAAGTGTCCCTATCTTTCCCCAGAGGTCAAGGCTGAATTAGAAGATGCCTTAGCTCCTCCGATACGGTTGGTTACCATTGGTCGTGGTGAAAATAGCCTTCAGATTGGTAATGAAGAAGTAATTTACAGGCATGAGAAGACCTTTATCCATAAACCTGGCATTGCCTTTCTTATTTCTGACATAGAGAGCGAGGCTAAGGTTGAGGAAAAGGTGGAGAAGCTTAGGGGACTCCAGTTTCCGCGGGTAGGGCTAACCCTTAAAGCTGACCTGCTGGCTTTAAGGAATGAATCAGGGGAAAAATCTAAGTTTGAAGCTTTAGTAAGGAGAGTTTACCAGAATACTGATGCTCCCCTTATATTAATTTCTGAGGATACAGATGCCCTGTTTTTGGCTCGGGACATATGTGCCGATAGGTCACCCCTTGTTTATCCCATAACTAAAGAAAATATCGATGAGGCAATTCCGAAAATAAAGGAGAAGCCAACTCCGGTGGGAGTGCGGGGACAAAATATTGAAGACCTTATTTTCCTTACCACTAAATTGAAAGACGCCGGAATTGGAGATATAGTTTTAGACCCTGGCTCCAGATGCTTTCAGCAAGCTATAGCTGATCAGACTCTAATTCGCCGCGCCGCTTTAAAGCAGAATTTTAGACCTTTGGGCTATCCTACTATTGGCTTTCCTTGTTTCATGGCTAAAGATAACTTGAGGGAGTTCCTTGTTGCGGCTATGTTTATTATTAAATACGCTGGGATTATTGTCCTTTCCGATACCGACAAGGAATCGTTACTGCCCCTATTAGTCCAAAGACTTAGTATCTACACTGACCCCCGGATACCTATGTCTGTTGAAGACAAAGTATATGAAATCCTCGAAGCTACTGAAGAATCGCCTGTACTCCTGACTGCTAATTGGGCATTGACCTATTTTATCGTTTCCGGGGAAATTGAAGGTAGTAAGGTTTCGTCTTGGCTGTGCGTTAAGAATACGGAAGGGCTGGGGGTGCTTACTGCCTGGGCAGCCGGTAAGTTTTCCGGTGATACTATAGGTCCCTTTATCAGGAAATGTGGCATTGAAGGTAAGGTGAAACATCGCCGGCTAATTATTCCGGGGAAAGTAGCCCGGATTAAAGGCGAGCTGGAAGAGGCATTGCCTGGCTGGGAAATTATTGTTGGACCTCGGGAAGCCGCTGAAATCCCAGCCTTTTTGCCAACCCTTGTGCGGCAGTGGCAGAACTAAAAGAGCGTCTTCAGAGGCTCCTAACTGAAGAAAAAAGGGACAAACGACACTTAATTTCCCTCCTTCAGGAAATTCAACAGGAGTTTAGTTATCTTCCTCGGGAAGTGATGTTGGAAATTGCCTGGTTCCTGGGAGTATCTCCGAGCACTGTTTATAGTGTAACTACTTTCTTTAATCAATTCCGCTTTACCCCGGTGGGAAAGCATCCCATAAGAATCTGTCTGGGAACAGCTTGTCATCTGGCTGGGGGTAAGTTAGTCCTGGAAACTGTGGAAAGGGAGCTTGATATTAAAGTTGGTGGTGTAACTGCTGATGGTCAATTTGGTTTGGAGAGGGTGGCTTGCATTGGCTGCTGTGCTCTGGCTCCGGTAATGACCATTAATGGTGACGTTTACTCCAGGCTGACTCCGCTAAAGATGGAAGAGGTGTTGACTTTGCTTAAGTCTGGTGGTGAGTCTGAAAGAAAGTGACCTTCAAAGAAATTCAGAAACTGGCAAGAGCTGAGTGGGACTCTCTCTATTATGGGGAAATTCCTCTTATCCTTGTGGGTACTGCGACCTGCGGTCGGGCTGCTGGCGCCTTGGCTGTGGTTGAGGCTTTTGAAAAAGAAATAGTCCGGCGGAAGGCTGCTGCCAGAGTTATCCAGGTTGGCTGTATGGGGCTTTGTTATACTGAACCCCTGGTCACTATAATCAAACCTAAATCCTTTCGGGTTTGCTACAAAAATATTACCCCGGACTTGGTACCTCGGCTTGTAGAAGGCTATATTTTGGGTGATGACCCTTGTTTGGAGCTTGCTTTGGGCACCTTAGCCGGGGGTAATGGTGAAGCTATCTCCATTCCTGAACTGTCTCGGTTTGAAAAGGAGCCTCGCCTCATTATGCGCCGCTGCGGCTATATTAACCCTGAAGATATAAAACACTATGTTGCCAGCGGTGGGTATAGTAGCTTGGTTCGGGCTTTACAAATGCCCGCCCGGGAAATAATTAGTCAGCTAAAAAGGTCGGGGTTAAGAGGGATGGGCGGCGCCGGTTTCCCCACCGGAGAAAAATGGGAACTTTGTCAAAAAGCTAAAGGTAAGCCTAAATATGTGATATGCAATGCTGATGAAGGTGACCCCGGCGCTTTTATGGACCGGGTTGTCCTGGAAAGTGACCCCCACCAGGTTTTAGAAGGCATGATTATCGCCGGTTATGCTTTGGGTAGTTCTCAAGGCTATATTTATATTCGAGCCGAATACCCTTTAGCTATTAAGCGTTTGAAGATTGCCCTTGACCAGGCTCAAGAATATGGTTTTTTAGGTAAAAACATATTAGGCACTGTTTTTAGTTTTTACATAGAATTAGAATCAGGAGCTGGGGCTTTTGTCTCTGGTGAGGCGACGGCGCTGATGCGTGCCATCGAAGGCAAGCGGAGCATACCGAGGGCAAGACCACCACATTCGGTAGAGGCTGGCTTGTGGGGGAAGCCAACTTTACTTAATAATGTAAAAACTTTTGTTTTTGTTCCTCTCATAATAGCCCGCGGCGCTGACTGGTTTTCTACTATAGGCACCGAAAGAAGTAAGGGGACAGCCATTTTCGCTTTAGCTGGTAAGATAACCAATACCGGCTTAGTTGAAGTGCCTATGGGAACGACTTTGCGTGAGCTAATTTTTGATATTGGTGGTGGTATTCGGCAGGGTAAGCTTTTCAAAGGAATACAAATTGGAGGTCCCTCAGGAGGTTGCTTGCCGGCGAGTCTCCTGGAAACTCCCGTTGACTTTGATTCTTTGTCTAAAGCCGGAGCCATGATGGGTTCCGGTGGGCTAATTGTCATGGATGAGGACAATTGTATGGTAGATACGGCTCGCTTCTTCCTTGATTTTACCCAGAAAGAGTCCTGTGGCAAATGCACCACCTGCCGTATAGGTACTAAACAAATGCTGGATGTATTGGAAGATATTGTTGCCGGAAGAGGCAAAATAGAAGATATGGATTTGCTTGTTGAGTTGGGTGAAGATATCAGGGATGGCTCCCTTTGTGGCTTAGGCAGAACGGCTTCCAACCCGGTGCTGACTACTATCCGCTATTTTCATGATGAATATGAGGCTCATATTCTCGAAAAACGCTGCCCGGCTCTGGTTTGTAAAGAGCTTATTGCCTATTATATTATTCCGGAAAAATGTGAGAAAGGCTGTGAACATTGTGTTCTCAATTGCCCGGTAAAAGCCATTTCCAGCGATGAAAGGAGACTGAAAATTATTGACCAGACGAAGTGTACTAAATGTGGCACTTGCCTGGAGGTATGTCCCGCTGAGTATAATGCTGTGGTAAAATTATCACCTCCTACTTTAGTGCCAATGAAGGAGGGTTAAAAATCCCCATGACAGATATCGTCTAAACCAAGACTTTTGCCTGCAGCAATAAACTGTCATGGGGTCCCCATTATGGCTTATTGCTGGGGACATATGTAAAAGGTAGACGCTATCCATAATGGGGTTTAGAAGGAGGGTTAAGTTGACTACTGTTGCCGTTGCCGGAAAGGGAGGTGTCGGTAAAACAGTCATCGCTGCTTTGTTAATAAAGGCTCTTTCGGAAAAGGGTGTGGTTCTGGCGATTGATGCTGACCCCAGTACTAACCTGAATTTAGCTTTGGGCTTACCTCTAACCGAAACTGTGGGCAGAGTGCGCGAAGACCTGACCGAGGACATTACTAAAGGAAGTTTGCCTACTGGGGTATCCAAGCAAGAACTTCTGGATATGAAGATAAGGGAAGCTTTGGTCGAGTCAGCCAGAATTGACCTTTTAGCTATGGGACGCCCTGAGGGTCCTGGCTGTTATTGCGCCGCTAATCATATGCTCCGTCTCTCCATTGACCAGCTGGCTAAGAGTTATGATTATACAGTCATAGATTGTGAAGCCGGTATGGAACATATTAGCCGACGGACAACCCGTGATATAGATATTTTGCTTATTATTTCTGACCCCACAATACGGGGTGTGACCGCAGCAGCTCGGATGAAGGAACTTATGAAAGAATTACGCACCAGGACAGGGAAAATTTATCTAGCAGTGAACCGGGTAAAAGACGGACTCCCTAAAGAAATTGGAGAAGCTATTAATAAGTCCGGGCTTAACCTGATTGCTATCATACCTGAAGACCCTAACATTGCTCCTTTGGAAGTAAAAGGAGCCCCTCTCGTTGAACTTCCGCCTGATTCCCCTCTCCAGTCGGGGGTAAGAGAAATAGTTACCAAGTTAGGTCTTTGACTATTAGTTTGGAGACGATTGGTGTCCTTTATATAAGGGAAACTAATCCGGATAAAAATCTTCCCGAAATTTGCTACCGAGTGTGACTACTTGCCATCCTGCCAAACTCCTTTTCCAACTGGCGCGAACTTAAATGGACCATAGTTGGTCTGGCGTGAGGGCAGGCGCGAGGCTGGCTGGTCTGCTCCAGTTGCCTTACCAACTCTCTTATTTCTTCGTTGCTTAATATCTGTCCAGCTTTGATAGCGTTATGACAAGCTAAGGACTGGGCTATCTTTTCTTCCCAGGAAGCCGAAGCCTCCTTAAAGGTCAGTAAGTCCATTAAGGCTTTAGTGCTTTCCATTAAATTTGCTTCCTTAATCAAGGCTGGTACCGTCTTTATCAGATAGCTTCTGGTTCCGAAGGGTTCTATACTAAAACCAAATTGGTTAAGGACATCGGCTTTAGTTCTCAGGATTTCCTCTTGCCTTGGAGTTAGCTCTATCACTATTGGCTCCAGAAGTCCCTGGACTTCTACCTGTTGCCGGGAGCGCTGAGTCAAGAGTTTTTCATAGAGAATACGCTCATGAGCCGCATGTTGGTCGATGAGATAAAGTCCCTCCGGACCTTCGGTTATAATGTAGTTATTAGCTAACTGCCCTACCACCCTGAGAATTGGCAGTTCCAGAGACAAAGCTGACTTTTCACCGGTCTCAACCCATGGATTGGAGGGCAAAATAGCTGGTGTGGGGACAGTCTTGAACTTTGGTGCCGGGACTGCCGCCAGTGCTTTCCTTATTGCCCTTTGTGTGGCTATAAACACATTCTGGTCATGCCAGAATTTAACCTCTCTTTTGGCAGGGTGGACATTGACATCAATTTCCTCAGGTGGTAGTGACAGGCTTATTATTACTATGGGATATTTTCCACTCATTAGAAAGCCCTGATAAGCTTGCTCCACTGCTTTAGTCAGAAGGCGGCTTTGTATCCAGCGCCGGTTAACAAAGAAGCTGAAATAGCCCCGACTGGAGCGGCTTAAAGACGGTAGACTTACCAGCCCACTAACAACAGGCATAGTATCCCGGTTGTTTACCTCCAGCATTTTCTGAGCCACTTCCGCCCCGTAGACTTCAACGACAACGTCTCTCAGGTTGCCGTTGCCTGAAGTGTTGAGGACTAAACGCCCGTTGATAATTAAGCTAAACCTTATTTCAGGGAAGGCTAAAGCATATTGGCTTACCAGGTGAGCGATATAGCTATTTTCGGTGGCTGGTGACTTAAGGAACTTGAGCCGAGCCGGGAAGTTGCGGAAAAGCTGACGGACGCTAATGGTAGTTCCTCGGGCACGAGCCCGGCTTTCCCGCCGATTTATTGCGCCATTTTTAAGGCTAAGGTAAGTTCCAGAACTATCCGCCACTGATTGGGTCAGAATTTCCACCTCCGCCACTGTGGCGATACTGGGTAAGGCTTCCCCCCTAAAACCGAGGGTTGAAATTCTCTCCAAATCTGCCAGTTGGCTAATTTTGCTGGTAGCATAGCGCTGGAAAGCCAGTTCTATCTCCCTTGCCGGAACCCCCAGACCATTATCGGTTACCCGAATTAACTCTATTCCACCACCCCTGACCTCAACACCAATCTGAGTAGCACCAGCATCCAAGGAGTTCTCCACCAGCTCCTTCACCACTGAAGCCGGTCTCTCCACCACCTCCCCGGCAGCAATTTTAGAGACAACCTCAGGGGCTAAAACTTGGATGGGCATCAACCTTTTGTCAAGTAAAAGCAGTGACATAAGTTAACCCCGGGTGGATTTCGTGTTCCACATCTCAAGCAACTTCTTGGAGTATTCATAGCAACCTCCTCTTTGCCCCCCGTCGTGGCTGATAAGTTCCAGCAAATATTTCCAGTTTATTTCTATCAATAAGCCAGGTATTGTGGATTTTGGTAGCCGGTATGTCGCCTTGACGACAAAGACGCTTTACCGTTTCAGGGTGAATCCTTAGCCTTCGCGCAGCTTCAATCACTGTTAAATAATGATCTAACATAGCACCTTTCGGCTAATGCTTTATCAAAGCAATATTAACACAGGTAATCAGCAGAGTCAAATGCCATCATCAATGTTACACGCTTCCGTGTAAACTGTCAATACCCCTATGACCTAAATTCCGGGGCTTTCTCGACTTTCTTTAACGGTGCCAGGCTGAGGAGGAGCTTTTTTGTCCCGGCTTCCTTAAAAGTCACGGTTACTACTTGGTCGTCCCCCATCCGGGAGCAGTCTATTACTTCCCCTTCGCCAAATATTTTATGGTGGACATGCTCACCAATTTTTAGGCTTAATAAGGTGAAACGACGAGGCGAAGGAGCAGCTACCGGGGCAAAGAGTTCTTCCTCCCACAGACCTTTAATAGTTACCAGGTGGGGCGGGATATCTTTGAGGAAGCGTGATGGGGGATTTAAGGAACTGCCGCCGAGGAAACTACGCCGGTAGGCGCGCAATAGATAGACTTGTTTCTGAGCCCGGGTCACTCCCACATAGCACAAACGCCGTTCCTCCTCTATTTCCTCAGGGTCGTCAAAAGACTTCCGGTGGGGCAGAACCCCTTCCTCCATCCCCACAATAAACACAACCGGAAATTCCAAGCCCTTAGCCTGATGTAAGGTGATCAAGGTAACAGCCTCGGCTTTTTCATCCAGTTCATCAACATCGGACACCAGAGTTACTTTCTCTAGGAAAGTGGCTAAAGCTTCTTCAGGACTAAGCCCTCCGTATTCCTCGGTTGCCGCCCGCAATTCCAGGACATTTTCCCAGCGCTCTTCGCCATCTTCTTGGCCCAAAAGGTATTTCTGGTAGCCAGTGCTTTCGAGCACTTCGTCTACCAATTCAGAGAGACTCAGCTCCTTGCTTTTATTTCTGAGTTCTTCCATAAGATTAAAGAAAGTGTTCAAGGCGTAGGTGGTGCGGGGGGTAAAAGCTGGTTCTTTCTCCTCGCTTGCCTTTAGGGCATGATAGAGAGAGATATTTTGAGAGCGTGCCCAGGCTGATAACTCTGCCAGAGTGCGCTGTCCAATTCCTCGTCCCGGGATATTTATTATGCGCATCAAACTGATATTGTCTGAAGGATTGTGGAGGACTCGAAGATAAGCGATAATATCTTTAATTTCCCGGCGCTGGTAGAAGCGAGTGCCACCCACCAGCTTGTAAGGCACTCCATAGCGCATAAAGGCTTCTTCTAAAGCTCGTGACTGGGCATTGACCCGATACATAACGGCGCAGTCCCGTAGGGAGGCTTCGCCATCACTCGCCAGCTTTTCTATTTCGCCGACGACAAACTGGGCTTCTTCGTCTTCGCTGTAGGTCTCCACAATAGCTACCGCGACACCCGTTTCATTTTCCGTCCACAGACTCTTTGGTTTGCGCTTAAGGTTAGCCGAGATGATATGGGAGGCTATTTCAAGAACGGTCTTGGTCGAGCGGTAATTCTGTTCCAGGAAAACCACTTTGGTATCAGGATAGTCTTTCTCAAAGCTAAGAATATTTCGCAGGTCAGCAAAGCGCCAGGAGTAAATGGACTGGTCGGGATCACCGACCACGCAAATATTACGGTACTTCCCAGCCAGTTGTTTTATCAGTATATACTGGGTGATATTAGTATCCTGGAACTCATCAACAAGGATATGGAGATAACGGGACTGGTAGCGGTTAAGAACTTCAGGATGCTCTGCAAAAAGTTGCACTGTCTTTAGTAGCAGGTCGTCAAAATCAACCGCTTGGCTCCGGGTAAGGAGTTGCTGGTAGTGCTCATAGACTCGGTGTACTACCTCATCAAAATAGCTATGAGTCTGGTGGGCATACTCCTTAGGCGATAGCCCTCGGCTTTTGGCGGCTTTAATAGCTGATTGGATAGCCCGGGGAGTATAGTGTTTAGGGTCAAGCCTGACTTCCAGAAGACTCTGTTTGATTAAGGTTAGCTGGTCTTCTTCGTCATAAATAACAAACCTGGGGTCAAGCCCGATAACTTTGCCTTCCCGGCGCAGAATGCCAGCACAGATAGCATGAAAGGTGCCTAAGGTTAGGGCCTCGGATGTTTGCCCCAGAAGCCTTTCCAGCCTTTCTCTCATTTCATTAGCTGCCTTATTGGTAAAGGTAACTGCCATAATGCGGTGCGGGTTAATGCCACAAACCTTAATAAGATAAGCTACTCGATGAGTGATAACCCGGGTCTTACCACTGCCAGGACCAGCTAAGATAAGGAGAGGTCCCTGAATAGTCTGAACGGCCTGTCTCTGGGCGGGATTAAGTCCAGCAAGGATGTCCATGGGGTTAAAAGCCATTATAGCATTGAGTGGGTTATAGCTTCAAAAGAAAATCCTTAGGCCACACAATTTGACAAAGAGCCCAAGCGGATGTATCATTCAAAATGCCTACCAGATGGATACAACTTCTTAGAGACAACAGGTGGCAACAATTACTGTCCGTTTCTATACATTTCTCTGCCATATACTGGGCGTAGATAGTCTTCCTTTGGAAGTAGATAATGTAGAGGAGGCTATAATGCAGCTGGAAGAGAAATTTCAGTCCCGACTTCAGGAACAGATCCATGCCCGAGGAGTCGGAGCAGATATAAAGCTGCGGGATTTTTGGCTCTTGCTTGTTAATGGTCGTACCGTAGATAAGCAGAACTTAAGACAGATTAGGTTAGAAACGGGGGACGTTCTGCAGTTTCTCCCTCCTGCTGCCGGTGGCTAAAAGTGCTCTCGCCATTGTTTTTTTGCTTTAGAATCTCTCAAGCCGGTATGCCCACCATCCTTTCGAGAGCCTCAGTTTTGCGCTAATCTCGTCTGATATCCCTAATTTAGCGGCAATCTCTTCTTTCTTCAGCCCTTTCTCTTTCAATCGGAATATTTTCTGTGTATATTTGGCTTGTTCTCTTTTCCTGTCTGCTATTTCCCGGATAGCAGCTATGTTCCCTACTGGGTTTACATCTACAATCTTGTTTTCCTCAAGCTTTAAAAAGATACGTTCCCCTTCTTCGGTCCTGATTACTACTGTTGACCATCCTTCCTGGGAGCCTTCCCTGCCGATGGATATGTCAGCTAATTCATTGGTGAAATCTTCACACGCAAGGCAGTGTTTTTCTTAAAAAATCTCAAAAGTGGACTGTTTAAACTTGAAAACGGACTGTTAAAGGCTGAAAAGTAAACTCCGATGGTACATTCCTCAGTAATCAACCTCATTTACAATATTTGCCGGTGGGTAGTGGCTAATCGGGGCCCCCTGAAAAACGAAGTTTTTCAGGGGTTTTAATAGGTAAAAATAGGCTTTTGGTCAGTGATGATTCTCTTGGTTATGGCTAACTGGTGGCGGAGGTGTTTGGGGAGGGTAAACAAGGCTTGATGGGTAAGTCCGTCGTAGAATTTTAGTTTTTTGGACAGTCTTATAGCCAGTCTTTGTTCTATTTCTTTGGCTGATAACTTGGAAGGATTGAGGCTATTTGAGGCGCAGACAAAGCCCCATGAATCGACAAAGGCAGGAACATAAGCTTGATAGGGGCAGACTATAGGAAATATAGTCTTTAAGGTGTTAACAATGGCAGTGAAGGTTTGCCAGTTAATTAGGCTCGTTGGTCCAGCTTGGACAGACATTATCCCATCTGGCTTTAGCCTTCCCTTGATTAATTGGTAGAATTCCCGGGTATATAACAAATAGGCGGGACCACCTTCCATCGGCTCAACCAAGTCAAGGATAATGGTGTCAAACTGCTCTTTACTTTCCTCCAGGTATTCACGAGCCTCGGTGAAATGTAGCTGGGCACGGGGGTCATTAAAAGAATTCTGGTGAAAAGAAGGGAGAAGCTGGCGACAGATATCAACTACTTCCTGGTCAATGTCCACCATTACTGCCGTTTCTACCGATTTATGGGCTAAGACTTCTCTTAAGGTAGCACCTTCACCCCCACCAGCAACAAACACGTTCCGGGGGTTAGGATGGGTAATTAAAGGTGGATGGACTAAAGTCTCATGATAAATAAACTCATCCTTCTCACTGGACTGAATTTTGCCATCTAAAACGAGACAAACACCAAAGCTTCCAGTCTCAACAATATCTATAGACTGAAATTTGGTCTGCCCTGAATATATTACCTTTCTCAGACTATGGAACTGAATAAGGTCAGGGCTAACACGGTCGCGGAGCCACTTATTTTTATCCAACCCTTCCATTTCAACGGCACTTAAGCTGGCTTTCTGGCATTAAGCCGCGTCTTAATTCAATAAGAGACGAATTCTTCGCCCCCAACTTCTGGATTATTAGTTCGGCGGCTTTTTCAGGTTGGACGGAGTTACCGCAGGTAAAAATATCTGCAGCAGCATAATTGTATTCAGGCCAGGTATGAATGAACAGGTGGGATTCAGCAATAATAACCACCCCACTTACTCCTTGGGGGCTAAATTGATAGAAGGACTCGGCAACTACAGTGGCTCCAGCCTCCTCGACAGCAATTCGAAGGCAGTCTTTAAGAAAATCTAAGTCATTTAGCATCTCCGGGTTACAATCTTTTAGTTCTAATAGTAAGTGTCTTCCGAGAGCATTCAAATCACCTTCCCTCCTTGAGATTTGGTTTTGGCATTCGCTCTTTTCAAAACCACGGGCGAATTTTATTATAATATGAGTGACTTTATCAATACTTTTGCCAGGATTTTTTAATCAAAATGCCCTCATTGGTAAGCCTTGAAGACCGGCTGTTTTCCCAAAGTTCCTTTGACTTAGGCTGGGCAGCTATAGTGGCTTCTGGAGTTCTAAGGACTCGCCTTGCTCTATAATGTTTTGTGTCACAGGTTTAGTCTGGAAGTCAAAGCTGGCTATGTGGATGAGGCTTTTGGCTTAGGTCCTCACGTTTTTTCTATTCTGACTACCGAGTCTGGGACTATTGATGTCGAAAACATATTCCCTTATGGCTTTGACTATCGGGGGCATATTGACAATCCAGGGAGGCAGGAATGGGGGGACCGGGAACTGGGAGCTGATATTTATTTAAGTATTGGCAATAGTCTTTTTGAAAAAAGGACTTTGCTAAAGCTATTAAAAATTATGACAAGGCTCTAAAACTGAACCCGGAATATGACAAAGCTTACCATAACAAGGGATTAGCCTTGTTAGAGCTGGGCAGGGTGGAGGGAAGCCAAGGAATATCTGGCAAAGTAGATTAACTTTTCAGCCCCAACTCATGATAGAAAAGCTGAAAATCAAAATACTGGTCCAGAATCTGGCTAAATTTTTCCAGTTTTTTTAGACTATGGAATTTTGATTGGCTTAAGGCTACCTCGATATCCAGTATAGCACTTTTGGTGTCCTGTTTAACCACTATTATAGGTATGCTCTTGCTTTGAGCTTCGTTGAGAATAAGGGATGACGGGGGGACATTTCCAGTGAGGATGAGGCACTTAGTTGAGGTCTGTAAGGCAGCTAATTGCATATCAGCTCGGTCTCCCCGGATTATGGCTGCCTTATTAGCTTTGCGCTCAAAATAATCAATACCGGAATCAGGTGTCATTGCTCCCAGCATTATGTTTTCCACTATCTCGTTTTCAGCTTCAGGGGAAGTTACAATTTCACCATTTAAACTTTTAACCAGCTCGCCAACAGTGACACCAAGGAGAGTCCGGTCTTCAGGGAGACACCCTAATACTCTTATACCTTCTTTTTGGAACAAAGACTTTGCTTCTTCCGTTATTGCTTTTAGCTTGGACCGGGGTATATTATTGACGACGACGCCTATCAGTTTTTGCCCCAGGCGCTGGCTAATTTCGGAGAGCTCTGGGATGGCTAAAGTTTGGGAATAGCGAAGCACAATAATAACTCGAGCATTCAGGGTATCGGTAATCTGGTAGCAGGCTTCAGTAGTTACCTTGTCTGTTCCAAGCTCGCTTAGCCCCTCCATAAGGACTAAATCTTTACCCTTGGCAATGGTAGTATAGGCTTGTTTGAGTCTCCGCTGGAAATTGTCTACATCTGTAGTGAGGTTATGCCACAGGTCACGGCGGAACAGAAGGATGGGTGATAAAGTATCTACAGGTTCTACCAAGCCGAGAGCGGTCTTGATAAAAGAAGTATCTTTGTAGCCATCCATAGCACTTGGTTCGGAAAGGCGGACTGGTCTAAAAAAGCTTACCTGTTTATTTTCCTTTAATAATTTTTTGCCAATAGTGGCGCACAAAGCCGTTTTGCCAGCAGCTTCCCTGGAAGTAAAGTAAACACAAACCAAAGTCTTGTCCTATTCCTTATTTCTTTCTTGAGCCTAAGAAGAGACCAAGGAGAAAAGCGCCGAGAGAAATTAGAGGCCAAATGTCAGGGTCACCTTTCCTTTCTTGTTCTAACTTTGATACTAAATTGTTGTAATCTCTAACTTCGTCTGGTAAGAAGAATTCGCCCCTTCTTACTTTTGCTAAATAAGTATTTAGTCTCGTTTGTTCCTCTAATAGTAATGGGTTGCTAGCCCTTTCTGGGAGGCGGGCTAATTCAGCATAAGTTTAGAGAATGTCTTGAAGTTTGCTACCACTAAGAGCTTTTCTATTGTGCAGAAGCCCAATAACGTGACCTACTAAGCCAATCAATCCGTTAGTTGTTTTGTTAAGCGCACTCAGGCCATGTTCCAAACGGCTAAATCGACCCTCCAAGTATGAGAAAAAACGAATAACAGCAACAATACCACCAATAATAGCTACAATAATGCCTAATAGTATGAGAACTGAAATTGTTGTCATGGTTATAACCAACTCATAAGTAAAGTAATACCTCTTATTATAGCATCCTTTACAATAAGATAAAGACCAGTCTATAATATAAGCGGAAGAAAAATTAAGAACTTGGGCTGAGCAGTATGACTGAGAGTCCTTAGCTCTCAGTTTTTTAATACCTGACTGAATAAGTTTTCGACAAGGAGGGTCGTTGTGGGACAGAAAGAGCTTTTTATTACCAAGGAAGGATTGAAGAAGTTACAAGCCGAATTAAACTATTTGCGTTCGGTGCGAAGGCAAGAAGTAGCTGAAAAGATTAAGAGAGCTATAGAGGTGGGTGGCACTGAAAATAATGCCGAATATGAAGATGCTAAGAATGACCAGGCTTTTGTCGAGGGCAGAATCCTGACTCTGGAAAATATGATTAGAAAAGCGGTGATTATTAACCAAAAAACTGGTTCAGGCAGAGTGACTCTTGGCTCCCGGGTATTACTGCGCAATCAGGATGGGAAGATAGAGCAATTTGTTATTGTTGGTAGCGCTGAGGCTAATCCTATTAATGGCAAGATTTCTAATGAGTCACCAGTGGGACAGGCGCTTCTGGGTCGGGCGGTGGGGGATGAGGTTGAAGTGCCCACCCCGGCAGGGGTGCTCAAATTGGTGGTGATGGAAATAAGTTAAGAATGTCGACACGGCTGGAACATCTGACCCAGAAACGCCTGGAAAAGCTGGAAAAGATTCGTGCCTTAGGGATAAACCCCTATCCCCACTCATACCAGCGGACTCACACTACTCAAGAAGCAGTAGCCCTCCTTGAACGACAGGAAAAGTCACAAAAAGTCTTTCCTCAGGAGTTAAGCTTAGCCGGGCGCATTATGGCAATGAGGTCTATGGGGAAAGTAGCTTTTCTTGATATTCGGGATGGGTCAGGTAAGATTCAGCTCTATTTTCGCTTTGAGCTTTTGGGGGAGGAAAAATATGAATTTCTCCGTCACCTGGACATTGGTGACATTGTTGGAGTGAGGGGTAGACTGTTCCGGACGAAAAGCGGCGAAGCTTCCCTTGAAGCATCTGATTTTACTCTTCTGGCTAAGTCCCTTCAGCCTCTTCCGGAGAAGTGGCATGGACTGGTTGATGTGGAGAAGCGTTATCGGCAACGTTATCTTGACCTTATCTCGAACGCAGAAGCAAAACTTGGTTTCATCCGGCGCGGTCAGATTATTGCCCTTTTGCGCCGTTTTCTGGATGAGCGAGGGTTTGTGGAGGTGGAGACACCAGTGCTTCAAACCGTTGCCGGGGGAGCACTGGCTCGTCCTTTTGTCACTCATCATCAGGCTCTCAACCAGGACTTATATCTCCGGATTGCCCTGGAACTTCATCTGAAAAGACTAATTGTGGGTGGCTTTGACAGAGTCTATGAAATCGGTCGCACCTTCCGTAATGAGGGCATTTCGACAAGGCACAGTCCTGAATTCACTATGTTAGAGAGTTACCAGGCTTATGCCGATTATGAAGATATTATGTCACTGCTTGAGGAAATGGTGTCTTATGTTGCCAGAGAAGCCTTAGGTGACACTAAGTTTAGTTATGGTGACAATATTATTGATCTAACACCACCGTGGCAGCGCATTTCGTTGCGGGAAGCCATTAAGAATTATTGTGGCATCGATTTTGAGGACTATCCTGACACTGTCTCCCTGCGGCGGCGGATGGAGGAAATGGGGCTGGAATTTGACCCAAGTAAAGACAGAGGTAGGCTAATTGATGAGCTAATTTCTATCTTTGTCAAGCCTAATCTCATTCAGCCTGTCTTTCTTTTTGATTACCCAGCGGAGATGTCTCCCCTGGCTAAAAGAAAGCGGGATAATGAACGGCTTGTGGAGCGTTTCGAGGCTTTCATTGGTGGCATGGAAATTGCTAATGCTTTTACTGAGCTTAATGACCCTTTAGAGCAGCGACAGCGTTTCCAGCAACAGCTAAAAGAGCGAGGTTCTAATGAAGATATGGAAGTAGTTGATGAGGACTTTTTGCTGGCTCTGGAATATGGTATGCCCCCTTGTGGAGGCTTGGGGGCAGGCATCGACCGTCTGGTAATGCTTTTTACCAACCGACCATCTATCCGTGAAGTTATCCTCTTCCCTCAGTTAAAGACAAAGGAATAAGGTGCTTGATATAAAGCTTATCCGGGAACAACCTGAATTTGTCCGAAACCAGTTACAGAGACGTGGCGAGCCTGTTTCCTTGGATGAAATTGTGAAGCTTGACCAGACCCATCGGTCTTTACTCCATCAAGTAGAGCTGCTTCGGGCCCGGCGGAACGAAATGAGTAAGGAGCTGGGTAGACTTAAAGATAAGCCTCCTGAGCTTATTGCCAAAATGCGTCGTCTTGGTGACCAGATTGCGGCTCTGGAGGACGAAGTCAAACAAGTTGCTGATAAGCTAAACAATGCCCTTTTATATTTACCCAATCTGCCTCAGCCTGAGGTGCCTTCGGGTGGGGGCGAGAAAGATAATGTGGTGTTATGCACCTGGGGTGAGCCCCGGGACTTCTCCTTTACCCTGTTGCCTCACTGGGAATTGGGGGAGAGGCTGGGCATTATTGATTTCCAGAGGGGAGTAAAGCTTTCTGGTACTCGTTTTTATGTTCTCAAGGGGTTAGGAGCCCATCTCCAGCGAGCTCTTATCGCCTTTATGCTTGACCTCCATGTCAAAGAACATGGTTATACGGAAATCTATCCGCCCTTTATGGTGAAGCGGGAGTGTATGGTAGGTTCCGGCAACCTGCCTAAATTTGCCGATAACCTTTACTACGATGAGGAGGACGATTTCTGGTTTGTCCCTACCGCCGAAGTACCTCTAACCAATTTGCATCGGGATGAAATACTACCACCGGGGACGTTACCTCTCTATTATGTGGCTTATACTGCTTGTTTTCGGCGGGAGAAAATGGCAGCCGGAAAGGACACCCGGGGGATTAAACGAGGACACCAGTTTGATAAAGTGGAACTGTATAAATTCACTGAACCCGAAAAGTCAGACAAAGAACTGGACAGAATGGTCGCTGACGCCGAAGAAGTTTGTCGTAAATTAGGTCTATACTATCGGGTAATGCAGCTCTGCACTGGAGAGTTAGGTTTTGCGGCGACCAGGGCTTTTGATATTGAGACCTGGGCTCCCGGATGTGGGGAATGGCTCGAAGTCAGCTCCTTAAGTAACTGTGGCGATTTCCAAGCCCGACGGGCTAACACTCGCTACCGACCTAAGCCAGATGCCAAGCCGCGCTTTGTCCATACCTTAAACGGCTCTGGAGTGGCTTTGCCCCGGTTGGTCATCTCAATTCTGGAGAATTACCAGCAGGCTGATGGCAGCATAGTCGTGCCAGAAGTGCTAAAGCCGTATATGGGGGTGGAGATGATTACCGTGGCTCCCGGCTTTAATTAACCGGCTAATTTCAGCTACCCTTTTGCCCAAAGCCCGAGCCCCTTTCAGACCATATTTGTCTTGGAGCACGCCCAGTTTATTTTTATAGCTAAACTTGCCTGTCCCACCGTCGCTGGACATGCCCGCCGCTCCATAGGGGGAGCCCAAACCTTCAGGGGGAGCTACCACTATCATCTCAAAAGCCAGGAAGGCGGAAACAATGCTTAACAGGGCACTTTCAGCACCCCTATTTCTAAACCAGGCTACGGCTAAAGCCCCACCAACTTTATTCTTTAATTTCCCATGATAAACATTACCCCAGGCAAAAGCCCGGAACCGGTCCAGAAAACAAGCTAAATAGCCAGAAAGACGATTAATGTAAACCGGGGTTGCCAGCAAAAGGGCATCAGCCTTCACGATTTCAGGAAATATTTCTGCCATAGCATCTTCCTGGACACAGGGCTTGCCCACTTCCTGCTTTCTAAGACACCAGTTGCAGTGACGGCAATCTCTAATTTCCTTGCCGGCTAAAGATATGAGGTTAGTCTTAACATTGCCGGTTTCCTTGGCAGCTTTGAGGGCTTCACTGAGAAAGGCTTCCGCGTTACCACCTTTGACTGGACTGCCGCATATTGCTAAGATTTCAATTTCCATAATTAACCTCCTCTAATTATCTTTGCTGCGGAGCGAGTTTACTATGATTGACGCTATTAAGTCTAATTGCCTATACTAAACTGGTTTTTGGAGGGGTGACCGAGCGGCTTATGGTGACGGTCTTGAAAACCGTTTTCGCCTTTGGCGAACGTGGGTTCGAATCCCACCCCCTCCGCCAGAAGGAGAATTAAATGAGCGCACAGTGCACCTGTAAAATAAGAAAAAAGGAGGT
>DYGU01000020.1 GCA_020724525.1 Dehalococcoides mccartyi
ACGAAATCAGGGATTTCGTGGGGTAGGAGTCCCCTGGCGAGGATTAGGTTGTTTCTGACGGTCTGGCTTTGGGTGGTTCTGGCGAGGGATCGCTATAAGTTTCAATCCCCTGGCGAGGATTAGGTTGTTTCTGACCCTCTTATAGCTGTTGCCTGTATCTTAAATATGGGACTAGGTTTCAATCCCCTGGCGAGGATTAGGTTGTTTCTGACGAGTGACCTTAGTCTAGGACGATTTGCCCTCTCAGGTGACGGTTTCAATCCCCTGGCGAGGATTAGGTTGTTTCTGACTTGGCAAAAGCCCAGCTGTGGTGCAAATACCTTTGGTTTTTGTTTCAATCCCCTGGCGAGGATTAGGTTGTTTCTGACAGAAGGCGCTACAAATGGTTTACCCAAGACTTAATTTTAGAGTTTCAATCCCCTGGCGAGGATTAGGTTGTTTCTGACACGATTATCAAATATATACCGAAGAAATTTCTTACGTTTCAATCCCCTGGCGAGGATTAGGTTGTTTCTGACACATCAAGTCTGGCCTCGCTCCATAGATACCGACCATGAGGGTTTCAATCCCCTGGCGAGGATTAGGTTGTTTCTGACTTCCTATATTGTGAAAGCGAAGGATAGGTTTGCTCTTACATGTTTCAATCCCCTGGCGAGGATTAGGTTGTTTCTGACAGTCAGCTTTATTTTTTAGATATGTTTGGCGAGCGGGTGTGATTTTACTTCACTTTTCTCCCTTAAAACTATTCTTTTGTTAAGGTTCCAGATAGCGAGGGGGTTAAACGGCAAAGTATAGTTGGGTCTGGATTACCGGAGGACCGTTGACCACCTCAGTTTTAGGTAAGCAGTGAGCACAAAGATAATAATAACGCACTGAATCCTCTTCTTTCAATACCCTGGCAAGCTTTTGCTTCAATTTTTGCAGGTGCTTTATGTTGAGGTCACACTCAAAAACACTCTTTTGTACCCGGGCTCCAAAACCTTCCAGAATTTTGCCTACCTTAGCCCGTCTTCGGTCACTGGGGATATCGTAGCAGACAACGATAAACATTTTTTCACCTTACCAAAAATGGTTTGTAATTTGCTTCCTGTCCGAAGATGACTTGAGCCAGTCCCCGAGCCTGGAGTTCAAAGCAACGGCGATAGCTTACCTGTCCATGGGCTCGGGGATGGTAAATCTGGCTTTGGAGTTTTTGCTCGTAATGGTGGATGAATTTCTTGATAGCGTCTTGGGTCAAGATGACCATTTTACCCTCTTCTTTGGGACGCTCGAAGTCGGCTTCGGTCACAACTTTGGAGTTAATGAGCCAGAGAACAAGGGAATCAACAATAATGGGTCGAAATTCTTCCATAAGGTCGAGGACAAGGCTGGGGCGGGAAGGCTCAGCGGAGTGAAGAAAGCCGAGGAAGGGGTCAAGCCCCACAATATTAACAGCAGCCTGGATGGCATAGACAAGTAGAGTATAGCCAAAGCTGAGGAGAGAATTGACCGGGTCAGTGGGCGGGCGACGGACTCGGGTGGTGAAGCCGAGGTCTTGTTTTAGGACGTCCTTGAAAGCCCGATAGTAGCTGGCGCTGGCGGTGCCTTCTAACCCTTGAAGGACAGGGTGGTCAGCACAAGTTTCCAGTTTTTCTATGGCTTTGTCCAGCTCGGTTATGGTCTTTTCCAGTTGAGGCAGGTCAAGTTCCCGACGGTAACGCATGAGGAGGGTGCGCTGGTTATGGAGCTTGCCGTAAACAAAGGCTGTGGCAATAGCTATTTTCTTCTGGGGCTGGAGGATAGTTTCCATCTGGCGTTGTCTTAGAAGTCCGAATTTAGATTCGGTGGACATGAGTCTACCGTGGAACTTACCGTAGCTGGAGCAAAAGACACAGTCAATTCCTTGCTGGAGAAGGTAATGGATAACCGGGGTGGTCAGATTAACATTGCCGAAGATGACCACCTGCTCCACCTTGATGGCTGGAATTTTCTCCACCACCTTTCCTTCCCTGGTGATGGTGAAGACCTCACCATCCTTATGGAGGGTTGAACCCTGGTCTAAGAGATAAAGGATGGGCATTGGTGTAAGACTATCTTAGACTTCTGGCTTGGTCACGGAGAGCTTGAAGGTCAATTATTCTTTTAATGGGATAAGAGGTAATGTCCCCTTCCCTCTCGGGGATTACATAGAAAATTGAGGGGAAATGACCCATTCTGCCATGAAGCTTAGCAATAATAACTACAGCAGCCAGATGATATGTAGGTATATTGATAATAAGTGGTCGTGTTTGCCAGTCCTCAGAGGTGAGTAGTACCTCATCAATAAGCTTATCTATTTGGGCTTCAAATCCTTCTTGGAGCTCGAGTTTAGGTGTGGGACAGTCAATGAACTCCTCAATTCGGCAACCGATGATTTGTTCTATTTGTTCTGGCGTTTCTTTAAAAGGATGGGCGAAGTTAATGACTGTAACCGCTTTCTCATCTTGCTTTATCATTTGGCGAATTTCGTCAGGGTTGGCGTGGACAACCATTGCCCCGCGCCGAATGTAGGTTACTCCTTCTTGAGTTCCCGGTCGCTGTTGTTTAGGCAAATGAGGTCGGTTAGACGAGCGGGGGATGATAACTACCCCAAACTTTTTCTGTGGGTCAGGGTAGGTGAGCTCTTCATACCTTATTGGGCACAGGGGCTGACAATATTCATTTATTACTTGGTTCATCCTTCGCTCAAGTTGGTCTGGGTCTGTAACTGAAAAGCCTACTATATAATCTTGTGGTAATTCACTGGGACAATTTCTTTTGTCCTTAACTCCAATTATGATATAGCCATCCCAGCCTTTGGTATTGGCTATAGCAATTACCAATTTGGCGAATTCAGCT
The DNA here is from genome assembly GCA_020724525.1 of Dehalococcoides mccartyi. GTDB lineage: Bacteria > Chloroflexota > Dehalococcoidia > GIF9 > DYGU01 > DYGU01. Next base: position 2,857 of record DYGU01000020.1, read on the forward strand.
TGGTTACGCGAAGTAGAAAGGTCAAGGGTTTCCTTAAATTCTACCTTTGGTTCTTCCCGCCTTCGCGATATAAGTCTAAAGAGTTTTTCTTCTAATGTCATAGCTGCCTCTTTGGCTTTGATTTATCCTATTCTCCGTGTCTGCCCCATGCCCATGGTGGTTTTGGCGCCAACACTGGCATAGAAAGCAAAGTCAGCGAGGAGGTGAAGGCAAGCCATGGCGAAAGGGTTCTCTTTAGTAACAATATAGGTGCAGTTTCCAGCAAAGCCAACTTGCTTCCCCCCGGCTAAAGAGATTAGCTCAGTATGAAGACGAAAGCCACTGATAGCAACTGCTTCATTAATGAATTCCTTCACTTCTTCTCCCAGGGCAAAAGGGGCATAAGCATTCCAATCCTCCATGAGACTACCGAAGACAAGATGGGGTAGAGGTACAGGCAGGTTTCTTCCAGCAGAGCGGAAGGTAGTGGGGGAGAGGAATTTTAATTTAATGGACTGGGGCAAATATCGTCCCGAAAGCCAGCGCCCGATAAGTTCATAGTAGGTAATTTTTCTGCCTTCAAAGTCTTCAGAATTATCCCAAAACCAACCTTCAATGGGGATGAGGTTATTATCAACCTCAATGTGAGAAGGGGGATCTCCGGTCAGAATACTTAAGAAAAGGTGGGAGAGAGATGAGGAATAAGTGGTGAAGCGAAGGTACTTTCCAGTTGTGTTCTCAAGAAGGGGCGAAGTAGTAAAAGGTTTTCGTGTCTCCAGGTCATGAAGTTCTTTAGCTAACTCTGGGTCATGTTTATTAATAAGATTTAGAAAGATAGCATGAGCGGCTCGACCAGGAAAAGGAAGGTCTGGAGGGATATCCTTTAAAATGGCACAAACACTTAAAAGCATTTAATATCTTTTTCCTCTTTTTCGCGCACTTGATGGAGGTCTAATTGCTGAATTTGCTCTGAGGTAAGGGGATGAGCAAAATTAAGCAAAATCATAGTTGCCATTCCTTCTCTTTCAGTTCTTGTCGGCATTGGTCAATAAGTTCATAAAAGGGTATTTCTTCGCGCCTGATAAGAGCTCTATACAAAGGGTCTTTCAGCCAGTTTAACATCTTTTCCCCAAATGGTGAGAGGCGATTTTCAAAGTCCTTTCTTTCTATTTCTCTTCCATCCATGTGGTTGAGGTATTGAGTTTTAAACTGATGTAATTCAAGTTTAAGCTCTTGTCCCCGTGTTGCCGCAAGGTTCTTAAGCCGAGAAAGTGTTTCCTCTTCCGGGCACCAATCGCCCACCTGGTGGAGGACTTCTAAAATCCCGTAATATATTTCGTCAAAGGTAACTTTGACGAAAGGTAGCCAGCGGAAGTTAAAAATATCCGGGCGGTTTTTAACTGGTGGTTGAAGACAGGGTTCGTAATCCTTTTCGTAACCCTTATGAATGAAGGTATAGTAAAGGCGGCTAATGAGCCCACTGAGAATAGCGGCCTCCATTATGGCGGCGTTTAAAATATTTGTCCCACCGGTGAGGTTTGCCCAAAGATGCTTCCCCGTCCCTTGGGGATCTCCCTTGGCTATTACTACTTTAGCCACTGCCTCAAAACAAGAATCAAAATCATTAGTATCCACTGTCCAGACATACATTTTTCCCCATTGAGGAAGTAACTCTTCTTGTTTTAAGAATTTTTTTACTACGCTTAAGACATTTTCTCTTTCTCTTCTCCTTCCATATTCGAAGGTGGTGGTACCATATTGGTTCCATCTATAGTTAATGGCGCTAACTTTCCCATACCTTACTTCCGGGGAAGTAAAAAGAATGAGCTCTTCAACTATCTCCCAGGCAACTTCTACCGGTTTTTCCTTTTTCAAGTAAGCCAAACCTGCGGTTACTGCCCCTGGTGAAGTGCCAATTCCAGCCAGATGAACAATGCCCATTTAACTCACCACCTTTCCCAGTTCCATTTTTTAAGCAGTGCTTCTAAGTCATAGAATTTAAAGAGTCTAGAAATTTGGTTCTTTAGCTCCTCTTTACTTAGCTTTCCTTCAGACAACAACTTTTGGGTTAAGTCCTGGCAAAGGTCCTCAAGCTGTCCGGTCCATTCCGTATATTCTTTCTCGAGTCTTTGCAACTCTTTACCATGCTTTTCCTGGAGCGTTAGTAACACATCCTGATAAGTTCTATGAATTTCTTCGTGCTTTTCTTTAAAGCGGTCAGCACATATCTCAAAAATCTCTTCTCGTGAAGCAAGAGAGATTTTGCCATTGCGGCGTATCCATATTTCGTTTCTCCTTATATTTTCACCACCCTTAGAAATTAAATGGGGACGGCATGAAGAAGCAGGAATTTGAATTATACCAATAGGAAAAGTTTCACCAGGAGGTATTTGTTGGTAATATTGAACTACTACCAGAGGGTCTACCCAATTCTCTAAAATGTTGTTCAATTGGTTCCGAAAATCATCTGGATTTGGTACAGTGAATTCTTTAAAAATAGGGCCATCAGGTCTCCTGGACTTAAGGTCAATAACACCTAAAATAATAAAGCAATCTTTCCCCGTATATTTGCCATCGCCGCAATGTCTTTTATAAAATTACTTTTCTCCGTTGCTGAGTCAAGGTCTAATTTCTCCTTCAACTCAACTTCTAAAGTTTCTATTCCTGAATCAATTACCGGGCGTAATTCTTCCCAGGGTATCATGGCTTTCCTAAAATTCTAATTTTCACCCAGCCTGGGAGGGCTAAGGGTTTGCCCTTCCCATCACTAACTACACGGCGGGTTTTGGGAAAATCGCCTGGTGAAGGATACTGGCGCCGTATTAAGAAAAAACCTTCGCGGACATATTGGTAAAGTTTTTGGTCCTTTTGTTTGACTAAATAATTGATGGTGGTGGACAAGAAGCCTTGCCCCCAGCCGAGACGAAGGAGAGGAGAGGATGGCTCATTGGCTTTTTCTAATTCAAGGATATGTTTTTGCATTTGAGGATAATCCTTGAAATAGAGGGCAGCCTCGGAAAGAATTTCCTTTGACCTGAGATAGGCAGAATGAAGAAGCCTGTCCGGGGAAAGGTTAAGGGAAAGTTTTTCTAAGCCCAATTCTTTTTTAAAACAAAGTTGCTGCCGAAAGAGTACTAATCTAACTTGTGTTTTTGTGTCTTCTTTTATCCCTTCAACTACAGTTCTAATGGGGCGGGATGCGCCTATAGACTCAATGATATAAAGGCAAAGACTTTCAGCAGGTAGGGAAGCATCACCTAAATGGAGAAATCTGAGCAGGTCAAATTTGGAGTCATCTCCTTTGTTTCTGAGGATATTCTCAATTTGCCTGGCTATATCTTTGAATTCTTTTACCTTTTCTCTGGGCCTTTTTGTACTGCCAAGGGTTTTACCGAAGGAATTGAGATTCTCCTGAAGAACTTTATATTTGTCTTCATTTTCCTTAAGGATGGTATAGAGTAGGGAAGTGCGCCAGGCTCCTTTAAGCTCTGATCCGGGAATAAAGGGGAAGGAATCGGCATTTTTAATAAAGGTATGGATGTCTGTGGTGACGAGGGGAGACATCCAGCCTGTAGAATAAGAGATGGAACCGAATTTTTTAACCAGGGAAACGGGTTCCCTGCCGAGACGGTCTTTAATGAATTGAGCTAAAGAGAGGCGGGAGGCTAATTCTCGATACTGGCGATGGAGGGGGAAACGGTGTTCAATCTTTGTCTCGTCTATTTTTGCCTTTAGCCTTTCCATTTCGCCAAGTATATCTTCGAGCCATCGGATATAAGCTTCACGCTCTCTTTCTGATAAATTTTTTAAGAAATGCTCAACATTGATAAAGTAAAGTTTATCCTCTCCTTTTATACAGGAGAGTGGGGTTAATATATTTCCATCGCCAATAAATAAGGGCGACTTCACTTCCAGTTCTAATTGGAAAGTTTCACAAAGCTCTCTTTTCTTTTGAAAGATTTCATGAGGCTTCATTTTCTTTCTCTACACGGACAAAAGTGCCGATAGCCAAGCCGCTGTGCCAAATAATCCAGGGTCCATCATCAGCAACAGAGGCGAGGCGACCATAAATTGGCTTTTGTTGTGAAACAGGGATTAAGGAGCCGGGGGCAAGCAAGCGCACCAGCCGTTTCCGGGTGTGGGGAGTTTTAGTTGGGGCAAAGGACCAGGGAAATTTACTCTCCCTCTTTGCCCAACGGTTAACCAGGCGATAACCCATGTAAGGGTCGGAGGAAATTTCGCCTTCTTGAGGAAGGTAATAAGAAAGGGTTAAGAAAATATTACCATTTTCTCCTTTTGGGAGAGGTGGGGCTGGCTTTATTATAATTTCAAAATGTCCCTTACCAAGGCTTCGTTCACCACCAAAGCCAGTGTCGGCTAGATAGCGGAAGGCAGGACGAAGGAGAGTTTCCATTATTTTTCCTTCACTAATTACCAAGCACCACAATCCAGCTCCCGGGGCAAAGAAGAGTTCATTTTCCATAAATAAAAAACCTTCGGCAGTGGTGCCCAAGCGGCGGTCAATTTGATTACGAAGCACGCCATCAGTTTGACAGGGAGGAGGGGAAAAGATTTCTCTCTCTTCCTTGATTTCTCGCCTCTCTTTATAAGTTATTAAGAAAGACCCCCTCTTCTCAATATCGGTAGGGAGACCACCACGTTGGACAAGGTTCTGGCAGAGGGTTTCCTGGTTAATTTCACCACGCACGATCCCATTAAACAAAGCTTCAGATACCCAATGGCATTCCTTGACTGATTTGGCTTGCCTGATAACCTCCAATTTAGCTTGTTTCAGAGGCATTGTTGGACTTTCTTTTTGCTTTTTAGAAGCAAGCAGTTCCACCTGTTTTGTCGAAAGCTCAGGAAGGTAAGGCTTAGGATAGAAATGAAGCCGGTTATTCCCCTGACTAAGGAAGGGGAAAGCGGAGCTAAAGGCAAATAAGGGAGAATTTCGAAACTCCTGGAGTAGTTTACTTACATCGTAAAGTCCGAGGATGGCTATTGCCCAACAAAGGGCACCAAAAATAGTGCCTGAGCCCAGTTCTTCAGCGTGCAAGGAGCCTTTTGGAATGAAATAAACTACATAATTTGGCATTATTGCTCCCATTTAATCTGGTCAAATTTTTCAAAAATTTCCCTTGGTGTAGCTCCGGGGAGAGTTATTGGCTTTGGTTTTTCTCCCTTTTTGTAGTAGTTCTCCACACAGCGCCACTCCAGTTTAAGGTCCTCAAAGCATACTTCCCCATAACCCCTTGACCCTGAACCACCAAGTGAGCTATTTTCTAAGAGGCACATTGCGAGGAGGAGGTGTTTGAAAAGCTCTTTACTTTCTCCATCCTTGTATTCATCAAGAAACATGGTAAATTCAAACTCAGAGCCTTTGGGAACTCGTTCTATAGAACGGGGTGTTGCTTCTGAAGTAACCCTGTTAATGATATTTTCTGCCTTTATTTCAGTATGAATTCCGTCTCCTAACCACTGCTGCCACATTTCCTTAGTTCCTTGAGTGGGGAAAGAGTCTCGGATGGTAAGACGAGTTGGACCGGCTGTTTTTCTAACTTTTGAGTCGTCAGAAGCTGGTCCAAAGAGTCCACCTAGTGTGTAAGCCTTATCCCATTCTGAGGTATCACTTTTCTCCCTCTCTTCTCTAAGCTCGCGGCAATCATAAGCAAGGTAAGCTTCTCGGTGTTTTTCATGGGGCTTAATAAACCCAAAAATCCATTCTAGAAGGCTTCTTAGTTTGCCTTTCAAGGATGAACCTGGAATGTAAGGCTCTTCGGTAAGGGGGTCTTTGATTACCGGTTTATCAACTCCTCCAATTTCAACCCCCTCCGTTGTCCCTCCAATGTGTAACCCGGTAAGGCACTTGATTTTGCCTTTAAGCACATATTTGCCTTTAAATTCCATAGCTGCCTCCTTTTGTAGCTTCTCGATATTTATAGTATTTGTGGTAAGCTATTATTGCTTCCATAAATTCAGCCAGGCGAAGGAAATCTTTATTTATTTCAAGTTTTTCTTTACTTAAGCATATTTTAAGGATATCGTAGAAATCTTTAGGCATAAGTCCTCTACCTGTAGAATAGGCAAGTATTGGAAGTAAACCAAGTATTTCCCCGCGGTCAAATTTTTCATCCGGGTTTCCTCTGATTCTTCTTTGCACCCTCTTTATCTCATGAAAGACTTTAAAAAGCTGAGTTGGCTTAAGGTTATCTCTAAAATCCTCAGCTAAACTATCGGCATAGCCACCCTCTTCAGCAAAATCCTCCCGTCTTAGTTCCCTTAGCCTTTCCAGATTTTGAAGCTTGCCTTTAATCTCTTTTAGTGTCAACGGCATCTTTCCCCCTCCTCTCTTGTAGCCAACAAAATATATTGGATAAGTGGTTTGAAGCAACCCACTCTAATTTGTTCTAAAATCTCAGGCAGTATCTCCTGGCATAGTTCAGGTTTAAGGCGACGCACCATAGTATAATAAAGAGCCGGAGTAAGCAGTGGCTTTTCGTCCTTATTTTGATTTTGGCTATAGAGCTGATGAAGTCTCCCCAGGTCATGTAAAAGCCCTCGGGGAATTTCAGCTTCCGTTACGTGTTTTGACAGCCTCCGAGCAAATTCAAGGAACAATTCATAGTTCATCAAGCCACTTTTCCAGGAAAAACTTTTATCAAAGAAGTTGATGGATTTCCTTCCTTCTTCTTTAGCTTTATTTAATGCGGTTGCCACCAGGGAGATAAACCGGTGCACCGGATAATACGGTTTGACTATAGAGATACCTGCGGAAAGGGTGATATTGGGATTATCACAAGTATATTTGGTGAAATCATCATTGAGTTTGTGAGCTAGTTCTAATATCTCTTGCCACGGACCAATGAGAAGAAGGTCATCTCCACCTGAATACACCACATAAAATAGACCACTGATTTTCTGTGTCCAGGGATGTTCTTTCTTTTTCCATTCCACAAATTGGTTCTGACACAGGATATTTATCCAGCCGGAGAAGAATATCTCAATAAAGTCGCTAAATGTAGAAAGGCGAGAGATACTTGGATGATGAAGCCCTTCACTCAAAATAAAACCTAAATGGTCAACATCTGCTTTAAGGATGCCTAAATCTTTAGAACCCCTCCCTATCTCAGCTATCTCTTCAAAATCTAATCCTTCCCCCTTTCTAGTAGTCTCTTCTTTTTCCCTTCCTAAAAGGAGAAGGTCTTCTTTGGCGATAGGGACTTGATTGGCTAAGAAGCGAAAACCGATTCCCAGTCCTTTAGGAGTATTATTGGAAATAAAATCAGTGTTATTGAGGGAATAGAGGATTGCTTCCTGTGAAGGATTAAATTGCCGAAGCCATTTCTCTTTCTTTTCCTCGTTAAGGAGTTTTATCACCACATTTAAGGGAGCTTCAAAGGTCAAACAATCTTTGGCTGAACAATCTTTTTTGGTTGGGGCGCTATAGATGAAAGCAAGATGAGTAGCCACAGGAAGCTCTTCCCCGATTTTGGCATGCTTCTCACAAAGGGAGCAAATACCAGTTTCTGGTAGAGGTTTTAACTGACATACCCGACAGGAATAGTATTTTTCTTCTGGGGGAGAAAGAAAATTGGGCTTTGTTAGATAATTGTGCCATTTTTTAAGCTTTGCTAAGGCTAATTTCTCTTCAAGCTTCTTATAAATATTTCTAAGGTCACTAAAATCTTCTTCATAAACTTCTTCTTTTACAGTAACAAGTCCTAGTTCACCCTCAAATTCCTCCAAAAACCATTTGTTTAGCTCATTAAGGGCTTGGTTAAGCTCCTCCTGGCTTTTTTCATTAATAGGAAGGAGGAGGTCGAAATGTCCGCCGCCTTCAAAAAGGATGTTAGCTGTGGTTAGCTCAAGCTTTCGCATCAGCCATTCAGTAATAATAGTAGTGAGGATGGAGATATAGAAGGAGCGAGCGCGGAGACGGCAGGCTAATTTCTTGAAGGGTCTATCTTCTTCTATCCGGGCGACTCGATAAATGAAATCTTGAATACCTGAAAAATCTCCACGAAGTATATAAGCTAAGGGTTTATTATCAGTCCTCTTCCGTAAATAAAGCTCCTCTAACCACCAAAGCCGATTAAGGCAAGAAGCAATTGCCGCAGAGGTCTTGAGGTGGTTAAATAAGGAGATATCAGGGAAGGTGCGAAATTCCTCATCTTCCTCCCAAGGGGTGGCAGAGGGAACAAAAGTAAGATATTTTCTTAAAAGAGCTAAGAAAGAGGTAAAACGACCCCAGCTATCTATCTTACCCGATAAGGAGAGGGTAGTGACATCTTTTTCAAACTTCTCCCAGAGGGTCTCATAAGTTTGGGGATTGACACTGGGTTGGCTTTCTGGGAATAAAGTATTTTCTTCTAGTGATAAAGCTTTAAGATGATATCCGCAATCAGGCGGCTTTTCTGTGCCACAATCAGATGGCACAGTAAAGCCGATATCAACGGTGGAAAATACAGAAATGAGGGGGGTTTGCTCTGGATCTTTTTGGGGATACTCCTTTTTTATGCGCTCCTTAGCTGAGAGGTGATCAGCTATTCTCACCAGTTGAACAATTTCTTTCTTGCTTTCTTCTTGGTGATGTTCTGCCACGGCATCGCGAAGGTCATCAAGCCAATCATTGGGGAAGAGAGAATTAAGCTTGTCCACTAACTTAGCTCCAATTTCAGCGTGGTCACCTTTCCAGAGATGACTGCGTTGGGCAAACTTCCCCCAATCGTGAATTACCGCAGCTAAAGAAATTTTTAATGAATCCTCCATCACACCCTCAATGTATATTCTCCGGTCTGGGGGTTGGGCTTTAGTCCCAACGCTTTCAGGGCTTCGGTGCCGAGGAGAGGTTCTGAACCTAGTAATATGACAACGGTGGCTGGCACTCGCCTATCTTTTATTTCAATAATAACTGAGCTTGCTTGAGCTTTTATTTGCACCCCATTAGTTAATTTGAGTTTTAGTTTTCCAGGCACTTTGGCGATCCCGATTTCTTCGGCAAGTTCAGGGGGTAGAGTGATAAAAGTAGCTTCGGTATCTATTAAAGTTCGGGGACTTCTTTTGCCTTTATTGCCTTCAAATTCAACGCTGGTATAAGTATACCCCATTTGGTTACCACTGAACAAACATGGGCATGACGACGTGGTTGTCGACGCCAGCGGTTGCCAGCAAAAATCCGCCTTCTGGTGCTATTTCTTCCAGGTTACCCGTCTTCGGATTTATCTTGTATCCCAATGTTTCTAAAGCATAGACACCAATAAGAGATGTGGGTGTGTCAAGTTCGGCAATAAAAGCTGGGCCTTTTCTTTGCCCCACCTCTACTTCGCCCAAAAATAGCTTAGCTTCAACGCTTCTTTTATCGGCTAAAGTCAAGTTTACCTTATACGGAGTTTGCCAAAGTTTAAGCTCTTCAATTGTCTTTTGGTTTAGCACTATGTAGGTAGAGCCGGTGTCGACAAGCATTTTTATTAACCGGGAAGTTTTTTGCCCGTGAATTGTCACATTTGTGTAAACAAAACCCATGCCCCTTCCCTCCTTGGCTTGAGACCTTATCTGAGGGAGTTATCTTGTATACTTTGCTACCATTGGACAAACATAGGGATGTGTGTTAAATAATGACATAAATAACATACCATTTTGTTACTTCTTCTGTAAAGTAAAATTATAACAAAATTTAACACCATGTGAGCCTACAGATAGTTGCATCTTATGTCCAGCCAAGATACAATCAAAACAGAGAATGAGTGGTGGCGGAAGGAAACTCAGGGGCATAAGTGGTCGCCAGGCAGTGAAGGCGTTTGAGAAGTTTGGCTACAGTGTGAGAAAGGGAAGAGGAGACCACGTAAATTTGGTAGAGGCGGGGAGCCCGAGGCTGACAATTCCCCTTCACGATGAGTTAAGTGTTGGTTTGCTAATGCATGAAATTAAGAAGGCGGGCTTAACAATTAAGGAGTTCTTAGAACTTTTGAGGGAGTAAGCAAGATGGACACTAAGGTACTTGAATATACAGTGATATTGCATAAAGATGAGGAGTTTGAAGGATATTGGGTTGAGGTCCCAGCGCTTCCTGGCTGCGTGTCGCAAGGTAAGAGCAAAGACGAGGCGCTAAAGAACATTAAAGAAGCTATTGAACTTCATCTGGAATGTATGAAAGAGGATGGTGAGGAGATTCCGAAGGAGGAATCATACAAGGTTGCCGTTAAAGCCAGTTAGACTTGCCCATGTTTTGCCTTATTATTTCACAACCAGTCCGAAATTTCATTTTCTCCTATTAACTGTCCCTTGCTTGTTTCTGGAGAGCTCTCCTACCAGCTTTAGGAACAAGGCAAAAGGAACGTCACCTATAAAGACCTTGTTACCATTGACAAAAACAACATTACATCTCTTATCGATACCCACTGATGCAAATAGGAAAGAAGTATTTATATCCCAGCTGGATAGCTTCCCCTTTTTGCTTGCTGGAAAGAGTTGCTTCGGTGTCTCTCCTTGAGTTTGTCTTTGGCGTGGCAGTTTTTGTTGGTGGTATGAAGACGGTGTTACCATTGGACGAACATGGGCATGACGACGTGGACGTAGTTGTCGACGCCGACGGGGCGGATGACGCCGGGGCTGGAGGGGGTGGTGATTTCCAGAGCTACCTGGGGCTGGTGGATGACGCCTAAGACATCGGTAAGGTATTTGGCGTTAAAGGCGATTTTGGCTGCCTCACCATCTATCAAGGCGTCAATTTCGCCGATATTGTCGCCAATTTCTTCGGCTCGGGCGGAGATGGTCATTTTGCCCGGGGTAAGCTCTGCCCTAGGAGTGATGACGAGGCGGACAATGCCACTACCATCCCGGGCAAAGATAGCCGACATTTTGACCGCCCGGGAAAATTGAGCCACATCAACTACAGCTCGGGTGGCATAGCTTTGGGGGATGAGCTGGGAATAATTGGGGAAGGTGCCCTGGATGAGCTGGGAGACCATTTCAATGTTTTTGAGGCGGAAGAAAGCCTGACTTTTTGGCTGCTTTACGGTGATAGTCACCGGCTCTTCTTGGTCGGCAAGGAGGCGGCTGAGTTCAGTTAGGGTGCGGGCGGGGATAATTATGGCTGATTTGCCACTAACCGGGGAGAGGAGGTTGGTTTTGTGGACAGCCAGTCTGAAGCCATCGGCGGCAGCTAAGGTGAGCCTGTCGCCATCAAATTCGGTGTGGATGCCGGTCAATACCGGGCGGGACTCTTCAGTGGCGGCAGCGAAGACAACTTGACTGATGCCCTCTCTCAGGGCGTTAACTTCAATGGTGGTGTTAATGCCGTTAGCAATCTGGGGGATGGGGGGGAAGTCTAAAGCATCAATGCCGTTAATACGGGCTTCAAAACGACCACTTTTGAGTTCCAGAGTGCGCTGGGTGAGACTGAGGTCAACGCGGTCAGGGGGCAGGGAATTGATAAATTCGGTGAGGAGTCGGGCGGGGATGGTAATGGCGCCGTCTTTTTCCACTTTAGCTCCAAGCCAGCAGGTGATAGCCATTTCCAGATTAGTAGCTGAGAGTTTGAGGCGAGATTCGTCAGTGGCAATAAGTACATTCTGGGTGATGGGTAAGGTAGTCCTGGTAGCGACAGCTCTGCCAACTATAGAAAGACCTTTAGCTAAGTTTTCTTGAAGACAGAAAAGTTTCATAGGTTACCTCCTTGGCGAGGCTAAATTACCCCACAAAATCTTTGATTTTGTGGGGACCCTAAAGCCTCGCGCTACATTGGGTTATAAGTAAGAAGTAGAATAGCACGATGGTGGAGTCAGGTCAAGGAGATGAGGGAGATTGTTTACTAACGCTTACCCATCACCTTGAACAAAGCGGAGAAACCCTCACCTACCCTCTCCCTTGAATGGAGAAGAATAAGGTGAGGGTGACAAAATAAACACTCTTAAAGATGGGGAAAGAGATAGAGACAGGAAAAGTTGAGACATTATTTAAGGATAACCGTGCCAGACTTACCACCGCTTTTCTTGAGGAGGCGGATATCTTCGAGGCGTAGGGTCTGGTCTACAGTTTTGCACATGTCGTAGATGGTGAGGGCGCTAATGGCAACAGCAGTGAGGGCTTCCATCTCAAAGCCGGTCTTGCCGCTGCCTTTAACAGTAGCCACGATGTCTACGGACGATGTCTCCTCATTGAGGGAGAAGTCAATAATGATATGGTCTATAAGGAGGGGGTGGCACAGGGGGATAAGGTGATGGGTATTTTTAGCCGCAGCAATACCAGCAATACGGGCAGTGGTGAGGACATCTCCTTTAGGGAGTTTGCCTTGCTTGATAAGGTCGAGGGTTGATGTTTGCATAGTGACTTTCCCGGTGGCAGTAGCTTCTCTCTGGGTTACCGGTTTCTGGGTAATATCGACCATGCGGATGTTTTCTGACCTCACCCCCGGAGAATTTCTATCAAGTTGAGATTGCCTCGCTGCGCTCGCAATGACAGAAGAAGAGCCTCTCTTGGGCACCCTGAGTAAAGGATTATTCTTGCTGATCTTAGCCTCCTATTTTTGACATGGCACTTTTTGCTGGAGTAATGCCTTCAGCAAGGTGGTGGTGGGGGGGCTTAGCGTAGACTGCTTGCTGGATAAGTCTTTTTATTTGAAGGGGGGAGGCGCCGCGGCGCAAAGCCGGACGCAAGTCAGTCTCATCGTCACTCATCAAGCAGGCGTGGAGTTTACCGTCAGTGGTGAGGCGGAGGCGGTTGCAGGAGATGCAGAAGTGCTCTGTTACCGGGGTGATGAAGCCAATAGTGCCTCTGGCTCTGGGGAGGTGGAAATAGCGGGCGGGACCGATGCCGTGGGGGGGCAGGGATGGCTTCAGGTCACCGAGGCTGAGGAGGCGTGTTTTTATTTCGGAAGCCGGCACAAAGGTAGCTGGGTGGGTGGTTGGGGTGAGAGGCATAAGTTCAATAAAGCGAACGTGCCAGCCATCATTGATAGTGCGGCGGGCAAAGTCAATTATTTCATCATCGTTAATGCCGCGGAGAACGACCATGTTGATTTTGATAGGGCTAAGGCCGGCTCTACTGGCTGCCTGAATGCCCTTGAGGACTTCTTTAAGCTTATCCTGCCGGGTAATGTAGTGAAATTTGTCTTGTTTCAGTGAATCGAGGCTAATGTTGACCCGATTCAAGCCAGCTTGCTTTAATTCTTTAGCTTGGTGGCGAAGGAGGACACCGTTGGTGGTGAGGGAGAGGTCGTCAATAGAGTCTATCCTGGCTAACATTTCGACAAGCCTGGGCAAGTCTTTTCGGACAAGGGGCTCACCGCCGGTGAGTCTTATTTTGGTGATGCCCAGTTCGGCAGCAATTTTGGCAATGGAGACGAGCTCTTCAAAGGAAAGAAGGTCGCTGCGGGGGAGAAGAGGAATGCCATTTTCGGGAAGACAATAGCGACAGCGCAGATTGCAGCGGTCGGTAACGGAAAGGCGTAGGTAGTTTATAGGGCGATTGAAGGAATCAGAGAGACCGGTCATAAAGTTTCTCCAGGAATTTTAAGGCTTTTGTGGCGGCTTTGCCGCGGTGGCTGATTTTGTTTTTTATCTCTAAGGGGAGCTCAGCCATAGTTTTGCCTAACTCTGGGAGGTAAAAGACAGGGTCATAGCCAAAGCCATTAGTTCCCCGGGGTTCAAAGGTGATAAAGCCGGAGCAGTCGCCATGAAATAGCTCTACTTTACCATTTAGGATAGCGACAGCAATGACACAGACGAAGCGAGCGGTGCGACCTTCCCAGGGGACATCTTTAAGTAGAGAGAGGAGAAGGGTGATATTATCGGTGTCGTTAGCCTGGTTACCGGCAAAGCGAGCTGAGTGGCTACCGGGCTTACCACCAAGGGTATCAACTTCCAGCCCGGAGTCATCGGCTAAGGTGACGAGCTGGCTTAAGCGGGCAGTAGTAACGGCTTTAAGGCGGGCATTTTCTTCATAGGTAGTTGCTGGTTCGGCTAAAGTTATATTAAGTCTCATATCAACTGGTGTTACTAAATGGAAATTTTGGAGCAGCTGGCGATATTCAGCGAGCTTACCCGGGTTAGAGGTAGCCAGGAGAATTTTCAGTTTTGTTGGCTGGCTACAGGTCTTCAAATCTTCCCTCAAGCTTTTTCATTACCTGGGGCATAGTGGTATATTCCATTTCTTCCAGGGGGAGGCGGTGGGGCTCAAAGGGACCGAGACAGCGCAGGTAATCAGCTATAGCATTAGCCTGGCATCGAGCTTCTTCAAAAGCCGGGTCATCAAAGAGGTCACGAGGTCCAATGAGCTTACCTGAGGAAAGCTGAAAACCGAGAGCGGTTACCCGAGGTGGACCATCAAAACGGGAAGGGTTGCTGTCGTTAATGGCTACTGGCATTAACGGACCGTGATGGGAACCGCGCATCCAGCCTTCTACGATATGGGGAGAGGTAAAGGGTTCTAGGATTTCACCGACGGCAGGAAATTGTCCCTGGGACCGGACAATGCAGACCGGGTCGTCTTTGCCGACATATCTGCCGGCGATAAGAGCCAGGCGCTGGGTGGAGGAGACAGCGGCAATTTCTTTGGTTTCCCGATGGTAGACGGCTTTAACGGCATAGCGACTTGGAGAGCCGAGGAAGACAAGCATATCGTAGATTTCCTCCGGGGCATTGAAAATAATCTTTTTGCTCAGCTTGACATCGTGGACTTCAAAGGAGAAGCCGGTATGCATATTAGGGGCAATGACTAGCCCGATAGTGTTGAAGGGGTCGGCAAAGATTTTATATAAAGGCAGGTTCCAGGCACCGGCAGCCGTTTTGTCTGCCATGAGGATGATTATGGTCTCGGCTTCCCGCTCATCAAATTGCATCTCGGCAACACCTGGACCCATTCCCTTAACAGTGCCGGTAAAGGCTTCGGTTAGAAGGTCTTGACCGGCGGCGTGAAGTTTTAATTTTTTGGCTACCTGGGTGCAGTCAACAAAGGTATCCCAGGCAAGTTTGTGAATAAGGTCACTGTCTTCCCCATGCTGGTGGGTCATTATTAGTTCAAGGTCATCACCGCATCGGGTGACATGGTAATCAGTAAGGAGCCCTTTCTTGAGGGCATTAGATAGGCTTTCTTCCCCTTTCTTAATTACTTCCGGGTGGGAGCTGGAGTGACCAACATAACCACCGATATCAGCTTTGATTACGCTTAAGGTTATAATCATGCTACCTCCTCCTTTAACTAATAAACTGATAGGCAGTCAATACCACCAAAAGGATGATAAACCAAATGCGGGCTTCCCATTTAAGGTCATTTAACCGGCGATTCATTTGCTCAAAAGCCCCCCTAATCTTTGCCCTCCTTTCCTCGATTTCCATTTTGTAATCCTCCCTAAAGTATTAGACCAGGGCTGGCAGGTGATATTCACCGAAGACCTTTCGCAGAACGCCGCAGACTTCCCCAAGAATGGCATAAGCCCTTACTGCTTCCAGAATAAACGGCATAAGGTTATCAGTCCTCTGGGCAGCTTGACGCAAAGCTTCCAGCTTTGCCGAAACCAGCTCATTGTCTTCTCTCCCCTTGTTCATCCATTTTGAGGATGGGGATAGTAATAGGCTCATCCACAATATACTCGTTAACGCCAACGATAATTCGCTTTTTGGCATCTATTTTTCGTTGATACCGGTAGGCTGATTCGGCAATTTCTCTCTGGAAAAAACCTGACTCGATACCAGGGATGACACCACCTATAGAGTCAATTTTAGCAAAGTAGTCATAGGCAGCTTTTTCCATCTGGTTGGTGAGGGCTTCGACAAAATAGCTACCGCCGAGGGGGTCAATAGTATTGGTGGCACCACTTTCATGAGCGATAATCTGCTGGGTGCGCAGGGCAATTCGGACAGCTAATTCGGAGGGTAAAGCTAAAGCTTCATCCATAGAGTTAGTATGGAGGGACTGGGTGCCACCGATAACGGCGGCTAAAGCCTGGATAGTAGTCCGGACAACATTATTTTCTGGTTTCTGAGCGGTAAGAGAGCAACCAGCGGTTTGAGTATGGAAGCGGAGCCACTGAGAGCGCTCACTGCCACCAAAGCGGTGTTTCATTTCCCGTGCCCAGATGCGACGGGCGGCTCGGAACTTAGCAATTTCCTCAAAGAAATCATTGTGGCAATTGAAGAAGAAGCTGAGTCTGGGGGCGAAGTCGTCTACCTTAAGCCCACGGTCAATGCCAGCCTGGACATAGGTTAAACCATCAGCTAAGGTAAAAGCCAGCTCCTGAACTGCGGTAGCTCCTGCTTCTCGGATATGATAGCCGCTGATGCTGATAGTATTCCAGCGCGGAACATGGTTCATACCAAACTCAAAGGTATCGACGATGAGGCGCGTAGACGGTTTTGGTGGAAAAATATAGGTATTCTGTGCCATATATTCTTTAAGGATGTCATTTTGAATAGTGCCCCCAAGCTTATCCAGGGGTATACCCTGCTTTTGGGCATTAGCCAGGTACATTGCCCAGATAACAGCCGCCGGTCCGTTGATGGTCATAGAGGTAGTTAGCTCAATAGGAACGCTGGAAGTGGTAATAGAGGTATCCTGTCTTTCCGGGAAACATTGGGCTCTGGCATACCATTCAGCGACTTTTCGACTCATTTCGTCCTTCAGCTCCCGCATAGTACCTCCTCTTTTAACCCCATCACGGATAGCATCTATCCTTGGACTTTACCCTTCAGCAATAAGCCGTGATGGGGACCCCTTATTACTTTTTCTCCGGGGTCCCCAGCGGAGCTTATTGCTTTTGACCGCGGTCCTGCCTTTAAACGCTACCTACGCTGGGGTTTTTAACAGTCAATTCCTTTTCGCGACAAAACCCCCTTATCATAGGGGTGCTTTACCTTGACCATATTAGTCACCAGGTCAGCCAGTTCCAGGAGTTTAGGGTCGGCATAGCGACCGGTGAGGATAAGTTCCACCTTTTCTGGTTTCTCTTTAATTAGCTTTATTACCTCATTTAGGTCAATAAGTTTCCAGCCAGCAGCGACATTCACTTCGTCCAGAACCACTATATCATAATTGCCGCTAAGCATTGCTTGGCGAGAGGCTTCAAGGGCTCTTCTAGCTTCAGTCTTTTCTTCCTCTGTGACATTATTCGGGTTGACAAAGTGTTGGTGTCCGAAAGTAGCAAAAGTAACATTAGGGAACTGGGCTAAAATTTTTTGTTCCCCGTAAGGGAATTTACCTTTCATAAAAAAGGCAATATAGACTCTAAGTCCGTGCCCTGAAGCCCGAACCACCGTCCCCAGAGCCGCTGAAGTCTTCCCCTTGCCATCACCGGTAAAGACCTGGACTAGCCCTGTGGCTAATGGCTTGTGGCGGGGGATTTCAATCTGTTTTCTGGGCACTACGGGGTGAGTTTAACAGAAACTAAATAGAGCGTCAAGGTTAGGTTGAAATTGTTTGGGATTGTCACGCCTTCTACACCCAGCCGAATCACAGATTCGGCTGGGAACCCGGGGTCCCCACAAAATTTATGATTTTGTGGGGTTTTTTGGCCCGCAATGGCAATAAATGTTCTCTTAACCTAATACTCGATGACGGCGATAGTTTCGCCGGCTTTGACTACCTGTCCGGAGGTGACCTTTACTTCTTTCACTGCCCCGGAGACGGGGGTAAGGATGGAGTTTTCCATCTTCATGGACTCTATGATGCAGATTTCGTCCCCTTCTTTTACTCTGTCTCCGGGGTTAACATTGACCTTGAGAACTTTGCCTACCAGAGGGACTTCTATAGTTTCTTGTGCCACGGTTTGTCTCCTTATTACAAGTTGATATTGGAATACTTCCTCCAGACTTTCCATGGGCAAGTTCCTGGGGTAACGAATTTGTTCTCGAGAAGGTTGAGAGCCTGGTTGATGTATTTTCTGGTATCGTGAGGCATAATGACATCATCAGTGTATCCACGCTCAGCGCTGACATAGGGATTCTCGTAAATTTCACTGTATTCCCGAATTCTCTTCCTTCTTGTCTCCTCCGGATTTTCTGATTCTCTAATCTCCCGGGCGAAGATAACACTGGCAGCGGTGTCGGCGCCGACGATAGTGATGCGAGCTGTGGGCCAGGCAAAGACGAAGTCAGCTCCGATGCTTTTATCCAGCATTCCATAATGGGCTCCAGCATAGGACTTCCTGACAATGATGGAGATGAGGGGCACAGTGGCATCAGACCAGGCATAAAGCATTTTAGCCCCATGGCGCAAAATCCCAGCCCAGTCTGCCTGGGAACCAATGATGTAACCGGGGCAGTCAACCAAGGTGACCAAGGGTATATTGAATAGGTCGCAAAATCTTATAAACCTGGCACCTTTATCTGAAGCATTAATGTCTAACATGCCAGCAGCCTGCATAGGCTGGTTGGCTACTATTCCTACAGGACGACCGTTAAATCGGGCAAAGCCAGTAATCAAGTGCCTGGCATATAGTCCCAGCGTTTCAAAGAAGTAACCATCGTCAACTACTACTGTTATTACTTTTTTCATATCAAAGGGCTTAAAAGGCTCGTCCGGGACTATGCCATCCAGCTCCTTAGCTAAACGGTCTGGTGGGTCTTCGGTTTTGATGCGAGGCGGTTTTTCTCGGTTATTGGAAGGAAAGAAGGCTAAAAGCTCCTTAGCTTTATTTATAACGTCTTTGTCATCTTCGGCTAAAACATGGGTCTGTCCCGATTTAACGGCATGGGCTTTCCAGCCGGAAAGCTCCTCCAGGCTGATCTCCTCCCCAATCTGTGTTTTGACAAAGGCAGGACCAGCAATGCCCATAAAACCCGTATTTCTGGCCTGAATGAGAAAATCCTGCATTATGGGGTGATAAGCCTGACCGCCAAGACACGGACCTAACAGTAGAGCTATCTGAGGTATGACACCTGAAGCCAGGTCCTGCATCCTGAAAAGCCAGCCATAAGCTTCGAGGGTGTCCATCCCTTCATGGAGTCTGGCCCCTCCCGAGTCATTCATGCCTATGACAGGCAAGCCCTTTTCCATAGCGAACTGGATAGCGTAGGTTTCTTTTTTGCCGTGGTATTCACCAAAGGTTCCAGCCATGGAAGAAAAATCCTCGGAGAAACTGACTACCCAGCGACCGTTCACCTTCCCAAAGGCGGTGATAACCCCCTCAGCGGGCACCCAGGCTTTGTCCATCCCAAAATGGACTGTCCGGTGCTTTATATGCATTCCTATCTCCGTATAGTCACCACCATCGAAGAGGTATTCAAGCCTTTCTCGGGCATTTAGCTGTCCTGTCTGGCGGCGCTTCTCAAGAATCTTTGGATCCCCCATTTGTGTTATCTTTTCTTGCCTTTCCTTAAGCTCCCGGTATAAATCTTCTTTTGTTTTGTATACCCCTCCGGGGTACTCATGCCATTCTGCCATTTCAAACCTCCTTCTTGTGATAATCGCAGTCAGGGGTTAGAGAGTGTTTATCAACAATTTATTTTCAATGTAGTGCGACCCTTTAGGGTCGCTTTTTTGTAGCGAGGCTAAAGCCTCGCACTACATTAGTTGGACAGCCATCGTTTAAAAATGGCCGGGTGATTTATAGTGGTTTTAGCGGATGCCGATTTCTCGTGAGATAACGAGTTGCTGGATTTCGGAGGTACCTTCAGTAATGGTTGCCAGCCGGGCATCGCGGAAATAGCGCTGGGCTATGGAGTCTTCGGTGAGACCATAGCCACCGTAAATTTGCATGGTTTCAGTAGTTATACGTGTTGCCACTTCACTGGCAAAAAGCTTCGCCATAGCTGCTTCTTTCACGTGGGGCTGATTCTGGTCATAAAGCCAGGCAGCATAGTAGATTAGCCAGCGGGCGGCTTCCAGGTCCATAGCCATTCGGGCTAATTTGAAGGTATTGGTCTGGAATTTGGCGATAGGTTGCCCAAATTGGACTCTTTCTTGGGCATATTTAAGAGCGGCATCGTAAGCGGCTCGGGCTAAGCCGAGACTTCGGGAAGCGTGGGAGATTCTACCGCCATATAGAACTTCCATGATGTAGGGGAAACCTCTACCTTCCTCTCCAATGAGGTTTTCCTCCGGGACAGCACAGTCTTCAAAGGTTAGTTCGGCGGTTTCGCCAGGGCGGGAACAGAACTTGTGGAGCTTGGAACGCTTGAATCCGGGTGTGTCCTTCTCTACAATAAATAAGCTGACCCCACGCCCGGCACCTTTACTTTTGTCGGTATAGGCGGCAACACAGACAAAGTCACAAGTGGTTCCATTGGTGATAAAGATTTTAGTGCCATTAATAACATATTTACCATTTTTCTTGACCGCGGTGGTTTCTATAGCGGCAGCATCGGAGCCGGCGTTAGGCTCGGTAAGCCCAAAAGCAGCTATCTTCTGTCCTTTAATAGCTGGTACCAGATATTTTTGCTTCTGCTCTTCGTTGCCACGGACATAGATGGCTGAAGTGCCAATTCCCCCAGTAACCATAGTGCCGGCGGCTATGCCCACATTAACATAGGCTACTTCTTCAACCATAATACAGTCTCCTATTTTGCCCATGCCAGCACCACCGTATTCAGGTGGATACCTGGGACACAAATAGCCGAGTTCTCCCATTTTGGGGAATAATTGGAGGGGGAAGGTAGCCGTCCTTTCCGCTTCGTCAACTAAGGGGGAAATTTCCTTTTCGGCAAAGTCGCGGATAGCTTGCTTAAACATTTTCTGTTCTTCACTAAATTCAAAATCCAATTTTACCCCCCATGAGCGCACAGTTTTGTCAAGCCTGCGCACCCTTTTTATTTTTTACCCCAT
>DYGU01000005.1 GCA_020724525.1 Dehalococcoides mccartyi
GCACAGCTCCAGTTTCTACGGCTGACCTGACCAACTTATCGATTTCTGGGGGGAATGCTTTGTACCTCAGGTGGCATAGTACCGTAAGGCGCATTTAAGCACACCACCACAGCCACAGGTGAATAATGATTTCCGCGAAGATAACAACCTGCCTCTGTGGGATAATCTACTGCGGGATTAACTTTCGGGATTGAGCGGTAGGCACTTTTTTACGGATAGTTGCCGTGAGTGATTCCCCTTCGTCATTTAGATGCAGGATTTCGCAGTTTTCTCGGGTTACAAGATTTTCCATACCCTGTCGAAGCGGGGGGTCAAAAACTATTTTGAGAGTATTTCCAGCTATTAAATCTTCCAGATGCTGACGAACTCCAGCGGTTTCCAGACAACAACTCCCTCTAATATTCAGTAGCTCAACAGCACTCATCAACCCGTGCCTCCTCTGAAAGCATAGTGCAGGTTTTTAATTGACCTTTTTCTCCTTTTAGTTTTGGTTCTCTCCTTAACATTATTTGGTAGTATGTTAAAGAGCTGATATCTCCCCACTGTTCTCGCTTATAGCAACCGGCCTGACTTTATAGTAATTCGTGTTTAAAGAACTGTCAATGTCCCCCAAGGTTGATTAGCAACTTTTCTCTCTGTCATTCTTCGCTTGGCTCAGAGATAACAATTTACTATTTATAAACGGCCTTCAATTAATCCTCAGGTGCCAATCCATGCTCTTTAAGTAGGGAATAGTCAGACAATATAGATGTGGTCTCTCCATCGGCCATGGTCACCCCTCCATCTATGACCACAGTCCGTGGACACAGTACTCTCACTAACTCCAAATCATGGCTGGCAATAATCTTAGACATAGGCAAATGCTTCAGCAATTTTGTCAGGGCCCCTTTACTCCTTGGGTCAAGATTACTGGTCGGTTCGTCAAGGACTAAAAGCTCCGGACTCATAGATAGGACAGTGGCAATGGCAATCCGTTTTTTCTCTCCCACACTGAGGTGATGGGATGAACGTCCCTCATACCCGGACATCCCGACCCATTTTAGAGCCTGGGCCACTCGCTCTCTTACCTCTACCTCACTATAGCCCATATTCATAGGTCCAAAGGCAACATCCTCAAAGACTGTTGGTGAAAAAAGCTGATCCTCTGGCTCTTGAAACACCAGCCCCACTTTACACCTTATCTCCTTTAAATTCTTTTCCTCAACCGGCAATCCCATGATTTTAACCACACTATTGCCTCTTAGAATACCGTTAAGATGGAGTAAAAGGGTTGACTTACCAGCGCCATTGGGTCCAACTATGGCTACCGTTTCCCCAAGATAAATGGTCAAAGTGATATTTTTAAGCGCTTGGTGCCCATCCGGGTATGAAAAAGACAGGTTTTCTATCTCTATAGCTTTAGCCTTTTCTATCGCTTCTACCATAGAAATACCCCAGTAACCACAAGGAGAATAAACCAGAGTCCGCCGCAATAAAAATCAGCCTTTCTGAAGGTCAAGGAATGCAGTGTTCTTACTTTGCCATCAAAACCACGAGCCAGCATAGCTACATAAACTCTCTCCCCTCGCTCATAGCTTCGCACAAATAAACTGCCAATAATATTACCGAGAGTCTTTATTTGTCTTAGTCCCTTATTGCCAAAGCTACGACTATGCCATGCTTGGCGCATCCACATTGCTTCATCGACAACCACAAAAATATAACGGTACATAAAAGAAAGAATAAGCACAATAACTCGGGGGATACCTAATCCCTCCAGTCCCTTAAGTAAATCGGTAATTCCGGTCGTTGCCGAAAGTAAAATCAGACCTAAGACACAGAGCCAGGCTTTAGTCACTACATTTCCTAAAATTGCCAGACCAGTGTAAGTAACCGAGACTTGCCACAGCCAGAGATTATAGCTGCCAGCTACCTCACCTTCTTTGAAAAAGGGGATGAACAAAGACACAAGGACAACAAAGGGTAAGATCACCAATGACCTTTTTAGAACATAAAAGACGGGCACCTTGGAAATAATAATTAAGATAAGGAGAAGACTGAAATAACCCAAAAAAACCTGCCATCGCCCTGGTGGTGTTAACACTATAGCTAAAATAAAAGCGAGACAGGAAACTAACTTGGTCCGGGGGTCAAGCCTATGGATAAAGCTATCCAAATCGCTAAACTGGTCAAGGAAACTATACCTCACCCCTGCTTTTACTCCTTAATAACCAGGCTAATCCGTAACCAATAGCAAAGAGAATTATAGTACCAACCACACCAGCAATAATGGTGGCTACAGCCTCGTTTCCTATTCCCGGGAACATGTAATCTGGAATAAGTTCAAAGACTGCCTCCCGGGCTCTGCCGATAAACCCTTTGTCCTCAGCTACCTTCTCTAAACCATCAGGAGCTGGCGAGGCTAAAGGTGACAAAATAGCCAAAAACAAAGCTAAGGCAAAACCAATATGCCACCACTTAAGTTTCATTAAGAGCCTCCTTTATACCCTTTCTAATTGCAGGAGGTCAGCCCTAGTCGTCATGACCAGACTTATTACTGCCGCGGTGACTAAACCTTCCCCAATACCAATTAAGACATGGACACCTGCCATGGCTGGCAAAGCCACTGCCAAAGGTGAGGTGCCTGATACTGCCAACTCAATAGCTGTAGCCGCTGCGGCAGCTACTATAGATAACCAAGCTCCAAGAAAAGCAGCCACCAATTGACTCCGCCGCCGTTCTCCCCAGAAAGAGACAACACCTTGATAAAGATAATAACCAACAAAGCAAGCAATAATACCCATATTGAGAATATTAGCCCCTAAGGCAGTAAGCCCCCCGTCCTGAAAGATCAAGCACTGGACAATAAAAACACAAGCCATTATTAAGACTCCCACCCAGGGACCAAGAAGAATGGCGGCTAAAGCTGCCCCGAGAACATGCCCGGAGGTACCACCAGCCACCGGGAAATTAAGCATCTGCGCCGCAAAGATAAAGGCTGCCATTACTCCCATTAAAGGGACATGCTTTTCTCCCAGCCTCCTATTAGCCCGGCTCACTCCATAAGCTATGGCACCAGCAGACACCGCCGAAGTTACCACCACTGTCGGCACATTAATAAAGCCATCAGGAATATGCATTTCTTATCCCTCCTTTCTATCCTTACCGATAATAATTATAAGAGCAATTGCAATTAGTTGCAATAATTTGGATTTAAAAAATTACCTCTGGCACTCCTGGCACTCACCAAAGATAGCCAGGTGACCTAAACTTGCCTTAAACTGATAGTCCCGAAGAAGAGCTTCTTTTAAAGCCAATACGGCTGTTTCAGTCAGATTTATTAATTTGCCACATTTCCGGCAAATTAGGTGATGATGATGTCCTTTCTCAGCATGGTGATAGCGGACATACCCCTCTCCAAAATCTGTCTTAACCACTAAACCAAGCCCCTCAAGCAATTCCAGAGTCCGGTAAATTGTAGAAATATTAGCATATGGGTAGCGAGCCTTTACTCTGGCATAAATTTCTTCAGCGCTGATATGACCCTCGGCACTATGAATAGCTTCCAGCACCATGAGCCTTTGAGGAGTTAGCCGATAACCCTGTTCCTGGAGAACTTTATCACAACCCATTTTTCAACATATTATAGCATAAATCCATTATTAATGCAACTATTTGTAAGCGCAATTGTTTGTCAATCCAATGCCAGGCTTTAGCCTCGCTTCTCTACTGTCAAGAAATATAGTCACTGGACCATCATTATGGATTTCTACCAGCATCATCTCCCGAAAACGCCCGGTAGCTACTTTCAAGCCTTTACTGCAAACACGCCCCACGAAAAGGTCAATCAATCTTTCCGCTTCTTCTGGTGGTGCCGCATCAATAAAGCTGGGGCGGCGCCCTTTACGAGTATCAGCCAGAAGGGTAAACTGACTCACAATCAGGATTTCACCCCCAATATCAAGCAAAGACAAATTGAACTTGCCAGCTTCGTCGGCGAAAATGCGTAGATTCACTACTTTATCCACCAGATAATCCACATCCGCGTCAGTATCACCTTGAGCCACACCTACCAGAGCCACCAGACCCTTGCCAATTCTACCCACTACCTCACTATTAACCGTGACCGAGGCTTTAGTAACCCGCTGCAATAGTGCTCTCATAGGGCCCCTTAATCCTTGTTATCTTCTGCCTTCTCGGATGTTGTTGGCTCTGATAGACTTTTCCGATTATCGGTGACATAAAAACCACTTCCCTTAAACACAACGGGAATAGAATGAATAACTCGCCGTGCTTTCCCCTGACACAAGGGACAGAGGTCTACCGGCTCTTCTTCAAATCGCTGCCACCGCTCGAAACGATATTTACATAAACCACATTCGTATTCGTAAATGGGCATAATAGAGCAAATTTCGCTTATTTTACGACACTTGCCCACAGCCGGCAACTAAATGCACTCAGAGATTGCGTACTAATGTAGTGCAAGGCTTCAGCCTCGCTGAGGCGACCTTAAAAGGTCGCCCTACAGAGACTATCCTCTCCCTTAAAGGGAGAGGAATAAGGTGAGGGTGATAAAATAGACATTCTCTATGTAGTTGCCTTGACGCCCAGGAGTAAGTAGATTAAGATTTCTTTATTGCTTGGTAAGGAATAAGAAAACAGGTGTCATACCATTACCTTCTCTACGAGCTGACAGAATCTGTAGCCTCTATAACTCTTAACCGTCGGGAAACAGGCAACATTATAAATGAGGAATTAGCTCAAGAACTGCGAGACATCTGCCGACAGATAAATGAAGATGAGACTATTCGAGCTATAGTTATCACCGGGGCTGGAACGGAGGCTTTTTGCCTTGGTAATGAACTGGAACACTACTCTCTGTCTCAAAGAAACACCTCATTATCGGTTACTGAGGCAGAGAACCTTATCGCAAGATACAGCCTCAGCCCAGCTATTACGAACATTTCCTGCCCGATTGTAGCGGCTATTAATGGGAATGCTTTCGGGCAGGGGTTAGAACTGGTCTTAAGTTGTGATATCAGGATAGCTTCAAACACCGCCAGTTTTGGCTTTCCTAATATTACTTGTGGGCTTCTGCCTATAGATGGTGGTACGCAGCGACTACCCAGACTTATCGGTAAAGGTAAAAGTTTGGAAATACTCCTGACTGGTGAAACAGTAAACGCCAAAGAAGCTCTGGAAATGGGCCTGGTAAACAAAATAGTGCCCCCTGGGGAACTAACTTCAGCAGTTGACCAGATTGTCAAGAAGATAAAAAAGAAAGCTCCCATTGCTCTTAAATATGCCAAGGAGGCTGTAATTAAAGGGCTGGACTTAACTCTGGAGCAAGGACTCCGCTTAGAGGCAGACCTTTATTTCTTGCTCCATACAACCCGGGATCGAACCGAAGGAATCACTGCTTTCCGGGAGAAAAGACCTCCCAACTTTGAGGGGAAGTAGCATGAACGGCTTTGACACCATAATTTACGAAAAAAAGGATAGTATTGCCTTTGTTACCCTTAACCGCCCCCAGTTATTAAATGCCTACAACATTAAGATGCGGGACGAACTATATCAGGCGTTGACCGCCATCAAGGACGATAGTGAAGTCAGGGTAGTTATATTCAGTGGTGCCAGGGATAGAGCTTTTTGCGCTGGAGCCGACCTCACTGAATTCCTCACTGCCCCGACACCGATTATTGCCCGGCAGGCACGCTGGGAGAGAGACATCTGGGGGGTATTCCTTAGCTTGCCCCAACCCCTGATTGCGGCTCTTCATGGTTACGTTCTTGGCTCCGGCATCGAAATAGCTCTATGTTGCGACCTCAGGTTTGCCTCCGAAGATGCCCGTTTTGGTTTGCCAGAAACCGGGATAGGTATTATGCCGGCTGCAGGTGGTACCCAAACTTTGCCCCGGATAATTGGCAGAGCCAAGACCTTAGAAATGCTCCTTGCTGGCATCTGGCTTGATGCCCAACAAGCTTATTGTTTAGGCTTAGTCAACCGAATCGTCCCCCGCCACGACCTCCTCCCCACCACCCACAGGGTTGCTCAAAAAATTGCCACCTATAGTCCCCTTGTAGTAAGATGGGCGAAACAAGCTATTCGTCGTGGGATGGACTTGCCTCTCCTTCATGGATTAGAAATGGAAAGAAAACTGGCTACTTTAGCCTTGACTACTATCAATACTGACGGAGGTGAACCGTAGAACTACAAGAACTCGACTATCAGGCGGAACGAGCCGCTGGGCTTATTAATAGGTCAAAAAAGCTGATAGTCTTCACCGGAGCCGGGGTTAGCACTGAATCAGGAATCCCGGATTTTCGCAGCCCCGGAGGGATTTGGACCAAATACGACCCTGACGATTTCACCATTCAAAAATTCGTCACAGTGCCAAAAATAAGGCGAAAAATCTGGGAGATGTTCACCGAAAGCGGGCTTCTCATTGAGGCTCAGCCTAATCCCGCCCATTATGCTGTAGCTGAACTGGAACACTTGGACAAACTTGATTGCGTTATTACTCAAAATGTGGATAATCTCCACCAGAAGGCTGGTAACTCACCGGATAAGGTCTTTGAACTTCATGGCAATATGAGACAAGCCATATGTCTCAGTTGCAATCAGCGCTCCCCGTTAGAAGATATTATAAAAAGGCTCAAAGAAACACCCAACCCCCCTGATTGCTCTGACTGCGGGGGTATCATTAAACCTGATGCTGTCTTCTTCGGCGAACCCCTTCCTGAGAAAACTCTAAGACAGGCTATTTACCATTCCCGTAATTGTGACTTACTTATGGTCATTGGCTCCACTCTAATTGTTTACCCAGCCGCGTTTATACCTATGTATGCTAAAGAAGCTGGCGCCCAGCTTATTATTATCAACCTGAGCCCCACCCCCCTTGATAACCAGGCTACTGTCCTCATCAGAGGCAAGGCTGCTGAAGTGATGCCCAGGATTATGGAAAAAGTAAGAAATCGACTAACGCCTGAAAGCGAGAAAAGAAAGTGAATACCGTTGACTTTCTTAACATTGCTACCGCTATTGTCCCCGACCGGGACTGTGTCGTCTTTGAAGGTAAAAGATTTTCCTATGCTCAAATAAATCAGCGGGTAAACCGGTTAGCCAACGCCCTGCTTAAATTAGGAACCAAAAAGGGAGACCGAGTTGCTATCCTTCAAGTCAACTGCCCTCAGTATCTCGAAACCTATTATGCTGTGGAAAAACGGGAGCTATTTTTGTCCCGTTAAACTTCAGAGCCAAGCCGGACGAACTTACTTATATGCTTAACCATGCTGAAGCTAATGCTTTATTTGTCGGTGAGTGCTATCTTGGTATAGTCAATTCTATGCGTCCCCAACTCAGCCTGACAAAGAATTATATTTCTATAGACAACAAAAGTGACGGTTTCCTTTACTACGAAGACCTGATGAATTCAGCTTCAGCCGAAGAAGTCTTCACCGAGATAGACAATACAGACCATCCCGATTTCAAGAAATATGACCTTTCCAGTTTAAAAATAATAACCTATGGAGCCGCCCCTATGCCCTTAGAAGTCATCAAGAAGGCTATTGAACTTATGCCTGATGTCCGCTTCATTAACGCCTTTGGGCAAACCGAAACGGCTTCTACCATTACTGCTCTCGGTCCTGAAGACCATATTATTACCGGCACTGAAGAGGAGAAAGAACGGAAACTGAAAAGACTATCTTGTTCCATAGGCAAACCATTACCGGACGTGGAAATGACCATCCTTGATGAAGAAGGTAATCAGCTACCACCAGGGGAGGCTGGTGAAATTGTCACCCGGGGATCTCGGGTAATGAGTGGTTACTGGAAAGACCCTGAGAAGACTGCACAAGCTTTGACCAAAGATGGCTGGTTACGAACCTGAGACATGGGCTATCGGGACGAAGAAGGTTACTTTTATCTTGCCGGACGAGGCGATGACCTCATTATCCGGGGTGGTGAAAATATCTCCCCTGAAGAAATAGAAAATGTCCTCTACGCCCACTCCAAGATTAAGGAAGCCACCGTAATTGGTATTCCCAACCCTGAATGGGGGCAGCAGCCCCGAGCCATAGTCGTCCTTAAGAAAGGGGAGACGGCTACTGCCGAAGAAATAATGGCATTCTGCCATGAAAGATTAGCCGGTTTCAAACGTCCTCGCTCCGTCGTCTTTGTGGATGCCCTTCCCCGCAATCCCATGGGCAAAGTCCTCAAGAGAGTCCTCTGGGAACAATACGCTTCCCCATGAAAAACTTGGTATAATCCCAGTATTGAGTCTACTTCACTCAGGATAAAAACGGAGGTCATATTATGTTGACTAACTATACCGCAAAGTATACAAAAACAAACACGGGTTATATGGGGCAATTAGTGGAGTGGCCGGAGGTAATTACTGAGGGAAAAACTTTAGAAGAATGTCGGGAATTGCTCAAAGATGCTTTACATGAAATGATAATAGCATACAGACAGCAAGGGAAGGAGATCCCAATTGGTGAAGCCCTTTTAGAACAAGTAGCGGTTGAGATTTAGAGTGTCTGTAAAACGCCGTGACCTAATTAATTACTTGAAGGAAACCGGCTTTTATTTATTATGCGAGGCAAAAAGCATTCTGTCTACACAAATAATATAAAGACAATACCAATTAAAAGAGAGTGTTTACTAATTGCCGCTGTCATTGCGAGGCTTGTCCCGAGCCAAAGTCGAGGGAACTGAAAGAGATTGACACGCCTTCTACACCCAGCCGAATCAAAGATTCGGCTGGGAACCCGGGGTCCCCACAAAATCATAGATTTTGTGGGGTGTTTTCGGCTCGCAATGACGGGTTATGTTGCTAAACGCTCTCATTAAAAGGCACCGTACTCTCAGCAGGATAACAGCAAATGAATTATGTAAACAAGCCGGCTTGAAACCAAGATCCTAAACTATAAAAGACTGCCACAGACAATATGGTTTTCCATGAAAAATTACGAAGATATCAAAACCAAAACTGAGCGCCGTGAGCAGAAGAAAGTCCGCCGTAAATTTCACCTCCATGGCAAAAGCCTGAGAGAAATCTACCGAAATATCATCCTCAAAAGGTTAAGAAGGGACAAAGACAGGTAGCCCTCACAAGTGGCGCTTCCTATCACTAAAGCAACCTCAAGGCAAAAAACCAAGCCTAAAACGTTTTACGATGACTTCCAGAACTAAAAACCACACACTGTAAAAGAGACCTAGGCAATACCTGGCTCTTTCTCCACTCATCCCTAAGCAATTCAACAATTGCTATCTAACTGACCAAAACAGGCTGTTGTGTGATTAGGGTACGTAATAACTGGCTATCGCTATTTAGTTCTGCCCGTGGTAAGTGAGTCTATAGGCGTCTTCGCATGACGTAGAAAAGTAAATACCCTCATGACCCTTAAAAGGTCAGAGGCTGTTCATCTACAGCCGTTCTTCAGCACAAAATCAAGTGGCTATTCAAGGGCGCTTAGTTGTTCAATCAACTGCAGCATTTTTCAACAATTAGCTGAATGGTTTAAGAAAAGGCTACTAGAAATTTCAAGTATAATAAGAGCGCCACAAAAGAAAACATGTCAGGGGAAAATAAGATGACTTGATGACAATAGGAACTATTTACGGTGTTTATGCCAGCATTACAAGAATTCCAAACGGAATTGGTACATCTAAGAAACTTTCTCCGTACAACTGTAACCGCTAACCTTCTTACAATGGAGGAGCTTTAGCGGTTGCTCTCCAAAGGGGCTTTTTCTTTCATATATGCTAAAATAACTTGTGAAGTTCTATAGGAGATTAGTGTGACTTTCTCCATTGATGAACGGGGGCTTATCGAGAAACTTGAAATAAGCTATTTGCCTCTCTATGTGGCGCTATTTCGGAAAGTTCCTTGGGCTAAATATCCTGCGGTAATCCAGATGGGAGTATATCTTTTGGTTCTAGTGGCAATGCTGGCAATGCATCAAGGTATAGTCTGGTTTGGAAAAGTGACTGAATATATGCCGGTCTTAGAGTGGTGGATATACTTTTTCGTAGGTGCAGTTATTTTCATCTTTGGCATTTGGGCATTAGGTTATGTTTACTATAAAACTAAAGAGTTCTTGCCTACTTTATTAGCTATTTTAACCTCAACCGAGCAGTTATCAAAGTTAGAATCAGCACTAAGATTCATGTACGTTTCGAAGTATCAACTTGTAACAGTCGTTGTTTTCACTGGTATCGTGGGTATTCTCGCAAATATTCAGCCCTTGGAACTGAGTATGGCAATGCGGCTTGAACTTACACTTTGTGTATCATTGGCAGCTATTGTTTGCGGGTGGGGGCTATGGTTAGCCTTCTCTTCAACGTGTTTCATACGTGAAATTGGTAGGCTTGGAGAACTGAAAGTTAACCCGCTTTTCCCGGCTAAGACCCCAGGCCTTGCCGACTTGGCTAATCTAATGGCAGTCTATTCTACACTGTTCGCTTTAGAGGTGAGCTTATGGGTCGTGCCATTCATAATTATTTCCAAGTTCGGCACGGTCGCGGAGTTAATTGGGAATTCCCCTCAGTTCTGGTTTGCCACCATCTTTATTTATTTTTTCGCAGGCTCTATTGTCCCACTATACTTCTGGTATCCCCAGCTGACTTTGAGGCGGATAGTGATTAATTGGAAAGCAAAACTATTGCACGAAATAGGGTCACGAATAGAACAGCAATGGGTTCAGAGGGAGACAGGCACTTCTGAAGTGTTAAGACAGATAAGCGAGTACGGAAGGATATTCCGGCTAATAGATCAAAGCCCGAATCTGCTCCTTAATTTGAATCCACTAGTGAGAACTATTTCATCAATAATTTTAGCTATGTTTACTGCCTATCTTGCGAACCCAGAACTTGCGCTTATGTTACTAAATAGTGTAAGGCAACTCATCCCTTAAAAGACTTCTAAGACTGTTCGGCAATATTGTTTAAATTAGCAAAATTTGAACAAGCTATGAGAAGTAGTGGATTCAAATTACTTACCTCCAAAAGTTGGATTATGATATAGGAATAATGTCAACATGGACAAATTTTCAAAGAAAGTGTGGGATGTCATAATTGTTGGTGCTGGACCTGCAGGTAGCACGGTCGCTTATGAATTAGCCAAGAAAGGTATAACTGTTTTGATTCTGGAAAGAAAAAAGCTGCCACGGTACAAGGCATGTGGAGGAGGTATAAACGTGAGAGCTATGTCTCTTCTTGACTCCGACCCACAGGCTTTGATTGAGGACGTTGTATTTGGACTAAGATTGTCTTACAAGTTTGGTGAGAGCATAACAAGGTTATATGACAAGCCATTGACATATACGGTCATGCGTGATAAGTTCGACTATCTCTTAACTCAAAAGGCTAAAGAAGCTGGAGCTCAGATTGTAGATATGGAGGAAGTTAAGCACGCAACGGAAGAAGCTAGCCGAGTTATAGTACGCACGCAAAAACGGGATCTTGTTGCGAGGGTCATAGTCGGTGCAGATGGAGCAAAAAGTATCGTGGCACACACTTTAGGCCTAATGAGGAGAAGTGGATTAGACATAGGAATAGAAACCGAGGTTTACGTTGAAAATGACAAACTTTCCCAGTGGCGTGGTGTCGCAGGAGTGGATTATGCAAATATTCCCGCCGGATATGGGTGGATTTTCCCAAAGCGAGATCACCTTTCAATAGGAGTAGGAGGCCCCATCCAATTTGCTAAGAAGCTGAAGCCTTACTTGACTTTGCTAATACAAAGTCAAGATTTAGGAAACTTTAGAATTCTAAGTTTGAAATCTTCACCGATGCCTCTCAGAAACAAAGGAGTGCCTATCACACAAGGCAAAGGACTATTGGTAGGAGATGCTGCTGGTCTAATAGATGCTCTTACCGGGGAGGGTATTTATTATGGAATTAGAAGTGCTCAATTAGCTGCCCCAGTTATTGCCACATTTTTGGAGGGGAATATGTCTGACCTTAAAGATTATGAAAGGTCTGTGGATACCGAACTAATGCCTGAATTAAGAGTAGCGCGAACTTTAGCAATGTTGACCAGTTTAGCTCCTAAAACTTTTTTCCGTCTCATAGCAGAAAACGACCGAGTTTGGAAAGCTTTCTGCCGGATATTAAGAGGCGAAAAAACGTACGTTAGTCTAAAAGCAGAACTTGGACCTTTCCAGTTCCTCTTTGACTTACTGAGTAAATAATTACACTATACTTGCTTATTCTTGCTGTACCCTGTCAATCTTCTCTTGGGTCGGTCGCACGCCTTTAAGAAAGAACTTGGAAAGCTCTTCGTGGTCAGCTCCGTTTATCCAGTGCCAAATAAATTCAATATCAACCATAAAATATCCATGTATAAGTTTATCTCTCATACCAGCTATTTTCTTCCATGGGACATTGGTGCATCTCTCTTTTATTTCTTGAGGAATGTTCTTCACCGCTTCACCAATAATTTCAAGCCTCCGGATAACCATATCTTGCAAAGCCACAAATTTAAAAAAATCATCCTTCGTCTTTTCTTTTGTATATTCTTCTATAAGATTGATACTCTCAAGTATATGCTCAAGGAATATCCTGTGTTTCTTCTTCATAAAATACTTCCTGTTCCGTCAGGATGTAATCTTTGAGCAAAGGATGTATAGAGCGATAGGTCAGGACTTCTACCTTTCGGTTTAGAATTTCTCCGAGTTCTAACTCAAGCCCTATCAGGTCAAGTAGCGTTTTATTCTCTCTATTTCTGAATTCCACTAAGATATCAATATCGCTATCTTCTCTATTTTCGCCTCTAACAAAAGAGCCAAATAGTGCTGCTTTCTGCACCTCATATTTTTTAAGTAGTGGCAGGATTTTCTTCTTAATCTCCTCTATATCCATCTTTTGTTTCCTTCATTCATCAAATCCTTTGAGTTATGAATATCCAGAAGTCTTTTTCTTATAACCTCAAATGGACTTTGAATTTTCCCGGCATCTGGGTAGATGCCATGACTACCTTTCATAGCCTTATTCTCAGGAGCCGGGCTATCATTCCTGCCATCATTATATCATAGACCTAAAAGGTTGAACTTTCCGCTATTTCATTCAATATAAGCAATAATAGGCTGGGGGCTTGATTTGAGTCTGCTTCTTCAGCCAATGTGCTGCTGAGAACGTTGCCTATGCTCGCAGGACTGGTGATAAAAGGCTTCGAGGCGAATATCCAGACCTGGGTCTTTAGTGCCATCAACAACGAGGTTAAACACCGGCAGACTATGCTGGTCGCGGAACTGATGGAGGAGAGCACTGGTAACTGTACCCGGCATGCAACCAAAAGGCATAATGTTGACTATCCCATTGAAGCCATGTTCGGCATATTCTACTGCTCGTCCCATACTTAGAATGGCTTCCCCTTCTATCTCCCGACTTAAATAAGCACAGCCCCGCTTGATAATTTCAGAGGTAGGTAATTCCCGAGCAAAATGCTCTATAGCCCCATCAAACTTCTTTCGTAATTTTTCGGCTTCCCTCTCCTGAATCAACTCAATTAGCTTCTGCTTGGCGTAATCCTTCCAGGTTCCTTCAATCCCAAGCCAGAAGCGTCGCTTCCGCTGGTAATCAATATAGTCTAACCACTCTTCGAAGGAGGGGAGCGAACATTGAGCACCAAGGGCTTCCAACTTTCGGACGATAAAATCGTTGACAAACGGATTACTCCGGACAAAGATTTCTCCAATGATGCCGATTTTGGGCTTTATAACACTTTTATCAATTTTTACAGCTTCAAAAGCATATCTAACCCGCTGGCTGAATTCTCCGAAGCCGTCCTCACCTTGCTCTATTAGTCTTAATAGCAACTCTAACCACTCCTGGTAAACGGTGTCAGTTTCTCCTTTGTTAACTTCGTAGGGGCGTCTTTCCAGAACCATTTTGAGCATTAAGTCCAAGATAGTAATCCCACGCCAGCTCAGTAATCGGAACTTCCGACCTAAAGTAGCCATGTGCTGATGAAAATTCTTGGTCTGGTCAAAGACAAGGATGGGCACTCTATCCAGCCCCAATTCGTCAAGGACAAGCCGATGGAGCTTGTTGTATTGTCCAAACCGGCACGGTCCGCTGGCACCGGGCATAAAGAAGGCAGCCCTTTCCGGATCAAAATCCGGGGAAAGGGTCTTCTTAACAATGTCGCCGGTAGTAATAATACTGGGATAACATTCTTTGCCACTGGTATATTTTCTGCCCAGTTCCAAAGTTAGTGCATCAGACAAGGGAAGGGCTTCAGCAGCCGTACCACAATGCCTCATAGCTGCGGCTACCACGTAGCCATGGTCTAACATGTACGGGATATAAATAGTTCTGCCATTAATATAAGTAGAGACAAAACTACAAACGGGAATCGGCTTCCTTACCCCGCGAGTCCTGGCATTACGAATAGTGTCAAGGAAGGCTTCGCACCGAGTAAGAATCCCGGTATCAGCAGAATGCTCGTCAATTTCTATAACGAGGAAAGGTTTACCTTCGGTTGCTTTGCTGAAAAACTTCAATAAATAAGAATCAGGTCCACAACCAAAGTTAGTTAAATACAGTCCAAACAATCGTGGGTCATTAGCAATCATCTCGGCAGCGGCTAATATCTCCTGCCCCCATTTCCAGTACATGTTCGGGTGGACTTGACTGACCTCCTTAGCAAAGACATTCAGGGGCAGGAATTCCAGGGGGATGGCTAACACTCCGAGTTCCCTTAGCTTTTCAGGCAGGTTCAAGGTCATCCCGGGGTCACAGCTATTGTAGGACCTGCCGATAATGACGATAGCCTTTTCGTCAGGCTTTAATTGGACTAAAACCTCCCGACCACGCTTCTGCTGCCAATCATTGAAAGAATCTAAGGCTTCAAAGCCGGCTTGAATAGCCCTCTCCACTAAGGCATTATCCGACATGCCCATTTCCTGTGCTAATTTGTGTAAAACCTTTTTCATCCACTCCCGCCCCCGGTCAGCATGAAAGACGGGGCTGAGCACCTTCAGACCTCCGTCAGAATTAAGTGACTCCTTAATGCGTCCAGAGCTGCAAATTACGAAGGGAAAACTTTGAGTCAGAGGGCAATTCCAGGACTTGGCAAAGTCATCGCTTAGCCTCTCCATAGTGCACTGTACCGGCAGAAATAGAAAATCAACGCCCTTTTCCAGCAAATTCAGCACATGCCCGTGGGCAGCTTTTATAGGGAAACAGGGCTCTTCAACCACATTTTCAACACCTTTCCGAATAATACTGCGGCTGGTTGGGGCAGAAACAATTACCCGAAATCCCAATTCGGTAAAAAAGGCTTTCCACAAGGGGAAAAGTTCGTGGAAGAAAAGAGACCGGGTGATTCCTACTGTCTTACCATTGGGCGAATCGGGAATGTCTTTAGGATAAGTGTTCATTAGAGCCTGGTAGCGCTCATCAAAAAGTCGAGGGATTTTTAGTGCTTCTCGCCGCTGTTTTTTCTTGACGCTATCATACTTGCCACACCGAGAACCATAAAATAGTGGTGGCTCTGTATCAAAAATGACCTTGTTAATCTCACACCGATTGGGACAATCCTGACATTCAAAAGAGGAAAGTTCGTATTTCCTATCCCTCAGGTCAAAACCCTGGAATCGTGTCTCGCCACCGTTCCTATCCACTTCCTCCATAGCTAACATAGCCACACCAATAGCTCCCAGAACATCGTGGTG
Organism: Dehalococcoides mccartyi; assembly: GCA_020724525.1. Lineage (GTDB taxonomy): Bacteria > Chloroflexota > Dehalococcoidia > GIF9 > DYGU01 > DYGU01. The sequence goes on from DYGU01000005.1 coordinate 15,663, forward strand.
GGGTGGCACCATGACTTTCTTGCCCAAAACATTCTCAAAAGCAGCTTTAACTCCTCGGTTGTAGGCAACACCACCCTGGAAAAGTATCTCGTCGCCAATGCGATGGTCTTCCACCACCTTGGTTAAGTAATTCTTGACAACAGAATAAGCCAGACCACCAAGCAAGTCTTCTTTGACAGCTCCTTTTTGTTTATGGAAGTTCAACTGGGATTCCATAAAAACGGTGCACCGCTCCCCCAGGTCTAAAGGCTGCATTGAAGCTAATGCCATAACCCCAAATTCCCCATCAATATTAATAGCTAATTTTTCCGCCTGTTCCTCAAGAAAGGAACCGGTCCCGGCGGCGCATACTTTGTTCATAGCAAAATCAACAATGGTACCCCTTTCAAGACTAATGTATTTGGCATCTTGACCACCAATTTCAAAGATGGTATCGACTTCAGGACACACAAAAGCTGCCGCTTTGGCATGGCTGGTAATCTCATTCCGAATGATATCGGCACCGAAAAACTCCCCGGTCATGTACCGCCCGGAACCCGTTGAGCCAGCACCCTTGACCACAACCTGGTCACCTAATTCCAGACCAACTTCATAAAGCCCTTTCTTGACCGCTTCAATAGGTCTACCAGCAGTCATCAAATAGCGCCGTGCCAGAACATTCCCATTTTTATCTATTACTACTACATTGGTGCTTATGGAACCCACATCCACACCCACATAAGCCTCAACCTTTCCTGTTTCAGGAATTGGAACTGGCTCAACACATATCGGATAATTGTCACCCTGAAGGGCAGACAGACTCAGAAATTCATACTTCCGCTGGCGCAGGTATTCCTGTATCTGGTTAAGGTCTAAGACTACTTTTTCCGTTTTGTCTAATTCCTTCTCGCTAGTCACCAGGACTGCTCCAATGTCACCCATAAAGGCAAAGTAAGTCGGCACGATGAGTTCGTCTTCATTTAGCTGCATTACCTCAAGGATAGCTCGCTTTATGCCTTTATTCGCGGCTACACCCCCTTGAAAACAAACCGGCTTAGCTAATTGACGGCTTCTGACCACATTAGCCATAAAGTTCCTTACCATAGCAAAACACAAGCCAGCAATAATATCGGGCACTGGAGTACCAATTTGTTGCAGGTGAATCATATCTGTTTTAGCGAAAACACTACACCGTCCGGCAACGCGAGGGGGATGAACCGAGTGAAGGGCAACCTCCCCAAACTGTTCAATGGGTACGCCCATACGGGAGGCTTGCTGGTCTAAAAAAGAACCAGTCCCGGCAGCACAGATACTGTTGACAGCAAAATCAATAACTCTTGGTAGTTTCCCCTGGACACTGCTTTCCACAAAAATAAGCTTAGAATCTTCTCCGCCAATTTCGATAATTGTCCTAACTTCGGGGTGAAAATAACCTGTCCCGGCAGCTTGGGCAATGATTTCATTGACAAATCGAGCTCCCAGAAGTTCAGCAATAAGTTTCCCGCCAGTACCCGTGGTCGCCACAACTTCAAAATTATCCGGTGAGTATTTTGCTACCACTTCCTCCAGAATAGCTAAAACTGTTTCTACAGGCTGCCCTTTAGTCCGGACATAATGTGTTTCCACAACATTATTCCGCTCATCCATTACCACAACCTTAGCACTAATAGAACCAACATCAATACCTAATTTCACGAAGACCTCCACAGGGGGAGCTAAAAGCCAAATTTTAGGCTAACCACCTAAGCCTCTTTATTCACCTTATTATTATAGACCACCCGTCAAGAGACCGACCTCGTACCAGCCAAATTCAAGGCACAAATCAAGCCATGCTATAGAGGACTACCGTACCATCGGGAAAATAGTAAAGGAATTCGCTGCAAAAATCTGTAGCGGTAGAAGGTATGGTGTTCTTGAAGGGGGCTATAACCACCGAGCCCTGGGCAAAAATGTCAGAGCCTTTATAGAAGGGATGGTTAAAAATGGTAATCAATCTCGGCAACTTATCTCTTTATAGCTTCGGTTACCAGCCCGGCAATATCCAGTACTTTCAACGATTCCTGGGCTTCTTTAGCTTTTATCGCATCCTCAAACATCTGGAGACAGTAGGGACAAGCTGTAGCTACTACCTCAGCCCCAGTTTTTATCACCTCTCCAGTACGCTCCTCGCTAATCCTTTTGCCGATGCGTTCCTCCATCCAGAAACGACCACCGCCACCCCCACAGCAAAAACCAGTCCTTCGGTTCCTTTCCATTTCCACAGGTTTAACTCCGGAAACAGTTTTCACAATTTGTCTCGGTGACTCATAAATATCGTTATACCGACCCAAATAGCAGGAATCATGATAAGTTATCTTCTTTCCCAAGACGGTTGCCACTTTAATTTTAGCCTCTTTAATTAATTCAGCAATAAATTCAGAGTGATGAACTACCTCAAATTCGCCGCCAAACTGAGGGTATTCCGTCTTAATAGTATTGAAGCAGTGAGGACAAGAAGTAACCAGTTTCTTAACATTATAATTCTCAAGTAATTCAATATTCTTCTGGGCTTGAAGCTGGAAAAGGTATTCATTACCCATCCTTCGGGCTGGCTCACCACAACAGGTCTCCTCAGGACCAAGGATACCAAACTTAATCCCGGCAGTTTGTAATATTTTAGCTACAGCCATGGCTACTTTCATATTCCTTTCCTCAAGAGCCGCAGTACAGCCAACCCAGTAGACCCAGTCCACTTGACTGTCTTCCGAAAGAAGTTTGATATTTAAACCAGTTGTCCAGTTAGTCCTGGTGACAGTGGTACCTTTACAGGCGTGCCCCCTGGTCTCAATGCATCTAAGAATAGTCTCGGCTGTCTCTGGTATTTTAGCCTGCTCCAGAACCAGGCTTCGGCGCATATCAATAATCTTGTCAATGTGCTCAATCAAAGCTGGACACTGTTCCTGACAAGCGCGACAAGTAGTACATGACCAGAGAACTTCCTCAGTTATGACACCTCCAATCAGACTGCGAGAGTGGGGAACACCGGTTGCGGCGGCTTTAGCCTTCAGCAGATGCGGGCCTTCTTCCAATAAATACTCCTTCAGCTCAAGAACCACTTCTTTAGGATTGAGGGGTTTACCTGTAAGATAAGCCGGGCAATTAACCTGACACCGCCCACAATGAGTGCAAGAGTAAAGGTCAAGAAGCTGCTTCCAGGTAAATTGCTCAATCCGACTTACCCCATAGGTTTCTGTCTTTTCCAGGTCAATAGGAACCAGGGCACCTTTCGGTCGCAAGGAGCTGAAAAAGATGTTTATGGGGGAAACCATAATATGCAAGTGTTTGGAGTAAAGAATAAAAACTAAAAAACCGATAATTATCAGATAATGGAGCCACCAGGCGACCTGATAGAGTACCCCTTGCACATTCTGTCCCAGTCCTATTCCATTAAAGAAATTGGCAAAAGCTAAACCTACCGGTGTCCACGTAGCCAGAGGGTCTTTAGTGGAGCCAATATGGAACCCTTCGATAATGAAGTGGACCAGCATCAAAGAGAAGATTAACACTAAGATAATGGCAGCTTCAGGAGCAGGTTCCAACCTGTCCGGTTTCAGGATATACCTCCTGATAGCTGCCCAGACTATAGCTAAAGCTACAAAAACTCCAGCAATATCAACTATTAGCGAAAAATACCGGGAAAAGGTAGTATTCCGAATTAACTCTGATAAACCTAAACCGTCACCAATAAAAATATAGATAAGGTAATTAAGCAAGAAAGCCAGAAATCCCCAGAAAATGAGAGCATGTCCAATACCAGCTATATCTTTCTGGGAAACACTTCGTAACGAACATACCTGGGGGAAGACACGACTAACCATATTTATTAGTCTTTGTACCGGGCTATCAAACCGGTTTTCAGAGGCACCTAACCTAACCCAGGAAAAAAGCTGATACCCCCGGTAAGCAAAAAGACCGAAAGCAATAGCAAACAAGCCCCAAAAAACTACAAAAAATAAAGGACTGCTAAACATATTACCCTTTCCTCTTAAGCTCTTCTCTCATTTCCCTTAGCCCCTCATTGAGTCTCTTAAATCCCTCCTCAATACTCATCTCCAATTTGCCAAGCCTCCCCTCTACTCTATCAAGCCTCTCTTCCATCCCATCAAGTCCCCCCTCCAGCCTGTCGAGCCTCCTTTCCACCCCATCAAGCCTCTTAAATCCTTCAGTCACACTCCCCTCCACCTTCCCGAGTCGATACCATATTGCACTCAATCCCACCAGCAATACCACAAAAATTGACCAGATTCCAGCTTCCATTTTTTCTCCTTGCTTAACACAGGTTACTAATGATAAAGCTCTATTCTAAACTCCGCCTTCTTTCCGGCTAAACCGAATAGTTGCTCTACTGCCCAGAGTGGTACTGCTGGCTCCCCAAGCATAGTTTCTGTACTATCACCAAAACCGTGATAATCACTCCCCCCAGTAGCTATAAGGTTGTATTTGGAAGCTATACTTTTAAGCCGGCTTATTACTTCTGAGGAATACCTGTTATACCATACTTCTATCCCAACTAAACCAGCACCTATAAGCTTAGGCAAAAATTTGTCAAAGTCAGGAATATCTGCTGGATGGGCTAAGACAGGCAAGCCTTGAGCCCGAATGATAAGCTTCACTGCCTCCACAGGAGTAACCTTTTCCCGCTCCACATAAGCCGGACCATGCCGACCTATATACTTAGCGAAAGCCTCTTTTAAGGAAGTAACATACCTCTTCTCCAAGAGAGCTTGAGCTATATGGGGTCTCCCTATGGAACCGCCCTGGGCTAATTCCCGGACTTGCTGCCATTCGATTTCCTTGCCCAGAGCCTGTAACTTGGCGATCATAGTCAATGCCCGCCTTTCGCGAGAAGTGCGCAATCGGTACAAAGTGGAACATAACTCCTGATTGGTATAATCAACAAAATAGCCCAGAATATGCGCCTCTCCATGAGGCACATCAGTGTTAATCTCAACACCCGGAACAATGGTCAAGAATGAAAATGCTCTAACAGCTGCCAAAGCCGGGGCAATTCCATCTACGGAATCATGGTCAGTGATACCAATGATATTAATTCCTCGCTGTGCCGCTGAACAAACAATTTCTTCCGGGGTAAGCCGTCCGTCAGAGGCAGTTGTATGAAGGTGAAGGTCGACCTTCATCTAACTAATTACCCCTGAACAACTTAGTTTTTCAGGGGACCCCAAATTTATTTCCACTTTAACCGAGGTCCCTGATGAAAAATTCACTTCACTCTTTTTATTCGGGCTTTAATCTATCTCCCGCTGGAGTCGTGTAATAGACATCGCTTTTCCGGTAATATCATCAATGTCAACCATAACGGCATTGAAAATTACCCTGCCTTTCCCCACAGAGATACGATGAGGCATTTTAGTCAGAAAACTGTGAATTACTGATTCCGCATCATCCCCGATAACAGAATCCATAGGACCAACCATACCTATATCAGTAACATACGCCGTACCCTTGGGCAAGACACAAGCATCAATGGTACCTACATGGGTGTGAGTGCCCAGCACGGCACTAACTCTCCCATCCAGATACCTCCCCATGGCTACCTTTTCCGAGGTTGCTTCAGCATGGAAATCAATAATTATAACCGATATGTTAACATATTGACCAACTAACAGTGAATCAACTGCCCGAAAGGGGCAATCAAAACTACCGATAAAGGTCCGCCCTACCAGGTTCACTACCAAAGCCTTTTTGACCAAGAAATAGCCCCGCCCTGGGGTACCGGGGGCAAAGTTCAATGGGCGAAGAATAGGAGTGCCACTATCCAGATAAGGAATAATTTCCTTGTGCGCCCAAACATGATTTCCGGTAGTTATAACGTCAACACCGGAGGCTAAAACTTCCTCAGCCGTCGCCGGGGTAACTCCCAAACCACCGGCAGCATTTTCACCATTGGCTACAACAATATCAATCCCATACTCACAGCGTAAGCCTGGCAGAAGTTGTTGCAAGGCTCTCCTGCCAGGCTTACCCACAATATCACCTACCATTAATACCCGCAATACTTATCTCCACGCCTTTATCTATTTGGCATAGTCCACTACCCTGGTTTCCCTTACTACCACAACCTTTATCTGTCCCGGATATTCCAGGGTTTCTTCTATTTTCTTGGTGATATCCCGGACTAACCTCATAGCCGCTAAGTCGTCCACCTCCTCTGGTTTTACCATTATGCGCACTTCCCGCCCAGCCTGGATGGCATAGGCTTTTTCTACCCCGGGGAAACTACTGGCTATATTCTCCAAAGCTTCAACACGTTTTAAATACTGCTCTAAAGACTCGCGCCGAGCTCCCAGTCTTGCCCCACTTACAGCATCGGCGGTACCTATAATAATGCCTATAACACCGGTAGTCGTTGCCTCACCATGATGCTCAGCAATTGCCTGGGCTACTTCCGTTGATTTCTCCCACTGCCGAACTATATTGGCACCAATTTGGGCATGAGAGCCTTCCACCTCATGGTCTACAGCTTTACCAATATCGTGGAGGAGTCCAGCTTTTTTGGCTAAAGAAACATTGGCACCAATTTCAGCCGCCAGCATTCCTGCCAGATGGGCAACCTCCAAGCTATGGAGTAGGACATTCTGACCATAACTACTGCGGAATTTCAGCTTACCGAGCAACTTGATCAATTCAGGGTGCAGCCCATGAACACCAACTTTATAAGCAGCTTGTTCACCTTCATTCCAAATAATTTTTTGAACTTCCTCCTTAGCCCTCTCCACTACTTCTTCAATTCGAGCCGGATGAATGCGCCCATCTAAAATAAGCTTATTTAGAGCAACTCTGGCTACCTCACGACGTATCGGGTCAAAGCTAGAAATGGTTACCGTCTCAGGAGTATCATCAATAATAAGGTCAACCCCAGTAGCTTGCTCCAGAGCTCGAATGTTACGCCCTTCACGACCAATAAGTCGCCCTTTCATCTCATCAGTCGGCAAAGGGATAACTGAAACGGCAGTTTCTGAGACTACTTCTGAGGCATAGCGCTGAATAGACACAGCCAGAACCTCACGGGCTTTGCTATCAGCCTCCTCTTTTAGCCGGGCTTCCCACTCGCGGACTCGCCTTGAGGCTTCTTCTCTTATCTCTGTCTCGGTGTTTTCAAGCAAAAGCTGCTTAGCTTCAACACTGGACATGCCGGAAATAAGTTCCAGCTGGTGTAACTGCTTCTGGCGTATCTCTTCCAGTTGAAGTTTTGTGGCTTCGACTTCCTTCTCCCGGGCAGCTAAACCACGCTCACGACGCTCCACAGCCTCCAGCTTCCGCTCCAGTGTTTCTTCCTTATAGATAAAGCGCCTCTCCAACCTCTGCATCTCGAAGCGCCGTTCGCGAACCTCAGCTTCAGCTGCCCCCCTTAGCTTAGCCGCCTCCTCCTTGGCTTCTCTTAGTAATGCTTCATATTTGGTGGTAGCTTCTTGTAATAGCTTCTCAGCTTCTTTCTGCTTTCTTTGAAGTTGTTCGTTGGCTATCAACTGCCTGGATAAATAGCCGATGCCACAACCCAGGATAAACAAAAGTGCAATTACAATATATATCAAGAAAGTCATTCTCTTGCCTCGCTTCCTTAAGCAAAATCATCGGACTCGGTTACTTGTATTTGAATATGCCGGTTACCATCTTAATATTAAACCCCTTTAGAGGAAGTGTCAAACCAGTAGAGAAAGAGGGAGTTTAATGGTTCTTCACCCACCATTGCGAGCCTTGTTGCAAGTAGAGGCAATCCCCTTGAGTCGCTTTTCTATGGCGAGGCTAAAACGCCTCACAAAATCGCAGATTTTAATGGGTATTCTAAAGCCTGGCGCTACTTTGAATTTCCTGCCACAAATGGTCTACAGCAAAGTTAATGGTATCATAACCAAATCCGCGACGTTTAAGATAATTAGCCAGGCGATAGCGAAATTCAGGGTAATCTAAACCAGCCAGACGCCGAATTCCTTTCCATCCCGCTTTAAGAACACTTGTCCTGTCATCCGCATCCTTCGTTACTTCATCTATTATTCCTTTGTCCACTCCTTTTTGCCGTAGTTCCAAGCCCAAAAGTTTCCGGCTCAGGGGTTTGAACAGCAACCGATTTTCCACCCAGAATCGGGCGAAGGCAACATCATCAATTAACCTCTTCTCCTTTAACCTGATAATTGTTCTCTCCACCACATCACTATCAAAACCACACCGATGAAGATGGTTTCTAATTTCTATTTCACTACGAGGTCTATAGCCCAAGTAACGTGAAGCTGCCTTAAAGCACTTTTCCAGAAGCTCAGCTTCTTTCGCCATCTATTCAAGAGGCTCCCTCTCCTCCATAATTGAACTCGGGGCCGAAGCCGTGGCTTCCCTTATTTCCCGCTCTATCTTGGAAGCTAAATCGGGGTGTTGCCTAAGATACTCTTTAGCATTCTCTCGACCCTGCCCCAATTTAGTTTCACCGTAACTGAAAAAGGTGCCAGTCTTGTTTATTACGCCCAAACCAACACCAGCATCTATAAGGTCTCCCTCTTTGCTTATGCCCCTATTGAACATTATGTCAAAGTCTGCATAGCGGAAAGGTGGGGCTACCTTATTTTTGACCACTTTAGCCCGGACTCGAGTACCAACTATCTGAGAGCCTATCTTAATGGAATCAAGACGTCTCAGGTCTATCCTTACCGAGCTATAGAATTTCAAGGCTCTGCCGCCAGGAGTCACTTCAGGACTCCCAAAAATAACCCCTACCTTCTCCCTGAGCTGGTTAATAAATATCACAGCAGTCCTCGACCTACCGATGGCAGCTACTAACTTTCTTAATGCCTGGGACATCAGGCGAGCCTGGAGACCCACATGGGCATCACCCATCTCCCCTTCAATCTCAGCCCGCGGGACTAAGGCAGCTACAGTATCAATAACTATCACATCTACAGCTCCGCTCCGGACTAAATGCTCGGTGATTTCCAGAGCCTCCTCACCGGTATCAGGCTGGGAAATCCATAATTCATCAACTTTAATACCACACCTTTCAGCATAGTCGCGGTCAAGACTATGTTCTGCATCTATATAAGCCCCTATGCCACCAAGCTTCTGAGCTTCGGCAATTATATGTTGCGCCAGAGTGGTCTTTCCTGAAGCTTCAGCACCAAAAATTTCGGTAACTCTCCCCTTCGGAACACCGCCTATTCCTAAAGCCAAATCTAAAGCTATGGAGCCGGTAGGGATAGCTTCCACTGCCATCCTCGCCGATGCTTCACCTAACTTCATAACCGAACCTTTTCCGAACTGTTTCTCAATCTGGGCTACAGCTAATTGCAATGCCTTTGCTTTCTCACTAACCATCTTTTCCTCCACAACTCCTCCGTATGATACCACAGCCACTATCCTGACACAACACCGCCGTTACCGAAGAATCAAGCCCTCCACTCCTACCCACCACCCCTTTTTTCCCGACAGCCATTACCTTTTCCCAAATCCACTGGACAATTTTCGGGGGCTAACTCTTCCACTCACTTCCTTCTTCAGAGCAAAGTTCGGCTAAAGTATGCTCTTTACTAAACTCAATGGTCAAAGATACCCCAAATTAAATTGCCTAACGTTTTAGCCCCCTTTTACCACCTCTTGCCCAAATAATAGCCATGAGGCTAAACACAACAGCAGTTTGTCCAGTTTAGTTCTCACTGAGCGCACTTTCTAACGGAAAGTTCAACGGAATACTAAAAACATAGGTCATATTGCTTGCTGTCTTGGGCCACCCAGAGATTAGCAGCACTTACCAATGTGTTATACCCGTCGATGGAAGTTCGAATCCTGATGGGGGAGCAATTTCGCTTTTTCTGAATCTGGGTAGATACAAGCTTGCCGAACTTCTTGCAATTTGCAAAAACAGCTCACTTTGTAATACAATTCGTTCCTTTATTAACCTAACATGCTCCGAAATAACCGAGCAGAGGCTAATATGAAGTGGAATTACTTAATTGTGTTCGCTGTAACTCTAATACTTTTAGTTACCTATAGTTGCGCTCAACCCCCAGCAGAAGTGCCGCCGTCTACCCCCACGCCAACTCCAAAGCCAACACCTCCACCTGCGATAACTGGCCTGGTTGCAGCTAATGCCTATGATGGGAGAGTAAACCTGTGGTGGGACAAGAGCGCTATTGAAGACTTTGACCATTACAATATATATGTAAACAAAGCAGAGATGGTAGACATCACCGGCATAAAGCCTATCCTTCAAATAAAAGACGTTGGCACCCGTGTATATCAAGTAGCTGGACTTGAAATGGGGACTAAGTATTACTTTGCTGTCACTGCCGTGGATAAGAACGGCAACGAGGACAAACGAGTAGTCAGTGTGAAGGCAATATCTACGCCGATGCCAAGGGGGACATCAGAGCCACACTTACATGTGGATGTCTACCGCTCTGATAGGGCATGGGCTAGCACCACGCTATTCGGGGTCAATTACAATCCTGACAGACCCAGAATAATAGAAGTGAACATGTTGGGGGAGACTATTTGGGAATACCTGGTCCCAGAAGATTTGGGGCGACCTGACAAGCCGCATTTGGGTCTTAATCCAGGATTTGATGTCGAATTGTTGCCGAACAATAACATCTTGTTTGTATCGCCTGGTAAAGGTATATATGAGATTGATCGCAAAGGCAATGTTGTCTGGTCCTACTTGGATAAAAAAGTATCTCATGATGTCGACCGCCTGCCAAGTGGTAATACACTGGTAGTCTTCGGTGACTACGACCAGATAGATGACGCCCAGGTTAAGGAAATAAATCCAAAAGGAGACCTTGTTTGGGCTTGGTATGCCAAAGACCACTTTTATAAGCTCCCTTATAAAGACATTTATTGGGATGGCTGGGCCCATACTAATGCCGCCCAGAGACTGCCTAATGGCAACACGCTAATCAGCCCGAGGAATTTCAACCTCGTGATCGAAGTCGACCCTAAAGGAGCAGTTGTCAGGACTATCGGAGAAGGAATTTTAGGCAACCCACACGATCCAGGAATTCTTCCCAATGGCAACTTACTTTCTATGACAACCATGCCAGGTGAAAGTCCACAGGCACCCCCTTTTCGAGCGGTTGAAATTGACCCAAAGACGGGTCAGGTCGTTTGGCAATTCGTACCGTCTCGGGGAGTAACACTTCCACCTAACAGGGGTGCTGATAGATTGCCCAATGGTAATACTTTGATTATCGGGGCAACAGCGATAATGGAAGTAACGCCCCGAGGTGAAATCGTCTGGCAACTCAGGCTAAAAGATGTAACTATAGAGCCAGGGCAAGCCCCAGCAAGGGGTTTCTACACGGCTGAGAGGATTGGCATACAGAAATAGGTAATCACCCCCGTGCCTTTGACAGAGCATAATGGAGTTGTTGAACAGAAGTCAGATTGTGCACTTTGTATGTCCTCCCATAAGTGCCGTATAGAATGGTATAATCTTAGCGTAACAGGCGCAGATGTCTCTTTTTTCAATGGATTAGCTACCAAAATTTGCTCAAGTAACTACTAAACAAACTCACGATTTTTTCGTTGTATAATATGGGTACAAGAGCAAAGAGGTAGAGAACTGAATAGGAGGTGAAATAATGAAACTAAAAAATCTTGGGATAACCTTCATTAGCTCTCTTATGATTATTTCGCTTCTCCTTGGTGGCACTGCCCATGCTCTGGGTGATGAATTACCCAGCCCGGGCATTACGCCTGACAGCCCATTTTACTTTTTTGATATCTTGGGCAAAAGGCTGGGGTTGCTTTTTGCTTTTGGGGCTGAGGCAAAGATTAAGAAAGCACTTGAATATGCTGAAGAAAGAATAGCTGAAGCCCAAACAATGGCGGCTCAAAATAAGTCAAAGGGAGTAAAGCGAGCTGCCAGAGGCTACGATCGATTTATGGCTGTAGTCACTGAAAAAGTAGATGAAGCAAGAAAGGCAGGTATATCGGACAATATTTCGGAAACCGTGGCTTTAGCCACCTCAAAACATCTTTCTATCTTAGAGCGAACAAGTGATACTGTTCCCGAAGAAGCAAAAGAAGTCATCGCCCAAGCCAAAGAAACGTCGATAAAAGGGCTCGGGGATGCGTTGCGGACTTTGGTTGCAAAAGGTCCACAAAGAGCTACTGAGATTAACTTAGCCACCATTAAAGGCAGATTAGATAGAGCCAAAGCAAAAGCAGATGAAAATAACATAGAAGCGATTAAAGACACTATAGATGATGCTGCGAAGCTATTTAGATTTGGTGAGGAAATCTCCGAAATTGCTCGAGGCATAGGTAAAGACACCACCGTTGAACAGCTAGTTGCCAGAGCTACCTCTGTTCACTTGGAAGTTCTGTCTATAGTTTACGAAAAGGCACCTGAGCAAGCCAAGCCGGCCGTAGAAAGGGCAATGGCTGCCTCAGTAAGAGGTCATGAAAGGGCAGTCGAGGCATTAAAGAAAAAGGGGGCTTTAGGTGAAGTTCCGGAGAAAGCTCCCATACCGGAAAGGGTTCCAGGAAAGGTTAAAGAGAGGATACTAACAAACAGAAGTGCGCTTGAATAAACAAGCTTTTGACAGCGCAAAACAGTGCTATTCGCCTGACAACTTTACTACCTTTGAACCTAACAGAACAAGTTGTTGACGAAAGCTTCGGTTGGGATTATACTTAAACTGAAAGAAATGCCTATTTATGAATATTTTTGCTCCAATTGCAAAGTTAAGTTTGAGCTGCTTCGCCCGATAAGTAAGGCTGGCGAGGAAGGGGCTTGTCCCCGATGTGGCGGTGCGGCACAGCGAGTTTTCTCCGGGTTTGCTTCCTTCTCTAAAGGGGCTGGAGGGGAAAGCAATCCTATAGCTGGCACTGGTAGTGGCTGCTCCAGCTGTTCTGCCACAAGTTGCAGCACCTGCGATATTTGAACGCTCTTTTAAGCATCACCGACGGCTAAAGAATTTTAGCGAGCCAAAAGCCATAATACCCAAGAGCAAAGCCTCTATTAGTGTCGCCCCGAAGATGAACAAAGTGGCATCCTGGAAAAATCCCTCTGGAAACATCCTGATCAGGTAATGCTGCTCCGGGTCAAGAATCCAGTATTCATTGGGAAAGCTGACTACATGCCACCAATAAAAAAGCGGCCCAAAGGCAAATATAGCTCCAAAAGCCAGCGTTACCACAAAGCCGAGAGTAAGAACACCCCCCCACAAAAAACTCTTAGCCAATCCCTGCCACCATCTTTTCCTGCTGCCTATCCATAATATCAGAATAGAAACCCCCATCAGAACCAGTAGGCTTATCTGAACGCGATAGCTAAACTGTACCAGGTTCTTTATATCCTTAAGATGAATAATCTCCCGCTCTGTAAACAGTCCAACTTCTTTCCCTTCCTTCAAGACAATCACCTGGGCGCTAGCTCGTCTTAAATTAAAGTAATCGATTAACTGTTTGGCAGATTTTTTCAGTTCGGGAGGAGTTAAGTTAGTGGCTGAACTTATCTGATATTTGTTAAAGCCATACTCATAAAGCCAGAGGCTATTGACTGCCCAGTTGATATTGGTGGCTATGAGGAGGATGGGCAAAGATAATATAAGAAGCCACTGAGCTAAGAGTAAAACAGCTCTCAATTTACCTCCTAATAAGTAGAGCTGTGCAAAACCTTATGCAAAAAGCCTTCAAGCCGAAAAGAAATACTGATTGTTATTAGATGAAGGGATTAAAAATAGGTTTCAAAACATCCTCTCTTGCTTCGGTGCTAACGCTTTTTTGATAGTCTTTCGCGGTTTAGCTATCCCTCGTTGTTTGCGCTCTTGGAAAGTTAATTCAACTTGGTGGAGCTTTAGTTCCTCAAGAAGGCGTTTTTTCTCGCGCTCCGCATTTAAGAGTCGTTCTAAAGCCTTTTTCGTGTATTCCTCGCTTATCTCTATCCCCAAAAACTCGTGTCCGAGAAGTTTGGCTGCTACCAGAGTTGTCCCACTACCAGCATAGGGGTCAATGACACAACCCTTCCTCTCATCCATAACTGAATAAATACATCTTGCGGGTAAGGCTAACGGGAAGGGGTCTGGAACCCAGTTTATCTTATCCTCAGGTCTTATCTGCCAAATAGAAGTCAGTTTGGCGTGTCTCGGCTTTAACTCTTCTCCTATAGGCTCATTTTCCTCACCTTTTCTCGGCTTGCAAAGCCAAAAGACTCGCTCATCAACCTGCCAAAATCGCCACCCTCTAATATTGCCAGCAATCTTCCTTTGCCATATTATCTCTTGCCTTATGACCCATTTCGTCTTTGAAACCCAGTGATAAGGGTGTATCAACCATCCCCTGTTCCAGCGAAGCTTATGGTTATAAAAGAACGATCCACCAGGCTTGATAATACGGTAAAGCTCATTGAGCACATTTATTTGCTCTTCCTGATACTCAACTTCGTCCTTCCTATCGGAGGCAATGTCATAAATTACCTTATCAACAAGCCAGCCTTTATCACGCTCGCCTTTGTTATAGGGAGGTGATGTAACTCCAACATCAACGGAATTGTCAGGTAGAGTCCGTAGTACTGTTAAAGCATCGCCGATTATTATAGTGTCCTTTTTCATTCTCTACCCCGAAGAAAATTGAACAGCTCAGCGGTAAGGAATTGTTTGTAGTTAGACAAATCAGGGCTTACGTAAATTAGCTTCAGTTCCGGGCAATTCTTGTAATGTCTGAAACAGAATTGAGCACTACGCAGAAATTGCCCGGGTTTGCGCTTGCCTCTTCGGAAGTATCTTTCAAGTTGTCTGCTTAATCTTTGCCCGAATTCAGGGTATGAGAATGGGAATTCGAGTATGTATATTAGGTGTGCATCTACAAAACCCGAGACAAGCATTACCACACCGTCCTTTTGGTAGCGGTCTAACCGCTCATATGTAAAGTCACTAAAATTACCCCCGCCATTTAACTTCTTACCAGAGTTGCTACGGATATTCACGGGTTTGACTTCACAAGGGTTGCCCGTCGTTGTTATACCATTATAGCCCAATTTCACCCCCAAGAACTGAGGCTTGTAGCCTGTCTGTAAAAGGGTTATGAGCTCCCTCATGGTTGAGGAATTGACATCGTTGGCGTAGAGAGTAAGAACCTGAGTAAAGTAACGATTTAAAGACTCTTTATCAATCTCATCAAGCAGAGAGGATAAACGCTCAGGGTCGGTGAAAAGAATGTTTAAAATCTTCTTGAAATCCTCGTCATAGTATTCCAGCATTGCGTTGTTATTATACCAAAAAGAACGCTACTGTGAACTTCAGACTACCTTTCTAACACATACCCGGAGTTCTTTGAAATGACAAGGCTTTGCCTTTGCTGATGTTACCCTTGTCATTGCTGAGATTGCTTCGTCACTTCGTTCCTCACAATGACAGGAAAGATCAAACAAAATTCTCTTGGCTGGCACCAACACAACCCTGCCAAGAGCCTGTTATAATAGTAACCACCCGAAAAGATTAGCCTATGTTTACTCATCTTCACGTTCATAGTGAGTATAGCCTTCTTGACGGCATGTGTCGAATCCCCCAGCTTATTGCCAGAACTAAAGAATTGGGCATGGACAGTCTGGCAATAACTGACCACGGCGCCCTATATGGTATCATCAATTTCTATGTCGCAGCTAAAGAAGCCGGTATAAAACCCATCATTGGCTGCGAAGTCTATGTAGCCGAAACTACCCGTCACAGTCGGAGCAGCAGCGACAAAAATCCACATCATCTTACCCTCCTGGCTAAAAACAAACAAGGCTATCAAAACCTGATTCAACTTGTTACCAAGGCTCACCTTGAAGGTTTCTATTATAAGCCAAGGGTAGATAAAGAACTTCTAAGTGAGCATAATGATGGACTTATTGTCCTTTCCGGTTGTGCTCACGGGAAGTTACCCCGACTCATCCTGGAAGGACGCACTGAAGAGGCTATCTCAGAAGCAACATGGTATAAAGAAACTTTCCCCGATTTTTACCTGGAAGTCCAAAGACACCCCATTCCGGAGCTGGAACAAATTAATCAGGGGCTATTATCCCTGTCAGCTAAGTTGAATATCCCTGTTGTGGCTACTAACGATGTACATTATGTCGACAAAGAAGAGGCTTCCACCCATGAAATTCTCCTGTGTATCCAGACCAATACTTCTGTCTACGATGAAAAAAGACTAAAGATGGCTGGAGACTTCTTCTACCTTAAAGGTCCAGCGGAAATGACAACATTATTCGCTAACCTGCCTCAAGCCATAGATAACACCACCCATATTGCTGAAATGTGCCAGGTTGATTTTGAATTTAACAAACTCCACTTCCCTCAAGTAGAACTCCCCAGGGGAAAAACTGCCGACGAATATCTAACTGAACTCTGCTGGCAAGGGTTAACACAGCGCTACCCCCAGCTATCTCCCGATATAGAACAGCGCCTGACTTACGAACTGGATGTTATTAAGAAAACAAATTTTGCTCATTATTTCCTTGTCGTCTGGGATATTATTTCTTTTGCTCAAAAGCAGAATATTCTTTTTGGTGTTCGAGGTAGTGCTGCTGCCAGTCTGGTCCTTTATTGTTTAGGTATCACCGATATTGACCCTTTAGCCCATAAACTGGTCTTCGAGCGCTTCTTAAATGTGGAACGACGTGAATTGCCCGATATTGACCTTGATTTTCAGGATGACCGCCGCAACGAAATAATTGACTATGTCACCAAAAAATATGGCACTGACCATGTAGCTCAAATTATTACCTTCGGCACTTTGGGTGCAAGAGCGGCTATTAGAGATGCAGGCAGAGCCTTAGGTATGCCCTACAGTCATGTTGACCGGATTGCCCGTTTAATTCCGGCTGAGTTAGGCATAACCTTAGACAAAGCTTTAGAAAATAATGAGCAACTCCGCCACACCTACCAGCAGGATGAAGCCGTACACCGCTTAATAAATGTGGCTCGCAACCTGGAAGGTATTGCCCGGCACGCCAGTACTCACGCTGCCGGAATTGTCATCTCCAAAGAACCATTGACCCAACACCTACCCCTTCAGCGTGCCAGTAAAGGTGACCAGGCAACCACTGTTATGACCCAATTCTCTATGGAAGATGTCGCCCGCCTTGGTCTTCTCAAAATGGATTTCCTGGGTTTGGTTAACCTTACCATTCTGGCGAAAGCCAAAGAAATTATTGCCCGAAATCGAAACCTTACCATAGACTTATCCCAGCTCCCCATTGATGACACTAAGACTTTTGCCCTTCTTTCCTCAGGGGAGACAGGAGGAGTCTTCCAGTTAGAAAGTGCTGGGATGCGCCGCTATATAAAGGAGTTAAAGCCAACTACCTTTGGTGACATTTCAGCTATGATAGCCCTCTATCGTCCCGGACCAATGGAACACATCCCTACCTTTATTGGCGCCAAGCACGGTATTGAACCCCTCCACTATGCCCACCCCACCCTCAAAGAAATTCTACAGGAAACCTATGGAGTCATTGTTTATCAGGAGCAGGTACTTCTCATTGTCCAGGCTCTGGCTGGCTACAGTTTAGGCGAGGCTGATATTTTCCGTAAGGCCATGGGTAAAAAAATTCCCCAGGTAATGAAAAAGGAGAAACAAAGCTTTATTACCAGAGCTTCCAAAAGGGGAGTGCCCACAGAGTTAGCCGACCAAATTTTCACCCTCATTGAGCCCTTTGCCGGCTACGCTTTTAACAAAGCTCATAGTGTCAGTTATGCTCTTATCGCTTACCGCACCGCCTATCTGAAAGCCAATTACCCTGTGGAATATATGACTGCTTTCCTAAATGCCTATGGTCATCAGCCGGATAAAGTCCGCACCGCTATTGCTGAGTGCCGCAGATTAGGTATCCCGGTCCTCCCTCCCAATATCAACAAGAGTCAGGCTTATTTCACCATTGAAAAACAAGACAACAAGGACTCGCCAGCTATTCGCTTTGGATTAGTCTCTATTAAGAATGTGGGGCTGATGGCTATTGAGCCAATCCTCTCGGTTCGTGAACAGAGGGGTCCCTTTAAGTCTATAGAAGATTTCTGTCAGTATGCTGACCTACATAGTCTGAATAAGAAAGTCATGGAAAGTCTAATTAAAGCGGGGGCTTTTGATTCCTTAGCTAACCGCGGCGCTCTCCTTCAGGCTGTTGACCGAATTCTTGCCCTGGCTCACCAGCAGCAGCGATTGAGGGAAAGCGGGCAAATCAGTATGTTTGATTTTTGGGGACAGAGTGTACCCCTGCCTTTCCCGAACCTTGATTTAGATGGGACTGACTTGCCCCTCAAGGATAAGTTAGAAGCCGAAAAGGAACTCCTTGGGGTCCGTTTCTCTGAACATCCTTTTGCTTCGGTAGCCACCGAGGCAGCCTCAGTTGTCACAGCTCTTTGTGGACAGGTCGATGCCACAATGGTCGGGGAGACGGTAGTTCTCGCTGGTATATTAACCTCAGTCCGACGACTATACACTCGCAATAGACAGCCTTTCGTTATCGCCACTCTTGAAGACCTTGACGGTAGTGTCGAAATTACCGTCTGGTCTGAAGTATACAAACGCACCCAAGAACTGTGGCAAGTTGGCAATATCCTCCTGATGGAAGGGATAGTTAAACTGAGAGACGAGAGAGTAAGTGTCAACTGCTATAGGGCACGTCCCTATCAAGCCGCTGACAGGTCAGTTCAAGTAGAAAAGCCTGTTGTCCATTTTGAACCAACTCAACTCCAGACTCGATGTCGCCTTACAGTTAACTTCAGTCAAACCGGTGACGAAGAAACTGATATCACCCGCCTCCATCAAGTCATAGACATCCTTTATAGTTATCCGGGAAAAGATCAGGTGCGTTTGGCTATCACCAGTGATGACAAAAAGGTCGACCTCGACCTTCCAACTATAACTGCAGCCTGTTGCCCCGAGTTAGTCCAGCAATTAACTAACATTTTAGGGAGAGAAAAAGTTATAATAGAAGAAAATTAGCCTTGGACCAATATGAGAAGGAGAAGTAATGTCTTACAAAAAATCGCTTTACAGACTTTGTTTAACCATCTTTCCAATTATGGTTTGCTCAGGTATGATTTACTCCATCTTACCTATCTACTTGAGCCAAGATTTAGGGGCTTCTACCCGTTATATTGGTCTCCTTTATATGGTCGGAGCTGCTACCGGGTTTGTCTTTGCTCCCTTTTTAGGTAGGCTCTCTGACAAATTTGGTAGACGCCGAATACTACTATTGTGTATGAGTGGCTTTGCTATCGCTTTCGCCCTCTATAGTCTTATCCGTAATTTTACCCAAGCCTTCCCTGTCTATGCTCTGGAAGGTGCCAGCTGGCCAGCTCTTGGAACCACGGTGCCTGCCTTTATTGCTGACATAGTTCCAACCGCGGACAGAGGCTGGGCAATGGGTGTGTATGAGTGAACCTGGTCAGTAGGCTGGATTATTGGTCCTTTTCTCGGTGGTTTTCCGGCTGATGCTATAGGCTTCAGGATAGTTTTCATCCTCGGAGGTATCTTTATGGGTATCGGAATTCTTTATTACGCCCTAAAGTCTGCCTGAACACCTTCTAACTGGAGTAATGAATATAGGGGCTTGGGTTATGCCAGTTCCGGCTCTATAAGCCCGTAGTTACCGTCTTTGCGTCGGTATAAAAGATTAATATCCCCGGTATCAGCATTAACAAAAATAAAGAAGTCGTGTCCCAGGAGCTCCATTTGCTCAGCAGCTTCATTTACAGACATCGGTTTTACTGGAAACCTCTTGACTTTAACCACTTTCCGGGGGGGCTTAGCCGCCTCTGCCTCAGGGACTTCCCCAGGATTAGCTCCTTGACGGACTAAAGAAACACCCCTGCCTTTTTCGTAAAGTTTCCCCTTATACCGCTCAATCCGACGGGCTAATGTGTTGCTAACAAAGTCAACGGCTGTATAGATATCGTCAGCTCTCTCCTCACCCCTCAGCAAGATACCTTTCCCTTCAAGAGTTACCTGCACCACAAAGCGTTGCTCCGGTAACTTTGTCTTTTCTTCATACACCTCCACTTTTGCCTCGGTAATAACCGGAAGATACCGAGCCAATCTGCCAATTTTCTTCTGTATATAATTTCTCACTGTCTCCAGAATTGCCACGTTTTTGCCAATAACTTTAAGTTCCATTTTCCGTCTCCTTACTCCTCTAAATTTCTCTGGCTAAAGTCAATCCCCACACCATAGCCGCTCCCCCATCTTTAAGGGCTGCAGCACAGGCTTCTAAAGTAGCCCCTGAAGTACATACATCATCAATTAACAGAACTCGCTTTCCCTTCAATTTGCTATTACAGCAACTGAAGGCGCCAGTCACATTGCGCCACCGCTCTTCGGCAGTCATTGTCTTTGTTTGAGGTAGACTATACTTAAACCGATAAAGACAATCACCAATTAAAGGCAGACCAGTTAACCGGCACAACTCCCGAGCCAGTAGACCTGATTGATTATAGCCCCGTTCCCATACACGCTTGGGATGGAGAGGTACCGGTACTACTACGTCCACCAGCAAAAGGGTGGTTTCCAAGTAGATGGCTAATAATTGGGCTAAAGGAACTGAAATCGCCTTCAGGTTATTATACTTTAGTCCGTGGATTGCTTCCTGCATGATTCCTTCAAAAGGAGAAATGGAGCGAATACCATCAATTTTGCCTGGCTTCCGCCAGCAACTGGCACACAAAAGACCACTCGGCTGGGGCTTACCGCACTTAGGACAGACCGGGGGGACCAGTCTTGGTAGTGTTCGCCAGCAATTAGAACAAATAAAGCTACCTATTTGACCACATCCAACACAGCGCTTAGGAAAAAGTAAATCAAGGACTACCTCCACCCCCCGGCTTAACAGGAGAAATAACGGTTTCATTCCAGAGTTGCTGTGAAGAATGTGCCAATGCTATAACTTAATGGCGCAATCGGGCAGTATGGGCTGCCCCACTAAAGATAGGCTCGTTTAGGTATACATCACCATTTCTGATTTTGATATTGTAGCCGCAGTCGGGGTTGGTGCACACCCAGGCTTTATAATGAATTGCCGCCCCTTGACTACCAAAGTCAGATAGCGGTACCAGGTCACCAGCCCGGCACTTTTGGCATTTGGGAAACAGGAAATTTTCCACGGTTTCCACCTCCGATCAAGATTGGCATAGTATACACCAACAAAACACGGCTGGCAAGCTTCTAAAAGTTTTGTCAGGAGCTTTCTGCCTTCGTTGATTGCCTGAACGCTATCCAAGCTAACCGAGTATAAACCGCCCCTGCCGGGAAAAGCTGGCTCCACATCAAGCTAATACTATCTACCTCTATCTCATATTTAGCTGTAAAAGGTGTCTTTTGTAGCAGCTCACCAAAACTTTGTCTGTCTCGTGGTAAAGCATTTTCACGCAAGCGAGCCAAAGTCAAATGCGGGCTAAAAGGTCGCTGTTCCGGGCTAAAGCCCTGGGGGATAAGAGCCTTATCAATAAGCTGCTGAAGACTAATTAGTTTCTCTGTTTGCCCTCCTACACCAACCCACAAGACCCTCGGCCGTTTCAGATTGGGAAAAGCCCCTAAACCTGAAATTTCCAGCCGAAAAGCCGAAAACTCTGCGGCGACTCTTTCTAAGGCTCCTACTATGCCAGATATTTTCGTCGTAGATACATTGCCCAGAAACTTTAAAGTAAGATGGATGCCTTCAGGAGCTACCCACTTAACAGCAGTATGTCCGGCAAGCTTAAGCTCCTTTTGCAAAGTCGCTAAACCCTCCTTGACCGCCTGAGGTAATTCGACAGCGATAAAGGAGCGGACTTGCTCTTTATCGGCGGAATAATAATCTTTGGGCATTGGCTGCTGGCATTATAAATTACCGGGATTATTATTCTCAACAAGATTAGCCCTCGGGCATTATAGACTCAAATAGCCTGACCCTTTATAATTAAGTTATGTTTGTAGGAGGACCATCAATAAGCGAACTGCAAAAGATAGTCAGGAAACTGCGCCGCCATGTAATTACAATGACAGCTATAGCAGGAAGTGGTCACCCGGGAGGTTCCCTGTCTGCCGCTGATATCATTACTGCCCTCTACTTCACAGTCCTACGCCATGACCCCAAAAACCCTGACTGGCAGGACAGAGACCGCTTTGTCTTAAGTAAAGGTCATGCGGCTCCAATTCTTTATGCTGCCTTAGCCGAGTGTGATTATTTCCCAGTAGAGGAATTACTTACCTTGAGAAAGCTGGATAGTCGTCTTCAAGGGCATCCAGACCGGACTCTTACCCCGGGTGTAGAGATGTCATCGGGTGCCCTGGGACAAGGCTTATCTTTTGGCATTGGCATTGCCTTAGCCGGAAAGCTTGACTCCAGAGATTACCGGGTATATGTTTTCCTTGGGGATGGGGAATGCGATGAGGGGCAAGTCTGGGAAGCAGCTATGGCAGCAGCCCATTTTAAAGTAGATAACCTGGTAGCTATAGTCGACCGCAACCAGCAACAACTTGATGGTTACTGCTACGACATAATGAATTTGGAGCCCTTAGCCGCTAAGTGGCGTGCTTTTGGCTGGGAAGTCTTAGAAATAGATGGGCATGACTTTCAGCAAATTCTAAAGGCTTTTGAAAAAGCTCAAGAGGTTAAAGGTAAACCTACCGTCATCATTGCTCATACCATTAAAGGTAAGGGGGTCAGCTTTATGGAAAACAATATAGAATTTCATGGCAAAGCCCCAACTCCTGAGGAAGCTGAAAAAGCCTTAAAGGAATTAGAGTAAATAATGGTTACTGAGGTCTCGACCCGCGAAGCCTACGGTAAAGTATTGGTAGAATTAGGCAAGACCAACCCCAACATTGTAGTCCTTGACGCCGACCTCTCCCACTCGACCATGACTCGTCTCTTTGCTGAAACATTCCCGGAGCGTTTTTTCAACTGTGGCTTAGCTGAACAAAATATGATAGGCATTTCTGCCGGATTAGCTGCCTCAGGAAAGACTGTCTTTGCCAGTACCTTTGCCGTCTTTGCTTCCTGTCGTTGTTTCGACCAGCTCCGGATGTGTCTTTCCCAGCCAAAACTGAATGTTAAAATTGTAGCTACCCATGGTGGTATCACTGTTGGTGAAGACGGTTTCTCTCACCACTCTATTGAAGACTTAGCTCTCTTCTGCTCCCTGCCTGGTTTTACCGTTGTTGTTCCTGCCGATGCTATTGAGACTAAAGAAGCAGTGAAGATAGCTGCTGGTACATACGGACCTTTCTATATCCGCCTCAGCCGCCCCAGAACACCTTTAGTTTATGATGAAAACTACACTTTCACTTTGGGCAAAGCCGTGACTATGAGACCGGGTAAAGATGCCACTATTATTGCGATAGGCATCATGGTAGCTAAAGCCCTGCAAGCAGCTCAGGCATTAGCTGCTGAGGGCATTGACTGTTGTGTTATTAATATGCCAACCCTAAAACCATTGGATGAGGAAGCTATTATAAAAGCTGCCTCGGAGACCGGAGCTATTATAGTTGCTGAAGAACACCTGAAGCATGGCGGCTTAGGTAGTCGAGTAGCTCGGGTAGTTGCTCGAGAAAAACCAGTGCCGATGGCTTTCCTCGGCATCAAAGATGCCTATGCCAAATCAGGTAAACCTGAGGAATTATTGCAAAGACATGGGCTAACCGTTAAAGACATTAGACAGGCAGTAAAATCGCTAATCCCGAAAAAAGTTTTTAGATAGGAGGCTCTATTTATCCTCAAACCCCCGGTCACAGAGATAATCAACAGCATCCTGAATAGTAACAATCTTTCCAGCATCCTCATCGGGTATTTCTAACTTCGTTTCCGGAGTGCTAAATTCTTCTTCTATTGCCATAATAAGCTCAACAAGGTCTAAGGAATCGGCATTAAGGTCGTCAACAAAAGACGCCGAAGGGATAACCTGTTCCTCACTAACACCTAATTGGTCTATAATTATCTTTTTTAACCGCTCGAAAATAATTGCCACCTTCACTCCTTTCTCTCAGATTTTTCTTTTTGCTTAGCAAGAGTAGTTACTACTGAACCTAAGACGCCATTAACAAACTTCGGTGAAGCCTCACTACCAAAAGTCTTAGCTAATTCTACAGCTTCGTTAATAGCTGCCTTAAATGGGGTTTTATTAAGCATAATTTCAAAAATAGCAATCCGAAGAATATTTCTATCAATGTTAGCTAATTGCTCCACCGGAAAAGCCGGGGCAAATAGTCGAATTGTACTATCCAGTTTATCCTTGTTGTCAAGGATACCTCTAATCAGTTCCGAGGCAAAATCAACCGCTTTAGACGGTACATTCTTTTCAGAAGCAAGACGAGTCAAAATTTCTTCCAGCTCGTGCTCGGTACAGTCAAATTCATAAAGCACTCGCAGGGCAGCAATTCTTCCCTTTCGCCGGATACCAGTCATCTCAGGAACTATTCCTTAATAAATGAACATTACCTATCCGTACCCTTAATAGTCCAGCAGACCGAGCTGCTTCAAGACACTCTTCAGCTTGGCGGAAAGATGTAGTTGGTAAATCAGTCATCAAGAAATCAGGGTGGAAAGCCAGAAGAGCGTAAGGGATGTTTCGGTCTAAAGAAGCAATAAAATGGGCAATGCGGAAAACCTCCTCTTTGTCTATATATCCAGGAATAAGCAGGGTACTGGCAACAAGGAAAGGTGGCTGAATGCGTTCTTTCACATAATGAACCAGAAGCCGAAAGTTGTCTAAAGTGCGCTCATTACTCACACCACATAGCGCCAAATGCAATCCATTACTCCAGGCTTTGAGGTCAAATTTGATACAACCACCTGAATTAAAAGAAAGTTCAGCGGCTTGTCTGAGCAAAGCCGGATGCATGGAACCATTGGTCTCCCAGCAAATACGAAGAATACGTCCTTTGTTCTTTTCCAGAGCCAGGCGAGACACCCGAAGGGCATGAGGTAGTTGAGGTGTCGGGTCGCCACCAAAGTAACAAATGCAAGCCGTCTTCTCATCCACGGCATCAGCTAACCTGGAAGCAGTTACCCAGTCTTGATGTCCAGTCCTCAGCCGGTAGTGCCAGTTTTGACAAAAAAGACAATCAAAAGAACAGGCTTGATAAAACACCGCCAAATTCTTGTAACCGCGTTCTGGTCCGGGACAGTAGGCATAATCAGGATAGCCAGCTCCAGTGCTACCAGGACACACCCAGTCAGCAACACAGTTGGTTGGCAGGGGGTCATAATACCAGTTCACATTACCTTTTTCTGCCGTGGCACCAATGAGTTTGCCATCCTTAACAGCACGCAAGCCACAATAACTCCTTTCCCCCTCAAGGAGTTGACATTCATTAACACATAAATGGCAGGCAATCCCATTACTATTTTTAGGCGGTTGCCCGGGCAAATCAAAAGCTTTTCTTGTCTGGTAGTGGGCTTCTCTAATAATCATGTCTACTTCCTCACCACCCTGTCTGAGGCAGTCTAAACATAGACCAAGACATCGGGATATGAGAAAAAACCCCTTCCCACAATGTTTACAGTTAACAATAGTCTTAACATACATACTTCGCTTTAGCATCTTTGGGTCTGTCCGGACAACAACTAAAGAATTCCCGCCAAACTTCAGCAGGTAAGATGGAAAGCTGCTGCCACTCTTTGGGAAGGATGAAGTTGATTAAAAGTCAAATAAGCCTTATCTGTTGTCTCAACAATAACCTTTATTCCCCGTTCCTCCATATACCATTTTAGCTCAGGGGGTACTCTAAGTCCTCCACGACTCCCGGTACCAATTATCAATACCTCCACTCCCTCACGGAGCACTTCTACCAAGTCTTCAATACACAACTTATGACCCATCTTTTTCCACCAACCACTTCTGACTCCATCCGGGAAAATAATCACATCTGAAGTATACTTCTTACCATTAATCATAATTTCACCAAACCGGTAAGAGTCAATGACTATCCTCGCCAGCTTGCCACCTCCACTACACTTTTGACATTTCCGATATTAAAAGTCTGGACTCCTGGGCTAATTCGTCGAATCAATCCAGTAAGTACTTCCCCGGGTCCAATTTCAAAAAAGATAGTCACCCCTCTATCAATAATATTTTCTATACAACGCTGCCATTGGACACAATGACGAACTTGCCTGACTAATTCTGTCTTTATTGCCTCGACATCAGTAAGCGGTTCGGCAGTGACATTAGCTATGATAGGAACTGCTGGTGACTTAAAATTGAACGTAGAGATAGCATCTCTTAACCCCGGTAAAGCTGGTTCCATTAGGGAAGAATGGAAGGCACCACTCACTTTTAAGGGGATAATCCGGCGAGCACCTTTTAATTGCGCCAACCTTTTAGCCTTAGCTAAGTTATCCTCAGCTCCGCTAATCACGATCTGCCCTAGGGAATTAATATTAGAAATTTCAGTCCCGGTGTATAAACAGACATCTTCTATAACTTGCTGATCAAGCCCAATCATAGCAACCATACCACCTGGTTTGCGCCGCCCAGCTTCATGCATCAAGCGTCCCCTCTCTCGAACTAAGCGAACCCCTTCAGCCAGGCTGAGGACATTAGCTGCTACCAGAGCCGTATATTCGCCCAAACTATGTCCAGCCACAAAAGTTGGGGGTGGCAAGATCTGTTTACTCGCCTCCTGGGCAGCTCTTAGTAAGGCGATACTCGCTGTTAATACCGCTGGCTGGACATTGATAGTTTGGACAAGTTCCTCTTCAGGTCCCTCAAAACATAAACGGGACAGAGGGAAGCCCAATGTTTTATCTGCCTCATCAAAGACCTCCCTGGCTGAGTCAAAATGGACATAAACATCAAAGCCCATTCCCACTTCTTGAGAACCCTGACCTGGAAAAACATAGGCAACTCTTTCTCGTTCTATCATATCTGCCCTCCGCTACAATTAGTCATTATTTCAACCAGTATTCTTCTTTAGTCTCAGCAAACAAGACTAACTCGGCTTTTTCTTGGGTTGCTTGATCTCAATAACTTCCCTGCCGGCATAATTACCACAAGTCGGACAGGCATGATGGGGTAATTTGGGGCTATGACATTGTGGACATGTATCTAAAACTATTGGTTGCAAATGAAGATGACTGCGCCTTTTCCCCTGGCGGGCTTTAGCATACTTTCTCTTGGGTGGAGGTGACATCTATTCTTTATCTTCTTTCCTTAAATCCAAGCTTCTTTAACTCTGACCAGCGCGGTCACGAACTTGTTTGGAACAACTACAAGCCCCTAAGTTCAGATTGTAGCCACAAACAGGGCAAAGCCCAGA
Organism: Dehalococcoides mccartyi; assembly: GCA_020724525.1. GTDB lineage: Bacteria > Chloroflexota > Dehalococcoidia > GIF9 > DYGU01 > DYGU01. Next base: position 42,909 of record DYGU01000005.1, read on the forward strand.
ACAATCAGACCGACACAATGGTTTCATGGGTATCGCCAACAGAAGGTATTGACGCAATGCTTCGCTTAAGTCAAGAATATGATTCTCATCAATAGAAAGGTTACCAGATTCATCAGGTAAAGACAAGGGTAAACCACTAAACACATCTACTGTAGGGAAAAATTCCTCCTCGACATCAAAACTCACCTTAACATCGACAGCACTCAAGCAACGACTACAAATCATTTCTATTTGAGTTGTAATAGCTGCCGCAACCAAAACGCCCCCCTGACTGCGAGTCAAAGTTATCTCACCCATCATCGTAGGGGATAGTACCTCTTCGGTAACTTCCTTTAGCTGATAATGACGACTTGATCCTGTCGCTTCCTTCAATAACTGGGCTACGTTTATGCAAACCGTAAATTCTCTTAAAGCTTTTGCTTCCTGTTCCATTAACATCGGCTAACACCAAATCAAAAAGGTCGGCTTATTATATTTTGGGCTATTTCCAATGTCAAGGCACAGCTTTTAGTAGATGTCCTCTTGACGCATGGGGTATAATAAAAGCTTGTAAAGGAGGAGCTTCAAGGGGGTGGCAGGAATTTCGGGAAAGGACAAACTCAAAGCCGAGGTACAAAAACAGGTAGAATCTTATCGTCAAGAGCTTATTGAGCTAAGCCTGTGGATTCACAACAATCCTGAAGTTGGCTTCCAAGAAACAAAAGCAGCAGCCTGGCTTTGTGAATTTCTTGAAAGGAATAATTTCCGTGTAGAAAGAGGTATAAGCAGTTTAGCTACTTCTTTTAGAGGGAATGTAGGAAAGGAGAAACCAGTAATTGCCCTCCTTGCTGAGTATGATGCTTTACCAAAAATTGGACACGGTTGTGGGCATAATATAATTGCCGCTTCTGCTGTAGGCGCTGCGGTAGCGAGTAAATTTATTACTAATAGCTTACCAGGGACAATTCAGGTTTTGGGCACTCCTGGGGAGGAAATACTGGGGGGTAAGATAATTATGATAGAGAAAGGAGCCTTTGGCTCAGTAGATATAGCGATGCTGGTACATCCGGGAGTGCGTAATATGGTAGATACTCAAGCTTTGGCTTGTATCTCCTTAGAAGTCGAATTTTTTGGCAAAGCAGCCCATGCTGCTGCCCATCCTGAACAGGGTATTAATGCTTTAGAAGCTATGATATTATCCTTTAATAACCTAAATTCTCTCCGTCAGCATATCAAAGGAGATGCTCGTATTCATGGAATTATCACCCATGGTGGTGAAGTAGCTAATATAGTGCCAGCTTACTCTGCTGCCAGATTCTTGGTCCGAGCCCAAGATAACACTTACTTAGAAGAATTAAAAGAAAAAGTCTTGAACTGCTTCAATGGTGCTTCTCTGGCTACAGGAACTCGCTTAAAATATACCTGGGGAAAAAATACTTATGCTCCGATGAAGACTAATTCAGCCTTAGCTCAGCTCTTTGCTCATAACCTTGAATCCTTAGGACGTAAGATAGAGTCTTTCGAGCCGCGTTTTGGTTTTGGTAGCACTGATATGGGTAACGTTAGTCAAGTGGTTCCAGCAATTCATCCTTTCATAGCTATTGCTCCTCCCGAGGTATCAACCCACTCACCAGAGTTCACCCAAGCAGCTGTTTCTGAGGCTGGAAATAAGGGGCTTTTGGACGCAGCCAAGGCATTGGGTATGAGCGTTGTTGACCTCTTGTATGAACCAGAAATATTGGTTAAGCTTAAAAGAGAGTTCAGCCAATAATCTGGAGCCAAAGACCGTGCGCAAATTAAATAAGAAAGGATGGAAACAATGAAAATTGCTGTAGATGCCATGGGGGGCGATTACGCACCCACAGAAATAGTGAAGGGAGCTATTGAAGCCGCCCAGGAGGCTAAAACTGAAATTGTCTTAGTAGGTAATAAAATTGTTGTCCAACCCCTACTCCAAGAGTACTCTCCGGCTAATTCCCAACTCTCCTTGGTGGATGCCCCTGAAGTCATCAGCCCAGAAGAACACCCGACTAAAGCCGTCAGAACTAAACGTTACTCTTCGATAATGGTTGGCATAAACATGCTTCGACCCGGTGAGGCTTCAGCCTTTGTTTCCGCAGGCAGTACCGGAGCCATTGTTACTGCCTCAGCCCTCCTCTTAGGCAAAATAAAGGGGGTCGAGCGACCAGCCATTACCATTCTCCTACCGACTCCGACCAGTTTCTCTCTCCTTCTTGATGTTGGTGCTAACGTCGACTGCAAACCAGCTTTCTTAGTCAATTTTGCCCAATTAGGCAAAATCTATATGGAAAAAGTCTTCAATATTAAAAATCCCCGGGTTGGTTTGCTTACTACCGGAGAAGAAAAAATGAAAGGGAACCGTTTATGCCGGGAAAGCCATAAGCTACTTAAAGACAGTAACCTCAATTTTGTAGGTAATATAGAAGGCAAAGACATCGCCAGAGGTTTGGTCGATGTGATTGTGACTGATGGTTTTACTGGAAATATGGTACTAAAAGTGATCGAAGGACTTGGTGAAACCATCTTCGACTTCTTTGAGCAGATACTTACCAGTGACACTCGCTTCCAAGAGACTGCCCCTCTCTTTAAGCCCGTTTTAGGTGCTTTCGCTAAAAAACTGGACTACAGCGAGCAAGGGGGAGCACCTTTGTTAGGAGTAAATGGTAACGTTATTATTGCCCATGGTCGTAGCCGGTCTAAAGCCATTAAAAATGCTATTTATTTAGCTCATCGAGCTGCTCAGCTTAAAGTAGCTGAGGCGATGGTCAATGGCTTTGCTGAACAAGTCAACACTTCGTTCCCATCAAGAAATAAACTTTCCCTAAAACCAAACCGCCTTCTAATTACCGAACGACCGGAATAAATAACTTACACACCATATTTATAAGCAACCCCGAAAGTGAAGTTTTAGGGGCGAATCCGGGGTAAGCTATAGCCTTTACCCAAAGTGGGTAAAATCCTTTTCAATAATCGAAAATGAACAAGGAATATCAACTAATTATTATTGGCGGTGGTCCGGCTGGGCTCACTGCCGGACTCTATAGCTCAAGAGCCGGAATCAAAACTTTGCTCATTGAGAAGGGGGTGATTGGGGGACAAATAGTAAATGTGGAAAGAATTGAGAACTATCCCGGTTTACCTGAAGGTATTTCTGGTTTTGAATTAACTGAATTTATGCACCGGCAGGCACTAAAATACGGACTGGAAACGCTCATCAATGAAGTCACCACAATTCAAAACAACGGAAAACACAAAATAGTGGGAACAACCCAAAACAATTTTATTACCAGTGCTATAATTATTGCTGGGGGGTGTCAGCGCCGCAAATTAAGGATACCCGGAGAGGACAAGTTCACTGGCAGAGGGGTTTCCTACTGTGCTACCTGTGATGGTCCCTTGTTCAGAGATAAGAGGGTGTCCATTGTCGGTGGAGGGAATGCCGCCCTTACTGAAGCTCTTAGCTTGACTAAATTTGCTTCGTCGGTGAAAGTCATCCATCGCCGTCACCAACTGCGGGCTACCCAAATTCTCCAGAAGAAAGCCTTCAAGGAACCAAAAATAGAATTCATCTGGAATACCATAGTGACTGAGATAGAAGGTAACAGCATGGTGTCGCAGCTTAAGTTAAAAGAGGTAACAACCGACAAAATATCTACTTTAAAAGTTGCCGGGGTTTTTGTGGCTATTGGTTTAATACCTAATACTAATTATTTAAAGGGAATTGTGCCTTTAGATAAAATGGGCTATATTATCACTAATGAGCTTATGGAAACAAGAATTCCTGGTATTTTTGCCGCGGGTGATATCAGGTATAATTCTTATAGACAACTGATAACAGCTGCTGGCGATGGTGCCACTGCTGCCCTTTCTGCTGAGAGATTCTTAAAAGAATTAGGTTAAGAAGGATTAAAACGGTTGAAAGTCATCTTTTTAGAGGACATATCCAATAAAGCTAAGAGAGGGGAAATCAAGGAAGTGGCTGATGGCTATGCCCGAAACTTCCTATTGCCCAGAGGGTTAGCCATGTTAGCCACTAAAAGAGCGCTTCAAACTGCCCAAATTCAACTTCAACAGCAGACTCAGCGCCAGGCTAAGGAAGAAGTCAAATTAGGCGAACTGAGGCATCAGATTGATGGAACTAAAGTCTATTTCTACGCCCGGGCAGGAGCTGAAGGACGCCTCTTTGGCTCCATCACTACCTCAGACATAGCCCAAGAACTCAGTAAAATAACTGGTTTTCCCATCGACAAGAGAAAAATCATGCTGGATAAGCCCTTGCGTGAACTTGGTAGCCATGAGGTGATAATCAAGCCGTCCAAAGATATCGACATCAAAATCGCTGTAGTCATTGAAGAACGGAAGGTCTAAATATGGTTAATGAAAAGCTGCCTCCCCATGACATTGAAGCCGAAGAGGCAGTAATTGGGTCTCTCCTCATAGATGGCGAAGCCATATTTAAAGTTGCCACTTTTCTCACTCCCCAAGATTTCTTTAGAGAAAATAACCAATGGATTTACGAGGCTTGTCTTTCTCTGTATCACCGTAATGAAGGTATCAACCAAATCACCGTGGCTCGCGAACTGGCGCACCGAGAAAGACTTGAAGAAGTTGGCGGCGCTGCCTATTTAAGCCACCTTATTTCTACGGTACCCACCCCTTTACACATTGAGTATTATGCCCGAATTGTTTCAAATCTGGCGGTGATGCGGCGTCTGATCAGTGCCGGGGGACAAATTGCCGCCATTGGCTATGAAGCTGAGCCGGATGTTGAAGTTGCCCTTAGTCGAGCTGAGGATATCCTCTTCAAAGTTCGCCAGAGACAAAGGACTCGAGATTTCATTCCAATTCGGCAAGTTCTTGACCAGTATTTTGAAGAGACCAGACCGGTCATACACCGAGAGGGAGAGATTCCGCACGTTCTTGCTGGCTTTAACGCCTTAGACGATTTTCTGGGTGGGTTACAACGCTCAGACCTGATTATTCTGGCGGCAAGACCAAGTTTAGGTAAAACTGGCTTAGCTCTTGGTATTGCCAGAAACGCTGCCGTTAATCAGCGTGCCTGTGTCGCCTTCTTCAGCCTCGAGATGTCCCGGGAAGCTGTAGTGCAACGTCTTCTGGCAAGTGAATCTAATGTCGACTTAAGACGTCTTCGCCTTGGTCTCTATACTGAGGAAGAAGAAAGGAAAATCATGGACGGCAGTGGTGTACTTTCAGAAGCACCTATTTATATTGATGACTCACCCCAGCCCAGAGCCATAGAAATGCGAAGCAAAGCTCGCCGTCTCCACTTTGAGAAAGGGATTGACTTGGTCGTCATTGATTACCTTCAATTGATACGGGGAGATACCAGAACTGAAAACCGAGTACAGGAGATTAGCGAGATAACCCGTGCCTTAAAAGCCTTGGCTCGAGAGTTAGATAGACCCGTACTTGTTGTATCTCAGTTGAGCCGCGCTGTAGAGTGGCGAGCTTCTCATATCCCCCAACTATCTGACCTCAGAGAGAGCGGCAGCATTGAACAGGATGCTGATGTTGTCCTCTTTATCTACCGCCCCGAAGTATACTACCCTACACCAGAAGAGTGGTACAAAGACCACGACATTGACCGGGAACCCTATCCAAAGGGTATTGCTGACATTATTATAGCCAAGCATCGCAACGGACCCACTGGGACTGTTAAACTGCGTTTTTTGGCTCGAACCGCTAAATTCGATAATTTAGAAATTGAAACCATCCCAACCCCCTAAACAGAAAATCTAACACAAGATATAATAGAATTAATAATTGTGAACTCATTATAAAGAGCTTAAGGAAAAGGAAACATGAGCCCAACGTTTTCCGGTTTTCCAGCAAAAGCTGAATGCACTTCTGTTCCCAATATATTCTTTACCCAGATAATGCCCGAAATTGAAGATATGAATGAACTTAAAACAACCTTACACATTTTTCGGGTAATCTACCTCAAGCGTGGCTATCCCCGCTTTGCAACTCTTAATGAGCTTTTGAGTGATTCAACACTAATGTCAGGAATAAAAGATAAAGACAAATCCCCAACCCAATCTCTTCATCATGCCTTAAACTTGGCAGTTCAGCGGGGAACTATCTTACATCTGACCCTAAAGAAAGACAACCAATCTGAAGAAGTTTATTTCCTTAATACCCCAGCCGATAGAAAAGCTATGAACCAGATTCGGGAAGGCAAATTCCCTTTGGAGGGTCTAAAAGTAGCTAAAGAGTCCACCACAGCTATCACCCAACCCCCTGATATATTCACCCTCTATGAGCAAAATATTGGTATGTTGACTCCTATGATTGCTGACGAACTTCGGGAAGCCGAAAAACTTTATCCTCCAGAATGGATCCAGGATGCTTTTAAGGAAGCAGTCACTCTGAATAAACGTAACTGGAAATATATTGCCCGTATTCTGGAACGGTGGGCAACCGAAGGTAAAGATGATGGAAAGACTCGGAGATATTCTGAAAAGGCGACTGACCCCAACAAATATATCAGGGGCAAATACGGACACCTGGTCAAGCGCTGACCAAACTCAGGAACTACCAGCATCTCCAGATTGTCCTCAGTGCAAAGGTGCCGGTTTTGTCTATCCCCGACTGGCTTCCGGAAAGCCTGATTTTAGCCGAACCGTACCTTGCCATTGTATCCAGGGTAAACTCCAACAAGAAAAGCTCACTTACCTTGGACAATATAGTAATTTAGCTTCCCTTTCCCATCTTACCTTTGGAACTCTCCTGCCTACAGGAAGACAGGGGTATATCGTTTCCCAGCAATACTTTTCCCGCGCCTATGAAGCTGCCAAAAGCTTTGCTGCTAACCCTAAAGGCTGGCTCATACTCCTCGGTCCAAGCGGCTGTGGTAAAACCCATCTGGCTTGTGCTATCGCCAATTATCGCCTGAGTTTGGGACAGCCTGCTTTCTATATAGGGACAAGCGACCTTCTTGACCATTTGCGCTCCGCTTTCACCCCGACCGCAGACACCTCCTATGACGAACTCTTCGAACAGGTCAAGAGCACCCCCCTTCTTATCCTGGACGACTTAAGCTTAACCGGAGCTACACCTTGGGCGAAAGAGAAATTAGAACAACTCCTTAACCATCGCTTTAATATCAGAATGCCTACGGTAATCACCACCGATGTGCCCCTGGAAAAATTGGAGGAGCGGGTACGCATGAAGTTAACTGACCCTGATTTATGTCAGGTTATTATAGTTGAGGAAAGACTCCAGCCAAGCTTGGAACTCTTAAGAAGCCAAGACCAGGAGCGACTCCGTAAAATGACTTTTAACAATTTCGACCACAAACGGCTTAATTTGTTACCAGAGCAACGTCAGAATTTGGAGCAGGTTTTTCGTATTGCTCTCAATTTTGCCCAATCTCCTCAGGGTTGGCTGGTGCTTCAAGGTGTTAACGGCTGCGGCAAGACCCACTTAGCTGCCGCCATTGCCAACTACCAGCGTCAAGCTGGTAAGTCTGTTACCTTTGTAATTGTTCCTGAGCTTCTTGACCACCTTCGCTCAGCATTCAGTCCAGAAAGTAAAGTCTCCTATGATGAACTTTTCGAGAAAGTCAAGAAGGCTCCTCTTCTAATTCTGGACGATTTTGGAGAGCAAACAACCACAGCCTGGGTCCAAGAAAAACTCTATCAATTAATTAACTACCGGTATAATGCCCAGCTACCAACTGTAATTACTACCTGTTTTGCCTTGGAAGAAATTGAAAGTCGCATCAGCTCTCGGATGGCAGACCCAAGCCTTAGTCTTGTTTTCAACATCATTGCCCCTGATTATCGCAGCGACTTAAAAGCCAGCCGAACTGCCAAATTCTCCGAAAAAATCCGGAGACAAAGCCACCGAGGTTAGAAATTTCCGCCTCTTCCACTCCTTGCAACCTAAAACCTTTCCTGTTAGAATTAGGAGGTTTTATTAGAGGATGCTGAAGTGGTAAATCTACCAGTATTAGTCCTTAATCAGAACTACCAACCTCTAAATATCTGTCGAGTCCGTCGGGCTGTAGTGCTCCTTTTTTGCGGAAAAGCCGAAGCCTTAGAAAACGGTTTAGGAGTGCTCCACACCATTGATGGCGCCTATCCCATACCCTCGGTAATTCGGCTCGCTTATCTCGTCAAGCGACCTCGACTCCAAAGAAAACTAACTAAGTTTGAGGTTTTTAATCGCGACCACTATGTCTGCCAGTATTGCGGGCGGGAAGCAAGGGAACTTACCTTAGACCATGTTATTCCCCGACGGCGTGGCGGTATGCATACTTGGGAAAATGTGATTAGTGCCTGTGTACCTTGCAATCGACGTAAGGCAGGACGCACTCCTCAAGAAGCCGGTATGAAACTCATCCGCCAACCTCAACCTCCCCGCGACGGTCATTTCTATGTACCTTATCACCAGCGCCATCTCAATAAAGAGTGGCAAAAATATTTAAACCAATGAAGCTCTTTGCTCTTTTACCTCTTTTCTTCCCAGGCTACCTGACTAACGGGTAATTCTATCATACCTTCACTTTCCAACTCTACCAGCACTGTCTCCTTTAATGGGTTAACACTAACTACCTTAGCTTTTCCAGAAGAGGTAACTACCCATTGTCCTACCTGGGGCAATTTCTCTTTCATCATCCGATATTGTTCACTTTCATACCCTAAACAGCATAATAAGCGCCCGCAAATACCAGAAATTTTCATCGGGGTAAGAGACAACCCCTGTTCCTTTGCCATCCGGATGGAAACAGGGGTAAAATCATCAAGAAAGGTCAGGCAACACAAAGGACGACCACACCTGCCTATCCCCCCCACGAGTTTAGCTTCATCCCTTGCCCCTACCTGCTTCAATTCAACCCGCCCCTTAAGACTGCGCCTCAATCTTCGTACCAGTTCCCGGAAATCCACCCTTTCCTCAGCACTGAAAAAAATTGTTATATACGTACCATCAAAATTGGACTGAGCCGAAAGAACCTTCATGAGTATATTAAGCTGGCTGACTAACTCACGACATTTCTTTACTGCTTCTCTTTCCTTCTCTCGCGATTGTTGCAGTTGCTCTATGTCCTCGGTTTGAGCTTTGCGTAATACAGACTTTGTAGGTTGGCTTACTTTACTAAACATCACCTGTTCGGGAATAAAAACAACCCTGCCTAATTCCAGACCATGGCTGGTCTCCACCACTACCAAATTATTTACTTCTAAGGATATATCATCAGAATTAAAGTAATATACTTTGCCGGCTTGCCTAAAACGTACCCCAACGATTTTAAATTTAAACATGACTAATTCCTACTCTTTCTGTCTTTTACCTTCATAGGCATATCTAACATCATTGTCTCCAGAGCTAAACGGGGGTTGACATTGTGGTAAATTTGTTCCAATGTCTCTTGCAAACTAATTACAAAATCCTTAATTTGAGTCAAAGGGAACTGCTTTGCCCATTCTTCAAGCGCTGCTCGGCAATCAATGTTTATAACGGCATCTTTAAGCCCACTTTTGACCAACATTAAATCTCGCCACCACATAAGCCAGAGCTCCATCACCCTAAAGCCAGATTTTCGTTCCTTCTCAAAACGGGTGGCTAATTCCGCTGCGCAATTGAACCGCTCCTCCCAATCACCCCCGAGCACCGAAATGAGCTCTTTTAATATCTGGTCTCGCTCCTCCAATTGAGTCTCGTTCTCCAAAGCACCCAAAGCCCAACCAAGACAACCACGACTGAGACGAGCCAAAAGTTCAGCTTTATCCGGTAGAACATTATAAGACTCAAATAATGTCTTTCTTATTTCAGCCACAGTCATCGGCTTCAATTCAAGACGCTGACAGCGAGAAACAACTGTAGGCAAGAGTCGTCCCTCCTGGCTCGTCAACAGGAGGAAGACCACACGAGAGGGTGGCTCTTCCAGAAGTTTAAGGAGACAATTAGCTGCCTCAGTGGATAAGTTGTCAGCACCGTCAAAAATAAACACCTTATACTTACCCTCAAAGGGAGGCAAATTAGCTACATGCTGAATCTCTTTAACTTCATTAATACCTATCTCAAACTGGGAGGGGCTCCCTGACAGGTTTTCGGCTGAGGCTAAACTTATTATCCGAACATCGGTGTGGTTGCCTTCGTCAATCCTGAGACAAGACCGACACTGACCACAGGGTGGGGTAGCACCTTGACAGTTCAGAGCTTGCGCCAGATTAAGAGCCAAAGTGCCTTTACCTACTTGGGGTGGACCAACAATGAGATAGGCATGGGCTAAACTACCTTCGGTAAGACTGCACTTAAGCAAAGCTAAAGTCTTTTCTTGACCTATTACTCGCCACATTAAATAACATCCAATCTCATTAAATCCTGATAGGTCTCCCGTTTTCGAGTAAGACGGGACTTACCTTCTTTTACCATGACAACAGCCGGTCTTGGGATAGCGTTGTAATTACTTGCCATAGCTAAACAGTAAGCACCTGACACTGGTATGGCAATGATATCCCCCGCATTCACTGATGGTAGAGGGACATCTCTGACTAAAACGTCACCCGACTGGCAAAACTTACCGGCAATAGTAACTGTCTCTGAATCTCTTTCTTGAGCCCGATTAGCCACCACAGCTTCGTATCTGGCATCGTAGAGGGCTGGGCGGATATTATCACCTATACCACCATCAACACACACATATTTTCTTACTCCTGGAATGTCCTTTATAGCACCAATTCTGTATAAAGCCACTCCAGCTTGCCCCACAATCCCCCTCCCCGGTTCCACAATCAGACGGAATTGAGGCAGTTCCAACTCATCCTGAAGACTAATCAGCCCCGAAGTAATAACTTCAGCGTAATCACTTATAGCAGGCACTGGCGAATCTAAAGTATACTGACTGGCAAAACCACCCCCAGGACTGAACTCCTTGAGTTCGAAGCCATGTTTTTTTTCCGTATCAGCGGCAAAACGTAGAACAAGTTCAATAGCTTGCTGATATGGGAATACCTCAGCTATTGGTGAGCCTAAGTGAAAATGGAACCCGACAAGATTAAGATGGTGGGCTGACATAGCTCGAGCTACAGCCGTCTCAGCTTGCCCGGTAGCTAAAGGAAAACCAAATTTGCTATCTAGAACCCCAGTAGTAGTATAGCGATGCGTATGAACATCAACTCCCGGGTTAAGGCGAAGGAGAACATCTTGGGGTATCCCCTTCTTCCCGGCTAATTCATCCAAAAGCTCCATCTCATAATCATTATCAACTACAATCCGCCCCACCCCCAACTCCAAAGCCAAGTTCAACTCGGCTGCTGTCTTATTATTCCCATGAAAGTAGACTTTGTCCATAGGGAAAGATACCGATTGAGCAATACTAAGCCCCCCACCTGAGACAACATCAAGCCCTAAACCTTCTTCCTTAAACAAGAGGGCTAAACTCCGGTTTAGGAAAGCTTTTGAGGCATAAATAACCAGTGTTTCCGAATAGCGGCTGGTAAATTCATATTTGAACTCACGACACTTGGCTTGTAAGGTAAATTCATCAAAAACATAAAGGGGGGTGCCGTATTCCTCAACTAATTCAGTGACATCACAGCCGCCAATACAAAGATGCCCCGTAGCATCTACTTTCGCCGTCAACGGAAACAGGCTAATTTTAGATAAATTACTACTAACCAACATTTTCTTGTAACAATGTTATCGTGCTAACTAGCCAGAGTCAAACGTTTCCTCACTGTCATTGCAAGCAAAGCGAGGAGTATCATGGATAAATGGCTAAAGCCTCAAGGCCACTGGTCTCAGGAAATCCCAGCATCAGATTCATATTCTGAATTGCCTGCCCAGCAGCTCCCTTGACTAGATTGTCAAGGCAGCTAATTACAATAAGCCGGTTCGTTCTTAAATCAATGGTAGGGTAAACAAGACAAAAGTTATTTCCCCAGGTATGCTTGGTCTGAGGCGGGATATTTACAACCCTGACAAAAGGCTCATCTCTATAAAAATCGTAATAAAGTTGCCTTAATTTATCTTTACCCCTTTCTCCCCTATCTATTTTTCCCTCTTTTAGTTTAGCATAGCAAGAAGTTAGTATACCTCGACTCATAGGTATCAGATGAGGCACAAAGGTTATAGAAAAAGAACTTCCTGGACTCAAAGCTTCAAGCTCCTGAACTATCTCCGGGAGATGGCGATGCCCTTCCAGGGCATAAGCAGAAACATTGTCACTGGCTTCAGAAAAATGGGTGGCTAAACTTAAAGTCCTACCTGCCCCAGAAATACCAGACTTGCTATCCACAATAATGTCCGGATAAATGAGTTGCTCCTTAACTACTGGGGCTAAAGCTAAGAGAACAGCAACCGGATAACAGCCTGGATTAGCTACCAAATTGGCTGAAGCTATCTTATGCCGATAAAACTCAGGTAAGCCATAAACCGCTTCCTTGAGGAATTCCGGGGCTGGGTGACTAAAGTCATACCAGCCAGGATAGGCGGCAGCATCTTTCAGCCTGAAATCAGCACTAAGGTCGACCACTTTAATGCCTCGCTTAAGTAAAGGTAGTATGACTTCGGCACTGGCTTTATGGGGCATGGCTGAAAAAGCTAAGTTTACATCACCAAGTTCGGCACTAATAAATGAGTCAACATCCAGGTGAGGAAAGACATCCTTTAGCCTCTGCCCAATAGCGCTTCTGCCGGTAATTGAGTTAACCCTCACCCTGGGATGTCTATATAACAGCCGGGCTAATTCGGCACCAGTATAGCCAGTCACATTTATAATACCTACATTAAACTGTTTCACAGCTATCTCTCCACAATCATAGATACGGCTTCACCACCACCAAGACAGGCACTTGCCATTCCCTTCTTAGCTCCCGTCTCTTTCATGGCATAGAGAAGGGTTACCAGAATCCGAGCTCCACTACAACCAACAGGATGACCCAGAGCCACTGCGCCCCCCTTAATATTCACTTTCCCCTCATCAGTACCCAGTTTTCTCATAACAGCCACAGTAGACGAGGCAAAAGCTTCATTAATCTCATGGAGGTCTATTTCTTTCTCCTCAAGTCCAGCTTTTTTAAGGACTTTAGGAATAGAATTTATTGGAGCGGCGACTACCAGACGCGTGTCTATTCCGTCTGAACCGTAGGCAATAATCTTTGCTACAGGTTCAATGCCGAGTTGACGAGCTTTCTCCTTTGCCATTACCACCACTGCTGCTGCCCCATCCGATATCTTAGACGAATTCCCTGCCGTTACTGTGCCATCCTTTTTAAAGACAGGAGATAACTTACCCAAAGCCTCCAAACTGGTTTCCTGACGAGGTACTTCATCAGTGTCAAAAATTATCGGGGCACCTTTCTTTTGTGGAATTTCTACGGGCACTATTTCTTCCTTAAACTTGCCTTCGGCAATAGCCTTCTGTGCTTTCTGATAAGAGCTAAGAGCAAACCGGTCTTGGTCCTCTCGACTAACCTTAAACTCCTCAGCTACATTCTCCGCCGTCATTCCCATATGCCAGTCATGGATTACATCCCACAAGCCATCACGAACCATACCATCTATTAATTTCCCGTCCCAAAGCCGATAGCCATTCCGAGCTTGAGGCAAATAATAGGGGGCTTGATACATATTTTCCATTCCACCAGCAACAACAATATCAGCAGCGTCTAAAGCAATAGCTTGAGCCGCTAACATCACTGCCTTGAGACCCGAGCCACAAACCTTATTTATGGTCAATGCTCCCACATCTACTGGCAAACCGGCTAAAAGCATGGCTACTCGAGCTGGATTCTGTCCCAACCCGGTAGGGAGCACATTCCCCATTATCACCTCATCTACATATTCCTTCTTTATTCCAGCCCTTCTTATAGCTTCAAGAATAACAACCTTACCTAATTCCGTAGCTGAAACATCTTTAAAAGCACCACCAAAGTCATCAATCGCTGTCCTGACACCACTCACAATAACTACTTCTCTCATTTCCCTTCCTTTCCCAGTTTATCCAAGTGACAGCTGTCGTTGAGAAGTAAAGTAACCGGTGTACCATTTCTTATTTCAAAAAGATTAATAGCACTAACATCCTGGGCTACCTGCCAGAAACGGGGGTTGTCTAAACCAAGAAAATACAGGATAAGAATCTGACAGACTACTTTATGAGAGACCAGCACCACACTCTTTTCCGGATAGTTCCGGAGCAAGTTATCAACACAAGCCACAGCTCTCTCCCTCACCTGACTCAGGCTTTCTCCATCAGGAAATCTAACCAGATGAGGACTTTGGAGCTAGAGCCTGTATAAGGTGCTATCCCTGACAGCAGCTTCATCCGGAGATAATCCTTGCCATTGCCCATAGTCTATATCAATGAGCCCGGGAAGCAGCTCAACTTCTAATCCCAGGCGTCGGGCTAAAATTTGGGCAGTAGTCTTTGCCCGGGGTAGCGGACTGGAGTAAATAGCTGCTACTGTCCACCGGGCAACTCTTTCCGCAGTAGCCTCAGCCTGCCTGATTCCCACTTCATTAAGGTCAAGGTTAGCCCGTCCCCGAAATCTCTCCACCCGGTTCCACTCCGTCTGCCCATGTCTAACCAGAATAATCTGCGTCATTTTGCCTCATAGTTGCTTCATTTTCTGAACTAAAGTATACTATTATGGTTACTCTTCTTTGTCAACGGAGTGCGGAGAAAAACTATGCCTAAAATTCACTTTATTGATGTTACCAACCGCGATACGGTTCAGGCATCCCGCATCGGTTTAGCCAAATTGCAAAAGACCATGGTCAACTGGTACCTGGGACAGATGGGTATCTACCAGTCAGAATTCGCCTTCCCTTTCACCAAACATGAACATAACTACATTAAAGCTAACCTTAGGCTTCGGGAGAAAGGAGCTTTTGGCTCTCTTATCTTAGAAGGTTGGTGCCGAGCCATTGTCCGCGATATTGAAGCTTCCCTACCTACGGGTGTCAAGCATTTAAATCTTTCCATCTCTACCTCAGACCAGATGATCCGTCACAAATTCCAGGGAAAGTTAGACCGAAATAAAGTTATCCAGGAAATGGTGGGGGCAGTTACTTTTGCCCGGCAAAATAGTATAAAAAGTGTAGGCGTTAATGCTGAAGATGCTTCCCGTACCGACCTTAACTACTTAATAGAATTTGCCCAAGCCGCTAAAGAGGCTGGTGCTGACCGTTTTCGCTACTGCGATACTTTAGGCCATGATACCCCTATGACTATTTATGAGCGCATTAGAACTATTGCTGAAAAGGTGAAAATCCCAATAGAGCCGCACTGTCATAACGACTTAGGTATGGCAGTGGCTAACTCTATTGCCGGCGCTATGGGGGCGTTAGATGGTGATGCCGATGCTTACATTAACACCTCAGTGAATGGGCTTGGAGAACGAGCTGGACAAGCTGATTTATTGAGTTGTATCCTGACATTTAAGTTCGCTGCTGGGCTTAGCCGCTATGAAATCGGTGACCCTATTAATTTAAAAATATCAGCCAAACTAGCTAAATACGCTTCTTACGCCTTTAATGTGCCTCTACCTATTAACCAGCCTGGTGTCGGTGCCAATGCTTTTGCCCACGAAGCCGGTATTCACGCTGATGGTGCCCTTAAAGACCGCTACAACTACGAACTTTATGACTATGAACTTCTTGGTCTTGATGAAATAGATGAACCACCCATGCGGGGACGCATTATTACCACGGGAGAGTATGGTGGACTGGCTGGATTTAAATACGTCTACGGCAGATTGGGCATTACCTTCCCTGACGATGAAACCGCAGAGCACGTTCTTGAGCTGGTGCGCTACGCCAATGCCCATACCCAGCAGCCCCTTACCGACGATGAACTGCGTTTTATAGCTACCTACCCTGAAGAAACTTGTCTTATCCTGACTATGACTCCCTGAACTTTAAGCTAACGGCTCCAAATAATGGCATAGTCCGGTGACAGCTAAGAAATTCAACATAAGTCTAAAGCCCATTGGTATTGTCAGAAATGACATCAAACAGCCAAGAAGAGAAGACTGGAATACAGTTATCTCTGAAATTGTTCTTGACCCTTCCTGCCAAAAAGCCTTAAACCGTATTGAAGAATTTTCTCACCTCATTGTCACTTACTGGATGCACAAAGTATTACTGGGACAACGCCTGATAACCGAAGTCCATCCCCGCGGGGAAAAAGACTTGCCTCTGGTGGGCGTCTTCACCAGCCGCAGCCCTATGCGTCCTAACCCTGTCGGAATCACCACAGTCAAACTATTAGCTCGCACCGGTAACATACTAAAGGTTGCTGGACTTGATGCTATAAATGGCACACCGGTGCTGGATATCAAACCCTATATCCCCGGTTACGATTCACCACCCAACGCCAGAACTCCAGACTGGGCAACAAAGTAACAGGACAATCTGAATTGCCACCAACTCCTATCCACCATCATGAACAAAGCGGAGAAACCCTCACCTAATCCCTCTCCCTTCAAGGGAGAGGGATTAGGTGAGGGTGGCAAAATCTTTGTCGCTTGACGCAACATTCAGTAAGCTGTTAATATTCTTGTGCAATGCGGGTGTAATTCAGGGGCAGAATGCTTGCTTCCCAAGCAAGACGGCGTGGGTTCGAATCCCATCACCCGCTCCATAAACCTGTGGAGATTAGTAATGCGGGTAAAACTAAAAAACGACCAGTTGCGTAAATTAGCCCAGCGGTTGGCTATTGAGGTAGTAATCCAGCAACCGAGAGATGTCAGAGGACTCCTCGAAATATTAGGTCGCAATATGCCCTGGGATGAAACCGGGCTGAGTAAATTCAGCGACCCGCCTAAGAGACCAGCCCGTGTCGCCTTCTCCGTGGAAATTACTAAAGATGGCTACATTTGCGATATACACCCAGCTTTAGCTCATTATCTCAATGACCTTCTCTCCGCCTGAGTGACTCCCCCGCAAACTCCTTATTCCAGATTGTTTACCAATGCTTATCCACCGTGAACAAAGCGGAGAAACCCTCACCTTACTCCAAGATTGAAGATAACTTATAAGTGATATATAATGTCCTCGTTTGCGGGCCGTTAGCTCAGCCCGGCAGAGCAGCGGACTTTTAATCCGTTGGTCGTAGGTTCGAATCCTACACGGCCTACTTTGTGCCCGAATAAAGATTTAGTTCAGGTGTGATTAAGATGAAGTGCCCTTTCTGTAACAAAGACTACCTGACCCAGGAAGAAGTGATGAACTGCATCATCAACCATATACATGAGTCCCAGGAGGAACAAGCAAAACAATTACAAAGACTTTACCTTATGCTTATGTCAAGTCAACTTACCATGGCTTCTTTAGCCACCCACTCCTCAGCTCGCGATGTAGTCGAAAGATTCGGTGAAATTTACGAACTTCTGGAAAACCTCGTCCAAAAACCAGATGTAGTAACTGAAATTGAGAAGTGGCTAAAAGATAAGGAAGCTTAAACTCTTCTAAAGTGAAAACTCCATGACTGAAGAGAAAAGATGGTTGAGGCAAGCTGAAAAGGACTTAGACACAGCCAAGGACAGCCTGACTGATAAACACTACGAATGGGCATGCTTTCAAGCCCAGCAAAGTGCTGAAAAAGCCCCCAAAGGTTTTTTGTATACGAAAGGTCTCCGAGCCATATTAACCCACTCCATAAGGGACTTAGTTTTTGAGGGTTCTAAATATGAAAGGGAATTAGGAAAATTAGTAGAAGGAGGCAAATTTCTTGACGCCTTTTATATCCCGACAAGATACCCCAACAGCCTGATAAGTGAGGCTATTCCCGCTGAGTATTACTCTGCCGAAGATGCTGAAAAATGTATAAGTTGTGCCGAATTAATCTTAAGCAGCGTGACCAAACTTATCAGGCAATAAAGCAATTTGCCACTCTGCTAAAAGATAGATACGGGGTTAAAAAGGTCTACCTTTTTGGTTCCTTTGCTACTGGACGTATTAATGAAGGGAGCGATATAGACTTGATTATAGTTGGGAAATTTCAGGGGAAAATGCCGCAAAGAATAAAACAGATACTAGACCTGACTTCCCTGCCCATAGAACCCCTGGTCTATACCGAAGCTGAATTTGACTAGATGAAATCAGGGGCTTTCCTCACTGAAGTTTTAAAACAAGCCGTAGAGTTATAGATAAAAGAGGGCAACCCACCACTGGCGGGGCTGCCCCCTTATCGTCCGATTAGCCTTGCTTATTTAGGGAAAGCACCAGTGAAGCTTGAGGTAACATCACCGCCGGGACTGCTACTGACAAAATACTCCCGGAGCCCCCTCAACCGCTTTCTGCTTCCTACCCCACCCAATCGGTACTCCTTTAAAATAGAACTTCAGGCTATCCAAAAAAGGGTGCTTCATTACAAATTTCACTGAGTCCTTCCTATTCTTCCCAGGCTCCCTCTCCAACAAGCGGTACGAACCGACAACCACCTAAATTCTCAATTCGGTTCTTTTTCTTAAGCCTGGTCACCTTCAAAAGTTCCTGCTGCCACCGAGAGCCCACTGGAATTACCAGACATCCACCAATGGCTAACTGCTCTAAAAGTGCCTCAGGAACACAAGGGGCAGCTGCAGTTACAATAATACCATCATAAGGAGCCTCACAGACCCAACCTAATGTCTTCCCAGCTATATGAACTTCCACATTGCTATAGCCCAGTTTTTCCAGAACCTTTCGAGCTGATTCTGCCAGTTGGGGGATGCGCTCCACAGTGATTACGCGCTTCACCAGTTCAGCGAGTATCGCTGCCTGATAGCCACTGCCAGTCCCTAATTCCAATACTTTATCATCAGCCTTAAGTTCCAAAGCCTCAGTCATTAAAGCTACAATAAACGGTTGTGAGATGGTCTGACCAAAACCTATAGGTAAAGGCCTATCCTCATAAGCAGCGTAGTAATAGTCCTGGAGAACAAAAAGCTCACGAGGAATGCGTGCCATTGCTTTCAGCACTCGCTTATCTTTAATTTCCTGACCAAGGTGCTCAATCAGCCGGGCACGAGCTGCCTCTAAATCCACCCCTTACCACCTGTCGCATCTCTCTATCTGAGAGTGTCTATCAATGATTTATTTTCAATGTAGGGCAACCCTTCAGGGTCGCTTTTCTGTAGCGAGGCTAAAGCCTCGCACTACATTAGTAAACGGTCTCTCTATCTGAGGAAAAAAGACAAAGCAATAAGCAATAAGAACATAATCCCAGCAATAATGCCAATGCGTTTCAATTCAACTGCTACATATCCATAGCGAACGCTGGTTTCGGTTACAACTGTAGACGGTTTTGATAACGCTACCGGCTGGGGCGAAACGGACGATGGCTTAGGCTGTCGTTCGTTTTCCTTCACCGCCAATTGCCTTAGCTTAACGCGCCGTTTATGTTTGCCTTTGCCTCGTCGCGATTTCTTCGGCATATTTTTGCTCCAGATTTCCTATTTTAGCCACATTTTCGGCATCTTCGCCACAACCAAAAGGAGTTGAAAACTAAGTATTCAGGATCTCCTTGGCTACCGGCTCAGAGGTGAGACGCAAGCTCATTACCAGCACATTAGCATGATTCCACTCCCGGGCACCCCGAGCTTTAGCCGCATCACAACACAGGGCAGCCCTGATTCCAGGGACTTTATTAGCAATTATACTCACACCGGTACCTATCCAGCAAAAGATTATCCCTTCATCACAAGTGCCACCAGCTACCCTTTCTGCCACCTTCGGTCCAACTTCAACCCAGGTTAAATTTTCTTCACCAAGAGCACCGAAAACCTCCACTTCAAATCCTTTAGCCTTAAGCCAGGAAAGCACAAAGTTAGTTACAGGATATCGTTCATCACTACCTACAGCTAACTTCATCCCTGATAATCCAGCCAGTCATTTATTTAATCTTCTCATATACTTTGGTAGTCGATAAGTAAGCATGCCCTAACATCTTCTGTACCGAAGATAGAGCAACACCACTTTTGAGCCGGTGAATGGCAAAACTATGACGGAGAATATTAGGGGTTACCTTGCCCCCAAGCCCAACTTTATTGCTATATTCCTTTACGATTTGCCAGAAGCCCTGACGGGTAAGGCGCTCACCTCGCTGGTTGACAAAAAGAGCTGATTCTTCACCTTTTATCAACATGGGACGAGCAACCTCAAGATAGTCCTTGATTATTCGCAATACTGCTTTATCAACAACGATATCACGAACCCCAGAGCGTCGACCGGAGCAGCGAATAATACCGGTCTCAAAGTCAATATCAGTTATGTTTAAAGACATTAGCTCACTGGCTCGCAAACCAGTAGCGTAAAGTAACTCCAGCATAGCTTTATCCCGCTTAGCCTCCGGTGAAGATAACTTTGCTAGCTCAGCTAATAAGCGACGTACTTCAGATTCAGACAGAGGTCGTGGCAGAATTCTGCTGACGCGACCCAAAACTAAACTCCTTTCCATCTCCTCTGGCAACCTGTCAACTTTAAGTAAGAACTTGAGGAAGGACCGAATAGCGGCTATTTTGCGGGCTAAGGTTGTCGACCTGTATTTCTTTTCCCGGAGTCTCAGCATATATTCCAAAAGTAGGCTACTCAAGCGTGAACGGCTTAAGTCAAAGCCTATTTCAGCACTTTCGGCAACAAACTGATTCAGGTCATTACCATAAGCAGCTACAGTGTTTGGCGAGAATCCTTTTTCCACGGCTAAGTAGTTAAGAAAATTATCTATTTCTGCCTTCATCACAATTCCTAATTTTAACATAACAAACACAAACTACAATCACCTAAAAGGGGGAATTTTTAAGAGCCGGTTCATATTCTAAACAAATAAACTTCTTTTGTCCTGTCTAAGTTTATCGTGCTACAATTAAAATTGCATTGCGACAACAAAATCTTCAGCCTAAAATAGTCCCTTCCAAACCTGGTATCTACCTCCTTAAAGACGGAGAGGGCACTATCCTTTATGTCGGCAAAGCAGCTAATCTCCATAACCGGGTCAGAGCTTATTTCACTTCACCTTATACCCTGTCACCAAAGCATCAGCGCCTGATAGCTCAAATAAAAGATATCGAGTTCATAGTAACTGATTCAGAGCCAGAAGCCCTGGTTTTAGAATGTAATCTCATTAAGAAGTATCGACCCCGCTATAACGTCCGCCTTAAAGATGATAAAACTTTTCCTTACCTCAAAATAAACTTAGAGGAGGATTTTCCTCGGGGCTATATAACTCGCCGCTTTGCCAAAGACGGTAGCCGCTATTTCGGTCCCTTTGCCAGTGCCGGCTCAGTGCGCCAGACCCTTAGATTAATTAAGAAAATCTTCCCTTTCCGTTCCTGTAACAAAACAATTACCGGTAATGAATTTCGTCCCTGTCTTAATTATCATATCCAGCGCTGTCTCGGACCCTGTATCGGCGCTGTGCCCAAAGAAGAATACAGGGAGATAATAAACCAGGTCATCCTCTTCCTGGAAGGTAAACAGGAACTCGTTATTAAAGACCTTAAAAGTAAGTTGAAAGCAGCTTCCAAACAGCTTAAGTTTGAAAAAGCTGCCTGGCTCCGTGACCAGATCCGGGCTGTGGAAAAAGTGATTGAGGGGCAAAAAATTGCCGCGGCAATAAGTGGTGACCAGGATGTCATTGCCCTCGCCCAAGCTAAAGACCGGGCTTGTGTTCAGATTTTCTTAATTCGCAACGGCAAACTTATTGGTCGCGACTCCTTCGTCCTTGAAGGCACTCACGAGGAGGACCTGGGTCAAATAATGTCCAGTTTTATTAAACAGTATTATGCATCAGCCACAACAATACCACCAGTGCTATTGCTTCAATACCCAACGGATGACAGAGCCCTCATTACTAAGTGGCTTGAAGTCCAGAGACAAGCCCCGTTAAAACTGATGGTGCCTCGTCGCGGAGCCAAGAAACAACTCGTGGACATGGTAGCTCAAAATGCCCGGCATCAACTCGAATTACTCAGGGCTGAAACCATAGCCGTCTCAGAAACCATGACTGCTCTGGAAGAATTAAAAGAAAGACTTAGTCTCCCTAAAGTGCCATTACGGATAGAAGGCTACGACATATCTAATATCGGTGGCATCCTATCCACAGGCAGCATGACCGTTTTTGAAAAAGGGATACCCAAGCCAGCTTGCTACCGCCATTTCAGAATTAGATCTGTCACCGGTATTGACGACTATGCTATGCTCCAGGAAGTATTAAAACGACGCTTTCATCGGTATGAAACAGGCGAAAATAGCTGGAAAAATTTACCTGACCTCATCCTCGTTGATGGTGGCAAAGGGCAACTTAATGCCGCCCTTTCCATAATGAAAGAAACAGGTCTAAATTTGGTGTCTGTTATTAGCCTGGCTAAAGAAAGAGAAGAAGTTTTTATTCCCACTTCTTCAGAACCGGTTGTTTTGCCCACTAATTCCCCCGCCCTCTACTTACTCCAAAGAATCCGCGATGAATCTCACCGCTTTGCCCTTGGCTACCACCAAAGGCTCCGGCATAAAGAGGGACTCGGCTCTATCCTTGATAGTATCCCAGGTATCGGCGCTAAGCGCGAAAGGTCATTGCTTAAAAGATTCGGCTCCATTCAGGGTATAAAGGAAGCCCCAATAGCGGAAATAATTTCAGTCAGGGGTATGACAGAAAAATTAGCCAGGAAGTTAAAAGAATATCTGTAATTATCCCCCCGTAAGCATCTCCTTCAACTTTTGGGCATTCATAACGGCATAAGCCTCGGCATCATTATTGAAGTAGATATAAACTGCTTTTAACTCTCGTCCTAACTCAATAATTTGGCGTGACCAACTAAACAACTCCTCATCAGTATAGCAGCTCCAATATAATCCGGTACTACCATGAAAACGAATGTAGGCAAAATCGGCAGTAGCCACTAAAGGAGAGGTAAAACTAGGCATATCAAAAATACAAAAACCGGCACCGTATCGCCGCAAAAGGTCAAAAATATTATCACTTAGCCATGATTCATTGCGAAATTCAAAAACATGGCGGTGATAGTAAGGTAATATCGCCAAAAAATCCTCAAGGGCTTTGTCATTACGCTTCATATTTGGCGGTAATTGATACAAAAGAGGACCTAACTTGTTCATTAGCAACTTGACTCGGGACATAAAGTTTTGTAACGGCACTTGGACATTCTTTAACCTCTTGATATGAGTGATGAACCGATTCACTTTGACAGCGTAAATAAAATTATTCGGTGACGATTTCTCCCAATTAACAAAGGCTCCCTCTGAAGGTAAGCGATAAAAACTGTTGTTCAACTCCACTGTGTTAAAGTAAGCAGAATAAAACTGGAGCCATTTACCCTTAGGTAGCTCCGCAGGATAAAATAACCCACGCCAATGTTCGTAGTGCCAGCCACTAGTTCCAATATAATACTCAGGCATCCTCCTTCTCCTTAGAATTCAAATCTCATGCCATCGCGGGCAGCAATGACAGAAACACCCGTCTCCTCTGTTAATCTTTTAGCTAATTCCCAGGGTTTAGCTCGCCACATGGTCATACCAAAATGAGTCAGAATAGCCGTTTTTGGTTTTATCTTCTCAATTATCAGCCGTGCTTCAGGAAGAGACAGATGAGCCACAGGAGCCCCCGGTGCTAATCTAACCACATTAATGATTATCACTTCACCTCGATAATAATCGGGCAATTTGTCAAAATACTGGCTATCTGTAATCCAGGAAAAGGTATGATTAGGAGTTTCAAAAACAAAACCGTAAGTCTCTACTGGATGCTGGTGTCTGACAGGCGTCTTAAAAGAAACACCATTAACAAAATAAGAACCGCCCTCCGTTAATATCTTTATATCCTCAGAAAAACTACGCAGATAAGAAAAAATAACCGAGCTATGAGTCAGAGCATCACCCGGAGCAAAAACTATACCCCGATGTTTTCGTCCTCCCTCTGTCATAGCCTCAATCATGATATTAATATCATTGGAATGGTCGAGATGCTTATGTGAAAGGAGAATAGCTCTCAATTTTGTCGGGTCAAGCTTTCTCTTAACTGCCTGTATCAGACAACCAGGACCGGGATCAACAAGTATTTGAGTGCCTCCAAGATTAAGCCAGGCACCTCCCGAAGCCAGTATCTGATTAGTGACCATTACTCTGGCACCGGCAGTTCCCAAAAAAACTATTATATCCGGAGTCTCAACCATAGTTACCTAAGGCTATTGAAGCACACACTAACTATAACGTCAAGAAAAAAAGGTTAGTCTTTGATTTCTGTTAAAATAAGGGCATAACTTTAAGCAAAAAGGAGAACTATGGCAAAACTTGAGGCAGAAATTGCCCAATTATTGCGTCAATACCAAGCCAAAACGGGAAAACTATTGACCATTGGTACAGCAGAATCAGCTACTGGCGGTAGAATAAGCGACAAAATTACCAACATACCTGGCAGCTCTGATTATTATAAGGGCTCCATAGTTGCCTACAGTAACGAGGTGAAAATCAATATTCTGGGAGTGAACAGGGAAACTATTCAAAATTACGGAGCCGTTAGCCCCCAAACTGCCATAGAAATGGCAGAAGGTGGTCGAAAAGTGCTAAAGGTAGATATCTGTATTTCTGACACCGGAATCGCCGGGCCTTCTGGAGCCATACCCAGAAAACCGGTAGGACTTTTTTATATCGGTTTATCGGCAACCAACCAGAACCTGAGCCAAGAATGCCACTTCAAAGCCAATCGGGAAGACAACAAACAAAGAGCTACAGAAGCAGCCTTAAGTCTCCTTAAAGAGTACCTCGCTGATACTTTAAGTCGAGCAACTCAAAAAAATCCGGATGAGAAACACATAGTTACCTGCTTTCTGGAGCACAATCACAAGATTCTAATTCTGAAACGTAGCCAAAAGGTCAGTACCTATCAGGGGCAATGGGCGGGCGTCAGCGGCTATATGGAAGCCATCGATGGTGAACAAGCTCTTATCGAAATTAAAGAGGAAACAAGACTGGATAAGGGAGATGTTCAGTTATTAAAAAAAGGAGAACCCTTAGAAGTTATAGATGAAGCCATGAACAGAAAATGGATAATCCACCCCTTCTTATTCCATGTTAAAGCACCAGAGAAAATCAAAATAGACTGGGAACACACCGAAGTAAAATGGGTTACCGCCTCGGAAATTACCGGCTATGAAACTGTTCCGTGGTTAAAAGAAACCCTTTATAAAGTGATAGATGGCTTGATAGTGAAGTCAAAATGAATTACAATCTACAAGATTTGTTAGCTCGTCCCAATGCATGAATTAGCCATAACCCAAAGCCTTCTGGATATAGCTCTGGAACAGGCAAAAGCAGCTAAAGCCAAGAAGGTTAACAAAATTAATTTAGTCATTGGCGAATTATCGGGAGTCGTTGCCGATTGCGTTCAATTTTATTTCGATTTCCTGAAGAAGGGCAGCATTGTCGAGAAAGCGTCCCTCGCTTTTGAGTTGGTTCCAACACAATTGAAATGCCGTCAGTGCCTCATCACCTTCAGCCCTAAAGACTTCCTCTGGACCTGCCCTGATTGCCACAGCCAACAAGTTGAGCTTATAGCTGGACGTGAATTTTATATGGACAGCTTAGAAGTAGAGTGATTAAAGAGGGACAATTAGTGAAAGTAAAAGTACTAAAAAATATCCTTGATGCCAATGAAGCTATAGCCAGCAAGAATAAAGGTCTTTTTAACAAATATAAAATTTTTTCTATTAACCTGATGTCAGCACCGGGAGCTGGCAAAACAAGCCTAATCCTCGAGACCATAAGAAAGTTAAAAGACAAGGTAAGAATGGCTGTTATTGAGGGGGATGTTGCCTCCCAGTTGGATGCCAATAAAATTAAAGAAGAAGGAGTAGCCGTTGTCCAGATAAATACCGGGGGTGGCTGTTCCCTTGATGCTAATATGATCAGCCAAGCCCTCGACAACTTGCCTCTGCCACAGATTGATTTACTCCTCATCGAAAACGTAGGCAACTTAGTTTGTCCAGCCCAATTTACCCTCGGAGAACACAAGCGAGTAGTAATCTCCAGTCTCCCCGAAGGTGATGATAAACCGGTAAAATATCCCATCATATTTACAGACGCCGATGCCGTGGTTATAAACAAGATTGACCTTCTTCCCTACCTCGACTTTAATCTAAATATGGTTCAAAGGGGAGTTGAAGGGCTAAATCCAAAAGCTAAAATTTTCCAAATTTCCAGCAAAACCGGTACCGGCATTGAAGAGTGGTGCTCCTGGATATTAGCTGAAATGAAAGGTAAATCGTAAGAGTGCCTGGAGTCGATGTCATCACACCAAAACCCATAACTGAATTGCGTAGCTGGGTAGAAACTCTTAGCGGGCAAAAAGTTGCCCGTTGCTACCAGTGTGGCAAATGTACTGCCGGTTGCCCGGTAGCTTATGTTATGGACCCGACCCCTCGGCAAGTTATGCGAGCTTTACAACTCGGCTTAGAAGATGAACTGCTAAGAAGTTCTACCATGTGGATTTGTTTCTATTGTATGACCTGCGCTGCCCGATGTCCCCGTGAAATTGATATTACCAAGGTAATGGAAGCGCTTCGCCTTGTTAGTGCCCAGAGAAAAGCTACACCAGCTCAGAAAGACTTCAAGCTTTTCCATAACCTTTTTATAAGCAACCTGAATCGCTTCGGGCGTATTTATGAATTAGGATTAGGGCTAACTTATAATCTCCTCGGAAAACATCCTTTGTCTAAAGCTGAACTTATACCTGGGATGTTAGCCCGAGGGAAGCTATCCTTCATACCTCACCGGGTCAAAAATACTGACAGAATCAGAGATATCTTTAATAGGATAAAAGCTTTTGAAAAGCAAGGAAAGCCCTGATGAAACAGTCTGCTTATCCTTACTACCCCGGTTGTACTCTTAAAGCAAGTGCTAAAGAATATGATATTTCGGCGCGTCTGGTGTGTGCCCAGATGGGGATTAAACTGGAAGAATTAGATGACTGGGTCTGTTGTGGTGCGGCATCAGCCCATGGTATTGACCGTCTCCTAAGTATTGCCTTACCAGCTCGTGAACTTGTCACTGCTCAAAAATTCAAAGCGCCTTTGGTTACAGCCTGTGCTTTATGTTTTTCTCGCTTCAAATTTGCTGCCTATGAACTTAGAAACGAAGCTATGCGCAATTTAATCAAATATATCATTGGGGAAGGAGAGATACAGCAAAATTCTGATGGAGTAATACACCTGATTCAGTTACTGGACAACAACAAAGATGATATCCGGGTTAAAAAGCTCCTTAACGGTTTAAGAGTTGCCTGTTATTATGGTTGTCTTCTGGTTCGCCCTAAAGAAGTAACTAACTTTGACGACGAGGAAGAGCCGCAGATTATGGACAAGCTCATAAAGTTAGTGGAGGCAGAAACAGTTGACTGGAAGTTTAAAACGGAATGTTGTGGTGGCAGCCATATGCTGACCCGCCCTGATATTGTAATAAAACTCTCTCATCGTCTTCTCTATCAAGCCAAACAGGCTGGGGCTGACTGCCTGGCAGTAGCTTGCCCTGTTTGCCATTACAACCTCGATTCTAACCAAAAAAAGATTGAAGCCAATTATAAAGATAATATTGGTTTGCCTGTCTTCTACTTTACCCAACTTGTTGGGCTGGCTATGGAATTGTCACCAAAGCAATTACTGTTAAATAAGCATTTTGTTAATCCTATGCCACTACTACAAAGAAAAGGGCTGATATAGGAAATGGCACGAGTTGGTGTTTTTGTCTGCCACTGTGGCACTAACATTGCTGGCGTTGTAAATATCCCTGAGGTACTTGAGGCTGCTGAGAAAATGCCTATGGTAGTTTCAGCTACAGATAATAAATACAGCTGCAGCGAACCCGGGCAAGCTTCCATCAGAGAAGCAATTATTGAAAATAACCTTAACCGTGTTATTGTTGCTGCCTGCTCCCCCCGCATGCACGAGATTACTTTTCGCAGGGCTTTAGCCAGTGCCGGGCTGAACCCTTATCTATTGGAGATGGCTAACATTAGGGAGCAATGTAGCTGGGTCCATAGTGATAACAAAGAAATAGCTACCAATAAAGCGATTGAAATTATAAAAATGGCAGTAGCCAAAGTCATTCGTCATGAGCCTCTCTATCCCAGACAAGTGGGAATTACCAAGCGGGCTCTGGTTATTGGTGGTGGTATCACTGGTATTCAAACTGCCCTGGATATTGCTAACGCCGGCTATGGAGTGGTACTGGTAGAACGGGAACCGAGCATTGGTGGGCGGATGGCTCAACTGGACAAGACCTTCCCCACCTTAGACTGCTCTGCTTGCATCCTGACACCCAAAATGGTCGACCTATCTCAACATCCTAAAATCAAGCTGATGACTTATGCTGAAGTCAAGAAAGTGACCGGATTCATCGGTAACTTTGAAGTGGAAATTTTACACAAGGCAAAAAAGGTTGACCATCTGAAATGTATCGGTTGCGGGATTTGCTGGCAGAAATGCCCGGAAAAAGTTCCCTCTGAATTTGATTTGGGATTGGGTAAACGCACCGCTATTTACATTCCATTTGCTCAGGCGGTGCCGCCAAAACCAGTTATTGACCTTAGCCATTGCCGCTACACTAAATACCTAACCTGGGTAGCCACCGGTCAAGAGGGCAAGAAACCGCCTGAATGCCGCATTTGCGAGAAACTATGTCCCACGGCTGCTATTGCCTGGGACCAAGAAGAACAACTTTTTACCGAAAAATTTGGTACTATAGTAGTTGCTACTGGTTATCAAACCTATGACTATAGCCATTACAAGGAATATGGAAGTAGAGATTTCGCTGATGTAATTACTGGCTTGCAGCTGGAAAGACTAATGAGTGCTTCAGGTCCTACAGGCGGTGAGGTTACCCGTCTCTCCGATGGTAGCCACCCAAAAACAGTGGCTTTTGTTTGCTGTGTCGGCTCCCGGGACCAGCAGAGAGGTAGACCCTATTGCAGCAAGGTATGCTGTATGTATACAGCAAAGCAGGCTATTATGCTAAAAGAGCATGACCCTGAAGTCCAGTGCTACATATTTTACATTGATGTTCGGGCAGGAGGTAAAGATTTTGAAGAGTTTTATCTCAGAGCTATTGATGAGGCTGGTGTGATATACATTAAGGGCAGACCGTCTAAGATTTATCAGGATGGCAAGAAATTAATAGTCCTGGGAGAGGATACTCTTATGGGAAGACCAGTAGAGATACCCGTTGACCTGGTAGTTCTGGCTACCGGGATGGAGCCAAGTGCTGGTGCCGATGAACTGGCTCGAAACCTCAACATCAGTTATGACACCTATAATTTCATGGTAGAAGCCCATCCCAAATTGCGCCCGGTAGAAACCCACACTGATGGTATCTTTGTGGCTGGGGCTTGTGTTGGACCGAGAGACATTCCTGAGTGCGTCGCCCAAGGGAGTGCCGCAGCCGCTAAAGTAGCCGCTTTATTCAGTCAGGACACTTTAACTACAGAACCTTTAATAGCAGTAGTAAACCAGGCCCGATGTATTGGCTGTCTTTTGTGTGTGACTATCTGCCCCTTTAAAGCTGTTGATTACCAGACTACACAGGATGGGCGCCTTATCGCTGCCACCAATGAGAGTCTGTGTAAAGGATGCGGGTTATGCATAGCAGCTTGCCGACCTAAGGCTATTGACTTGCGGGGTTTTACCAATCAGCAAATTTTAGATGAGGTGGCCGGCTTATGGCTGTAAGTCATGAACCCCGAATAGTTGGTTTCCTGTGCAATTGGTGCAGCTATGCCGGTGCCGACCTGGCTGGTACCAGTCGCATTACCTACCCAGCTAACATTCGTATTATTCGAGTTCCCTGCTCAGGGCGAGTCGACCCTCTATTTGTGGTCAAATCATTTCAACTGGGGGCTGACGGAGTGTTGATTGCCGGGTGTCATCCCGGTGACTGCCACTATACTGAAGGCAATTACCATACTCGTCGCCGCTTTGCCCTGCTGCGCCCATTTCTGGATTATTTGGGCATTGACCAGGAACGCTTTAGGTTAGAATGGGTCTCTGCTTCAGAAGGCAAAAAATTTTCAGAAGTTGTTGCCGACTTCACCGAGACTCTAAAAAGAATAGGACCGAGAGAAATATGATTGAAGAAATTCGCAATAAAGCCAAAGAACTATTAGAAACCAAAACAGTAGACTGTGTTATAGGTTACGAACCGGCTACTGACAACTTAACCAGCCGTCCTGTCTTTATCTATGAGCCGTCCCAAGTAAATAGGTTAATTTTTGACGAAACCTGTGTTCACAATTTAAGTAAGTATTTAATTAACAGAAGGTATAAACCAACTGGTATTGTAGCTAAACCCTGCGATACCCGAGGTATAAATTTACTCTTAAATGAAAAACAGCTCCGTCGGGAAAATCTCTTCATTATAGGTGTTGTCTGCTCTGGCATTAGAAAAGTGCGCTTCAACCAGATTGAAAACTCAATGCCCACTAAGTGCCAGTATTGTTCCCAGCATACACCCGTCATTTATGACTTTTTGGTTGGTGAACCAGTCACAGAAGCACCCACTCACAACTATTCTGACATCACCGAAATTGAGAATATGTCCCCAGCACAGAGAAAAGCATTCTGGTCGGAACATTTTGACCGCTGTATTCGCTGTTACGGGTGTCGTCAGGTCTGTGCTGGCTGCTACTGCTATGAATGCTTTGGTGACGAACTCGACCCTCTCTGGGTAGGCATTAGAATTGCCCCGGGGGAAAACTGGGTATGGAATACGGTCCGGGCTTTTCATCTATCAGCCCGTTGCATCGCCTGTGGCGAATGCGAACACATTTGTCCAGTGAATATACCCCTCATGCTGGTTAATCGCAAATTAGAGAAAGACACCCTCCACCTCTTCGACTTTGAACCTGGAATTGACACTGAAATAGTACCGCCTTTTGCCACTTACAAAAAAGAAGACAAATTAGGAACTGGTGAATGACCAAAGTTATCACTAAAGAGGACCTTTTGTCCTGGCTGAGGCAATTGGCGGAAAAATACGCCATTATTGCCCCAGTCACCTCTAATGGAGTCACCCTTTATAAATCTGTTGGTAGTTCAGAAATAGACAAAATAAACCTGAACTTCTCCAAAACTGAACTTTCTCCCAAAAATTGGTTCTTCCCACCTTCAGAAACTTTGTTTACCATAGTCAAAGATGAACTTCCCCGGATTATCCCAGCCAGTGTAGACCGCGAAGCTATCCTTTTCGGTCTTCGCCCCTGTGATGCTAAAGGTATAGCCTTAATAGACAAAGCCTTTCTGGCTGAGCCTGCCGATGTCTTTTACCAAGAAAAACGGGACAAGACTACCTTGATAGGTTTAGCCTGTCTCAGCCCCTGTCTTGAATGTTTCTGTACCAGCGTTGGTGGAGGGCCGGCTGACCTAACTCATCTGGATATCTTGCTAACAGAGACAGCAGAAGGATATATTACCCAGGCGACAACTGAAAAGGGCAAGCAGTTGCTGACAGGCGCACCCCGACAAGAAAAAGAGATAATACCCCCAGTCTTACCTTCTCTTAACTTAATTCTTGCAGAAGGTATTACTGAGCTAATGCCCCGGGTTTTCAATGATGCTTACTGGGACCGGGTAGCTGACCGCTGTATCCATTGCAACATCTGTGCCTATGTTTGTCCTTGCTGCTATTGCTTTGATATCCGGGATTATGTAAGTAAAGGTAAAATCGAACGAGTCCGTAGTTGGGAAAGCTGCCAATCACCTGGGTTCACCCGCCTCGCCGGTGGCTATGACCCTCGACCAACCAAGGGAGCCCACTTCCGCCAGCGCTGGTACCATAAACTGCTCTACTTCCCTCCAATTTTTGGTGACATCAAGTGCACCGGCTGTGGTCGGTGCGTCAGGAGCTGTCCAGTAAATATAGATATCAGAGAAATTATTACCGATGTTCAAAGGATGAAAGTTTGAAATGATGTCAATTAATCCCTTTATCCCCTATCAAGCTACCTTAAAAGAAGTAATAAATCTGACACCAGATATTAAGCTCCTTAACTTAGAGCTAACTGTCCCGGAACTTCAGAATAACTTTGACTATAAGCCGGGTCAATTTGCTTTCCTTTCTGCTTATGGAGTTGGCGAAGCACCTTTTGGCTTTGTTTCCTTAGCCTATCGTAAGTCTGGAATAGAATTTGCTGTAAGGCGCATCGGCACTGTGACTGCTGCTCTCCACGAACTTGAGCCGGGGGCAACGATAGGTTTAAGAGGACCTTTTGGTAATTATTTCCCTTTAGAGGACTACAAGGGCAAAAATATTTTCATTATTGGAGGTGGCATTGGGATGGCACCCTTGCGTCCTGTTATTAACTTCATTCTTGACCATCGGGCTGAGTATGGTAACCTCCTTATCATAAACGGAGCCCGAACCCCAAAAGATTTAGTCTTCGCTAACGAATTTGATACTTGGGCAAAAGCACCGCGAACTCAATTAGAACTCACAGTAGATAAAGGCGACCAAAACTGGAAGGGGAGGGAAGCTTTAGTTCCAGCCGTGGTCACCGAACTCAAACCATCACCTGTAAATACCATTGCCATCACTTGCGGACCTCCGATTATGATCCGCTTCACCCTTGCTGCCCTTAAAGGATTAGGCTTTGCTAATAACCAAATAGTTACTACTCTGGAACAAAAAATGAAATGTGGTATGGGCAAGTGCGCCCGATGTAATGTTGGCGATAAATATGTTTGCAAAGATGGACCGGTATTTACTTTTGAACAAATTTCTAAATTCCTCGAACAATATTAAACAGTGTACAAGTCGTATTTTTGAGAAAATTGTCTTAAGATAAGAACAATTCTTAAAATATCTAAAGAAAAAAAAGCGAAATTATGGCAAGGACAGGGACTTTAGAGATAGCTCGGATAAGTGTTCGGGGGGTAGTGCAAGGGGTTGGGTTTCGTCCCTTTGTCTATCAATTAGCAACTAAATATGGCTTGACCGGTTGGGTATGTAATACCTCAGAGGATGTGAAGATTGAAGTAGAAGGGGATAGAGATACCCTTGAGCAATTTCTGTGGGAACTCCAGGCTCAGGCACCACCTTTGTCCCGTATCGAAAGTATCACCACCACCTACCATCCTCCCATAGGTTACAAAAAATTCCAAATTCGCCATAGTATTGCCCAGGGTGGCAAATATCAGCTCGTTTCTCCCGATATCGCCACCTGCCAGGTTTGTCTTAAAGAGCTTTTAGACACCAATGACCGGCGCTATCGTTATCCCTTCACCAATTGCACCAGTTGTGGTCCCCGTTTCACCATAATCAAAGATATCCCCTACGACCGCCCAAAAACTACTATGCACTCCTTCCAAATGTGTCATGAATGCCAGCGAGAATATGATGACCCCAAAAACCGCCGTTTCCATGCCCAGCCTAATGCCTGTCCTGTCTGTGGTCCCCAGCTTTTCTTAACAGATAGTTCAGGGAATCCAGTAACTTGCTCTGATACTATCACCACCGCCTCCCACCTCCTGAAGTCAGGAAAAATAATAGCTGTCAAAGGGTTAGGCGGTTTTCTCTTAGCCTGCGATGCTACTAACGAAACAGCCGTCAACCTTCTTCGTCAACGAAAACGGCGACCTTTCAAACCTTTTGCTATAATGGTGAAGGATATTGAAGAAGTCCAAAAGCATTGCTTCGTCTCTGAAAAAGAGAAGGAACTGCTCCTTTCACCCAAGGCACCTATCGTCCTTATGCCCTGGAAACAAGAATCCTCAGTATGTCGAGAAGTAGCTCCAAACTTAAAATATCTTGGGGTAATGCTCCCTTATACCCCGCTCCACCATCTTTTGCTCACAGAGCTAAAACTACCCTTAGTTATGACCAGTGGCAACATTAGCGAAGAGCCCATTGCCAAAGACAATGAGGAAGCTTTAAGGCGCCTTTCCCAACTTGCCGACTATTTCCTTATCCATAACCGTGATGTTTATGCCCGCTACGATGATAGTGTTGTTTTTGTAGAAAGGAATGCCCCCCAACTTATTAGACGAGCCCGGGGTTATGCTCCTTATCATATCCGCCTCCCCTTTAAAGCTAAACAAATCCTTGCCTGTGGGGCTGAACTCAAAAATACCTTCTGCTTAACCAGGGATGAATATGCTTTTGTAAGTCAACATATTGGAGATATGGAAAATATGGAAACTCTGGAACATTTTACAAATACTATTGAACTATACCAGAAACTTTTCCGTATCAAGCCCCAAATCATAGCCCATGACTCCCATCCCGAATACCTTTCAACCAAATATGCCTGGGAATTAGCAGCTAAAGACCCAAAAATAAAACTGGTTCCAGTACAGCATCATCATGCTCATGTTGTTAGCTGTATGGTAGATAATAACCTATCGCCACCAGCTATTGGAGTCGCTTTTGACGGCACGGGGTTTGGTTCCGACGGACATATCTGGGGCGGTGAATTCCTGGTAGTGGATTACACTCATTTTGAACGCCTGGGACATTTAGAATACCTGCCTTTGCCCGGTGGTACCGTTGCCATACAAAAACCCTACCGCACTGTTATTAGCTATATAGCTACCTTGTTAGGCGAAAGGATTCTCACCTCAAATCTTACCTTTTTAAAAGACATTAATAGACTGGAAATGGAACTCATCCTGAGACAAATAAAAACAAAACTTAATTCCCCCCTCACTTCAAGTATGGGACGCCTCTTTGATGCTGTTTCGGCATTAATAGGTATTAGAGGCAGAATAGACTACGAAGGTCAGGCTGCCATTGAATTAGAAATGGCAGTTCACGATGATAGGGATAGCAACAATATTGAGAGCTATCCTTATTCAATAGCGGGCAGAAATGGAGTTAACATTGTCCTTTTAAGAGAGCTTTTCTCAGCTATAATTGAAGACCTAACTCATAGCGTTTCACCAAGTAATATATCCACCAAATTTCACAATACCATAGCCCGGATAGTAACCGAAATGTGCCAATTAATAGCCAGGAAAACAGGGATTAACCAGGTAGTTTTGAGTGGGGGTGTCTTCCAGAACCGTCTTCTCCTTAGAAAAATCGCCACCTTTCTTGAAACTGCCGGGTTTAAAGTTTTTACTCATAGGCAAGTTCCGTCAAACGACGGAGGAATTTCTCTGGGTCAAGTGGTCATAGCCCACTTCGCTTCTTAGAAAGGGGAAGAACTATGTGCCTGGCAGTACCGGTCCGAATCGTATCTGTTGAAGGAACCAATGCTGAGGTGGAAATCGGTGGGTTAAAGCGTAAAATTAGTATCTGGCTAACTCCGGAAGCCAAAGTTGGCGATTATGTTCTGCTCCATACTGGCTATGCCATAAATGTTATTGACGA
Source organism: Dehalococcoides mccartyi (assembly GCA_020724525.1). Lineage (GTDB taxonomy): Bacteria > Chloroflexota > Dehalococcoidia > GIF9 > DYGU01 > DYGU01. The sequence goes on from DYGU01000005.1 coordinate 78,225, forward strand.
AGTAGAAGCTCAAAAAACTTTGGAGTTACTGCAAGAAATGATAAGTACAGATGAGGTTCATTGACGAATACCGCAATGTCGATTTAGGACAAAAATTAGTCAGTCGAATTCACCGAGTGTGCACCCAACCAATAAAATTGATGGAATTTTGTGGTGGACATACCACAGCTATACTCAAATACGGTATCCGACAACTCCTTCCCCAAACAGTAGAAATGCTTTCTGGTCCTGGTTGTCCAGTATGTGTCACAACTAATGCCGACCTTGATAAAGCAATTGCCTTAGCTCACCTACCCAATGTTATCATTACCACTTTCGGTGATATGATGAAAGTCCCCGGTAGTTATTCAAGTCTACAACAAGCTAAGGCTGACGGGGCTGATATCAGGATAGTTTATTCGGTGCGAGATGCTCTTGACATCACCCAGAATAACCCAAAAAAGTCAGTTATCTTCATCGGCATCGGTTTTGAAACTACCGCCCCGACTCTGGCGGCTTCTATTCTTGAAGCGGAGCAAAAGGAAATTAAAAACTTCTATGTCCTCTCGCTCCTTAAATTATGTCCACCAGCAATCAAACTTCTCTTGATGATAGCGCTCGTTGGACTGAGTGAGGTTAAACTCGACGGGATTGTTTGCCCTGGGCATGTGAGTGCGATTATTGGTTCTTATCCGTGGGAATTTATTCCACGCCAGTATAACATCGCTTGCGTCATTTCTGGCTTTGAACCTTTAGATATCTTGCTTTCTTTAGTCATGCTAATTGACCAAATTGAGCTGGAAAAACCTAAAGTGGAAATAGCCTATCGCCGCGGGGTAAAGCCTGAGGGAAACAGACAAGCCCAGGAACTCATGGCTCGGGTCTTTGAACCCACCACAGCCACCTGGAGAGGGATTGGCAAAGTCCCCCTCGGTGGCTTAAAACTCAAAAAAGAATATGAACGTTTTAACGCTGAAAGTACTTTCTCAATAACCCCACCACTACCAAGAGAACCAAAGGCATGCCTTTGTGGTGATATCCTCCGTGGTGCTAAAAGACCTCCTGAATGTAAACTCTTCGGTGAAAGTTGTACACCAGAAAATCCCATCGGTCCCTGCATGGTTTCCTCAGAAGGTGCTTGCGCTGCCTATTTCCATTACGGAGTCAGCTATGGCTAAAACAATATTACTGGCTCACGGCAGTGGCGGAAAACTTAGCCATGATCTAATCGAAAACAACTTGGTGCCGCCTTTTAGCAATCCAATCCTTAATAAATTGGACGATTCGGCTATCTTCGAACTTAGTGGTCGGTTGGCATTTACTACCGATAGTTATGTGGTCAGCCCTATCTTCTTTCCCGGCGGCGACATTGGCAGATTAGCTGTTTACGGCACCGTTAATGACTTAGCCATGTGTGGAGCAACACCTTTTTACTTAAGTATCTCTCTAATCATCGAAGAAGGCTTCCCTATGGAAGAACTTAAAATTATAGTCAACTCCATAAAGGAGGCAGCCGAAAGGGCTAAAGTAAAAATAGTTACCGGGGATACTAAAGTAGTCAACCGAGGTAGCGCTGACAAATTATTTATCAATAGTTCTGGTTTGGGACTAATCTCTTCGGGAGTAAACATCTCCGGTTCTAACGCCCACCCTGGTGATAAGCTTATCCTGAGTGGCACTATTGGCGACCATGGCATTGCCGTTATGAGTCAGCGAGAAGGATTAAAGTTTTCCTCATCTATAGAAAGCGACTGTGCTCCTCTTCACGAACTTGTCACTGAAATGTTAGAAGTTTCCCAAAAAATTCACTGCTTGCGTGACCCTACCAGAGGTGGGTTAGCCACTATCCTGAACGAACTTGCTAAACAATCTAATGTAGGTATTTGGATAGAAGAAGACAAGATACCCATTACCAACCCGGTCCGGGCAGCCTGTGAACTTTTGGGCTTCGATCCTCTCTATGTAGCCAATGAAGGTAAATTGGTAGCTGTAGTTGCCCCTGAGGATACTGAAGCTGTCCTAAATAAAATAAAGCAAAATCAATTCGGTGTTAATGCCTCCATATTCGGAGAAGTAAGGGAAGAACCAAAGGGAAAAGTAATAATGAAAATGACGTTGGGCGCATCACGACTTGTTGATATGCTCACCGGAGAATTATTACCCCGAATATGCTAAACGTAACGGCTCTTTTGTTGTATGGCTATCCTCACCCAAGTCGGGCCGGATCCTGGTTACCTTGTTGATTTGGCTCTCTCCTCAGCTATACGCCATTCATGCATTGAAGTCAGAAGTAGTTTTTTACTATATATTTGCAGACCTTGGGGACAGCATCTTGAAGTTTTTTTGACAGTCCTGGCTTCACCGTTTCCGGTATGCATTCTGGCTGGACAGCAAGCAAGATCACCTCTACATGACACAAATCTCTCAGCTCTTTCAGTAGATTTGAGGTCGGCAGTTGGTGAACGGAGAAATCGTCAATTTTCCTCTCCGGGAGGTCTTCAACCGGCATAGTAAAAATCTCCCCAGGTGCCCTCTGGCAATCCAGGGCATCAACAACGATTATCCTCTTTGGCTTTTTTTCAGCAAGAGCAATGTTAACAAGTATTTCCCTTGCCCCTGTCCCTACATCAAGAACACAGACGTCGTCGGGAATCTGAAAATGCTTTTCCAGATAGTTAATCACCGCCGGACCAAAGCCATCGTCACCGAAAAGTGTGTTGCCGCAGCCCAGTATAAGGGTAGACTTCTGATAGCATTCAGGGACATAATCCATAATCAATTCATCAAGGTATCAATTATTTCTCCTGCGGCATTCAAGATGTCAATCTTTACCGCAATCCTGCCATCAAGCTCATGGGTAGCACAGGAAAAACAAGGGTCATAGGCACGGATTGACATTTCTATTTTGTTCAGCAATCCCTGGTCGTATACCCCATTTTTAATCAAATCAATAGCCGACCTTTTGACCGACATGTTTATCGGAGCATTATTGTGAGTTGTTCCCACGATAAGGTTACACTTGGTCACGATGCCCCTGTCATCAGTCTCGTAGTCGTGGATGAGCGTCCCTCGAGGTGCCTCAACTGAGCCAACACCACGTGCCGCCCGGGGTGTAACCGCCTTCCACGTATTGGGGTCTGTTATCTCCGGGTCATTCAAGAGCTCTATTGCCTTTTCGGCGGAATAAACTAATTCAATCAACCTTGCCCAGTGATAGAGCAAGGTTAGCTGGGCTGGACGACCGAAGTTGTTTCTGAATTCCTCCAGTTCCTTCTGGGCAAGTGGCGTAGGAATTCGGTCACAAACGTTAATCCTCGCCAGAGCGTTTACCCGATATATGCCCACCGGATTATCAAGAGTCATCGAGAACCGGCTCATTTTCTTGTAATACGGGAACTTAAGATAAGACCAGGGCTCCACATGCTCGCCAATATAATCCAGATAGTTCTCGGCAGGAAAATCCTCATATTTACCATCAGGCGTCATCAGGCGCAGATTTCCATCATAAAGGTTTAGCTCACCATCTTTAACTGTCCCCAAAAAACCAGTCTCAATAGTAGCCAATGACTTAACCACATCCAGATACTTTGGGAAAATTTCCTTCTTAGCAAAATCAATGGCAAAAGTGGCAAAATCAAGACATTCCTTTGCCATCTCCTTCAGTTGGTCTCGCTCCTTTTCGGTAAGGGGTTTACTCCAACCACCGGGGACGGAAACATCAGGGTGGATAGCTTTGCCACCAAGAGTCTGGGTCATCATCTGCCCCAGGTATCTTGCCCGGACTACCTGCTTGGCGATATTGGGAACTTTCTGGATTATGCCGACTACATTTCTTATCGAATAGTCAGCCTCAGGTCCCATTACAAAGTCGGGTCCTGAAAGTATGAAGAAATGTAGTGTATGGCTGTGAATAAAATGAGCCATATAGGCAAGTTCTCTGAGCTTTTTGGCGACTGGTGGAATGTCTACACCAAAAACAGCGTCGCATGCCTTAGCAGAAGCCAGATGATGTGCCCAGGGACATACTCCACAAATACGGGGGACGATGCGAGGCAACTCCTCAACTGGTCTCCCAATAGCAAACTGCTCAAACCCCCTCAGTTCCGGAATATTTACCCTGGTATCGGCAACATTTCCCTGGTCATCAAGTTGAATAGTTATCTTGGCATGACCTTCAATCCGTGTAACCGGCTGAATAACAATCTGTTTCATCTTGTGCCTCCTTTTTTAACCTTAATTGTTTACCTTGCTGGCAGCGGTCTTAGGCGACCCACTACACCTATGAACCGGTTAAAAGTCGCCATCCTGTCTTCTATCTCTTTAGGGTCAAGCCCAATAGAAGACAGTGCGCCCATCATGTCGACCATGGGATTAGCGCCCTCTCGTATCGGACCAAAACAACCACGACAGGTCATATATGCCTTTACACACCGAGGAATTTTTTCAGCGCCACCACAACCAGTCCTTGTCGCCGGTCCCTGACAGAGAAAACCTTGCTCCATAAAACAGCGTATCTCCTCAAACTTCTGCCCTGGGGTGAATTCAACCTTTTCTAAGGGTCTTTTTAATTTGGTGACTGCCTTTTTCTCCCTTTTCACCGGGCAGTCATCGCAAACACTGCGCTCAGCAAGAGAAAAGAGCTTACCTTCTAAGAGGCAGGTTAAAGCCTCAGCGACTAACTCAGGGGTAGTCGGGCAACCAGGCAAACCTACGTCAATCTTAACCACTTCGCTCACTGAATACACACGGTCCTTAAGCGGTGGGATATCAACTGTGGGATTATCGGCAGGGTCGGTGCTTTTGGTTTGTCGATAGACCATGTCCAATATTTGGCTGGTAGTATACATATTTGCCAGTGCCGGGACCCCACCAAAATTGGCACAGGAGCCAAGGGCGATTAATGTCTTGCATTTCTTTCTCATCTCCTCCGCTATATGCTTGTTCTCTTCGTTTCGTATACCCCCAGTTATTATCCCCACATCCGCCTCCGGGATTTCTAATGCTGTCTTTTCTCCGGTTTGCCCATAGTATTTATGGTCCATCTGGACAGGCATATGCACAAATTCCAGTTTCGGCAGCAATTCCAGAAGCGCCTCTCCCAGGTCTAAGATTGCTACCTCACAACCACCACATGTTGCTAACCACTCTTCAGCGACTCGTACCATTTTTAACCTCCTTTTCTTAGCTTTGAATTCAGGATTTTAACTTTTTAATCAGATCTAAAACCTCTTCCAGTTTGTCTATAAGGCTTTTTAGTGGCCCCCAGGGAAGAGCAACAACCCTTTCCCTCGGGTTCTTGCCCTCCTTGGTTTCGCTCTCTTTCCGTTGAATAATCTCAGTAATAGCCATGGCATACAAAATTTGCTCCTCTTTATCTTCCTTATCAGCAAGACACTTTAGCAGTGGTAAAAGAGATTGTTCGTTTTTCAAGATTTGCTCAATATTCGGCTTTATTTTATTTACTTTATCCCGAAATTCTTTTATCTTTTCCTCCATCTCCTTCCCTTCTTAAACTTTTACTTTTTTAATAAAGGGCATTCCCTTTTAAGAGCTTCTAAAGACTTTTCTACCTCCCCAAGCCTTTTCCCATGGTAACCTAAAGACTTCTCTGTCTCCTCGAGCCTTTTCTCATGATAATTTACAACCTTAGTTATGCCTCCCAAACGAAACGCAATCCATAACAGCACAGCTAAGTTCACAACTGCTAATCCTAAATTAGCCCATTCCATCTTTACCTTCCTTTAGACTGGCTTTCCTTCAACTACAACTTCTTTAACTACCCTTCGGGTGAACAGGAAAAATTGGTTCCCCTCTTCAACCAACTCAACCTCAAATCCGTCATCTTTATATTTTTGAGCGATTCCCCTCCATTCTATCTCATCAGTGTAGACCCTTCCGTCCCACATAAACTTTTTACCGCTAAATATTCGCGCTAACTCCATTTGAAATTTTCACCTCAGGTTTTATAAGGGCTAGGACCTAACTCCTTGATTTTCTCCGTCATTTCGGTTATTACCTGAGCGAATCTACTCCCTTCTGAGGCAGAGACCCATTCCAACCTGAACCTTTCTTCCTCAATACCAAAGTCCTGTAGCATAAGTTTAATTGCCTCCGCTCGCTTCTCCGCTTTTAAGTTCCCCTCCAGGTAATGACAGTCCCCAGGGTGACATCCACACATCAATACACCGTCAGCCCCTTTAGTTAAGGCATCCATCACTAAATTGGGATGAACCATGCCGGAGCACATCACCCTGATTATACGTATATTGGGTGGATACTGCATTCTGGAGACACCAGCTAAATCCGCCCCAGCGTAGGAACACCAGTTGCAGCAGAAGCCTATGATTAGCGGTTCAAAAGTTTCCTTAGCCATTTTTCTTATCCTATCCCAAGCGCAGCCTCAACCATTGCCGCTATTTGCTCAGGCTTGAATCCTTTAACAAATATGCCTTTCTTTGGGCAAGTGGCTTGACACACACCACACCCTTTGCAGGCGGTTTCATCAACTTCTACGGTCTTCTTTACTACTCCATCTTTCATATATTCAATCAAGGTTATAGCTTTAAATGAGCAGGGGTCAACGCAGTAGGCGCAACCATCACAGTTTTCGTCAACCACGAAGGAAAGTGTAGCCCCAAGTCCAATTTCATCTCGGGAAATTATAGTGGTGGCGCGGGCGGCAGCAGCACACGCTTGAGCAATGCTCTCGCCTATTGTCTTTGGCGAGTGGGCAAGACCACAAAGGAAAATACCCTCGGTGGCAAAATCTACAGGTCGAAGTTTCAAATGAGCTTCGAGAAAGAACCCATTCTGGTTAAGGGGGATTTTTAACATCTGAGCAAGGTCTTTATTATTCTTGTTAGCTACAATAGCCGGGGAAAGGACAAGCAGGTCGGTATTGATAAGTAAGTTCGCATCAAGGATAGGGTCCCTCACTTTTACTTTCAATCCTCTCCCGTCCTCGGAAACCTCGGGCTTTTGGTCCTCATCGTAGCGAATGAATATTATTCCCTTCTCTCGAGCCTTCTGATAATACTCTTCCTTAAATCCGTAAGTCCTTATGTCTCGAAAAAGGACATATACTTCGGTATTTGGGCTGCTCTCTTTGATTTTTAAAGCATTTTTAATTGCTTGAGAACAGCAAATTCGGCTGCAATAAGCTCTATCGCCCTCACGAGAACCAACACATTGAATCATCACCACCCTCTTGGCATTCGATACGCCAGAAGAAAGCCTTTCCTCAAACTCGCGCTGGGTGAGGACCTTCCCATTTTTACCATATAGATATTGGTCGGGCTTCCACTCCTCAGCTCCGGTTGCTACAATTATAACCCCGTGGTTTATTGTTTTTACTGCGCCCTCCTTCCCATTTAAGGTAGAGGTGAAGTCCCCAAATGACCCCTCTACTTTGGAAAGCGTAGTATTAGTATAAACTTTGATTTTCCCGTTCTGATTTACCTTTTCAATAAGTTCAGCCAGTCTTTGCTGCGGGTCATCGCCGTCAAGCAAGTAGCGCACATGACGCAAGTTCCCACCGAGTTCTGGCTCTTTCTCGACTAAGTGGGTTTCGAACCCTTGCTCTGCAAGTTGGAGAGCTGCGGTCATTCCAGATAAGCCACCGCCAATAACCAGAGCGGCTTTATTTACAGTTAGGGTTCTGCCGTAAAGGGGCTCAAGCAATCTCGATTTGGCAACTGCCATCCTGACTAAATCCTTTGCTTTTTTAGTGGCTTCTTTTGGTTGGGTCATATGAACCCAGGAGCACTGCTCCCTTATATTTGACATTTCAAAGAGATAGGGGTTCAAGCCCCCCTCTCGGATTGTATCTCGAAATAGTGGTTCGTGAGTCCTTGGCGTACAAGAGGCGACAACAATTCTATTTAAGTTATGCTCCTTTATTTTGTCTACGATTATACGTTGGGTATCTTCGGAGCAGGTATATAAATTCTCCTCAGCATAAATAACCCCCGGAAGAGTCTTGACATACTCTACAACTGAGGGAACATCCACAATACCACCTATATTTATCCCACAGCGGCATATAAAGGCGCCAATCCTTGGCTCCTGACCAGTTACATCGATCTCGGGAGGGTATTCTTTCTTTGTTACTAAACTGCCTCGTGAGGCTGCCAATAATTCGCCTGCCTTCCCGGCAGCCCCGGAAGCTTGCATTACAGTCTCCGGTATGTCCTTTGGTCCAGTAAAGGCACCACAGACAAATATGCCGGGCTTATTAGTCTCAATCGGGGAAAGTTCGGCTGTATTGCAGAAGCCATAATTGTTTAGCTCAATTCCGAGCTTGGCAGCCAGCTCTTTTACCCCTTCCTTGGGCACTAATCCGACTGAAAGCACAACCAGGTCAAATTCTTCGCTTCTAATTTTCCCCTTTTCATCCTCGTAGCGTACTCGCAGGTTCTGGGACTCTGGAACTTCCACTATTTCTGAAACCCGGCACCTTATAAACCTGACCCCGTATTCCTTTTTAGCTCGCTCATAATATTCCTCAAACCCCTTTCCATAAGTCCTCATGTCCATAAAAAATATGGCAGTCTCCAGCCCGTTTTGAGCATGCTCTTTGGCAACTATTGCCTCTTTAATGGCATAGGTGCAGCAGACTGATGAGCAATAGTTATTTCCTAAAGGAATATCTCTTGAGCCAACGCACTGGATGAAGGCTATCTTTTTTGGTTCTTTGCCATCGGATAATCTGCATAAATGACCCTGGAATGGCCCGGAAGGTGAAAGGATCCTTTCAAATTGAACTGAAGTTACAACATTTTTATATCTGCCATATCCGTATTCACCTTTTATCCTGGGATCAAACTTATCATACCCGGGGGCTAAAATGATTGCCCCCACTTCAAGCTCAACTATCTCCTCCACCATATCATGATTGATTGCTTGAGCCTGGCAGTTCTTTAAACACTCAAGGCACTCTGAGCACACGCCACAGTTTAAGCAGCGCTTGGCTTCTTCAATAGCTGTCTTCTCATCAAAGCCAAGCTCAACTTCGGCAAAGAAGCTTACCCGTTTCTGAGTATCTAACAAAGGCATAGCGCCCCTTGCCTTCTTTTTGACCCCCTCCTTTGATACCTCCTTTACCTTTTTAGGCTGGGTTGGTCTCCCTTCCTTTAAGTCTACTCCTGTGAGGTAGCGATCTACAGAGATCGCTGCTTCCTTACCGGCAGCAATAGCAGCAATAACATCAGCCGGTCCAGAAACCACATCACCACCGGCAAAAACACCATCAATGTTGGTTTGGAGTGTAAGTGGGTCAACAGACAGAGTACCCCAGGCCGTATAGGCAAGCTCTTTAGGTAGTGCCTCTTTGTCTATACCCTGGCCGATGGCGATGATCAGGTTGTCGACATCCATCGTGAATTGTGAGCCTTCGATTGGTATTGGGCGACGCCGCCCAGAGGCATCAGGCTCCCCCAATTTCATCTTGATGCATTCTATGCCGGTTAGTTGACCATCTCTCGCTAAGACCTGGACCGGTGCCGCCAGGAAATGTATCCTCACTCCCTCCCTCTCTGCCTCCTTGAGCTCGCTGGGGATAGCTGGCATCTCAGCTCGGGAGCGGCGATAGACGACGGTAACCTCCTTTGCCCCTAAGCGTAAAGCCACCCTGGCACTATCAATAGCGGCATTGCCGCCCCCGATAACGGCTACGCGGTTCCCTAACTCTACTCTCTCTCCAGAGTTCACCTGCTTCAGGAAGCTGAGGGCGTGGATTACTCCTCTGGTGTCTTCACCGGGAATGCCCATCTTCAGGCTTGTCTGAGCACCGGAGGCTAAGAATATGGCTCTGTATCCCTGGTTGAAGATCTCTACAAGACTCTTTACCGGGGTACCTGTCTTTATCTCCACCCCTAATTCTTGTATGTATCCAATCTCATTATCTAACACTGCTTTAGGCAAGCGATATTCGGGGATGCCATAACGCAAAAGCCCACCTGGTTCAGAGAGGGACTCAAAGACAGTTACTGGGTAGCCTTCCCTAACTAGGTCATAAGCACAAGCAAGCCCAGCCGGTCCGGAGCCGATGACGGCTACTTTTGCCTCGTTTGTCCTCTTGATGGCGGGTGCCTTCTCTCTCCCCACCTTCAGCTCATAGTCGGAGATAAAGCGTTTTAGAGAGCGAATGGCTATGGGCTCATCAACTTTCCCCCTTTCACAGTCTATCTCACAGGGGTGAGTGCATACTCGCCCACAAACGGCGGCGAAAGACATGGCTCTTCTCACAACCTCTAACGCCTCCTTAAACTTGCCCTGGGAGATGAGGGCAATATAGCCTTGGGCATTCACACCAGCGGGACAAGCAACCCGGCAGGGTGGGTAGCCTTTTTTGTCGACGGCAAAAGCATTGGGGACACCCTGGGGAAAGAGCCGATAAATTGCTTTTCTCTTACTCAATCCCTGGTCAAACTCAGAAGCTCTCTCTACAGGGCATACTTTGGCACATTCTCCACACGCGGTGCATTTATTAATATCGACATATCTGGACTTCTTCCTGTTTTCTACTTTGAAGTTCCCGGCAGAACCCTCTACTCCCTCCAGTTCAGAGTAAGGCAAAAGCTCAATATTAGGGTGTCTGGCACTGTCTATTAGTTTTGGAGCCATGATGCACATGGCACAGTCATTGGTAGGGAAAGTTTTATCCAACTGAGCCATTACCCCACCAATACCTGGTTTCTCTTCTAATAGATAGACTTTATACCCGGATTCGGCTAAATCTAAAGATGCCTGTATCCCACCAATGCCACCACCAACAACCAAAACGGCACCTACTTTTTTGTTATCAGACATCCTTGCTTCAACCCCCCCTTTTAACCGGCTAATAGTATTGCCAAAATTATGGTAACCCACATAGTAATGATAATAGCTACAGTCCATCTAAAATTACTCTGGAGGCGGTCCTCAAGGCGACCTATTCTGTCCTCAAGGCGACCCATCCTGTGCTCAAAGCTGCTTTCGAGATGATTGAGTCGGCTCCTCATTTCCTCAAGGATTCCCTCTATTTTCGCCACCCTAGATTCTAAAGTGGGATGCTCTTCATTCATGTCCTTTTTGTCCTGTACCTCCCAGTTTTGTGAAACTGCTTTTTAACCAGCTAATAGTATTGCCAAAATTATGGTAACCCACATAGTAAGGATAATAGCTATTGTCCATCTAAAATTACTTTGGAGGCGATCCTCGAGGCGACCCATCCTGTGCTCAAAGCTGCTTTCGAGATGATTGAGTCGGCTCCTCATTTCCTCAAGGATTCCTTCTATCCTGGCAACCCTCGGTTCCAAAACAGGTTGCTCTTTTTTAGCTTCCCAATAAAAATAGGCAATTCCTTTCTGCCTGGTAGCTTCTATTTCACCCGTGATTGGATTAACCTTAAGTCCCAGGGATTCCAGTGTCTGGACGCCAATAACAGCTTTTGCCCCGTCAAAACTAGCAGCTATAGCTGGTCCGTCTCTATCACCTATTGCTGCCCTTATGGCATAAGTCTCCGCCTCAACCACTTTTCCATCAGCCAATTCTAACGGAACCGTCCCTGGAATCTTGATAGCACCGATTTCTTCCAGTATCTCCTTCGGCAAAGTGGTAAAGGTAGCGCCGGTATCAACCAGAAGGTCCTTTAGCACAGCTTCTTTAGTCCAACGAACGATTAAATCAACATGAACATGTCTCATACTATACCTTCCGACAGCTTAGTGGTGGCCTCCTGTCAATTTTACTATCTTTTCAATGTATAAGTTTAGGTCATCTAAAAGAGTGGCTACTTCATCAAAGTCTAAGGAGCCCTCGTAGTAACCTTCAATATGGAATTGGTCTCTGAGGAAGAAATAATACGGTCTAAGCTCTTTTTCAAAATATTTATTGACCATAAACCTTCTTCCCCTGTCACCACCTTTGGGCAACTCTTCTTCTTTGACCCCCTTCTGAGCCAGATAGGCATAGGTAGCTTCGATAGCAGAAAGCCAGCCTTTGGCACAAGCATTTCTTAAAGCGTCGCCATCCTTTTTCTCTTGCGCCTTTTCAAATTCCTCTTTTGCTTTCTGGTAAAGCTCTTTAGATTGTGCTAAATGATTGAAAGTCGCCATTTATAACAAGCTCAAAATTGCCACTCCAAACCCTACTATTAGCCCAATCATGCTCCCTGATATCAAGAGAAATAGTCCCCTTAAGTTCCTTAATTCGCTCACAATAAATAATGCATCATCACTTATGTTTAATCCCTGACTTTCTGCTCCTTTCCTCGTCTTCTCTGTTTTCTCTTTGCCCACTGTTTTCCCTCCTACAGGCACTGCCTGGCTTTCTTATTCTACTTCTTCTAAATAAATAATTCATAGTTTTCCTTTGGGCATTTAAATTGCCTCCAAAACTAATTCTGAAACGCCCTTAATTTCAATGACATCAGCTTTATCCACAGTCAGAAGACTATTGTCGAAATTAAGCAAACAATAAGGGCACGCTGTTGCCAATATTTCTGCTCCAGCTTCGACCGCTTGTTCTAATCTTAAGTCGGAAAACCTCTCACCTTTCCTGGTCTCCATCCATATTCTCCCGTCGCCACCGCCACAACATAAGCTATTTTCCCGGTAATCGGGCAATTCAATAAGCTTTAAGCCAGGTATACTGGCAAGAACTTGGCGAGGCTCCTCGTATACACCATTATGACGCCCAAGATAGCAGGGGTCGTGGTAAGCTACTTTCTTCTTTAGTTCTTTGTCGAACTTTAGCCTCTCACCCCTACTAAGCTGGGCTAAATACTGGGTATAATGGATTATCTCAAAATTGCCCTCAAGATCAGCGTACTCGTTTTTGAAAGCGTGGTAGCAGTGTGGGAAGCTGACCACAACCCTACGCACTCCCTGCTCCTTGAAAGCACTAATATTGGCTTGAGCTAAATTCCGGAAGAGAGCCTCATTTCCAGCTTTACGAACGCTCTCGCCACAACACTTCTCTACTGAGCCTAAGATGCCAAAGTTTACCCTTGCCTTATTAAAAACGCCAACCAAACTTTGGGCTGCCCTTTTCACTTTGAGGTCATAAGCAGGAATACAGCAAGAAAAATATAACAACTCTTTATCTGCGGTAAAACTGTTCACATTTAAGTCTCTTGCCCAATCGCCTCTCCTTAAAGCCCTCATTATGTTTATTATGTCTACACCCTGAGGGCAACGTTGAACACAGGCACGACAAGTAGCGCAAAGCCACCAGGCTTCATCACCAAAGTCAACTAACCCCAGTTGTGCTTGGCGCATCAGCCTGCGGATGTCAAATTGCCTAACTTTATTCCAGGGGCAGCTACTAATACAAACGCCGCATTGTTCGCAGAGACGGAACGTTTCACCACCGGCTTCTTCGAGGAAGGCAACTGTGTCCAAGTCAACTGTCAAAATCTCACTGCCCATAGTAACCCTTTCTCATTTAGCTTCGTTGCAAAGAATGAACCAATTCCATCGGGGATATGAGGTTTCTTTCCAATCCCAACTCTTTCACCCTATATCCAAAGGCAAGCCCCATCAATTGGGTAAAATAAAGGATGGGCATGTCCAAATTCACCTTGTATTTAGACTCTACTTTTGGATACAAAGTTTCCAAGGCCATATGACACATAGGACAGGCTACAACAATACATTGAGCACCCCAATCTTTGGCTCCAATGAGGATGCTCTTTGTCATCTCTATGGTTAGTTCCTCATTGGGTAGTAATAGTGCCCCGCCACAGCACTTTGTCTTATATGGGAAAGGAACACTTTGACCCCCTAAAGCAGTAATTATTTCATCCAAAGACTGCGGGCAATCGGGGTTGTCGAAATGATAAAACTGGGAAGGTCTAACAACTACACAGCCATAGTAGCAAGCGACTCGTAAACCATTGAGAGACCTCTTTAAGTTCCCTTTAATCTTTTCAATCCCAGCTTCATTAACAAGCACATCCAAAAGATGTCTAACGTCTAAATCTACAACCGCCTGCTGTTCGATTATCTCACTGACCTCCCGCTTTAGCTTTTCATTGCCGTTTAACTCTTTTTTAACCCTGACATGCGCAAGTAGGCAAGCACTGCAGGGCATAATGACTTTTTGGAACTCTTTGGCAGCAATAGATAAATTCCGGGCGGGAAGGGCGAGTGCCAAGAGGTGACTGAGAGAGGCTGCCTCAAAAGCACCACAACAATTCCAATCCTTTATTTCCTGTAACTCTATGCCAAGGCTACCCGAGATCAAATGGGCAGATAAATCATATTCTTTGGCTGATGAGTGGAGCGAACATCCTGGGTAATATCCGATTTTCATCTCTCTTCTCGTTCTTCTATCTTCTTGAATATGCGTTTAACCGCTGCTGTGCCACCTCTAGAGGGCGATATGGGCACTTTACCCTTTCTGTACAGCTTTATTCCTAAAGGGGCATAAGCCAAAATACCTTTAAAATCCTTTTTCCTAAGAAAGAACTTCAAACTTAATCCGGGTTCCCAAAGCCTGCCATAATCTTTGACTGTTTCAAGGAAGGAATGGGCAAACAAGAAATTGGGGGCTCTTATCACGTTTTTCTTCTTCTTTAGCTCACGAATAGCAATATTTCTAATGGCGTGAATTATTGAGGTAAACCTGACATCCTGGGGGCACCTTTCATAGCAGAGATAGCAATTGCAGCATATCCAAATAAAATCGGAAGAGAGCACTTCCGATTTTATACCGAGGAGTGCCATCCGAATTATCTTGCGAGGGTTGAATCTGTCGTCGATTTCGGTTATGGGGCAACTGGCGGAACAGGTTCCACAAGCAAAACATCTTTTTATGTTTTCACCCCCGGGTTGACAAGCAATTTCCTCCCGAAAGTTAAAATCTAATTCGTTAAGAACTAGAATATCTGTTTTGGTTGTCATGTTCCCTCCGGTGTTATCCCTTGCACATAGGTACCGCTGAACAGTTACCTTTTTCTCTCCTCCCACATCATTATATTATATATACTATATAACAACTAAAACTTTTTGCCAAGAGGTAGATAATATGGTGATTAGCAATTCACCGTCTCCTGTGTGCCTAAAACAAATACAATTAACTTCTTTAAGTCTTTGAATTGGGCACCGATACAACCTATGTCATCTAAAGGAGTCTTGGCAAGAACTTCGGCAAAGATTATAATATCTCTTGAAGGGAAAGGAAGACAGCAATGATTAAAGAGATACTCCTTATATCTGCCTTGCCGCAGCTATTGTCTGTTTTGTGACTATGTATTTAATACCTCGCTTAAATCGCCGTAAAAAGCCAAATAAGATTAAGAGTCAAGGAGAACTCTTGATACGGCTTGAGGAGTGCATGATACTGATTGAGGAGCGCACTGGTCTGATGATACCGCTTCAGTTAACCCTCATCGGGGCGGTGCTCCTTACTTGAAAGGTCTGAGACGGTCTGGAGCGTGTCCCTAATAACCCAAATCGGGGAACACGGAGAAGTTCTCCCCCCGTGCCAGGCAGCTTGCCCGGCTGGGGTTAGAGCCCGAGATTATATAGCTTTAATTGCCCAAGGTTACTTTTTAGATGCCATAACCTTAATAAGGGAGCACATGCCTTTCCCCTCCGCCTGTGGGCGAATCTGTCAGCATCCCTGCGAAACAGAATGCAACCGCCGCTTCCTCGATGATGCCGTAAACATAATGCACTTAAAGCGTTTCGCCTCTGACTACGAGTTCCAAGTTAAACCCCCTTTACCAAAACCACTACCAAAAACAAGAACTGAAAAAGCGGCTATTATCGGTGCCGGTCCCTGTGGATTGACTGCTGCCCAGGACCTTGTCAAATTAGGCTACCCGGTAACTATTTTTGAGGCACTGCCGTACGCTGGCGGTACTCTCAGAATTGCCCTGCCCGGTTATCGGCTCCCCCGCGAATTACTTGACTGGGATATTCAAAACATCCTCGCCTTAGGTATTGAACTACACACCAGCACTGCTTTAGGCAAAAACGTTTCTCTATCCGAACTAAAAGAAGATAACTATAAAAGCATCTTCTTTGCCACGGGAAGTGACCGAAGTCACAAGATAACCAACATAGAAGCCAGGCTTATTGGAGAAGGTGATTTAATTTCAGGCACGGTGTTGACTGTTCATGCTGTTGGTGCCGGTCATAAAGCAGCTACAATCATTGACCATTATCTGACAGGAAAGTCTCTTCCAACTAGCCAACCACCGCTTATAACCCGGTTGGAAATAAGCGAAATTGAAAAAAGAGTAAAAGAGAAGCAAGTTAATCTATACCCCCGTAGTCCTATGCCTGTTTGGGAAGGCAAAAAGACCAGTCTGGGTTTTCTGGAGATGGACTTGGGCTATGACGAGGAGACAGCCCTTAAAGAAGCTAATCGGTGTCTAAGTTGTGGTGCTGCTGAGATAATAAAAGATAAATGTCCAACCTGTTTGACCTGCCTTCGACTTTGCCCCTACCAAGCCCCAAGACTCACTTCCGCCAGTTTGGTAGAAATACAAAGCCATCTCTGCCGCTCTTGTGGATTGTGCGTTGGTGAGTGTCCGGCTAATGCTATAGCCTTTACCATGCCCGGTCTCAAAGACATAAACTGGCGGATAGAAAGAGCCTTAATCCCAATACTCAGAACCGAGCCAAAAATACTCAGCTTCTACTGTAGCTATCGGCTATGTTCGGTTGCTACTTACACCCAGCTCCTAAAAACAAAGCCAGATAATTTAGCCATGATTATTGTCCCCTGTGTGTCTAAAATAAACATAACTAACTTCCTTAAAGCATTTGAGTTGGGCGCTGATACAGTCCTGGTGACTGCCTGTCTTGAATCGGATTGCCCTTATCAGCATACTATGTTTTGGCTACAACGCCGGATAGAGAGTGCTAAAAACATCCTCAAACAATTAGGCTTGGGTAACAAACAACTATTGATGTATAATTTAGCTGGTAATGAAATGATAGAATTTGACAAAATAAAGCAATTAGTCAACAAAGAACGTGAACTTCAAAGCGTCAAAGAGGAGACAGAGTAGAGTTCCATGATTACCGGTAAACAAAAACCATTAGAAGAAATACAAAGGTTAATTGAACCATACCGTAAAGTTCTAATTTTAGGTTGTGGAACCTGTGTTACTATCCGCTATTGTGGCGGTGAAAAAGAAGTCGCTACCCTTGCCTCAGCATTACGACTTTCAGAAGGGATGAGAAATAACCCCAGAACTTTTATTGAGTATACCATCAAGCGGCAATGCGAACAGGAATTTTTAGATGAGATAACTGACAAGGTCAAAAAAGTAGATGCCGTCCTATCTTTGGCTTGTGGTGTCGGTGTGCAAGCTTTGGCTGAACAGTTTCCCTTAGCTATTGCCTTACCCGGGATTAACACCACCTTTATAGGAAGACCTGAAGAGCTGGGAGTTTTGAGTGAAAGATGTCTGGCTTGTGGGGATTGTGTCATAGGTTTAACCGGAGGCATCTGCCCTATCACCCGATGTGCCAAGAGTCTATTCAATGGACCTTGTGGCGGCTCTGTAAATGGAAAGTGTGAAATTTCGCCGGATATTCCCTGCGCCTGGCAATTAATTTATGACCGAATGGCAAAACTTAATCTCCTTGATAAACTGGTTGAAATCCAACCACTCCGAAACTGGAGCAGCAGCCACTCCGGAGGACCACGAAGAATTGCCAGAGAGGACTTAAAGCTACCAGGTACGGGCTAAATTAAGTCTATGGTAACAGCAGCCATGAAATCTAAGAAAATCAATTGCTTCTCAGCCGTTTATGAAATTGCTAAAGGCAGAGGTGGTGGCAATGAAAGCCGGAACTAACTTGGAAAAAGTATTAGAAAGCGGCGCCTTCGCTGTGACCGCTGAAATCGGTCCCCCTAAAGGAACAGCAGCCCGAGTTGTGCAACGAAAAGGTGAGACCCTCAAGCCCTATGTGGATGCCGTAAATGTAACCAATAATCAAACGGCTATTGTCCGGATGTGTAGCTTAGCCAGTTGTGTTATCCTCAAACAATTAGGATTAGACCCGGTAATGCAAATAGTGTGTCGGGATAGAAATAGAATTGCTATTCAAAGTGACATCCTCGGAGCTGTAGCTTTGGGCATCGGCAATATTTTATGCCTTAGTGGTGACCATCAAAAACTGGGCAATCAACCCGATGCTAAAGGTGTTTTTGACCTTGATTCTATCCAGCTAATTCAAGTAGTGAAAAAACTACGAGATGAGAAGAAGCTCATATGCGGAGAGGAGATTTCTGGTGAAGCTCCTCTATTTATTGGTGCTGCTGAAAACCCCTATGCCGACCCGTTCGAATATAGAGTGGTCAGATTATTGAAAAAGGTGAAGGCGGGGGCTGACTTTATTCAGACACAAGCTATTTACGATGTATCCAAATTTGCCCAGTGGATGGAATTGGTCAGGGACAAGGGGCTTGACCAGCAAGTCCATATTTTAGCTGGAGTAATACCTACGAGGTCAGCAGGTATGGCTCGCTATATGCGCGACTATGTTGCCGGGGTTTATGTACCAGATGAATTAGTTACCAGAATGGAAGTCGCCCGTGATGCCAAGGAGGAGGGAGTTAAAATATGCTTAGAAATCATTGAGCAGATTAAAGAAATCCCCGGAGTTCACGGAGTCCATATTATGGCAGTAGGCTGGGAGGATATTGTCCCTGCTATTGCTGAGCGTGCCGGTCTATTACCAAGACCAATAGGATGATAAGTCTACAAAACGGAGTATTCAATGGAAGAACGAATAGCCCGCTTAGAAGGCTTAGTTGAAGGAATAAGAAACGAGGTTAACCATTTAAGGAACGATTTCAGGATGCTCCTGTGGATACAAATAGGTAGCTGGGTAAGCCTAATGGCAGCAATCATCGTAACCAGATTTTAACCTACCAAGCTGGACTTGGCGATCAAATGATAACCTTAACAGCTTCATTAATCAAGGATTCTCTGGTGAGACTGTTTAGTAATTCTTACCCATCATTGCGGGCGAAGCGTGGCAATCTCTCCGGATTGCTTCGGGGGACGCCCCCTCGCAATAACAGAATGGGGTTGATAAACACTTTCCTCTGGTGAGACTGTTTAATAATGTAGGGCGAGGCTTTAGCCTCGATTACCCACCATCCTGAACAAAGCCGAGAAACCCTTGCCTACCCTCTCCCTTGAAGGGAGAGAAATAAGGTGAGGTGACAAAATAAACACTCTCTGTGCTGTGCCCAATCTTGTCAGTAAAAGAAAGCACTGCTATACTTGACAGGTGATGCCAAGAGCTTCCCTGGTTCGGCGGCTTAAGAATTATGCTTCGTACTGGTATTGACATTATTGAGATAGCCCGTATCAAAAGGCTTATATTATACTGGAAAGAAAAATTTATTCGGCGGATTTACACTGAAGCTGAACTTGAAGTTTGTACTAACCGAATTCCACCCTTAGCTACTCGCTTTGCCGCTAAAGAAGCAGTAATGAAAGCTTTAGGAACAGGCACCAGGGGGGTTAGCTGGAAAGAAATTGAGATCCTGAGTAACGCCGCCGGTGTGCCTCGAGTCCAGCTCCACGGAAAGGCTTGTCTTTGGGCTCAAGAACAGGGGATAGATGACTTCTGTATTAGCCTCTCTCATACCAAAGAATATGCTATTGCCTCCGTCATCGGCATAGTAAACAAACCTAAAATCTTTTAAAAAACGGCTATGCTCGCTAAAGTATTGACCTGTGCCACAATAGGTTTAGAAGGAGCCATTGTTGAGGTGGAAGTAGACATTTCTCCTGGTCTACCTTCTTTCACCATTGTGGGACTTCCTGACACTGCCGTTCAAGAGGCAAGAGAGCGAGTCAGAGCCGCCATTCGTAATTCGGGCTATCTTTTCCCGGCAAAACGAATTACAGTAAACCTGGCTCCCGCTGACCTAAAAAAAGCCGGACCAGCTTATGACTTGCCTATCGCCGTAGGTATTCTTCTTAGCTCACAACAAGTCTATGCTGATGTTTCCAAAACTGTTTTCTTGGGGGAACTTTCCTTAGAGGGCACCCTGCGGCATACTCACGGTATCTTACCTATGGTTGCTTTAGCCCAAGAGAAAGGACTCTCTACCGTTTTTGTTCCCGCCGAAGATGCGCCTGAGGCTTCCTTAGTTAAAAGAGCCCGTGTCCTCCCTACTGTTTCCCTACCTCAGTTAATAAGCCATCTCCAGAGGGAAACCCCCATTGCCGAATACCAGCCTGAGCCTAATCAAACTCTCCTCCGCGACCTCACTGCAATAGACCTGTCACATATCAAGGGGCAAGAACACGCTAAAAGAGCTTTAGAGGTAGCTGCTGCCGGCGGCCACAATATCCTTATGTGCGGACCACCAGGGAGTGGCAAAACCATGTTGGCTCGGTCTCTTCCCTCAATATTGCCACCCTTAACATTTGAAGAAGCTTTAGAAGTAACTAAAATCTACAGCGTCTGTGGACTCCTCCCTCAAGATACACCCTTCATCAGCCAACGCCCTTTTCGCTCACCTCATTACACTATCTCCCATGCTGGTCTGGTTGGAGGTGGACACTGGCCCCGACCTGGCGAAATAAGCCTGAGCCATCGTGGCGTCCTTTTTCTGGATGAATTCCCTGAATTCGGACACATGGCTTTGGAATCTTTGCGACAGCCCATGGAAGACAAGCTTGTCACTATCAGTCGAGCCCAGGGTAGTGTCACTTTCCCGGCCAACTTTATGCTGGTAGCTGCTATGAATCCATGCCCCTGCGGTTACTATGGTGACCCGGTCAAAGAATGTAAATGTACATCAGGGGAAATCTCTCGTTACCACAAAAGAATCAGCGGTCCCTTACTTGACCGTATTGATATTTTTATTGAATTTCCCCGAGTCGATTACGAGAAGCTGACCGGAGAGATTACCGGCGAAAATTCCGAAAGAGTTCGTACCAGGATTGAAACTGGTCGCTTAGTCCAGCAGGAAAGATTTAAAGGAGGCAAGCTTACCTATAATGCTGAAATGACCCCAATGGAAGTAAGGCAATTCTGCCAGATAGAACCATCTGCCCAGAGTCTACTTCGTTCAGCTATGAAGCAACTCTATCTTACTGCCCGAGCTTTCCACCGTGTCCTCAAACTTTCCCGGACTATCGCCGATTTAGACGGAGCCGACATTATAAGGACTCACCATTTAGCCGAGGCAATACAATATCGACCCAGAAGCCTGATATAAGAGAACTTTTAACAATGCTAATACATCATCGTGAGCAAAAGGGTGGCAAAACAAACAACCTTAGGTTAAAGTTCTAAAATTTATGGATAGTTAGAAAAGGTAAAGGAGGGAAAGGTGAAAACCTATCTTTTCACAGTAGTAGTTGAAGAAGATCCCTTCGAGGATGGCAGGATGGCTTACCATGCCTACTGCCCCGCCTTAAAGGGGGCAAGCACCTGGGGCTATACCAGAGAAGAGGCTCTAAAGAACATCAGGGAAGTAGTTGAGCTGACCATCGAAAGTATGAAAGAGCATGGAGAGCCGATTCCACAGGAGCCTGGGGTTGAAATCTTCACTGAGCCGAGAGTAGCGGTAACCGTATGAGCATCGGCTACTCGAAGCTGAGGTCCCTAACAGCAAGGAGACTTATTAGTGCTTTGATCCAGGATGGGTTTATGCTTGAGCGGGAGAAGGGTTCTCATTGCCAGTATTTTCATCCCAAGAAAGGAAGGGTAACCGTTTCCTTCCATCACCCAAGTGATACCTTCCCTCCTAAGACTCTAAAGAGCATAATTCAGGATGCAGGTTGGGTAGAAGAAGATTTAAAAAGGTTAGGACTGTTAAAGTAACTATTGAGACCGCATAGTGGTTATTACAGTATCTCCCAGAAAGCATTTCTAAGAAAGAATGAAGATGAAAATAGAATACGATAAGGAGGCAGATGCCCTTTACATTATGCTGCGTGATATTCCCGCCTCTGATTCCAGAGACCTTCAGGAAGGTGCCACCGTAGATTTAGACGATGATGAGCATATTGTAGGATTAGAAATCCTGGATGCATCGGAGCGGCTAGGACTAGAAGCTTTACTAAATATAAGCATCGAAAATATACCCTTAGAAAAGATCCCCGGTTATCCTTCATTTAGATGGAGCCGATATTATAAGAACATACCATTTAGCCGAGGCAATACAATATCGACCCAGAAGCCTGATATAAAGTTGTTCTATATAGAAAAGGATAGGTAAATCTAAAATGAAATATTGGCGTTGTGGATTAGATTTAGCTGGAGGCTTGCGCCATTTTATCATTTAAAAATCCATAAGGAGAATTAAATGAGCGCACAGTGCACCTGTAAAATAAGAAAAAAGGAGGT
>DYGU01000021.1 GCA_020724525.1 Dehalococcoides mccartyi
TAAAAGGGAGGTGCAATATGACAGTGGAGGCTTTTCAAAACCAGCTTTTAGGCTATAAAGCTATATTAGGTGCTCTCGAAGATCTAACCAGAGATATCTGTGTAAACTGTATCAGCTTAGAAGCAGCAAAAACAAGGGTGGAAAAGGGCTTAAGGAACCTGGCTAAAGACATAGAAGCTGAGTCCATTCCCTGTACCGAAACTAAAGGAAATCTTAAAAACCGGATAGATGCCCTCTCCAAGGCTACTGACGAGTTAAATATTGCCGAGGATACCTTCTGCCAGAAGACTGCCGGGGTCTGCAAGATGGGAGCAGCCTGTTTCACAACGAGTGCCGTGGATTCGTTAAAGCTTGTTCCCGGGGCTTGATCAGCCAGCTGCCGCAGAAGTGCGCACCGGCACCAGCGTAGGTGGGTTTCCCTAAGTAATCTCGAGAAGGGAGGTGAAGAGATGGCTAAGTTAGTTTGTGAGGTATGCAAAGCTGAACAGGAAGTTCCCGTTGTCCATTGTTGACCAGGCGTGTTGAGCGCTTGTGGATGCTATCTTAATTGTCCGGCGGAAGGGCATACTGAGAAGATAGACCTGCCCGAACATTGCGGTAAACCCATGAAATATGTTGAATGAGAGATGATACTTGACCTGAGCCTACCTAAGCTGGTGCTAATATACTATTTCCCTAACCATTTGATTTGATGAAGCTTGTGGTCAGAATATACTGACAGTAAGAAAGTTGTTGGCACGGATAGAATGATTTTCAAAGGTGGTGAGAGAAATGGCAAAGAGAATCTGTGAGTTAAACAAAAAGAAGATTATATTTCCTCAAGACAGCAAAGACTGCACCTACCTAAAGCCTCGTGGTAAGATGCTCTGTTGCAGCTATAAGCCTGGACAAGGTAAAAAAGCTGACAGGAGTTGAGCAACCTAACTCTGCCATTTCTATTCCTAAAGTTTCACCAGCTTCGCGGTGTAAACATCGGGGATGGCTAAGATTTGCTGTCTTTGTTTTTCGGGGAGGGGTTCGTCTAAGGCTAAAATCATCAGGGCAGGTCCTCGTGGCTGAAGCCGGCCCAGATGCATAGCGCTGATGTTTATATCGGCTTTGCCAGTTATAGTGCCGACAGCACCGATAAGCCCGGGGCGGTCTCTGTGGTCGCTGAAGAGGAAATAACCACCGGTGGGAATGATGTCGACCCAGAAGTCGTTGACCCGAACAATATGGGTTTCCCCCCGCATTACTGTCCCGGCAACAGTGGTAGTTCCAGCGCTGGTGGTCACTTTTAAGGTGATGAGACTATCGTAGTTTTCGCAGGTAGTCTCTTTTTGCTCGATAACTCGTAAGCCGCGCTTAGTAGCTATCAGGTTGGCATTGACCAGGGTTATTCTTTCCTCACTAATCCTCTCCAGAAGTCCGCCGAGGATAGCCGCTTTTAGAGCACTGGTATCGTAATTGGAGATTTCACCACTATAAGTAATTTGGAGCATGTTCATCTGTCCTTCCATGAGCTGACTGGCTAAACTGCCTACAGTTACTGCCACGGACATGAAAGGTGTTAGGATAGGGGCAATTTCGGGAGGTATATAAGGGGCGTTAACCGCATATTTAGCTGGCTTCCCGTTAAAGATGGCTAAAATTTGCTCGGAAATATCCTGAGCGATAGTGACCTGGGCTTCGGTGGTGGAAGCGCCCAGGTGAGGGGTAACAATAATCTTATGGTGCTTGAAAAGGATATTATCTGTGGTTGGCTCCTCACTGAAGACATCTACAGCTGCGCCAGCTACTCTCCCTTCCTCCACAGCTTTGAAAAGGGCTTCTTCATCAATGAGTTCACCTCGAGCACAATTAATAATACGAACTGACGGCTTTACTTTCCCAAGCTCTTTAGCCCCAATAAGCCCTTTAGTCGCTGGAGTTAAGGGCAGGTGGAGACTGATAAAGTCAGATTCGGTAAGCAATTCTTCCAGGGAGACCAGTGTCACTCTTAGATTTTGAGCATATTCAGGGGAAACAAAGGGGTCGTGAGCAATAAGGCGCATTTCAAAGGCCATAGCCCTTCGCGCTACTTCGGAACCAACATTACCCAGACCAATAATACCTAAAGTCTTACCTCTAAGCTCGGTGCCGAGGAAGGCACTTCGTTGCCAGACTCCTGATTTGAGGGTATTATTAGCCTGTGGGATATGGCGGGCTGAAGCCAGCATCAAAGCGATGGTGTGCTCAGCCGCCGAAATAGTATTGCCGGTGGGGGCATTGACTACGACTATGCCTTTTCTGGTAGCGGCGTCAACGTCAATGTTGTCCAGTCCAGCACCAGCCCGGGCAATAGTCTGAAGCTTTCTACCGGCTTCAATGATGTCAGCTGTGACCTTAGTCTCACTGCGCACTATTAAGGCATCATAGTTGCCGATTATAGCTTTTAACTCCTCAGGCTTTAGCCCCAACTTGACAAGGACTTCAGCCTGAGTTTGAAGAGCCTTTATGCCTTCTTCAGCTACCGGGTCAGCAATTAAGACTTTCATAGGAGAAGTGCCATTATGGTTGTCTTGCCTCGGGCAAAGCTTCGTTTAAGGCTTTCAAGATTTCTTCCATATCTTTTTCTGTTACCCAACCTAAATGACCGATGCGGAAAATTTTTCCAGCTAATATGTCTTGTCCGCCGGCAAGGACTATATTGTATTCTTTATGGAGAATCTGGAGCAATTTAGACACATCTAGTTTCTCTGGGATTTTGACGGCAGTGACAGTATTTGAGGCGTATTTCTCATCCGGGAAGAGACTTAAACCGTTAGACTTTACTCCTTGTCGAGCCATATTGGCAACACGGGCATGCCGGGCAAAGATATTAGGTAATCCTTCAGCTAACATAATGTCCAGAGCTGCGGCTAAGCCGTAACAGGTAGAGACGGCAGGAGTCCAGGGTGTCTGTCCCTTTTCCAAATAGCTTTTAGCTTTAGTAAAGTCCCAGTAGTATCGGGGCATTTTGGCTTTAGCATGGGCTTGCCAGGCTTTGCTACTGAAGCTGACCATAGCTAAGCCGGGAGGTGTCATCCAGCCTTTCTGGGAAGCGGTGGCAACAACATCGCACTGCCAGGCATCCACGGGTAGGTCAATAGAGCCAAGGCTGCTTATGGCATCCACCAGCACCAATTTGTCAAACTCTTTGGCGATGGCACTGATAGCTTTAAGGTCATTAGTGATGCCAGTGGAAGTCTCATTATGAGTTACCAGGACCGCTTTGATTCCCGGGCCAGCTTTTAAAGCCTGGTGGACAGCGTCAGGGTCAACAGGCTTCCCCCAGTCAAAAGCGAGGCGTTTTACCTCAGCCCCAAACTCCTCAGCTAATTCGGTAAAGCGTTCGCCAAAAAAGCCGTTGCTAATAGCTAGTACTTTATCCCCGGGGGAGAGAGTGTTGACTACAGATGCTTCCATACCACCGGTTCCGGAGCCGGTAAGCAAGAAAACATCTCCTTTAGTCTGGAAGAGTTCTTTTAATTTTGCCGTTATGTGATGAAGAAGCTCACCAAACTCTTTGCCCCGGTGGTTTATCATTTGCTTACTTATTGCTTGAAGGACTTCCGGAGGGCAGGGAGTAGGTCCAGGTATTCTTAATTGCATTGTTTTTACTCTCCTTTTATTCTTTTAGCGAGGATTAACTGGGCTTGTTCCACATCTTTTCTTAGTTGAGCTTTCAATTCTTCCACACTATCAAAGCGCCTTTCATCCCTTATTCTATCAATGAAGTTGATCCTCAGTTTTTCACCGTATAATTCTCCCTGGTAGTCCAGGAGATAAACTTCTATGGTGTGCTTGCCATCTCCGAAAGTGGGTCGAACACCAATATTGGTCACGGAAGGTAACAGTTCTTGATTAATTTCAGTAATGGTAACATAGATACCATCCTCAGGCAAGGCTTGCTCCGGCTTCACCTCCAGATTAGCGGTGGGAAATCCTAAGGTTTTACCCCGTCCGGCGCCAGGGACGACCTCGCTGATAAGGCTGAAAGGGCGCCCGGCTAATTTTTCTACCCGTGTCACATCTCCGCAGGCTAAAGCTTCCCTTATAGCCGTACTGCTGACCACTATCCCATCAAGGACAACGGGTGGCACGACTTCAACAGTAAATCCCATTTCTTGACCTAAGGCTTGAAGTCGGGTAGCATCGCCCTGTCTTCCCTTGCCTAAGGCGAAGTCAGGACCGATAACCAAGCTGCACATCTTCAGATGTTTTTTAAGGAGCTGGATAAAGCAGCGTACGCTCATTTGGGCTAAGCTCAGGGTGAAGGGCAATACTACAATTAATTCTATACCCAATTTATGAAGTAAGATGGTTCTGTCCTCCAGGGTAGTAAGCCAGGGTAGCTGAGTCTGGGATAAAAGGACAGTTTGGGGATGACGGTCAAAAGTAATGACGCCGCTAAGGAGGTTTCTCTGCTGGGCTTGCCGGAGCAAATAGCTAAGCAGGTGTTGATGCCCAAGGTGGACACTATCAAAAACACCGATGGAGAGTATAGTTTCCCTTGGTGGACTAAAGCTGGCTAAGTGCTTCTCAAGCTGCATAACTATATCAATTTAATGAGACTTTTCCCCAATAGTAACTTAATAAATTATCCTAATTCACCCGATTTCGTCAAGGATGACACAGAGAGTGTTTACTAATTGCCGCTGTCATTGCGAGGAGCATAGCGACGAAGCAATCTCAAGAGATTGCCACGCCTTCGGCTCGCAATGACGGGTTATGTTGCTAAACGCTCTCACAAATGAGGAGAAGCTTCAACTGTCTACTGAATTTGGGGTGGTTTTCGGAAGGCTTCCCTTTCCGGCACCCTAAGTAGAAGCCAGATTTTGAGGCAAAGACCGATATCAATTTCCGCCCGAGCGTGCCACACTAGGGACACGGAGCCGGTTCATCCGATTTGCTTATAGGGCGCATAACTTGGAATTCCTGGTTACACTTCGGGCAGAAGTATTCGTATATCGCTATTGTCACTTCTCCTCAAAATGGAGCCTATCCTTTTTACACCCAGCCGAATCATAGATTCGGCTGGGAACCCGGGGTCCCCACAAAATCGGAGATTTTGTGGGGTTTCTCTTAGCCGAGCCGGGCGACAGCGACTTCCCCATCTTCTATGACTACGGTCATTGTCCGGCGGCAGTGAGAACAGGTGAGTTGACCACTATAGTTGGCTTTTTCAGGTCCGATAGGAATACCCCTACCACAGCCAAGACAGGTAACCCCGTAGGGACCTTTAGGACTTGCCTGGTGCTGGCGCTTGTGGCCGGCTAATTGTTCAATATTGTCAAATTCAGCCCCACAGGTAAAACACTTAAAACGCATCTTTTTCCTTCCTTTTAACGAGATTGGCAACTATTATAAGCCATAACTCGTAATCTGTTAAGAGAGGATTCAAGGCTTTTCACCACTATTTTCGCATCATTTTTCTTAATTGTTCAGCCCGGGTCTCGGCATCTCTTTTCAATTCTGCCAGATAATAATTAATTCCCTTAACTTGGGACCAAGACCAAATCCTTCCAGCTCTTTCTTTCCTGGTTCACCAATAATTCGGTCGGGATTGAGCATATCCACCAGATTCAAGACCCGTATGGCTCGGGATTCAGGCAAGTCTGGTCTCATAACTTTTCTCCTCCAGTTTGATTTATTAAAGTAGTCTCGGTAACTCTTACCTTATTCCAATTGATTATACCATTGCTCGAGGGTTGACAGTTTCCTTTTACTTTTTATTTGGCTAATTTCTTAGACATTGGTATAATAAAGAGGGTTAAAGAGGTTAAATATGAATCCAAGATTCTGGCAAAGTAGCTTATTTTATCTGTTGCTTCTGGTAGGGTTGTTTCTTCTCGTTTCCACTTTCCTGCCCCGGGCTAAAGCGCCCGAAGAAGTGCTCCTCTACCCTACTTTTATTGAGCAAGCTAAGAATAGGGAAATTGATACCATAAAGCAAGGGGAGAACAGACTCACTGGTCTGAAAGACGGCAAAGCTCGGATAAAAGCTGACTTTTTCGGCAGCACTAACGATTTAATCAGCCTACTCAAAGATGCTGGAATAATAGTGGGTGAAGGGGGGATAAAGGTTGAGGTCAAATCGGACGGCTTTAATTGGGGAGGCATTTTTCTTAACTTCTTGCCCCTTATTCTCTTTGGTGCTTTGCTTTTCTTTCTCTTCCGGTCAGCCCGCGGCGCTAATACTCAAGCCTTCAAGTTTGGACAAAGTCGAGCCCGGTTAGTTTCTGGAAGTAAGCCCACAGTGACTTTCGCCGATGTGGCTGGGGTTGATGAAGCTAAACAGGAACTCCAGGAAGTAGTCGAGTTCCTCAAATCACCCCAGAGGTTCCAGGCTCTTGGAGCCCGCGTCCCTCGGGGCGTACTTTTGGTTGGACCTCCAGGCTCAGGAAAGACTCTGCTTGCCAAAGCTATTGCCGGTGAAGCCGGGGTTCCCTTCTTCTCCATTAGTGGTAGTGAATTTGTCGAAATGTTTGTCGGTGTCGGTGCTGCCCGAGTCCGAGACCTCTTCGAACAAGCCAAACGAACCGCCCCGTGTATTATCTTTGTTGATGAAATTGATGCCGTCGGTCGGCACCGGGGGGCTGGCTTGGGCGGTGGTCATGACGAACGGGAGCAGACCCTGAATCAGATTCTGGTAGAAATGGACGGCTTTGATACCAGTACCAATGTGATCGTCCTCTCGGCAACTAACCGTCCCGATATCCTTGACCCGGCGCTGCTCCGCCCCGGCCGCTTCGACCGCCATATTATCATCGACCAGCCTGATATTAACGGGCGCAAGGCTATTCTTCAGGTCCATGCTAAAGGTAAACCCATGGCCAAAGATGTTGACCCGGAAATAATAGCCAAGCAAACTCCCGGTTTCAGTGGTGCTGACCTGGCTAATCTGATCAATGAAGCCGCTATCCTAGCTGCCCGGCGTAACCGCAAGGATATCGGTATGGGAGAACTGGAAGACGCTATTGACCGGGTCATCGCTGGTCCAGAAAAGAAGAGCCGGCTCATCAGTCCCAGGGAAAAGGAAATCATTGCTTACCACGAAGCCGGGCATGCTTTAGTTGCCAAAATACTACCTCAGGCTGACCCGGTACACAAAATCTCTATCGTGGCCCGAGGAATGATGGGAGGCTGGACACGCTTTCTGCCCACAGAAGACCGCCACTTATGGACACGCTCCCAGTTTGAAGATAGATTAGCCGTAAGTCTGGCAGGACGAATAGCCGAAGAAATCACCTTTAATGAAATCACCACTGGAGCCCAGAATGACTTAGAGCAAGCTACCAGGTTAGCCCGAAAAATGGTTACCGAATACGGCATGAGTGATAATTTAGGACCCCGCACCTTCGGGAAGAGGGAAGAGCTTGTTTTCCTCGGTCGGGAGATTACCGAGCAGCGCAATTATAGCGAAAAAGTAGCCGAGAAAATTGACACCGAAGTCCAGAACCTTATTCAGACAGCTTATAACACTGCCAAAAAGCTTTTAGCCCAAAATAAAGCCAGGCTGGATTTAGTTGCCCAGCGCCTTATTACCAAAGAAACTTTAGAAGAAGCTGAACTCGATGCCCTCTTTAAAGAGCCCTTACTCTCCCCCCAACTGGAGGCAACACCAGCTTCTTAAAGACAAACAATGAGAATCAAAGCCAAATTTCTTGCCCGCTATCGCCAACTTGCTGATACCAAAGAAGCAGAACTAGAAGCCAAAACCGGGACTACTGTTGCCGGATTTAAGGGATTGATAAAAGAACATTTCCCACAACTAAGGAATTTGGAAAACAACCTGGTTATTGCCGTTAATAGCGAATTTGCTGACAACAACCAGGTATTACAGGAAGGTGATGAGGTAGCCTTGCTTCCCCCTCTTAGTGGAGGCTGAAAGTGGTTGAGATTACTCCCAACCCCCTTTACCCGGAACAATTAATCAATAAAATAAGGAAAAACAGTCACGGAGCCGTCGTCACCTTTATAGGTACGGTTCGTGGTTCCTCCGAGGACAAGAAGGTGCTCTACTTAGAGTATGAAGCCTACGAGGAAATGGCACAGAAAAAGCTTCAGCAAATAATAGACGAAATTAACCAGAAGTGGCAGCTTCAGGATGTAGCTATTAGCCACAGGACTGGTAGAGTAAATGTGGGGGAAACTGCCTTAGTTATCGTCGTAGCTGCTCCCCACCGTAAACAAGCCTTCGCCGCCTGCGAGTATGCCATAGACCGCCTCAAACAAATTGCCCCTTTCTGGAAAAAAGAAGTTTACGAAAAGGGCGAAAGCTGGGTGGAGCACTCAGACTAAAAACGACGCCGAATTTGCGGTTACGAAGGGTTTATTAAGCCCCCTACTTCTGTCGCCGAAGGCAGTAGTCCACCAGATTGGATAGTGCCTGACGGATATTGTTATTGGGGAGAATTTCCAGAGCGGCTACCGCTTTAGTGCAAAAACTTGAGGCAATATCAAAACACTCATCAATTATAGCCGGTTGCCGAATTCGCTCAATAACCTGCTTAAGACCCTCCGCAGCCTTTTTTCCAAGAATTCCCACAACTATCCGCATATACGGATAGCGCTCCAGGAAAAGTATCGCCGGTAAAGTTAAAATCCCTTGACTTAAGTCAGCACCCACTGGTTTGCCTATTTCAGCTTCTTCGCCAGTAAAATCCAGAATATCGTCCACAAGCTGGAAAACCATCCCCAGATTATAGCCATAGTTCCTTAAAGCTGAAATTGAGGCTTCAGGAGCCCGGCTCAGAATCGCCCCGGCTTCGGCTGCTGCCGAAAAGAGGCAAGCCGTTTTAGCCCCAATCCAGTGATAGTAATGCTCGCGCCTTTGCCTTAAATTGAAATCAGCAGCACTGTGCTGCAACTCACCATCAGAAATCGTTACCAGAGCCTGGGCAAAAAGTTTAATGACACGCATATTTTCAGCATTAGCCACAAAGGCAGCCGCTTTAGCAAAAAGGTAATCCCCCACCAGTATGGCTCGCTTTCCCCCCCACAAAGAACTGATTGTTGGTCTGCCGCGCCGGCTCACCGAGTTATCTAGGGTGTCATCGTGAACTAAAGTAGCCGTATGCAAAAGCTCCATCCCGGTTGCCACAGGGATAAGGAGGCGCGGTTCGTAATCGTAAAATTTGCCGGCAAGAAGAGTAAGCGCCGGGCGAATTCGCTTGCCCTCATTGCCCAAAATATGTTTAAGTAATTGGGCTAAAAAGGGCGTATCTACTCCAGCAGTATCTATTAAATTACGTTCAACCTCAGCTAAATCTTCTTTGACTGGAGCATAAATATCTTCAAGTCTCAAACATCACTCCTAAGTGCCCAGCTCCCGACCCAGGCGTTGGGATTCTTCCTCTACAATGTTGTCATCAAGCTTGGTAAACAAAGGTTTCGGTACCGGTAATTTCTGCCCGACTGAAGGCAACTGGAGTTTCCAGTCCCCGGATTCTAACTTGCTCTTAAAACCAAGAAAGGTGTGAAGCTGTTGAGAACTAAAGGGAAGGAAGGGATAAAAGGCTATCCTTAAAGCAGACAAGGCAGATAAGGCAGTATAAATAGCTGAAGCTGCTACTGGTGGATCTTTGGTAATCGTCTTCCAGGGGGCTTTATCATCAAGGTAGCGGTTCGTTTCTTGAGCTAAAGACATAGCTGTCCTGACCGCTTCTTTGAAATGGCACTGGTACAAAAGATTATCTACGCTATTTAGAATCTCTTCAGCTTTAGCTAAAAGTGCCTGACTTTCACTATCCAACTCGCCTGGTGAAGGTACAATGCCATCAAAATTTCGTTGTAGGAAAGTAAGAACCCGGTGAGCCAGATTGCCATAAGTAGCCACCAGTTCATCATTATTACGCCTGAGGAATTCGTGCCAGGAAAAGTCAGCATCCCCGGTTTCAGGCATGTTTATGGACAAAAAATAGCGTAATGGGTCGACAGCATAACGCTCCAGGTAATCAGGAACCCAGACTGCCCAGTTACGACTCGTCGACAGACGTTTACCCTCAATAGTCAGGAACTCATTAGCTGGCACATCATAAGGAAGATCAAGACCACCGTATCCCATCAACATCGCCGGCCAGATAATGGTATGAAAGGGAATATTGTCTTTGCCGATAAAGTAGAAGCTTTTGGCTCCATCCTGCCAGAAAGGGTGCCAGGCAGTCTCTTTACCCTGTAACTTCGCCCATTCCTTACTGGCAGAAAAATAGCCAATAACAGCTTCGAACCAGACATAAATGCGCTTCCGCTCAAAACCAGACTGGGGTACCGGCACTCCCCACTCTATATCCCGGGTTATAGCCCTGTCCTTCAGCCCCTCCTCCAGAAAGCGCATGGTAAAGTTAAGCACATTGGGTCGCCAATGCTTCTGCTCTTTCACCCAAGCCTTTAGCCTTTCTCCCAAAACGCTAAGACGCAGGAAAAAATGCTCTGAATCTTCAAAACGAGGTTCTGTGGCACACTGGCGGCAATGTAAGCCAATGAGGTCTTGCGGATTTAAAGGTTTGCCACACTGGTCACACTGGTCGCCCCTGGCTTCAGGAAAGCCACAATGTGGGCAGATACCCTCAAGATAACGGTCGGGCAGGAAACGCTGGCAGCGAGGACAGTAAGCCTGAGGCATACTCCCTTTGTAAATGTAACCCCTTTCCAACAAAGTTAGAAAAATATCATGGGTAACTTGACTATGATTTGGGGTGCCAGTAGTAGTAAATAAGTCGAAAGAGATACCTAACTTTTGCCAGCAATCAAGAAATTGTTGATGATATCTGGAGACGATTTCCTGGGGGGACTTGCCTTCTTGCTCAGCCCGGAGGGTTATCGGTGTCCCATGCTGGTCACTACCCGAAACCATCAATACTTCATTGCCCTTCAGACGGTGGTAACGAGCAAAAATATCTGCTGGTAAATAACAGCCGGCAATATGTCCCAGATGAAGGGGACCATTAGCATACGGCCAGGCTACACCAATAAAAATACGTTCCCCCAAAAGTCAGGCTCCCCAGTTGGATAACTTCTCAATTCTATCATATTCAATCTTTTGGGAAAAAGGTGATTACTCGCCTACCCTTTTCTGTTTTATAAGAAGCATAGCCTTTGGCTAAACAACACTCAGAACAAAGACGAACCTCTTTGTCTGTTTCTTCTTTAAGTATCAAATACTGTTGTCCATACTCGATGAGGCGCTGACAACCATCACATTTCACTTCACCTACAGTAATACAACCACGGCGCACCCTTTAACCCTCCTTTTTGGCCCATTATGAATAGCCTCTATGTTCTACCTATGTCTCCACCAATGAGCCATAATGGTGACCCCATGACAGCTTATTGCTGCAAGCAGTAGTCTTGCCTTAGGACGATATCTGTCATTGGGATTCTTGACCCTCCTTAGCTAATTTGAGCCAGGTTTGATAAAGTTTTCGTCTGGGCACACCCGTTGTCTTAGACAATTGAGCCACAGCTTCCCGGGTGTGAAGACCACGCTGATAAAGCAACTTTAGCTCTTTTTCAATTTCACCGGTTAGCCCCGGGCTCTCTCTTTCCTTCTCCCTGCCTTCAATCACTAAAGTAAATTCGCCTCTGGGTTGACTAAAATGCTCCACTGCTTCACTTAACTTTCCCCGGAAGACTTCCTCATGGACTTTGGTCAGTTCCCGGCATACAGCTACTCGTCTATCTCCCAGAATCTCTATGGCATCCCGTAAGGTCGCCTGAAGACGGTGAGGTGCTTCAAAGGCAATCAAAGTGTAAGGTTGCTCAACTACAGCCTGCAAAAGACGACGCCTTTCTCCCTGACGCCGAGGCAGAAAACCAAGGTAAAAGAATCGGTTAACGGGCAAGCCGGAAACAACTAAAGCCGTAACTATAGCTGTCGCCCCAGGAATAGGTATCACTGGAATCCCTTGCTGGATAGCTGCCACAACCAATTCATAACCGGGGTCACTCAGTCCAGGCATTCCTGCCTCAGAAACCAGGGCTATATCCTTTTCCTTAAGGCAACCCAAAAGATAGCCCAATTTTTGCCGCTTATTATGTTCGTGATAACTGGTAACCGGGGTTTTTATGTTATAAAAAGTCAGAAACTGGCGAGTGGTGCGGGTATCCTCAGCAGCAATCAATTTTACTTCCTGAAGCAAACGTAAAGCCCGCAGCGAAATGTCTTCTAAATTGCCGATAGGCGTCGCTATAAGATAAATTTTAAATTCGGGACACATCCCACATTTCAGCAACCTTTTCTTTTTCTTGGTCTTCCTGGCGATTTTAACACAAATTGCCTCCCAAGTTTCTTTTCCATCTTTCGTATAAACTCTTCGCTACCAAGGGGCCTGCCTGTTTTTGTAGAATATCTTATGTTCCTTACCTGATCCTCAAGAATTCCTACCCGGATAAATTCTATATACTCTTTTCTCTGTCCTTCTTCAAATAGTTCCTCTGCTAATACTTCATCTCTTACACCACCTATATGAGCTCTTGCACTTGAATATGGAAAGTCTTCCTCCTTTTTCACTACTCCTGCCCGTATAGGGTTTTGTTCAATATACTTCGCTACCACCCACAAATATCTCTCTTCATCTACTATGCAGGAATGATACCTACTCTCCCATAACCTGCCTGTTCTTTTGTATGTCCTGTTTATATATTGCGTGTGACACAAGGCTACACCCTGCATCATCTTACGTAGCGACTCTTCTTTATTCGGCCTCACCAGTAAATGGACATGATTACTCATAAGACAGTAGGCGAGAATTGGCGAGTCCCACTTATCTGCATACTTCTTGAGGAAGGATAAATACTTCTCTCTGTCTTTTTTGTTAAAGAAGACCTTTCCTCTATTGTTACCCCTCTGGACAACGTGATGCGGAAATCCCACTGCAACTGCCCTTGCTATCCTCAACACAAAGGGATTGTACAGAATAAATACACTTGATGTCAAGAAAATATGGGATGTGTCCCTAATAAAGGCACAAGGCTTGACTTTAATACCTCACCTTTGTTATAGTCTTTGCCAATTATTTGGAGACCACTATGAGTATTCCCCAGCTTAAGACCCTAGAACGAGCTTATGGATTTGACGAAGTTGCTATCGTTCCTGGAGATGTGACTATTAACCCTGACCAGACCAACATAAACTTTACCTTAGGCAATTTCACCTTTTCCTTGCCTATACTGGC
The DNA here is from genome assembly GCA_020724525.1 of Dehalococcoides mccartyi. GTDB lineage: Bacteria > Chloroflexota > Dehalococcoidia > GIF9 > DYGU01 > DYGU01. The sequence goes on from DYGU01000021.1 coordinate 13,179, forward strand.
TGCTGCTATGGATGCTGTAGTTGACCCGGCTTTTGCCATCCTTTACAGCAAATTCGGTGGGCTATCAGTCCTTAACCTCGAAGGCGTTCAGACCAGATATGAAAGACCAGAAGAAATCTTAGCCCAAATCATTCAGGCAGATGATAACAAAGTTACCCATTTCCTCCAGAAAGTTTATTCAGAGCCTATCAAAGATAATCTCATCGGTGAACACATCCAGACCATTAAAAAAGCCGGCGCTATCTGTGCTGTTTCTGTAACCCCAGCCAATACCAAACGCCTTTCCCCAATAGCTAAGGAAGCCGGGATGGATATTTTAGTAGTACAGTCCACTGTCACCACCGCCCGGCATATATCTAAAAGCTATCGGGGACTTATCTTCTCCGAACTACGCCAGACGTTGTCACTACCCATTATCGTCGGCAATTGCGTTACTTACACTGCCGCCTTAGAACTAATGAGGACTGGGATAGATGGCATCCTGGTTGGTGTTGGTCCCGGAGCTGCTTGCACTACTAGGGAAGTCCTTGGTATAGGCGTTCCCCAGGTAACAGCTACTATGGACTGCGCCGCTGCCCGCGCGACTTACTTCAAAGAGACTGGCAAATATATCGCTATCATCACCGACGGTGGTATCCGCACCGGCAGTGACCTTTGCAAAGCTTTTGCCTCAGGTGCTGATGCCGTCATGCTCGGCTCTGTTTTCGCCCGAGCCAGAGAAGCTCCGGGCAAAGGCTACCATTGGGGGATGTCCCACCCTCATCCCACCCTACCCCGGGGAACACGAATAAAAGTCGGCAAAATTACTCCATTAGAGCAGATCCTTTTTGGTCCTACTTCGGTTACGGATGGCACTGAAAATTTCGTTGGGGCTTTGCATACTGCTATGGGTGTCTGTGGTACTCCCAACATCAAAGATATGCATAAAGTCAAAATGGTAATCGCCCCAACCATCAAGACCGAAGGCAAATATTTTCAAGCCATCCAGTGTACCCTTTGAAATTACCAAAGCTTTAAGAAAAAGCAGAAACACAAAACCAAACTCCAAAGCCAACCAAAATAAGAGCGCAAATACTAAAGACGGTTTTCTGGATCTTCACCGTCCATAAGTACCTCGTCTTGAAGACACTCACCGAAATAAACTGTATCCAGCCTAAATCACACACCCAGTGGACTAAGCCAAAAAGGGCAATACCAAAGGTTCCAAAATTAGCCGCATTAGCTACCAGAGCCACACCTATAGTTGCCCACCACAAGAAGAAAAAAGGATTAGCCCCAGTCATTATGATACCGGTAGTTAGCGAATTGTAGGGTAAGCCCGCCTCCGCCAGAGTTTTCTTCATCCCCGTGAATAACTGAATACCTATAAAAATCAACATTAAACCGCCTGCCAGCCCAATAATCTGTTTAACTCCGGGCAATACAAAATAATGAGCAAAACCTAAATAAATAAGAGCTATAAGAGGCATTTCAATAACAGCGTGTCCGATAGCAATTAAAGCACCGGCATTTTTATCTCTATAACCTTTAGATATAGCAGCCGCAGTAAGAGGACCCGGTAGCATAACCCCAGATAGGGATATACCTACCACTGAGATCAAAAACAAACCAAAATTTGTGGTCATATCCACAACAATTAACCTGTCTGGGTGAAAAGACCAATAGAATGCCCCTGAAAGGTGCTCTACAATGTCGAGGCTAAATTTCTTCCTCCTCTTCCCCTACCTCAGCCATCACTTCTTCCCTTAGAGGGGGCAGCACCACAGCTACTTTGCCTCTTTGTCTTGTTCTGCGAGGTAAATTATCTATAGTTTTCCTTAATTCCGCAAGCTCGTGTTTGGGCTGCTCGCTGGAGACAACCACACCGTCAATTCCAGCTTCCCATAGACTACTGAGCTGGTTAGCCGAAATTGAAGGCGGTAGAGTCACCAATACCGGCTTATCCAATAGCTCCGCAAAACGCTGACAGGTAAGAAAATACTCAACAGTAATTCGGGGCTCATCGGTTGTAATAAGGACTCCGTCCACCGGCAAGGACAAATTATTGATAGCTTTAACTAAACCCGAGTCAAGTGATGGCTCTATCTTCAGAATTTTGCCTACCTCTTCTATTTCCAGCAGTTCTATTGGGGTCTTGAGGTTAAAAACAATAAAATCACCGCCCGATTTGGTAATCTGAGCAATATTGTCAAAGTTTGCCTCCCCCAGAGCTGCCCCCAGAGAAACATCCTTAAGAAGAGAAACAATCTGTTTTAGCTCATTACTGCCAAAAATCTCCTGAGGCATAAGGAGAGCATCCACACCCACATCAGCTATGGTCTTAGTAAACTTACTATTGGCTTGGGTCAAGCGAGCAATAAGCAACATTGATGGACTCTGGATTTGGCTTGCCGCCGGTCTAAAACCCAAAGGCGGGGTTGCCCCCCGAGAAAGTTGCTTTAACTTATCAACTAATTTGCTCATCTTCACCATAGCTAGAGTTCGGATTCGAACCAATGACTGACGGTTTACAATACCCCTCCCTGACCAATCGCGAGGCTATTGTAGGTAAAAACGATGGAAAATTCAATGAACACAAGCACCAAATATGCTCCTTTCACCAGAGACTTCACCAGAGACTTAATGGTAGCCAATACATTGCGTCAGAATATTCCCAACAAGCATATTTTGTGCTACAATAAATTTTAGTTGCCGCAAACAGGAGAAAGATGCCTAACCCACAAAGGCTGGCGCATTTAACTTACTTTTAGACACAAGGGGGATAGTGCTGCTGATAGTGTCCTTAGGCTGGCTACACCAGACCTGCCAAGGAGGACTGTTTAAAAAATGAGCGGTAGGCCTCTAGTATCAATAACTATTCCCAGTTACAACTCGGAGAAGATGCTCCCTAACTGCTTGGGGGGCAATCAATAAGCAAACCTACTCCAATATTGAGACCTTGGTAACTGATAGTCTCTCAAGTGACAGAACGACAGACATTGTAACCAACTACGGGGCATCCCTTAGGTAAGCATTGGATTTCAGGCTTTTTAACTCGGACTAATACTCAAGATAGTGCCGAAAGTGGGCTATCATTTTGGTCATGGCATTTAAGGCTTTTTTAGGAGCTCACGAGCTGAAAAATGATAACATTAATAGCAACAACAGGGAGGGGTTCTTTAGACATCTATGCCCAAAAGCTCGCCGAGCATTTAGATGTGCCTAAACTCTATACTGACATCTATCACAAGGTCGCCGAGCTATTCAATGTCCCTTTTCTTTCTCCAGATGCAGTAAGAGCGTGCTGGCAAGACTGGCACTTCGTAAGGATGCTTAACAAACTAGATAGTATCGTCCACCTGTCCAATCATCACCTGGGACGTTATGGCTTCTTTCTGAAGGTTCCTTACATCATCACCGTTCATGACCTCATAAGATATTTCGACCTCAAGGGATATGGCATCTTTATCCACCACCCTAATCTCAGAGACAGGTTTTACCTTTCCCTGGACTACAAAGGGGTGAAGAAAGCTACCAGAATAATTGCGGTATCCCAAACAACAAAACACGATTTGGTCAAGCACCTTGGCATACTAGAGGAGCACATCTCTGTAGTGTATGAAGGCGTAGACCACCAACTTTTCAAACCAACCTCGCGTCGACTATTGGACTACCCATATATTCTGTTCGTCGGCTCAGAACACCCCCGGAAAAACCTTGTCCGGCTACTTAAAGCCTTCTTCAAATTAAAGAGCGAGCGCAGGTTCAAAGACTTGAAGCTGGTAAAGGTAGGGAAAGCTGGGGGGCGGGAAGCGGAGTTTAGAAGGCATACGCTTCAAGTGATTAATGAGCTGAACATTCCACAGGATGTTGTTTTTACTGATTATGTCAGCGAAGGGGACTTGGTTGCCTATTACTCCGGTGCCGGGTGTTTTATCCTCCCATCTCTATATGAGGGTTTTGGTCTGCCGGTTTTAGAGGCGATGGCTTGCGGCTGCCCAGTTATAGTGTCAAATCGTGCTTCGTTACCCGAAGTCGCTGGGGAGGCAGCCATTAAGGTCGACCCCTGTGACACTTACGGCATTGCTGGGGCGCTTCGGCAGGTGCTTACCGACGGAAATTTGAAACAGGAGCTAATATTAAAAGGGCTGGAGCGGGCGAGGCAGTTCTCTTGGCAGAAGGTAGCCAGACAGACAATAGAGGTGTATGACAGTGTGGAGAAAGCTATGGCTAATAACTGTTACAAAGCGGGCACCAACTGAAGTGGTAAAATGTCAGGAACTGGGTTTCTATTGGTATGACTGGTCGCATAGACCGGCTGTCACGAACTGCAGACGATATTCCTGAAATCCATGACTATAAGACTTCAGCTTACCTGCCAAGCCAGCAAGATAGTAACAAAGATAGGCAACTTGCCTTATACCATATTGGCGTATGGAAGAATTGAGAGGGAGTTCTATTTACCTATCAAAATTAAAGGATGGGAAAAATTAGAGAAAATACACGGGCAGCGCTGGCTTGATTGGGGCACTTTATGAGCTATTCTTCGCACTACTGCTATAACCCTTGAGGAATTTAATAAGCTATTGAAACTTACCGATTGTTAAGTTAAGATACCTCACTGGATGAAAGTAGTGATGGTTTTTGGTTAACCAGCAGAATAAATATCTTCGCTCATGGTGCTACCCTAAGCCAGCTTGGAATGACAAAAGAAAAGTATCAGGTTGAAAGAAATAAAGGGGTGTTCAAGTGAGTTTTTGGGAGTTATTAGCTTTTGCCGGTATCTTGGGAATTTTTATCACAGTTTATGGCATAGTAAATGGTAGAAATACACGGAAAATACTCACAGAGGAAGCAAAGCATACTCGGGAAATCCTAAGTAGAATGGAACAAGAACAGACTGAAGCAAGGAAAGAAACCAGGGAAATCCTAAGTACAATAGCAGAAGGACAGACTGAAGCCAGAAAAGAGACGGCTGAAATGAGGAGAGAAATGGCAGAGGCCATTAAGTTCCTTGGGCAATTGATTGTTTCAGAATCTAAAAAGAATCGGTAAGCACTAAATGCTCCTTACACCCTGGAAAAGTAGTAAGTTTTTCGTGGCAAAGAGTAAGACAGATGCGCAAAAAGGCTGGTTAGTTATTAGTCAGTATCGAACAGAGAAGGATAATACAAATACAGCCAGCGATCGGATTCGAACCGATGACCGGCGGTTTACGAATTCTAACATTATTATGTCACCAGATGTTCCTAAATAGCAAGGGAGATGGTTTGGTCTGAGAGGTGGGTGCGATTTCATATTTAGCGCGATTTTTGCTGGTGGGGGTGGTGAGTGGTCTTAGTAAAATGTTAGTAAAAAATGGGATAGTAGTCTCCAGCAAAAGTGAGCCTGCTTTGCCTGCGAGGGCATGGAGGCTTTAGTTTGCCTTTGTCGAAGGAGTGAAATTGTCAAGGGACTGACTTTTGTTAAGGTTTTCAAGTGAGGGCTGAAGGTAGAAAATAGGCTGGTATGATATAATAGGCGTCTGGGGATGGTAATCAAGATGAAGATTTATAGCTACACGGTTGTCTTTGAACCTGTTAAAGAGGGGGGCTATGATGTTGTTGTCCCGGCGATCCCTGAGCTCTGCACTTTTGGAGAGACATTAGAAGAGGCAAAGGCGATGGCTGAGGACGCTATAAGGTGTTATCTGGAAAGTGCTCTAAGGGAAGGGGAGCTGATTCCTGAAGATAAAGAGCCGTCTGTTGAACGGATAGCAGTACGGCTGTAACATGGCGACTCTTCCTACTTTAAAGCCTCGTGAGGTGCTACATGTCCTCCTTCGAACCGGGTTTTATATTCACCATCAAAGGGGAAGTCACGCCCGACTATTTCATAAAGAGAGACCCGAACTTAGAGTGACCATACCTATTCACAGTAGAGACCTCCCGGAGAAAACGTTAAGGAGAATTTTAAGACAAGCTGACCTGACAGAAAAGGAATTCCTTAAGTTATTCAGGGGCGGCACAAAACCAAGATATCAACAAAAGACCTAGGCGCAAATACAGCCAGCGATCGGATTCGAACCGATGACCGGCGGTTTACGAAACCGCTGCTCTGCCACTGAGCTACGCTGGCATACAAGTAGTATACCATAAACCATCTATTAGCCCCGAAGTCTTGTCTCGAATGGTAACTGTCAACTGTTAGTCGGTTAGTGCGCCCTTTAGGGTCGCTTTTTTGCACCGAGGCTAAATTACCCCAATTCTTAACGGCCATTGCGAGGAGCATAGCGACGAAGCAATCCCAAGAGATTGCCACGCTTCGCTCGCAATGACAACTGGACAATTGCTAAACGACATTAGTATTTGGTTTTGTCTTCTTTCCAGCGCCTGAGAATATCTAAGGAGAATTAAATGAGCGCACAGTGCACCTGTAAAATAAGAAAAAAGGAGGTG
>DYGU01000022.1 GCA_020724525.1 Dehalococcoides mccartyi
GTAAAAAATAAAAAGGGTGCGCAGGCTTGACAAAACTGTGCGCTCATGGGAGGTTAATATGCTTGGAATTTTTTGGGTCGTGCCGGTGGCGGGAATAATAGCCGTTCTTTTTGTCATATATCTAACGAGAGATGTGCTCCGGCGTGATACCGGGACACCGAAAATGGCTGAGATTGGCAGCATGGTTTTTGAAGGTGCCTGGGCTTTTCTGAAACGCCAGTACGGAACCATTGCTATGCTGGCAGTAGTGGTGGCTGTCATTATCGGAGCTTTAGTTGGTGTCCTGGGTGGAGAAAAAGGAATAGAAGGAATGACGCCCTTAGGTATTGCCTGGAGGACTGGTGTGGCTTTCCTAGCTGGCGCTTTTTGCTCCGCCATTTCAGGGTTCATCGGAATGTATATAGCTGTAAAATCCAATGTTCGCTGTGCCAGCGCTGCCCAGCGTAGCCTGAGAGAAGCCATCACCGTAGCCCTGCGCGGTGGTGCTGTTGCCGGTTTCCTTATTACAGCTCTCAGCCTTCTTGGCGTTACCGCCATTTATTTTGCCTACGGTGGTGCCAAGCATCCCGAAATTGCCCCCCACCTCATAGTCGGCTTTGGTTTTGGCGCCAGTTTTGTGGCTCTTTTTGCCCAGCTCGGCGGTGGTATCTATACTAAAGCTGCCGATATGGGGGCTGACCTTGTCGGTAAAGTAGAAGCCGGTATTCCTGAGGACGACCCCCGAAATGCGGCTGTTATCGCTGACTTAGTTGGTGATAATGTAGGTGACTGTGCTGGTCGTGGCGCTGACCTCTTTGAGTCCACAGCCGCCGAGAACATCGGAGCCATGATTTTAGGCATAGTCATTTACGTTGTCACCCAGAACCCTGCCTGGGTGCTCTTCCCACTGGTCGTTCGTGCTTTTGGTCTCATCAGTAGCCTGGTCGGGGTTATGGTCGTCCGAGGAAAGGAAGAAGAAAACCCTATGAACGCCTTAAACCGCGGCTATTATGTAGCCATTGCCTTGTGCATAGTCGGTATGTATGTGACAGTAGCCACTATGCTGGGCAATAACTGGCTCTTCTGGGCTGGTGTCGTTGGCATCCTTACCAGCGTCGCCGTGGTTTATATTACCCAGTACTATACTGAGCCCAAATTTCGCCCGGTAAAACGAATTGCTGAAGCTTCCAGAACTGGGCCGGCAACTAACATTGTTATGGGCACCTCCGTAGGTTATGAGACAATCCTGGCTACAGCAGTTGTCATTGGCATTGCCCTCCTCCTGTCTTTCTGGAAGGGTGTCGAGAGTGGTGTACCTGGAGGTGGTGTTTTTGCTACTGCTGTGGCTACTATGGGCATGCTGATGACCTGCCCTTACATTTTGTCTATGGACACCTTCGGTCCCATAACCGATAATGCCAATGGTATTAACGAGATGGCTGGAGCCGGAGAAAAGGTGCGTCACATTACCGACCGCCTGGATGCCGTGGGTAATACCACTAAAGCCTTGACCAAAGGCTATGCTATGGTCTCAGCTGGTCTGGCTGCTTTCCTTCTTTTCCAAGCTTATTTAGATAGAGTTTCCTTCCTTCGCTTTGGTAAAGAGGGCATGTTCACCGTTGTAAATCTCGCTCTGGTAGAAGTCTTTGTTGGGGCTTTGTTAGCGGTTATGCTGGTCTTCCTATTCAGCTCCTGGGCAATCAGAGGTGTGAGTACTACTGCCAGCAAAATTATTGAAGAAGTCCACCGTCAGTTCCGAGCTGACCCAGGAATACTCGCTGGTACATCCCGTCCTGACTATGCCCGGGCTGTTGATATTACAACTCGGGCTGGACTCCGCGAAATGATCGCCCCGGGGTTATTACCAGTAATTGCTCCTGTAGCTATAGGAGTCCTTTTCAACCTGGTAAAAGGCTACGATGCTGCTATGGTTGTCGCTTCCGTATTAATGGTTGGCACCATTGGTGGTATCTGTCTGGCTTCCTACATGAACAACGGTGGTGGTGCCTGGGACAATGCCAAGAAGCTTATTGAAGATGGTCAACTTAAAGACGAAAAAGGTAATCCTATCAGGAAAGGGTCATTTGTCCATGCTGCCGCCGTAGTTGGTGATACTGTAGGTGACCCCTTAAAAGATTGTGCTGGACCTTCATTACATGTTTTGGTCAAACTTCTGAGCACTACTACCCTGGTAATGTGCCCCCTCTTTATCTGAGGAAGGGGTTAGTTTTCCGCTCATCACCGATAGTGGTCGCCAGTCCGTGACCCGGGTAAACTATGGTCTCATCGGGCAACACCATAAGTTTATTATAAATACTCTTCATCAACTGTTTATAGCTACAGCCAGGAAAGTCAGTCCTTCCAATACCAAAATTAAAAAGGGTATCACCACTAAAAACCACTCCGTGTCCCAAAAGACTAATGCCACCTGGGCTATGACCGGGGGTATGAAGAACAGACAAGGTCAAGTCGTCAACACTTATAATGTCCCCATCCCGCAATAGTCTGTCCGGCTTGGGTGGCGACTGAAAGGAACCACCAACAAATGGACACAGCACCCAGGAACAGGCTTGAAAAATATCTTTACTTTCAACTTGATGGAACTCAGCTCTAGTCTCATCTTTGACCGCTGACATGGCACCAATATGGTCAATATGAGTGTGAGTTACCACAATTAAAGGTATAGATAACCCTAATTGCCTCACTGCTTTCAGAATAGCTGATGCTTCAGCGCCGGGGTCGATGATTAAACCCCGCTTTGTTGTCTCCGAGCCTACAATATAACAATTGGTAGCAAAAGGACCAAGTACAAGGGTTTTCACAATCATCTTGCCCTCACCTTTTTGTCCTTGATAGCAGCTTGAGCAGCAACCAGTTTAGCAATAGGGATTCGGAAGGGACTGCAACTTACATAATCAATGCCTATCTGGTGAAAGAACTCTATAGACCTGGGCTCTCCAGCATGTTCCCCACAAACACCAATTTCTATATCTAGCTTCTCCTTTCTCGCCCAGAATATAGCTGTTTCCATAAGTCTGCCAACACCTTTTATATCAATAACTTCGAAAGGGTTGTCTTGGAGGATGCCAACTTGAAGATAAGTAGTCAGGAATTTTCTCTCGGCATCTTCGCGGCTGAAAGAAAATACAGCTTGTGTCAAGTCATTAGTACCGAAAGACAAAAAATCAGCCTCCTGGGATAGCTTTCCAGCACGCATACACGCCCTTACCGTTTCCATCATCACCCCCAACTTTATTCCAGTGCCTTTTAGTAATCTTTTCACCCAGAGCAATTCCTGAAGGGTAATAACCTGAGGTATCATGATAGAGACATCAGCATCCACTTCAGTCAAAGCTTCAACAATAGCATTTATCTGCATCTCATAAATTTCAGGATGGCTCACCGCAAGCCTTACCCCTCGATGTCCAAGCATAGGGTTTACCTCCTCCAATTCTTTTATCCTTTGCCTCAGTGTCGGCTCTCCAATTTCTTCTTCTTCGGGTAAGAATTCATGAAGGGGTAAGTCGAGGAGGCGGATAATAATAGGCATCCTGTCTAAAACTCGAAAAAGACTGACAAAATCTTCCCTTTGTAACTTTTGTAAACGTCTTATGGCACCTAATCTTTCCGTTTTAGTTTCAGCAAGAATAAGCTCTCTGACCAGGGAAAGACGTTCCGGAGCATTAAACTGACGTTCCGTCCGACACAAACCAATACCTTCAGCACCTAATTGTTTAGCCTGGACAATCATTCCTGCTGTGTCAGCGTTAGCCCTTACCTTAAGTCGTTTATAGCTATCTGCCCAGGAAAGGAGTTTTGATAACTCGACTATAGACTCGGCTTCCTTTAAGGGCAAGGAACCTAAGTAAACTTTACCAGTGTTACCATCAATGGTGATTTCGTCCCCCTTTTTGACTACTATTTGGTCAACCTGGAAGCTTTCTTTCTTCAGGTCAATAATAATGGCTTCAGCTCCGCAAACACAAGGTTTACCCATAGCCCTGGTGACGATAGCTGCATGAGAGGTTAGTCCACCTCGAGAGGTAAGAACTGCCTCAGCCGCATTAATACCCTGGATATCGTCGGGGGTAGTTTCCGGTCTGACTAAAATTACCTTTTCGTCCATCTTGGCTCGGGCAACTGCTTCCTGAGGCTGGAAAATAACCTTTCCCGAAGCTGCCCCTGGGGAAGCATTCAGCCCCTGAGCTATGGGCCGATATTTGTCTGGAGACTTTATCTGAGCAAAAAAGAGGGTTCTCAAATCCTGAGGGGTGACCTTTAATATAGCTTCCTCCGGGGTAATGAGCCCTTCTTCTGCCATGTCTACAGCTATTTTTACCACGGCTTGCCCGCTTCGTTTACCAGCTCTCGTCTGTAGAATATAAAGTTTCCCACTTTCAATGGTGAATTCAATATCTTGCATGTCTCGGAAATGTTTTTCCAGTACTACAGCTATTTCTTCCAGCTGGGTATAGACATCAGGCATTTGAGACTTAAGTATTTCAACAGACTGAGGTGTCATCCTACCAGCCACCAAGGCTTCTCCTTGGGCTTGTTCTATATACTCCCCAAAAAGTTTTTTCTCCCCGGTAGCTGGATTGCGAGAAAAAACTACCCCGGTTCCCGAACCTTTGTCTCTGTTGCCAAAAACCATTGTTTGGATTATAGCCGCTGTACCTAAATCGGAAGGGATATGATAAAGACGACGGTATTCAATAGCGCGTAAATTGTCCCAGGAATCAAAAACACGCTTTATTGCTCCAACTACTTCAGCATAATTCTTGAGATTGAGTAATGTGTCCATCATCCCAGGCATAGAAACTGGTGCCGAAGAGCGAACTGAAACTGATAACGGTTTACTCAATTTCTCCTTAGTTTGTCTCTCAAGAAAAGACAATGATTCCTCAATATCCACCAGAGGTAAATGACCACTTCGCTGGTATTCTCTATAAACTTCAATAGAGAGAATAAAACCGGGAGGAACCGGAAGTCCAAGTTTGGTCATGGTGACCAGATTAGCACCTTTGTTCCCCAGAAGGGAGCTGTCCTCAGGAGCGTCTTCAAGAAAATAAATATGGGTCAAGCTATTACCTCTTGAGAGTTGTTATTTTATCATCTTCAGTCACTTTCTCACAAACATTACCTTCCCCTTGTTACTTCCATTTAGCCAGTGTTACAATAATCGCTTGGAATTTCAGATAAAAGGCAACAACATGGCTTTAGACTCCATTATTATCAAAGGGGCACGAGAGCATAACCTCAAGAATATAGATGTGATTATCCCTCGGGACAAACTTGTAGTCATTACTGGTGTTTCTGGTTCAGGGAAAAGCTCTTTAGCGTTTGATACTATTTATGCTGAGGGGCAGCGCCGCTACATAGAATCTTTATCGGCTTATGCCCGCCAATTTCTGGGACAGATGGAAAAGCCCGATGTAGATTATATTGAAGGCTTAAGCCCGGCTATATCTATTGACCAGAAAGGACCACCCCATAACCCTCGCTCCACCGTGGGCACGGTAACCGAGGTTTATGACTATCTGCGCCTCCTCTTTGCTCGTGTGGGGCAGCCCCATTGCCCTAAATGCGGACGCCGTATTTCCAAACAAACAGTGCAACAGATTGTAGATGCAGTCCAGGAAATACCCACTAGTAGCAGGGTCATGATTTTAGCACCAATAGTTAAAGACCGTAAGGGTGAACACCAAGCCGTCTTTGAAGACCTGAGAAAGGCTGGATTTGTCCGTGTTCGGGTCGATGGGCGTATTTATGACCTTTCAGAGGAATTCCAGTTAGATAAAAATAAAAGGCATGCTATAGAAGCAGTAGTTGACCGGCTCCAAATTAGGCAAGGGGAAAGCACCAGCCGTATTGCCGATTCTGTAGAAACAGCGTTAAAGTTAGGTAGCGGAGTTGTCCTGGTTTCTATCTTAGATGGGGGTGAGTTGCTTTTCTCAGAACATTTTGCTTGTGTTTATTGTGGCATCAGCCTCGGTGAAATTGCCCCAAGGACATTCAGTTTCAACAGTCCTCATGGTGCGTGTCCTACCTGCACTGGTCTGGGATGTAAACTTGAAATTGACCCTGATTTAGTAATCCCCAATAAAGAGCTGAGTTTAGCCGAAGGAGCTATCCAGCCCTGGTTCCGGCACGGCTCGATAAATACATGGTACTTGAGTATCCTTGAATCTTTAGCCCGACGCCATGGCTTCTCACTGTCTACACCAGTCAAAAACTTGAGCCAAAGACAGCTTCATTTAATTCTTTACGGCAATGGTAGCGAGACAGTCAGAGCCAAATACGAAGACCGTTATGGCCGGATTCACGAATATTACACCGATTTTGAGGGCATAATCCCCTATCTGGAACGCCGCCATCGAGAAACTGAGTCCGATAGTGTTCGAGCTGATATTGAACGTTACATGTCCTCTCACCCCTGTCCCACCTGCCAGGGAAAACGACTCAAGCCAGAAGTCTTAGCCGTTACTATAGATGGTAAGAATATCATGGAGGTGACTGCCCTCTCTATATCAGAAACTATGGATTGGGTAAAGTCCCTTACTGGCGAAGGTAATACTAAGCCACATCTAACCCAAAGAGAGCTCACTATAGCTCACCAGATTCTTAAGGAAATTAATGCCCGTATCGGCTTCCTTAAGGACATTGGCTTGGGCTACCTCACCCTCGACCGTCCTTCACGGACTCTGAGCGGGGGCGAAGCCCAGAGAATCCGATTAGCCACCCAGATTGGTAGTGGTCTCATGGGAGTGCTTTATATTTGTGATGAGCCTACCGTAGGACTTCATCTGGCTGATGGTTTCCGCCTTATTCAAACCCTCAAACACTTAAGGGATTTGGGTAATACTATACTTATTGTGGAACATGACGAAGCCATGATGAGAGCCGCTGACTACATTATTGACCTAGGACCAGGCGCTGGTGAACACGGGGGCTGGGTTGTGGCAACCGGTAAGCTCCAGGATATCATGGGCTGCCCCCAGTCTGTAACCGGACAATACCTAACTGGGGCTAAACAAATTCCGTTACCCCAGAAACGCCGCCCAGGTTCAGGTAAATGGCTAACAATCCACAAAGCTCGGGAGAATAATTTAAAAGCTATTGACGTTTCTATCCCCTTAGGTAAATTCGTTTGCATCAGCGGAGTATCCGGCAGCGGCAAGAGTACTCTGATTAACGAAGTCCTTTACAAAAAATTAGCCCAGATATTTTACGAAGCCAAAGACCGACCGGGAAAATGTGACCGCATTACTGGCATTGAGCATATTGATAAAGTAGTAAACATTGACCAATCACCTATCGGGAGAACACCCCGAAGTAATCCGGCTACTTATACCGGGACTTTCACCCCCATACGGGAACTTTTTGCTACTGTTCCTGAAGCTAGAATGCGTGGTTATCTGCCAGGTCGCTTCTCTTTCAATGTGAAGGGGGGACGCTGCGAAGCTTGTCAGGGGGGAGGCTATGTTCAAATTGAAATGCAATTCCTCCCTGATGTTACTGTCCACTGCGAAGTATGCAAAGGAAAACGGTATAATCGAGAAGCCTTGGAAATCAGCTTTAAGGGTAAGACTATTGCTGACATTCTGGATATGAGTGTCGACGAAGCCTTGGCTTTTTTTGTGCATTTTCCCCAGATTAAAAACAAGCTTCAGACCCTTCATGATGTTGGCTTGGGCTACATCCGCTTGGGTCAGCCGGCACCTACCTTATCAGGTGGTGAAGCCCAAAGAGTCAAATTAGCTACCGAGCTATCCCGCCGGGCTACCGAAAAAACTCTCTACATCCTTGACGAACCAACTACAGGGTTATCTTTTGCTGATGTCGCTTGCTTATTACAAGTGCTCCAGCGCTTGGTAGATGCGGGTAATACTGTTATTATCATTGAGCACCACCCCGATGTAATTAAGAATGCTGACTATATTATTGACCTTGGTCCAGGAGCTGGTGACGAGGGTGGCTATATTATAGCTACAGGTACCCCCGAAGAAGTTGCCCAGGCGGAAACTTCTCTTACCGGACATTACCTCAAGAAGATACTATCCCCGAAAAAAGAGGAGGTCTATTCCCATAAGATCTGAGATTTATAGATGACCAGAGAAGAAGCTTTAGCCTTTATTAAAACCAATGTCCGCAATCAAAATCTGATAAAGCATATGTTGGCTACCGAAGCCATTATGAAAGCTTTAGCTAGACGCCTGAACGAAGATGGGCAAGAATGGGCACTTACAGGGCTACTCCATGATGTTGATGTCGAAATCACCGAAGGCGACCCCAAGAGACATAGCAAAGTTGGAGCTGAGTGGCTGCGAGAATTAGGGGTTAAGGAGACTGTAGTCAACGCTGTTTTGCGTCACAATGAAGCCCATGATATTCCACTAATAACAACTCTGGATAGAGCTCTTTTCTGTGCTGATCCTTTAACTGGACTAATAATTGCCGCCAGCTTGGTCCGTCCTGACAAAAAGTTAGCTGGGCTAACTACAGAATCAGTAATGAAGCGCTTTGGAGAAAAGCGTTTTGCCGCTGGGGCTAACCGAGAGCAAATTGCCCGCTGCCCTGAAATCGGACTTGACCTGGAAGAATTTGTAAATTTGGGCTTGGAGGCAATGAAGGGAATTGCCTCAGATTTAGGTTTATGAATAGATAACCCTCACCTTATCCCTCTCCCTTGAAGGGAGAGGGATAAGGTGAGGGGTGGCCTTATTTTTGTGAATATTTATAAGAAAGGAAGGAAAACATGGGTAAGTTACTCTGGGAGCCTTCTGAGGAGGGAAAAAGACAAGCTAACATAACCAAGTTCATCAATTTTGTCAATAAGCAACACAAGAAGGATTTCCGCTCCTACACGGAACTCTACGACTGGTCAGTAGGTAAGATATCAGACTTCTGGGTGGCGGTATGGGATTTTATCGGGATTAAGGCTTCTCAGCGTTTCGAAGTCGTTGTTGGCGATGTCAACAAGATGCCCGGGGCAAAATGGTTTATCGGGGCGAGGCTGAATTTCGCCGAAAATCTCCTTAGATATAAAGATGACCATACTGCTTTCATATTTAAAGGAGAAACTCAAAGATTGACTCGAATGAGTTACGCCGAGCTGTATAAAACGGTAGCCCATTTAGCAAAATTCCTTCGGGAGATGGAGGTAAAATCAGGAGACCGGGTAGTCGGTTACATGCCCAATATGATAGAAACAGCTGTAGCCATGCTCGCAAGCACCAGTCTGGGCGCTGTCTGGGCTTCATGCGCTACTGACATTGGTCCGGGAGCCGCTGTTGACCGCTTTGGTCAGATCGAACCAAAGGTTCTATTCACCGTTGATGGATATTACTACAAGGGGAAGCGCTTCAATACCCTGATGAACGCAGCCGAGATTGCCAAGGCGATACCCTCCATTGAAAGGGCTGTAGTAGCTCAATATGGTGAAGAAAAACCTGACATTAGTCTCATTGCTAACTCCAGGCATTGGAATGATTTCTTAGCTGAGGACAAGGCACCCGAAATTCAGTTTGAACAGTTGCCACCAGACCATCCGGTATTTATCATGTTTTCTTCTGGGACGACCGGCAAGCCCAAGTGTCTGGTACAAGGAGCCGCAGGTATTCTCATCAATCAGTTAAAGGAGTTGATAATCCATACCGACTTGAAGCGAGAGGATGTTCACTTTTTATAACATCTTGTAGCTGGATGATGTGGAATTGGATGCTAACCTCCTTGGCGATGGGAAATACACTAATCTTGTATGATGGCAATCCCAATTATCCCAAACCTGGTGCTATGTGGAAATTGGTCCGGGATGAGTAGGAAATATAGAGAGGCTTATTTTGATGTTTATCCCAGTGTGTGGCGTCACGGCGACTATATTGTCATTCATAGCGACACCGGCGGAGCTACTTTCTACGGCTGTTCTGACTCGGTACTGAAGCCCTCCGGTGTGCGAATAGGTACTGCTGAAATATACAATGTTGTTGAGGCAATGCCAGAGGTGACTGATAGCTTAGCCATAGGTCAAAGCTGGGAAGGTGATCAGCGTATCATCCTCTTCATCAAATTAGCCGAGGGATACCAACTGACACCAGATTTGGAGAGCAAAATCAAGAAAACTCTGCGGGAGAAAGCATCCCAAAAACATGTTCCAGCTCGAGTGATTTCAGTGTCGGATATCCCGTACACCATGAATATGAAGAGGGTAGAAAGTGCCATTACCAACATCCTGCACGGTAGACCGGTCTTGAACCGGGACGCTCTGGCTAACCCCCAATCACTGGATTTCTATGAGAGGGTCAGGGAGGGGCTGCTTAAATCGTAATCTACCTAATTCGAAACAAAATTGCCAGAACCGTTTAAAGGTAGCGAGCAATTATCAGTCGCATAACTTCTGAAGTTCCCTCACCGACAGTTAGCAATCGGCAATCCCGGTAAAATCTCTCTAAGGGTATTCTTTAGTAAAGCCAATACCACCGTGGATTTGGACAGCATCAGTAGCCGCTTTTTGAGCTATCTCCGAGGCAAAGAGCTTCGCCATGGCTACTTCTTTGGTATTGGGTTTACCCTGGTCTTCAAGCCAGGCAGCTTTATAAGTTATCAGCCGAGCCAGCTCTACATTGACCACCATGTCTAAAAGCTTAAACTGGGTAGCTTGAAAATTAAAGATAGGTTGCCCGAACTGGACCCTTTCCCTGGCATATTTAGTAGATAACTCAAGGCATCGCTGAGCTGCACCCACACTCATTGCCTCAATAGTCAGCCGTCCCTCGTCAAGAGTAGCCAAAAATTGCCGAAAGCCAGCTCCTTAAGCAAAATAGCATAGGAGAGGTGGTCAGCCCCACCACCATATTTTTCAGGAAAAGGCAGACCCAATAGCCCTAACTCACCCATCTTCTGGACAATCTCAAAAGGAAATTCCTCAGCTTCGTCAAATTCAGCTACCACCGGCTCGATTTCTTTCTCACAGAAATCCCGCACTCTGTAAAACAAGATGCTGCTCACTTAATTCAAAATCCATTACCTTTAGCCCCTGTCAGGATTCAGAAAATTCCTGGAGCACCAGACTGGCATTAGTACCTCCAAAGCCAAAGGAGTTGGACAGGATAGTTGTTACTTTCACTTTTCTGGCTACATTAGGCACATAATCGAGGTCACATTCCGGGTCTGGAACCTCGTAGTTAATGGTTGGTGGAATAATTCCTTGATTGATAGAAAACAGAGAAAAAATAGCTTCAACAGCCCCACTGGCTCCCCATAAATGTCCAATCATAGATTTATTAGAGCTTATAGCCATTTTCTGACTATGCTCCCCAAATACTGTCTTAATAGCTGCTGTCTCACACTGGTCATTGAGTAAAGTGGAGGTGCCATGAGCATTAATATAATCTATTTCCTGGGGAGAAATTCTGGCATCAGCTAAAGCTAATCTTATACAAGCAGCCATACTTTCGCCGAGTGGTGATGGTGAAGTTATATGGTAAGCATCGCAATTTGCCCCATAGCCAACTATCTCACCATAAATTTTAGCCCCCCGCCTTAAAGCTAAACCAAGCTCCTCCAGAATAACAATCCCCGCCCCCTCACCGACAACAAAACCATCACGCAGTTTATCAAAAGGACGGGAAGCCTTCTTGGGGGCACTATTTCTCGTGGACAGCGCCCCGGTAGCCGTAAGTCCAGCGAACATTAACGGGGTAATACCGGCTTCTGCCCCCCCAGTAATCATAATATCAGCATCTCCCCTCTGGATAATACGATAAGAATCACCAATAGCGTGAGTTCCAGCAGCACAAGCCGTCACCGGACACAAATTTGGTCCCTTAGCTCCAAAGCGGATAGCTACTTGCCCCGCTGCCATATTGGAAATGAAACCAGGAACAAAAAAAGGAGAAATTTTATGATAAAGACCTTGAAGTAAAAGCTGATGGTATTTTTCAATGCTTAAAATGCCCGAAACAGCATTACCTACAGCAACACCAACCCTATCAGCATTGCTGGTAGTGATTTTAATACCAGAATCCTCCACTGCCATCTGGGCGGCAGCTACAGCAAACTGAATAAACCTGTCCATTCTCCTGGCTATTTTCCTGTCAAGGAGGTCTTCGGCAACAAAGTCTCTCACTTCTCCAGCAAACTGGGTATGGAAGGGGGAAGGGTCAAAGCTGGTAATACGATCAATACCTGATTTACCTTGACACAAAGCCTGCCAGCTCTTTTCAACCCCTGTCCCAAGAGGTGTTATTGCTCCAATACCAGTAACTACAACACGACGTCTCATGCTTTTCCCCTTTCACCCAAAAGACAGCTATCTACTTCCGTTGAGGCATAAAGTATTTTATGTCAAAGATTGAGCCGTTCCGCTGAGCTTTAGGTTTGAACACTACCTCTACAGGCATACCAATTCTTACCTCCTCCGGTTTCACTTTGCCCAAGCGGTGCACCAACCGACTATAAACGCCGTCAAATTTAACCAGGGATACAATTATTGGTTCTGCTAATCTCTTGCCACCTAAATCTACATAAGAAATAGTAAAGGTGTGAACTGCACCCTGGTTGGGTACTTCAAGCCACTCCTTTAATTCGCTAAAACAGCGCTCAAAGTAAATCATGGGGAGAAACATAGACCAGGTTACATTTTTCACATTTCGCTCCCATAATCCTGCCATTATCTTTTATTTCCCGGAAAAACCTCTCCCCGGCAATGCCAAAGGTATATTGAGCATATACTGGAATCTCACCGTGCCATGGTTTAGTTTGAGCAACTTGAGTAACTTTATCTAAGGGCATTTTTCACCTCCAAAACTTATTAAGGCTTAAAAAGGATTGCCAAGATAATAGTCACCCACATAGGGATCAAGATAAGCAGCAGTTCCCGGCGCAGTGCTCTTACTTCAGCTTCTAAGTGATTAAGCCGCTGGTTTATTTGTTCGTAAACTCCTTCAAGGCGAGCCATTCTCTCTTCCATAGTACTACCTCCTAAATTGGCTTCCAGTATTTAATATCAGTTATGGCTCCCTCCCGTTGCCGCTCCGGTTTCCACACCGCCTTAACCCTCATCCCAATTTTTACTTTCCACGAGTCAACCTCGCCTATTAGATGCATAATAACTACCCCACCCGAGCCATCAATTTCAATCAAAGCCGGAATTCTCGGTTCTTTTAACCGCCCTGCCATACTGCCGGTATAAGCCACAGAAAAGGTATTTATAACCCCGGTATCAGGAAGGTAGACCCACTCATCTACAGTTCGGAAGCACCATTCACAAAAGACCCGGGCAGGCAGCAATACCGGACGGCATTTGTGACACTTGGCACCAATAATCCTCCCTTTCTTCAGCTCAGGAAAGTACCGGCCATAGCCGATGCCGCTATCCCAGGCATACTTAAGATTAGGTTGCCATTCAGTAATGAGGACTTTTCTCTCTTTTATGTCCTCCTCACTTAAAGGAGTTCCGGGTCATACTTTTATCTTCTCGGTCATATTGTCCTTCTTAAACTCCTAATACAACAACAGTGCCCACTTGCATCTCATCACCCCAAGCTTGAGCCACCCCTTTCCTGGGCTTACCCGACACCTGTCTCTTACCGGCTTCACCACGCAACTGCCTGAAAAGTTCAGCTACTTTCATTAACCCGGCAGCTGTAATAGCATTACCAACCCCTAATAATCCTCCAGAAGGACAGAAAGGATAACTCACAGGTGCCAAGAGCCATTTTGGCTGCTTGCCAGGCAAGCTCCTTTCCCATCTCTTGCGCTCGACGCATAAATCTAGTCATCCCGGCGCCAACTATAGCTACTTTACGCATAGCCATTTTTTGCCTTTTACTCATTACTTAAAACTATTACCGCCCCGCTATTAGCTGGAATACCGCGCCACGATTGGGCTAATCCATTTTAACATTAGACAATTGTCTTTTTCCAGCCTCACCACCAAGCTGGAGCACTACCTCCAGAGACACCGAGCATAAGCGGCTTCACCCCATTCCCGTGTCTCCAGACTCGGGGCATCTGAGCACCAGCCAACACCTCTTACCCATACCGGCTTATCACACAGGACTTTAGCCTTCTCTTCACAAGCGAAGACCATGACAATGCCACCATCAGCCGGAGAGCTCATATCCAGGCGACCCAGAGGATAGACATCGTTTCTGAATTAAGGACATCCTCAACAGTTATCTTATCCCCATAAGCAGACCGCTAGCTTTGTTCTTCACGGCAACCATAGCACACTGCTCTTTGGTTACCCCAGATTCATACATATAGCGGTTCATCTCTATACCAGCAATAAAATAAGGATTATAACCAAGGGGCTTGTTGTAAACCGGATCCATAGCGTGAGCCACCAGATAGTTGGGAGTAACCATGTTGGAGGCTTTACTATGGGATTCCACCGCCATGGTATCTACCAGACCAGTGTTTATTAGCATATAGGCATCAGCCAGACCGTACATTCCATCGGCAGGAAGAGTGTGAATACGCTTGAGAACAGCCCCTATATTGTCAGGAGTCTGAATGTTAAAAATACTCCTGCCATGGACAAAGTCATCCTCACAGGTTACAAAGGCATCAATGTCATGGCGAGGACAGACACCAGCATCTTCATAAGCCTTGGTCACTACCTCAAACATCATCTCCTTAAAAGAAACATCTAGTGTTATTGACCGGAAAGTGGTATAACCTATGCCGATTATAGCTACCCGGCGTTGCATATCTCTATGACCTCTTTTCTTTGAGTCACCTTAGATACAAACAGACCACATATAATAAGCAAAACCTCGGGAATTATCCTTCAATAAGTAGGTTTGTGTCAAGATACCCGATAAGAGAGGGTTTATTAACTCAAACTGTCGTTGCGAGCGCAGCGAAGCAATCCCTTGAGATTGCCACCCCTTCACAAGGTGAAGGGTCGCAATGACAACAAGACAATTGCTAAACGACCTCACTTTTGTTATTTGACCTGTCTTTGGGTTTGGTGTAAAGTAGAAGTGGGTCAAGTAAACCGGGTGACCGCTCGCCTTTAGGGCGGGAGGAAAGTCCGAGCTCCACCGGGCAGAGTGCTGGGTAATGCCCAGGAGGGGTGACCCTACGGAAAGTGCCACAGAAACATACCGCCAGCAACTGGTATGACCAAATTGCCGGCAAGGGTGAAATGGTGAGGTAAGAGCTCACCAGCGGCTGGGTGACTGGTCGGCTGGGTAAACCCCACTCGGAGCAAGACCAAATAGGGGGAAAGGACGCCCGGCTTATCCCCGGGTTGGTTGCTTGACTTCGGTGGTAACACCGGGGCTAGAGGGATGGTCACCGGTCGCTATCAGCGACTACAGAACTCGGCTTACAGGTCTACTTGACCCTTTTTGGTTTTTATAATTTGGATTTAGCTGCTACAGTGAAGCTGTCTTTTTTTGGTACTGGGAGGTGATGTAGCTATGACAAAAACGAAGTGGCTTGCTGGTTTGTTAATTGTTATCTTCCTTCTTGCCTCCTTTTCCGGAATTACCTGTGCTTTTGTCAAAAAGTCTTCGGAACCTTCTGAATTAAAGGTTATTAATGAGGCTTGGCACACAATTTTCCGAGACTATGTGGATAAGGACAAATTAGATGCTAAGAAATTAGTTCAGGGGGCGGTGCGAGGAATGGTAGAGGCATTAAAGGATCCTTACAGTTCTTATTTGGATCCAGAACTGCACCAGTTAGAATTGAAAAAGCTTAAAGGTAAGTATTCTGGCATAGGGGCTCATGTCACTATGAAAGAGGGACGGTTGCGAGTTGTCGCCCCTATTGCTGGCTCTCCAGCCGAAAAAGCCGGAATTAAAGCCGGGGACATTATTCTGGAGATTAATGGAGAGCCGAGTTCAGGGATGACTCTGACTGAGGCAGTTCTTAAGATACAGGGACCAGCGGGTACAGTGGTTAGTCTACTCATCCTTCACGAAGGGGAAGATAAGCCAGTAAGAATAGAAATAACCCGAGCTGAGATTAAGGTTAAGAGTGTCTTTACCGAAAGGTATGGGGATATTACTTATATTAAGTTAACTCACTTCTCAGAAAGCACACCAAGGGAACTTTCCTCGGTACTTCAGGATATGCCAAAGGCAACGGCAGGGATTATTCTTGACCTCCGCAATAATCCCGGGGGCTCACTCCCAGCAGTAGTTGAAGTCGCAAGTCAGTTCTTAAGCCAGGGCGTGGTCGTCAAAGTAGTGGACAATAAAGGGCAAGAAACAGCCCTTGAAGTGAGGAAGGGCGGTTTAGCTACGGATTTGCCACTGGTGGTCTTGATTAACAAGGGCAGTGCCAGCGGCAGCGAGGTTTTAGCTGATGCTCTTCGTGACCACGGTCGAGCTAAACTGGCTGGAAGCAAGACTTTTGGTAAAGGGAGTGTCAATGCGATTCGCCGTCTTTCTGATGGTTCAGCTATATACTTGACAGCAGCGCGATGGTTTACTCCTTCCGGGAAACCTATTGAAGGGATGGGACTTACCCCTGATTTCCCTTTAGAACTGGAGGAGAAAGAGCTGATAGACTGGGCTATTAACTATCTCAGGGCTAATGTAGAAAGTAAGGTTTTAGCTGGAGTTTAGAAATTTTGAAAAAAGTCGGGTTGAACCTGTAGTCAAGAAGCTAAAATAATACCTTTTATCTTGAAGCAAGAATAATACCT
>DYGU01000006.1 GCA_020724525.1 Dehalococcoides mccartyi
ACCTCCTTTTTTCTTATTTTACAGGTGCACTGTGCGCTCATTTAATTCTCCTTTTTGACGGACCACTTGCAAGCCGCCATGTCGCCAATAAGGACATAAACCAAGGCTTTGAGTGCTGGTTGCATAATTTTCAAAAGGTAAAGATTTACTTGTTATCTTTCTCTTTAGCTGTGGTTTGTTTTAATTTCTGCTGGCACTCTGGATACCAGCGCTGAAGACCGCAGGCGCTGCAGCTCTCGTAACGACAATCTGGGGTTTCTTTCCCGTGGCGAAGTTTTTGGTATTCTTTCCTGAGGAAAGCATCAGTCATACCAGCATCAATATGACTCCAGGGTAATAGCTCATCCTCAGGGAGTTCCCGGGTAGTATAAAAAGCTGGCTCAAGACCAGTTTCTTCAAAGGCACGAAGCCAATTCTGGTAGTTAAAATGTTCTCTCCAGGCGTCAAATTTGCAACCCAACTGCCAAGCTTTGTAGATAACCTTGCCCAAACGACGGTCACCCCGGGACAAGATGGCCTCAAGCTGACTGGTTTTGGGGTCTTGCCATGAAAGCTGGACACCACTTCGGCGTAAACCTTGCCGGAGCAGGTTGTATTTAGTCAGTAAATTCTCTTCTCTTTCCTGGGCTGACCATTGGCAAGGGGTATGAGGCTTTGGGACAAAGGTTGACAGGCTGATTCTAATCCGGGGTTGCCTGCCTTTAGCTTTTTTACTCAAATTACCTATTTTAGTTATCAATTCAATTATACTTTTTATATCATCAATAGTTTCTGTGGGTAAGCCAATCATGAAGTATAACTTGGTATTTAGCCAGCCACGGTCAAAAGCAGCGGCAAAGGTGTCTAAAATCACCTCATCAGCGACACTTTTATTGATAGCTGAGCGGAGACGCTCACTACCAGATTCAGGAGCAAAGGTGAGGGTAGTCTTACGTCCCCGAGGTAATGACTCTATCAGTTTGATGGACGAGGTATCGAGACGAAGACTGGGCAAAGATAGAGTGAGGTTGTCTCGGGAGTATCTGTGGGCTAACTGAGCCACTAAGCTCTCGATTCCTTTATAATCTCCTGTGCTCAGAGAAACCAGAGACAACTCGTTGTAGCCGCAATTTTTAATAATTTGGTCAGTAGCACTAATTACTTCTTCATGACTGCGTTCCCGCACTGGGCGATAAATTATCCCCGCCTGACAGAAGCGACAGCCTCGGCTACAGCCTCGCTGAATTTCTATGCCACCGCGGTCATGGACTACTTCAATATAAGGGACTACGGACTTGGTGGGGGGAGGAGGCAGTTTGGCTACTATTTGCCTTTCTACCCTGGGATTGGCTTGGCTTATTTTTGGCATTAGACTGGCAATAGTACCGTCCTTTTGGTAACCAACTTCGTAGAAACCTGGGACATAAGTACCGAGTAAGGTAGCTGCTTGGTGGAGAAGTTCTTTCTTATTGCCTTTGTGAGTCCGATAGACCTTTATAAAT
Organism: Dehalococcoides mccartyi; assembly: GCA_020724525.1. GTDB lineage: Bacteria > Chloroflexota > Dehalococcoidia > GIF9 > DYGU01 > DYGU01. The sequence continues at coordinate 1,482 of DYGU01000006.1, forward strand.
TCAACGATGGCTTCTTCCCCATCACCGATAATGAACAAATCAATAAAGTCAGCCATAGGCTCAGGGTTAAGTACACAGCTTCCCCCGGCTATTATTAGGGGATAAGAATTATCTCTGTGGGAACTGAGAAGGGGAATTTGAGCTAAATCGAGCATATTAAGAACATTGGTATAAGTAAGCTCATAACCAAAAGAAAAGCCAACAATATCAAAGTCCTTCAAGGGACGTTTCGACTCCAGACTAAACAGGGGGATATGATGACGGCGCATGGCTGCTTCCATGTCTACCCAGGGAGCGTAGACTCTCTCTGCCAGTATATCAGGCTGCTTATTGAGTAGGTCGTAAAGAATGGGAATGGCTAAATTAGACATGCCGATTTCATACGTATCGGGATAAGCCAGGGCGATACGGATGGCTGCCCTTTCCCAGTCCTTGACTATACTATTCCATTCGCCACCAATGTAACGGGCTGGTCTGGAAACTTGATGGAGAAGCTCAACAAAGCTATTCATCTTAAACTCCCAACTATTATAGTTTTCGGCTTACTTCATCTTCAACTTGCCCCTCTTCTATTTACAAATAGGCTTACAAGGGAGAGGGCAGGTGGGAATGATACTCCCTCCCTTGACGGGAGGGAGTATGACCCCTCAGGATGGTGGATAACCATTAGTAAACACTCTTCTAATTTGTTATTGACATTGATTAGTTTTTTATGTTAAAGTTTTGATTTAGCGTCTATTGATTTATTAGACGGGGTTGAGAGCCCTAAGGAAGCCGGCTGGTTGAGCCGGGATGATAACCCTGACGGGAAGCAAACCGGCAAGCAACTGGGTGGCTTTTTAATTGTTTAACTAAAAGTTATTATATAGGAGTTTAGGTAAATGCCAACGGTTAATCAACTGGTGCGTAAGGGACGGCAGAAAGTTAGCAAGCGAACAAAAGCTCCGGCACTTCGCTTTATCTACAATGCTTTGCGCAACCAAATGAAGCGGGGCTTAGGTTCGCCCCAGAAGCGTGGAGTTTGTATTCAAGTGAAGACAATGACACCTAAAAAGCCTAATTCGGCTCTGCGCAAGATTGCCCGAGTCCGTCTGACTAACAGTATTGAGGTGACAGCTTATATCCCTGGCGAGGGGCATAATTTGCAGGAACACTCGGTGGTTTTGGTTCGAGGCGGGAGGGTAAAAGATTTACCCGGAGTCCGTTATCATATTATCCGTGGTACTTTAGATGCTGCTGGGGTAGAAAATCGCCGGCAAGGTCGTAGCAAATATGGCGCTAAGAAAGAAACGAAAAAAACGTGACAGTAATCTCAGGGAACTACAATGCCAAGACGAGCTAAAGTAGTAAGAAGACAAGTAAAGCCTGACCCCAAGTATGGCAGTAGTCTGGTGGCTAAATTTATTAATAAGGTTATGTTGCGGGGGCAAAAAGCTACTGCTGAGCGCATTGTCTACCAGGCTTTAGAGGTTGCTAGCCAGCGATTAAAACAGCAACCAGTCGCAGTCTTGGAACAAGCCACTAAGAATGTTACGCCTCTTCTTCGGGTTAAGCCTCGCCGGGTCGGTGGTGCTACTTATCAGGTTCCTGTGGAGGTTCCTCCAGACCAGGGACTATCCATAGCTATGCGGTGGCTCATCCATTTCGCCCGGTCTCGTAGTGGTAAGTCGATGGTAGAGAAATTAGCTTCAGAATTTGTTGATGCTATCCAGGGTCAGGGTGCCAGCATCAAGAAACGGGAAGAGATGCATAAGATGGCGGAAGCCAATAAAGCCTTTGTCCACTACCGATGGTAAAAAATTGTCAGGTTATGGAATCAAAAATAACTACTAAGGATTTTGAGCTTAGGAAAATGGTCAAATCGTTTAGAGAAGCAATAGTAAGGACTTTCCCCTTGGAAACGGTGCGAAATATCGGCATTATTGCCCATATTGATGCCGGCAAGACTACAGTTACGGAGAGGATTCTTTACTATTCTGGTCGCACCTATAAAATTGGGGAGGTTGATGAGGGGACAGCAGTAATGGATTGGATGGAGCAGGAACGGGAGCGCGGTATTACTATTACTGCTGCGGCTACTCTTTGCTATTGGCGAGAGCATCGTATTAACATCATTGATACTCCCGGGCACGTAGATTTTACCGCCGAGGTCGAACGTAGCCTTCGAGTACTTGATGGTGGAGTGGTAGTTTTTGATGCTGTAGCTGGTGTGGAGGCACAATCTGAGACGGTGTGGCGTCAGGCGGATAAGTATAATGTTCCTCGGATTTGTTTCGTCAATAAAATGGATAGAATTGGGTCTGATTTCAGTCGTACTGTCGATATGATTGAAGAGCGGCTGTACTCTCGAGCTTTACCAATTCAATTACCTTTAGGTGTCGAAAGTCTGTTTTATGGGGTGGTCGACCTTATTGAAAGGAAAGCCTGGAGCTTCTCCGATGACCCTGACATCCCACCACAAGAAATAGCTATACCGGAATTAGAGAAAACTAAGGTAGATGAGTACCGTCAAGCACTCATTGAAAGGCTGGCTGAGGTTGATGACCGACTCATGCTGGTTTATCTTGAAGGGGGTAGGATTCCTCCTAACCAGCTTAAGGCAGCCATAAGACGACTTACTTTAACCAATCGGGTGGTGCCAGTACTGTGTGGGAGTGCTCTCAGAAATAAGGGTATTCAACCTCTCCTTGATGCTATTGTGGATTATCTTCCGTCTCCTGCGGATATGCCTCCAGTTCGAGCCATTGACCTCAGTACCAGCGAGGACGTTTACTACAAGGCAAGGGATGATGCCCCCTTTTCTGCTCTGGCTTTTAAAGCGGTCTCCGATCCCTACATGGGCAGATTGGTCTATTTTAGGGTTTACTCCGGTAGGGTAAGGGTGGGGCAACAAGTTTTGAATTCCACAAGAGGAGAAAAAGAGCGTATTGGGAGATTGTTCCTGATGCATGCCAATCATCGAGAAGAAATAAAAGAAGTAGATACAGGGGACATCGCGGCAACCTTAGGTCTTAAGAGGACATTTACCGGTGATACACTGTGTAACCTTGGTAAACCAGTGCTTCTCGAGTCTATTCGCTTTCCTGAGCCAGTGCTTTCTGTAGCTATTGAACCAAAGACCAAAGCTGACCGGGACAAATTAAGTAATACTTTGATAAAGCTTTCTGAAGAAGACCCCACCTTCAAGATTCGCTACGACCAGGAAACAGGACAGACTCTTATGTCGGGGATGGGTGAATTGCATCTTGAGGTTTTAGTGGAGCGTATGCTCCGAGAATTTGGGGTTGGGGCGAGGGTTGGCAAACCTCAGGTAGCCTATAAGGAGGCTATTACCCAGCCTGTAGCAGTTGAAGGCAAATTTATTCGCCAGCTTGGTGGTAGGGGGCAATATGGTCATGTCTGTCTCAAACTTGAGCCAGGAGACCGGGGTAGTGGCATTAAGTTCTTTGACCGGGTTCGGGGTGGGGCTATACCTCAGGAGTTTATCCCGGCTGTGGAAAGGGGTGTCAGAGAAGCTCTGGAAGGTGGTATTGTTGCTGGTTACCCAGTTGTAGACATAAAGATAACCCTATATGATGGTAGTTTTCATGAAGTTGACTCCTCAGAAGTGGCTTTCAGGACAGCAGCCTCAATAGCTGTAAAAGAAGGTCTGGAGAAAGCTAAATCTATTCTTTTGGAGCCGATTATGAAGGTAGAAGTAATCGTCCCCTCAATGTTTTTGGGTGATATTATTGGATATTTGAATGCAAAAAGGGGGCAGGTTAGTGATATTGAAACCCGCGGCGAAACTTCTATTGTTCGTTCCCTTGTCCCTCTGGCAGAGACCTTTGGTTATGCGACTAATCTAAGGTCTTTAAGCCAGGGGAGGGCTACTTATTCTATGGAGTTTTATTACTACCAGGAATTACCTCTTGAATTGGCAAACCAAATTGTTGCCAGAGTTAGAGGAGAAGTAAATGCCTAAACAAAAAATTCGGATTAAGATAAAAGGCTTTGACCACAGACTCGTTGATCAATCAGCAAGGCAAATTGTGGAAACAGCTGAGAGTACGGGAGCTATAGTTGCTGGACCAATCCCCCTGCCGACGAAAATTGAGAAGTTCTGTGTTATTCGCTCACCCCATATTGATAAAGACTCTCGGGAGCAATTTGAAATCCGGACCCATAAGCGTCTTATTGATATTCTGGAACCAACCTCAAAGACTATTGATGCTCTGACTCAGTTGAATTTGCCTTCAGGTGTCCAGATAGATATTAAACTTTAGGTAGAAATGTGGTTAATGGCTTGATTGGTAGAAAAATAGGGATAACCCAAATTTTTAGAGGCGGGGAAGCAGTAGCTGTAACGGCTATTGAAGCCGGTCCTTGTTTTGTGACCCAAATAAAAACAAAGACTAAAGAAGGCTATGATGCTGTTCAGCTTGGCTTTGGCAAAGCCAAGCGCCTCAATTCCCCGGAGAAAGGTCACCTTAGAGGTATTGGGGAATTCAAATATCTTCGAGAATTTAGAGTAGATGGTGACACTTTTCTTCAGTTGGGCGAAAAGGTAGACGTTAATCTCTTTAAAATAGGTGACCTTGTGGATGTAACTGGTCTATCTAAGGGAAGAGGTTTTGCCGGAGTAGTAAAGAGACATCACTTTGCTGGTGGTCCCAGGACCCATGGTCAATCTGACCGCCATCGGGCACCCGGCTCTATTGGTGCTACTACTTTCCCCGGTCGTGTTCTTAAAGGGACCCGTATGGCGGGACATATGGGTAATACCCGTGTCACAGTGCGTAATCTGGAAGTAGTAAGTGTGCAGCCAAGCCGCAATTTGCTCTTAGTGAAGGGTGGAATCCCGGGGGCTCCGAAGGGTCTATTACTTATTAAGAAAGCTAAGGTAAGGAAGTAGAGAGTGGAAGTTCCTGTCTATAACATTACTGGCGAGATAGTTGACCGAATAGAGCTAAGAGAGGATATCTTTAGTGTCCCTTTCAACGAGGCAGTGGTGCATCAAGCTTTGGTAAGGCAGTTAGCTAACAGGCGGCAAGGGACTGCTGACACGAAGACACGGGGTGAAGTTAGCGGGAGTGGGCGCAAGTTGTATCGTCAGAAGCATACTGGTCTGGCACGTCGGGGAAGCCGGCGGTCGCCTATTCTCCGGGGTGGTGGAGTGGTTTTCGGTCCCCACCCTCGAGATTATAGCCAGACAATGCCTAAAAAGATGCGCCAACTGGCTCTAAAATGTGTTCTCTCGGCTAAAGTCAGGGATGAGGAATTGAGAGTTGTCGATAGATTGGAATTTGAGGCGCCAAAGACAAAAAAAGTGGTTAATTTTTTGTCAGCCTTGGGAGTTGACTCATCAGCTTTAATCGCTACCGCCCAAGCTGAGCCTAACCTGGTTAAATCAGCCAGAAATTTGCCTAACATTAAGACATTACCCATATCTCTTGTGAATGTGGCTGACTTGCTTTCCCACAAAAACTTGATCCTTACTGTGGCTGCCGCCAGCAAGATAGAGCAGCTTTGGGGGCAAAGGCAAGCTCGAAAAGTAGCCGCCGGTACTTAATGGGGGGTTTTTAGGAGAATGAGCACTCTAAATAAAGGAGAGCATGGGTCAAAGTAGAGATGGTAGTGATACATCCTTATGAAGTATTGCGGCGCCCCTTAATCACCGAAAAGAATACTCGGCTTCAGGAACAGGGCAAGTATGCTTTTGAGGTAGCTAAGGAGGCAACTAAGCCTCAGATTAAAAAAGCGGTAGAGCTGGCTTTTAAAGTGAAAGTAACTGAAGTGAATATAGCCAGAGTTCCAGGGAAAAGGCGACGGGTAGGTAGACGGGTGGTGTTAACTCCCTCTTGGAAAAGGGCAGTAGTCACTTTGGAGCCAGGACATAAAATTCAATTCTTTGAGGGAGTTTAGAGGGATAAGCTTTGGGCTCGGTCATCAAAAAGAGGCGAAAAAAAATGGCGAAACATAAACATAGGAAACTCCTGAAAAAAACTCGTTGGCAGAGAAAACACGGCTAATAGGGAGTAACGAGAAAGGAGACTCTTGGGAGTAAAAACTTATTCTCCGACATCGCCGGGAAGGCGAGGCACGACCGGTGCTACTGTTGAGGAAATAACCAAAGTAGTTCCGGAAAAGTCCTTAGTCCTGCCCCTACGGAAAAAAGCCGGGCGGAATAATCGAGGTATGATAACAGTACGTCATCAGGGTGGTGGGGCAAAGCGTAAACTCCGAATTATTGATTTTAAGAGAGACAAAGTCGGTATTCCGGGGAAGGTGGTTGCTATTGAGTATGACCCAAACCGCTCAGCACGGATTGCTCTTATTCATTATTCCGATGGTGAAAAGCGGTATATTCTTGCCCCGCTGGGTCTAAAGGTAGGTGACACCCTAAAAGCAAGGGCAGATGCTGAAATAAAACCGGGCAATACCCTGCCATTAAATATGATTCCTACCGGTACTTTTATTCACAATATTGAACTTCAGCCGGGAAAAGGGGGGCAATTGGTGCGCAGTGCTGGTGCCTCAGCTCAACTTATGGGTGTCGAGGGTAAATATGCTCTGGTTCGTCTGCCATCTGGGGAAATTCGGCGCATTCTTAATAATTGCCTGGCTACGATAGGTCAAATGGGTAATGTAGACCATCAAAATATAAAATTAGGGAAAGCGGGGCGAAAGAGGTGGTTAGGCTGGCGTCCCTCAGTTCGAGGCTCGGCTATGACTCCTCGAGACCACCCCCACGGTGGTGGTGAAGGAAGAGCTCCCCGCGGTATGGCACCGAAAACACCTTGGGGAAAACCAGCTTTAGGTTATAAAACTCGCAGGCGTAAGGCGTCAGACAAATTCATTGTTAAAAGAAGAAAGTAACCTTGAGGCAGTAGAGTAGTTACCCCTATGAATGGCACTGTTTTAGGTTTATTGATTGTCATTGTAGCTGGGCTGTTTAGCATAATAGGTTTGCTCGCGTGGATCGCATATCGTTTAGGTGGTGTGGTTAAAATAGTTGTCCGTTTGGAAAAGTACTATGACAGTATAAGTAAAACACTTAGTCTTTTGGAAATGTCTTGCCCCCTACTAAAGGGGAGCAAGCCTCAAAACGAAAAGGAACAGGAGTAATTTAGGTAAACAATGTCGCGTTCATCCAAAAAGGGTCCTTATTGTGATGTTAAGCTACTTAAGAAAGTAGAAGCGCTCAGTCGTAGTGGGGAGAAAACAGTCATAAAGACTTGGTCTCGGTCTTCCACAATTCTTCCCCAAATGATAGGGCTTACTATTGCGGTGCATGATGGAAGGCGGCATGTGCCTATCTTTATCACTGAAAATATGATAGGACATAAATTGGGGGAATTCGCCCCAACCAGAATTTTTAGGGGGCACACAACTAAAGCGCCGGTAACTGTTCAGGCGAGAAAAAGGAAGTGATTAAGGGATAAAGATGCAAGTGCGTGCTGAAGCAAAAGATGTGGGCATTTCGCCTCAAAAAGTTCGATTAGTAATTGACTTAGTTAGGGGTAAGAAGGTGGATGAGGCTTTGGCTATCCTCAAGTTCTTACCAACCCCGGCAGCTAAGGCTGTAGCCAAAGTCATTAAGTCAGCGGTAGCCAATGCTGAGAATAATTTTCAGATGGTGCCTTCGGAATTAAAAATAGTCTCCATTTCTGCCGACTCGGGGCATACCATGAAAAGGTTCCGGCCTCAAGCTCGGGGGCGGATTAACCCTATTCTCAAGCGTTCCAGTCATATTACTGTTCTTGTTGCTGAGGAGAAGTAAGTTGGGTCATAAAGTTCACCCCTACGGTTTTAGAATTGGTACTGTCCGGGACTGGAAGGCTAAATGGTATACTGAGAAGCAGTATACCCAGTTTCTTCAGGAAGACTTGAAACTGCGCCAGGCTATTGAAGAGCGGTCTCGTGACGGTGGAATTGCTATAGTGGAAATCGACCGGGATGTGAACGAGGTATCGGCAACTATATATTCAGCTCGCCCCGGGATTGTCATTGGCAGAGGTGGACAAAAGGCTGAAGAACTGAGGGCAAAATTAGAGAAAATAGCTGGGAAGAAAGTGCGTTTAACTATTAGAGAAGTGGAGTTACCTGAACTGGAGGCTGTTTTAGTGGCTCGAAATGTAGCTGAACAAATAGAGCGCCGAGTATCTTTCAGGCGAGCCATGAAACAGGCGGTTTTCCGAGCCAGGCAAGCCGGTGCTAAGGGCATAAAGATAAGTTGTGCTGGCAGACTTGGCGGTACTGAAATTGCTCGTCGGGAAACTATTCTCCAGGGTCAATTACCTTTACATACCCTTCGTGCTGATATTGATTACGGTTTTGCTGAAGCCCATACTCTTCTGGGGCGTATTGGCGTCAAAGTCTGGATTTACCGAGGTGACATAATACCGGAAATGAGGAGAGGAAGTGTTACAGCCGAAACGAGTGAAGTATCGCAAAGCTCATAGGGGAAGACTAAAGGGTAGAGCTTATTCTGGGAATACTCTTGTCTTTGGTGAATTTGGGATGCAAGCTGAGGAAGCAGCTTGGGTTACGGCTCGACAGATTGAGGCAGCCCGTCGCGTTCTTGTCCGTTACTTGCGGCGGGGGGGTCAGATGTGGATTCGTGTTTTTCCTGACAAGCCGGTGACCAAGAAACCGGCAGAGACAAGAATGGGAGGCGGCAAAGGTGCGCCTGAATACTGGGTAGCTGTAGTTAAACCGAGGAGAATCCTCTTTGAGATAAGTGGCATAAAGGAAGATATGGCTCAAGAAGCCGTGCGCCTGGCGGCTCATAAGCTACCAGTTGCGGTCAAGTTTGTGAGCAAGGAGACTAAAGCGGAGACGAAAGTTGAAAGCTGAAGAAACTCGTCGCCTCAGTAATGAGGAATTACAGAAGCGATTGGAGGAAGCCTATCAGGAACTTTTTAATCTCCGGTTCCGTTTGGCTACTCGCCAATTAGTAAACCATCGCCAAATTCCAAAAGTTAAAAAGAGAATTGCTCGGATAAAAACTGTACTTAGAGAAAGAGAATTAGGTATAAGGTAAATGGAAAAGAAACGTAAAACCCGGCTCGGACAAGTAATAAGTAACAGAATGGATAAGACTGTGGTAGTAGCGGTAGGGGCTGCCAGACGTCACCCTATTTATAAGAAGACTGTAAAACACACTATAAAATATAAAGCTCATGATGAGGGTAATGTTTGCCGGGTAGGTGACACAGTCAGAATTGTTGAAACTCGACCGCTATCTAAAGAAAAACGGTGGCGAGTTAAGGAGATAGTCAGTAGAAGAGAAATTATCGAACCATCTAAGATAATTGAAGATATCCCTATGGATGTAAAAGATGATTCAGCAATACACCAGACTAAAGGTGACTGACAATACAGGAGCTCGTCAAATTATGTGTATCAATATCCCGGGTGGTACTCGCCAAAGATATGCTCGGGTAGGTGATGTTATTGTCGCTACCGTAAAGCGGGCAATACCGGGTGGGGCAATTAAAAAAGGAGATGTTGTCCGGGCGGTCATTGTGCGCACCTGTAAGCCTTATCGGCGCCCTGATGGTTCTTTTATCAGATTTGATGAAAATGCGGCTGTTATTCTTGACGAGAAGAATAATCCCAAAGGCAGTCGTATTTTTGGTCCTGTAGCTCGAGAACTGAGAGAGAAAAACTTTGTGAAAATAGTTTCTTTAGCCCCGGAGGTTCTATGAAAATTAGGAAAGGTGACGCTGTCTTAGTTATTGCTGGTAAAGATAGGGGAAAGAGGGGAAAGGTACGGCGTGCCTTCCCCAAAGAGAACAAAATAATAGTCGAAGGCATTAATATGATCAAGCGCCATTCTCGAGCCCGGGGTGTCGCCAGACAAGCTGGAATAATTGAACGAGAAGCGCCAATTCACGTATCTAATGTTATGCTATTGTGTAATAAATGTAATAAGCCAACTCGCACCGGTTTTCGCTTTCTTGCCGATGGCAAAAAGGCTCGTATCTGTCGGGTCTGCCAGGAAATGGTTGATTAACCGAGGTGCCTTGAGAAAATGTCGCGACTAAAGGAACAATATTATAAAGAAGTTGTGCCCCAGTTAATGGCTGAGTTTAACTATAAAAATGTGATGGAAGTGCCTAAGCTAGAGAAGATTGTCCTTAACGTTGGTTTGGGTGAAGCCATATCAGACTCGAAAGCCTTAGAGGCAGCGACGGCTGACCTAAAAGCTATCTCCGGACAGCACCCGGTAATAACCCGAGCTAAGAAATCTATTGCTGTCTTTAAGGTTAGGGCAGGTATGCCTATTGGAATAATGGTGACATTACGGGGCAGACGGATGCTCGAGTTTTTTGATAAATTGGTAAATGCCGTCCTGCCTCGCATTCGTGATTTTCAAGGAGTGCCCCGGAATTCCTTTGATGGGCGGGGCAATTATAGTTTGGGAATTAGAGAACAAATAACTTTTCCTGAGGTTGACTATGATAAAGTAGATAAGATCCGGGGGCTTGAGGTGACTATAGTCACTACCGCCAAGACTGACGACGAAGCCAGGCGACTTCTTGAACTTTTGGGGATGCCTTTTAGGCAGGCTTGACAAAAATCGGACGGGGTCCCCTGAAAAACTTTGTTTTTCAGGGGTAGTTAGACATGGCAAAATTATCTAAGATTATAAAATCAAAGCGTCCACCAAAGTACAGGGTGCAGCAGCGCAACCGATGCTTTTTATGCAGTAGACCGCGGGCTTACATCCGTAGGTTTGGCTTATGTCGTATTTGTTTCCGAAAATTGGCTTTGGCTGGTGAAATTCCTGGAATCAGGAAATCAAGCTGGTAGTTATGGAGAGATTCTTATGACAGTTACCGACCCTATTGCTGATATGCTTACTCGAATTCGTAACGCCGTTATGGCTCGTCATGACAGTGTGCTCATCCCGGCGTCAAAAATGAAAATTTCTATTGGCAAAATCCTTAAAGAGGAAGGCTTTATTGCTGACTACGGAGTACTTAAGGGTAAGCCACAGCGGATGCTTAAAATCCATCTCAAGTATATAGATAATCAGCCAGCCATCCTGGGCCTGGAAAGGATAAGTAAGTCTGGTCTTAGAGTCTATGTGAAGAAACGTCATATTCCCCGTGTTTATGGTGGTCTTGGTATTGCTATCGTGTCCACGCCAAAGGGGGTTATGACCGGTCAGGAAGCCTGGCGCAAAGGACTTGGCGGTGAATTGTTATGTTATGTATGGTAAAATTTAAAGTTCAGGTAATTTGAGGAGCTTAAATCGTGTCTCGCATCGGAAAAATGCCTATATCTTTGCCTCAGGGTGTTGAGGTGAAGCTGGAGAATAACCAGGTGACTGTAAAAGGTGTAAAAGGGGAACTTTCCCGGACTTTTCACCCAGATATTTCCATTGCGGTGAAGAACGGCTCCTTGGTAGTGAATCGCCCCAGTGACAACCGAGTCCATTGTGCTCTTCACGGGTTAACCCGTAGCTTGTTAGCCAACATGGTTGAAGGGGTGACCAGGGGTTTTGATAGAGTCCTAGAGATAAGCGGTATTGGTTACCGGGCTCACAAAACTGGTGACAAGTTAGTGCTTATGGTTGGGCATAGCCATCCTGTGGAATTCCAATCACCGCCAGGCATCTCCATAACAGTGGAAGGTTCTAACCGTATTAAGGTTAGCGGAATCGATAAGGAGATAGTAGGGGAAGTTGCTGCTCAAATTCGGGCTATCCGCCCTGTAGATTCGTATAAAGGGAAAGGCATTAAGTACGTGGAAGAGAAACTTCGCCTCAAACCCGGTAAAGCAGGTAGGGCTGGTATGAAGAAATAGGCAACAGCAATGGCAAAAACAAATCTGAGATTAGCTCGGCAACGGCGGCATTTTCGAGTCAGGAAAAAAATAGTTGGCACGCCCCTGCGTCCCAGATTATCTATTTTTCGAAGTCTCCAACACATCTATGCCCAAATTATAGACGATTCAACCGGAAGTTCTCTGGTTTCAGCCAGTAATCTTTCGCCTGAGATAGTGAATAGGACTAACCAGAAAACAAAGGTAGAGAAAGCCGGATTGGTCGGCAGTTTAGTTGCTCAAAAGGCATTGCGAAAGGGGATTAAGCAAGTAGTTTTTGACCGAGGTGGCTATAAATACCACGGCAGAGTAAAAGCTTTGGCTGAGTCAGCACGCCAGGCTGGTTTAGAATTTTGAGGTTATTTTCGTGAAAGCGGTAACAAAGCCATTAGTCCAGAAAGATAAAGTTGATGCTTCTGAGTTGTCCTTTACAGAAAAGTTGGTGTCTATCGACCGGGTTGCCAAAGTGGTCAAGGGGGGCAAGCGGCTCAACTTTAGAGCTTTAGTGGTAGTTGGCAATGGTGAGGGAATCGTCGGTGCTGGTATAGGCAAAGCCAGAGAAGTACCCGAGGCAGTGCGTAAGGCAGGTGTTGAGGCTCGCAAGAATCTGATTAAAGTATCCCTTGCTGGAACTACTATCCCCCATGAAGTGCTGACTAAATATGGGGCGACTAAAGTTCTGCTTAAGCCGGCAGTCCCAGGTACCGGGGTTATTGCCGCCGGTGGGACTCGAGCCCTTCTTGAAGTTGCCGGGGTAAAAGACATTCTAACTAAATCTTTAAGCAGCTCAAATTCAGTTAACGTAGTGAAGGCAACTTTACTTGGTTTAGCAAGCCTCAGGGATCCCAAAGAAGCTGTAACCAGGCGCAAAGCGGAACCGGAAGTTGTAGAGGTTGGGAGGAATGGGTAAACTATACATTACCTGGGTCAAAAGTGATATTGGCCATTCCAGAGACCAGCGACAGACTCTGAAGGCTTTGGGCTTCCATCGGCTTGGACAAACGATAGCCAAAGAAGACTCACCATCCATACGGGGCATGGTGACTAAGGTGAAACATTTGGTTGAAGTTGAGGCAGTTGAAAATGAAGCAAAATGAACTAAAACCGGCACCTGGAGCTAAACATAAAAGGAAACGGGTTGGGCGGGGAAACAGTAGTGGACACGGAACTTATTCTGGACGGGGCTGTAAGGGGCAGAAGTCTCGCTCTGGCACTAAAGTCCGGCCTGGTTTTGAGGGTGGACAATTACCGATTATAAAACGCTTGCCTCAAAAACGGGGATTTGTGAATCCATTTAAAACTCGCTATGCCATTATTAATGTAAGTAAGCTTAATATTTTCGCCGCTAATAGCGAAGTAACTCCTGAGAAATTATTTCAAATGGGTCTGCTCAAATCATTGAAACAGCCGGTTAAAATCCTGGGTAATGGCAACATTGCTCGTCCTCTCTTGGTTAGTGCTACCGAGTTCTCTAAGGGAGCTGAAGAAAAAATTGTGACTGCTGGCGGAAAGGTAAAAAGGATTTAAAATGCGGCAAAGGGAAGGGAGACCACGACTTCTTCAGGCGATGTTGGATGCCTTTACTCTACCTGATTTAAGGCGCAGATTTCTTATCACACTGGGTATTTTGGTAATCTTTCGCTTTGTAGCTCATGTGCCGTTACCCGGTGTTGACCTGGCTGCATTGCGAGACCTTTTTGAGCGAAATCAACTTTTAGGTATGCTTGACCTGTTTAGCGGTGGTGCTATGAGGAATTTTGGCATTGCGGCTATGGGTGTTTTTCCTTATATAACGGCTTCTATTATCATGCAACTACTGATACCAGTTATTCCTCGCCTCCGGGCTCTTGCCCAGGAGGGAGAGGCTGGTAGACATAGGATTAACCTGATTACCCATTGGCTAACAGCACCCTTGGCAGCTCTTCAGGGCTATGCCCAAATCACCTTACTCAGGGGAGAGGGTATTATTGCTGACACCGAATTGTTACCAACCGTAGCTATGGTTCTCACCCTAACTGCCGGCACTATTTTTTGCGTCTGGCTTGGTGAACTCATCACTGAGCGTGGCATTGGTAATGGGATTTCTCTAATAATTTTTGCTGGTATTGTGGCTGGACTACCAGAAATGATCGGGCGAGGTTATCTGGCTAAAGAGAACTTTAGCGGTTTATTTGTTTTTATCATTCTGGGATTAGCCCTGGCTGTTGTTATTGTTATATTCACTGAAGCTCACCGGCGTATTCCAGTCCAATATTCTCGAAGCGTTATGCGAGGGGGTCGGATGTATCGGCAGTCCGGGTCGACTCACATTCCATTGCGAGTAAACTCTGCTGGTATGATACCCCTCATTTTTGCTATGTCAGTAATGATTTTCCCCAGCACCATAGCCAGTTATCTGGCTCGCCCTCCCGGGCAAGACCCAAACTGGGCTAATAGAATTATGGAAATCTTTAGCCCTGAAGCTGCCCTTCCCTTAGGTCTCCTTTACTGGGGGTTATATTTTCTGTTTGTGATTGCTTTCGCCTTTTTCTATACCATGGTAATTTTCCAGCAGATGAATCTGGCACAAACTTTGCAGCGTCAAGGTGGTTTTATCCCTGGTATCCGTCCTGGGCGTCTTACGGACAATTACCTTAACCAGGTTATTACCCGGATTACCTGGGGAGGTGCTCTCTTCCTAGCAATGGTGGCAATTATGCCTTTTGTGGCTCGGGAAATTACTGATGTCGGAGCTTTAACCCTTGACAGCATCGGCTTGCTTATTGCGGTTGGTGTTGCTTTGGATACTATGAAACAAATAGAAGCTCAGCTCCTGATGCGCCGCTATGAAGGTTTCCTGAGATAGATTTGAATGTATCTGATTTTACTGGGAGCTCCTGGAGCTGGAAAGGGAACACAAGCCGAGTTCCTGTCCCGCAAATTAGGAATAGCCCATATAGCCTCAGGTAATCTCTTCCGTCAGGAAGTGGCAAAGGGAACAAGTCTCGGTCTTTTAGCCAAGTCTTATATGGAAAGAGGGGCATTGGTTCCTGACGAAGTTACTATAAAGATGATTTTGGAGCGGCTTAATTCTAAAAATTGTAGTTTAGGTTGCCTTCTTGATGGATTTCCTCGAACTTTAGCGCAGGCTCAAGCTTTGGACAAGGCACTGGCTGGTATGAGCAAAGTTGTAGACAAGGTGATATATATTAAGGTATCTGAGGAGGAACTTCTCCGGCGGATTAGTGGACGCTGGTTGTGCCGTAATTGTGAAACTCCCTATCACTCGATAACCTCTCCGCCAAAAACAACTGGCAAGTGTGATGAGTGTGGCGGTGAGCTGTATCAGCGTCCTGATGATACCGAAGACACAGTAAAGGGAAGATTAAAAGTATATTTTGCCCAAACATTGCCTCTTCTTGACTATTATCAGGCGCAAGGCAAATTGATTGAAGTAGATGGCGAGGCCGGGGTTGAAACGGTAACTGAAAATATACTAAAAGCTCTCGCTATGAACAAGCCAAACGATAAGAGAGTGTTGAGTAATTACTGCGTGTCATGACAGAATGGGGGTTGGTAAACAGTCTCATGGTAATTATTAAATCCGGGTCAGAGATTGCAGCTATGCGACAGGCGGGGAAGTTTGTAGCCTCAATTTTAGAGAAGTTAAAGGAGGAGATAAAACCGGGAATAAAAACGGCTCATCTGGAAATGGTTACTGTCCACGAATTAGAAAAAGGAGGGGTTAAGTCTTCTTTTAAGGGTTACCATGGTTTTCCAGCCCATTTGTGTGTTTCAGTAAATAACGAAGTGGTGCATGGCATTCCTGGTGACCGCGTTTTAGAGGAGGGGGATATTGTTTCCTTGGATGTCGGGGGAATCTATAAAGGTTTTCATGCTGATGCGGCAATAACGGTAGGAGTAGGCAAGGTCAGTCCTCAAGCTGAAAAACTTATTTCTGTAACTAAAGCCGCTTTAGTAGCTGGCATTACTGCGGCTCATCCTGGTGCCCATTTGGGTGATATTTCGGCTACTATTCAGTGCTATGTAGAGTCTAAGGGTTTTTCTGTGGTTCGGGAGTATTCGGGTCATGGTATTGGCAGGCAACTCCATGAGGAACCGCAAGTGCCGAACTTCGGCTTTTTTGGCGAGGGTCATCTCTTGAAAGAAGGGACAACCTTAGCCCTTGAGCCTATGGTAACTGCCGGTGGCTGGCGCACCAAGCTTGCTGATAATCAATGGACAGTTCTTACGGCGGATGACAGTCTGGCAGCCCATTTTGAACATACTATTATTATTGCTCGTAATGAGGCTGAAATTCTGACAATACTTTAAATAAAGGAATATGCCTAAGAAGGAAACAATAGAGGTTGAAGGGACGGTGATTGAGTCTTTGCCTAATGCGATGTTCCGTGTGGAATTACCCAACGGGCATAAAGTGTTAGCTCATATTTCAGGGAAAATAAGAGTTCATTATATTAGAATTTTGCCCGGAGACAAAGTGCTGGTAGAACTTTCGCCCTATGACTTAACTCGGGGACGGATTACTTATCGATTTAAATAAGAGATTGATTACTAATGCTTATCCACCATTCTGAACAAAGCGGAGAAAACCTTTTTGACAGATAAGCCAGGAGAATCTATTATCTATGGAGTTTCTAAAAATAAGTAATAGGGAAGTATTGGACAATGAAAGTACGGTCTTCAGTCAAGCGTCGCTGTGAAAAGTGTAAGATTGTTCGGCGACGCAGAGTAATCAGGGTAATTTGTGAAAACCCAAAACATAAGCAGAGGCAAGGCTGATTTTATCAGCGAGGTAAGAGATGGCACGCATTGCTGGTGTTGATATACCTAAAGATAAGAAAGTTGAGGTTTCATTACAGTATCTATACGGGGTTGGACCTACCTTAAGCCGGCGGATTTTGTCTGCCGCTGGTGTTAATCCTTCAACCAAAGTAAAGGACCTCAAGGAAGGTGAAATCGCTCACATCCGTGAAATTATTGATAGACAGTATAAGGTAGAGGGGGAACTCAGGAGGGAAGTTAATCTTAATATTAAGCGACTTGTCGAAATTGGCTGTTACCGAGGTCTGAAGCATCGGCGGAATTTGCCGGTTCGAGGACAGCGAACGCGGACTAATGCCCGAACTAAGCGTGGTCCACGAAAGACAGTAGCCGGTAGAGGACAAAAGCGGGGTATGGCTAAGAAATAAAGCGAGACTGGAATGCCGAGAAGGAAAACAGGAGTTAAGAAACGGGAGCGTAAGGGGGTATCTGAAGGGAAAGCTTATATTCAGTCTACTTTCAACAATACTATTGTCACCCTTACTGACCCCAAAGGAAATGTGATTGCCTGGGCAAGTGCTGGAACTGCCGGCTTTAAAGGTTCCCGGAAGGGCACTCCTTATGCTGCTCAGTTAGCTGCTCAGGAAGCTGTGCGCCGAGCTTTAGACCATGGTTTGCGCCGGGTCGAAGTCTATGTTAAAGGTCCTGGAAGTGGGCGCGAGGCAGCTATCCGCTCTCTTCAAGCTTCAGGGCTTTCGGTTACTGCTATCCGAGACGTAACCCCTATTCCCCATGGTGGCTGCCGCCCACCCAGCCGAAGGCGGGTATAAAGGTGAAAAGATGGGAAGGTATGTAGAGCCTGTTTGCCGCTTGTGTCGTCGAGTCAGCGAAAAGCTGATGCTTAAAGGGGAGAGGTGTCTTACCCCAAAGTGCGCTCTGGAACGACGCAAAGGTTCTCCAAGGCAACGCTCTGTCAGGCAGCGGAAGATTTCCGACCGGGGGCTACAGTTGCTGGAAAAACAGAAAGCCCGCTATACCTATGGAGTCCTGGAGCGACAATTCCGCAGGTTTTTTGCCGAAGCCGAACGTCTTCCCGGCATTACTGGGGAAAATCTCATAGTCCTGTTGGAGAGACGCCTTGATAATGTTATCTATCGGCTGGGTTTTGTTACCTCCCGGTCTCAGGCAAGACAATTAGTTCGGCATGGACACTTTCTGGTGAATGGGCGCAAAACCAACATCCCCTCCTTTTTAGTGAAACCCGGGGATATTATAGAATGGCGGCAGGGTAGCCAGCAGACGGAATATTATAAAGAATTAGTCCAGGTTATTGGTGATGTTACTGTTCCCAGCTGGCTGAGTCTGGATAAGGAAAAACTCGTCGGGTATGTTATCAGCTTTCCCACCCGAGATGATATTCAGGTTAAGTTCAACGAGAAAGCTATTGTTGAATATTATTCCAGGTAACGGGTTAACAGTTTTTTGATTAGTGAGAGAAAGTTCATGACTCTTTCAACTCCCGCGAAAGTAGACTGTATTGAGGCAAGTGATACCTATGGGCGCTTTGCTGTAGAGCCCCTGAAGCGGGGTGGGGGCATAACTTTGGGCAATGCTCTGCGTCGGGTACTTCTCAGTTCCCTCCCCGGTGCTGCCATAACCTGGGTCAAAATTGAGGGCATTCAGCACGAGTTCTCCACCATGCCCTATGTGAAGGAGGACACTATAGACTTTTTATTGAATGTAAAACAGATAAGACTCCGTTCTATAACTAACCGACCCGGTAAATTGATTTTGGAAGTAGAGGGTGAAGGTGAGATCCGTGCTGCCGATATTAAGCCATCAGTAGATTTTAAAATTGCTAACCCCGAACTTCATCTGGCAACCCTTGATTCCCCAGAGGCTAAACTCTATGTAGAGTTTAATGTGGAATTGGGCAAAGGCTATATTCCGGCTGGTTCCAGCAGCGGTTTGCCTATTGGGGCGATCCCAGTAGATGCCATTTTTAGTCCCGTATACCGGGTTAATTACTCTATAGAAGCTGTTCACCCTGGTCAGGAAGGTAGTCAAGAAAGGTTAATTCTGGAAGTTTGGACTGATGGTACTATCTTTCCCGCCGAGGCTGTTGTTAAAGCCTCTGGCATTCTTGTTGAGCAGTTATCCTTTTTTCGGGAATTGGTTAAGGCTCCAGTCCTGGAAGCAGCTGTATCCTGGCGTCAACTTTTATCTCCAGAACAATATAATATGCCTTTAGAAGAATTGAATTTATCAACTCGCACCTATAATAGTTTGAAAAGGTATGGCATTACTACCCTTGGGCAATTCTTAGAAAAGAGCCGTGATGAGCTGTTGGCTCTGCCCGGTTTTGGGGCAAAGTCTCAAGAAGAGTTAGAAAGGGTTTTGAACAACTTAGGTTTACCTTTGCCTATAGAAATAAGGGAAAAGAAAGGACAGGCTGCCTCCACTAACATTTTGATGAGGAGGAAGATAGCAGGTGAGACATAAGATAGCTGGTCGTAAGTTGAGTAGACCTACTGCTCACCGCCGGGCATTGTTTCGCAATTTGGTCACGGACCTGTTACGGTATGAGAAGGTTGTCACTACTGAGGCTAAAGCCAAGGAAGTGCACCGTTTAGCTGAAAAGATGATTACCCTGGGTAAAGAAGGTAGTCTATCTTCCCGGCGGCAGGCTTTAACCTTCATTACTGATGAAAAGGTGGTCGCTAAAGTCTTTTCTGAGCTTGCTCAAAGGTATACCGCCCGTTCCGGGGGCTATACCAGACTGACCAAGTTAGGTCCCAGGCTTGGTGATAATGCGTCTATTGTCCAACTGGAACTGGTTGAGTAAGCATTTTGTTCCCCGCGAAATTTCCGATTTCGTTGGGTGACAAGAAATGAAACTGTTTGATGATGCCAGTAAAGTTGTTGTAGTTATAGAATACAATGGTGAGCGTTACTACGGTTTCCAATGGCAAAAAAGTCTGCCTACTATTCAAGGAGAGCTGGAGGCAGCTATTATGAGATTGACTGGAGAAAGTCGCCGGGTGATAGCTACCAGCAGGACCGATGCTGGAGTGCATGCTAAAGGCCAGGTAATTAGCTTCTGGACAAAGAGTAACTTACCAGCCCAGACTTTAGTTAAAGCCCTTAATTATTATTTGCCTCAGGATATCGTGGCTAAAGAAGCCTATAGAGTAGCTGAAAATTTCAATGTAAGACGGGATGCCATGAGCCGGGAGTATGAATACTATATCCTGAATCGCCAAGTAAGGTCGCCCTTTGCCAGCCGGTTAGCTTATTTTGTGTCTAATCCCTTAAACTTGTCAGCTATGAATGAAGCCTGTCGATTTCTCGAAGGCGAGCACAACTTTGTCTCTTTTGCCACCTTTCTGGGTAAAATAACCAATCCAGTGCGAACAGTTTATGAGGCTAAGTTAAGAAAAAAGGGGAACTGGGTTGCTTTTCGCATTATAGCCAACTCCTTCCTGCCCCATCAGGTGCGTAATACCGTGGGACTATTGCTTAAAGTTGGCTTAAACAGGATAGGGGTTGATGATTTCCGTCAGATACTGGATGCTAAAAGACTGGGCCTGGCAGGACCAACGGCGCCGGCTTATGGATTGTGTCTGACCAAAATCAATTATCCTAAACCTTTGGCTGATTTTGGAAATGAAAACTTATAGCACTAAACCCGACGATATTAAGCGCCAGTGGCATCTAATTGATGCTTCTAGCAAGACTCTGGGCAGACTATGTTCTCAGATAGCCAAGTTACTTATGGGGAAGCATAAACCCATATATTCCCCCCACCTTGATACCGGAGACTATGTAGTGGTTATTAATGCCGCTAAAATTAGGGTAACCGGGAAAAAAGCTAAGGAAAAAATTTACTACTCTCATTCCGGCTATCCCGGTGGTTTAAAGAGTGTTACCTTCGAAAACATGCTTCAGAAGCATCCCACACGGGTGATTGAACATGCTGTTAAAGGGATGCTCCCCCATAATCGTTTAGGTAGAGCTATGTTTAAAAAGCTTAAGATTTATGCTGGAGATAGCCATCCCCATCAAGCTCAGGTCATTGTGAGCAGGGCGAAGCAATCTCAACAAATATCGGAGCTGAAAGGTAATTAGTTATGGCTAATGGGACTTACAATCGGGCAACCGGAAAACGCAAATGTGCTGTAGCCCAGGTAAGACTTCTCTCAGGCAGCGGGATAATCACAGTCAACGGCAAACCTTATGAGGAGGTCTTCCCTCGCCTGGAACACCGCCGTCTTATTCAACTCCCCCTTTTGGCTACTAATACTGTGGGGAAATTTGATGTTATGGTCAAGGTGAACGGGGGCGGGGTAAGTGGGCAAGCCGGAGCTATCTGCCATGGAATTGCTCGGTCTCTGGCTCGAATCAGCAAAGGCTTTAAGCCCCTATTGCGTCAGGAAGGACTCCTCACCCGAGACCCCCGGGTAAAAGAACGCAAAAAATATGGCCTCAAGCGCGCTCGCAAAGCTCCTCAATACACCAAGCGCTAAAGCCAAAGGTGGTTGGTTTTAGTCTCCATTGAAAGAAACTACGGGGCGGAATTTCTAATCCGCCAAGCTTGGCAAAGGTTGAACGGTCCAATAAAGGCTGGTGGCTACTTCGCTACTGTGCAATAATGGAGCGCAGGCGATGTTTTAGGTAGTTAATGGCTCCAACGGGAGTGGGGTCAATTTCATAAAGAATAGACAGGTAATAGCTGACCCAATCACCTAAAAAAACTAAGCCCATCATCTGACTGAGTTCACTTTCCCCCTGGCTATCAACAATTTTGTGTTTAATATCAAATTTGGTCAGGATTTCGGCGGTGACTTCATAGCGACGGAGAATTGGTGGGGGAAAGGACGGGGAGCGAAGGAGGACTACATAGACTTGCTTGGCTACTTCTCCCGGGAAGTGATAGCCGACAATGGCGTTATGGTTTAGCTCAGGGAAAACCTCATAGAAAGCCCAGGCTTTGCTATTTTCGTTAAACTGGGTCTTCCAGCGATGGGCTACTTCTGAGAGAATACCAGCCCCATAAATAACTACCAGTTTGCCATATAATTCTGTTGCCAACTGCTTGGCCGGATTTGAAGACACGGGCTCAGTTTCCTTTAGTTTTTTCACAAGGGCTTTTAAGTCTTTAATCATTGGCTCGATGGAGGGCTCGTCTTTAAGGAAGCCCAGTTTGTGGAGAAAAACCAGAAGCGGGATGAAACTATAGCCTAAAGCAGCCCGAGGGGGTGAGGAGTAGTCTATAATGAAAACGGGTACATTATGTCTTTCGGCTAATTCTTTTAATTTACCCCCGGTGGTAATGGCTAATTTCTTAGCTTTGGTTTTCAAAGCCTGGTGGAAAGCCGACAGGGTCTCTTCAGTCATCCCAGAATAACTGGAGGCGATAATCAGGGTTCTATCATCTACGAAGGGTGGAAGGTCACAATCCCGGTGGACGAAGATAATAGGTGTACTTAAGAAATAGGTCAACCCCCGCATAAGGTCGCCACCTATGGCTGAGCCACCCACCCCAAGAATGACTATTTTGTCAATATGGACATAATCGGAGGGCAAAGGGAAAGCTTTAGCCTTCTGCCAGGCTTGATGACATTGTTCAGGCAAATGGTGAAGATGAGCCCGCATATTCGCCGGGTCAAGGCGGTTATATATGTCAGGGTTATCAAGATTAAGCACTATAAACCTAAAAATTTCTTACCGCTTTGCAGTATTTTGGCGACTTTTTCTTTAGTGCTACTTTCGGCATAAAGCCGGACTAAGGGCTCGGTGCCAGAAAAGCGAATAAGGAGCCAGGAGCCATCAGCTAACACGAAGCGGAAACCGTCAGTGGTGTCCACCTGGGTTACTTTAACACCAGCAATGTATTCGGGGGAGGTCTGGGCTCGGTCAATAATTGTTGGACGCTTATGAGAAGGCAGAGGGAAATCAAGACGGTCATAGTAATGAGGTCCGGTTTTTGCGTAAAGGTAGTCTATTAGCTGGGATGGACCTTTACCCGTTTTAACCATAAAGTCAAGAAAGTAAAGGGCAGCAAGAATGCCATCCCGCTCCGGGACATGTCCCCTAAAGGCATAGCCACCACTTTCTTCTCCACCGATGAGGGCGTTTTTCTCCAGCATTAATGGAGCTACATAAGGAAAACCTACAGGTGTCTCATAGACGTTAACCTGGAAAAGCTCTCCTAACCGATAAAGCATGTCAGTAGAACTTACGGTTTTAATTATGGGTCCCCTCTCCCCCCGCACTTCTAAGAAATAAAGGCTGAGTAACGCAAAGACCTGGTGGGGGTTAAGGAATTCCCCCTTTTCATCAATAATGCCAATGCGGTCGGCATCGCCATCATTAGCCAGCCCCACATTGGCTTTTTGCTCCTTGACTAAGTTAGACAGCTTAATCAGGTTTTTGGCAATAGGCTCAGGCTGGATTCCGGGAAAGAGAGGGTTACGCTCGCTATTTATTTCTGTAATTTGCATTTTGCCACCCTGAAGGAGGGCCTGAAGATAACCAGCCCCAGTCCCATACATAACATCAATAATTACCTTCAATTGGCTTCGGCGCAGAGGCGTAAGGTCAATCAGTGACTTCAAGTGCTTCATATAAGACGGAGCTGGATCCCAGTAGTCCACAAGTCCCTTTTTAACAGCAGAGGCAAGAGGCAGTTGCTCTCGTTTGCCGGTAGATATAATGCGGGCAATTTGTTTTTCTACCTGGTTGATGATGGGATGGGGAGCACTGGTTCCGTCTAAGGACTTGAATTTAAAACCGTTCCATAAAGCTGGGTTGTGGCTGGCGGTAATGATAATAGCGCCGTCAGCTTTAGCTGCGACCACGGCATAGCTTATTACAGGTGTTGGTGTTGGCTTAGGACAAAGGTGGACTTTAATTCCATTTCCAGCGACGACCTCTGCGGCTGCCGCGGCAAATTCCTCTGAAGCAAAACGAGTATCATAGCCAATGATAAGTCCCCCTTCGGGAGTGCCAGTTTCTTTCAGATAATTAGCCACACCCTGGGCGCAGATACGCACATTATCAAAGGTGAAGTCTTCACCAATAATTCCCCGCCAGCCATCGGTGCCAAATTTGATTTTGGTGCTCATGTTTTTGGCGTCAAGCTCTAGGACAATCCTGCCTCTTTTCTCAAGATTTCAGCTTTATCAGTCTTTTCCCAGGGGAGGTCGAGGTCATCTCGTCCAAAGTGTCCGTAGACAGCGGTAGGGCGGTAGATGGGGCGGCGGAGGTTAAGCATCCTGATTATAGCTTCGGGGCGGAGGTCAAAGTGCTTTTTAATCAAGTCTAAGATAATCTCGTCAGACACTTTCCCGGTGCCAAAGGTCTCAATAGATAAGGAAAGAGGATGAGCCACGCCGATAGAATAAGCCACCTGCACCTCCAAGCGGTCGGCTAAACCAGCAGCGACCAGGTTCTTGGCAATATACCGGGTCATATAACCAGCGGAGCGGTCAACTTTGGTGGGGTCTTTTCCGGAAAAGCAGCCGCCACCATGACGACAGGCTCCTCCATAGGTATCGACAAGGATTTTGCGACCAGTAAAACCAGTGTCAGAGACAGGTCCACCAATCACGAAACGCCCAGCAGAATTGATATAATATTTAGTTTTACTATCCAGCAAATCAGAGGAAATAACGGCTTTGATTACATTTTGTATCAAGTCACGCTTAATAGTATCGTGGTCAACTTCATCATCATGCTGAGCACCTAAGACAACACAGTCTACCCGTTTTGGTCTACCGTGATTATATTCTACAGTTACCTGGGATTTGCCATCGGGTCGCAAATAGGGGAGGACTTTCTCTTTTCTGACCCGAGCCAGCTGTCGGCACAGTTTGTGGGCTAAAGAAATAGGTAATGGCATAAGTTCTGGCGTCTCGGTGCAGGCAAAGCCAATCATCATTCCCTGGTCGCCAGCACCGGTCTTATCCAAAATCTCGTCGGTAACCTCACCTCCCCTTATCTCCAGGGACTTATCCACTCCGGCGGCAATATCCGGAGATTGTCCTTTAATGGAAACAACTACCCCACAGGTACGGTATTCAAAACCATACTCAGGACGAGTGTAGCCGGCTTCTTTAATCACCTGACGGACAATATCCGGAATTTCCACATAGCAATCGGTGGTAATTTCGCCCAGAACCATGATTAGTCCCATAGCCACAGCCGTTTCACAGGCAACTCGAGCCATAGGGTCTTTGGCTAAAATGGCATCAAGAATAGCATCTGAAATCTGGTCGCAGAGTTTATCTGGATGCCCTTCGGTAACGGATTCTGAAGTGAAAAAGTAGGAATCAGCTTGGGCAAAAGTATTCAGCATTTTTTCCTTTAATACGAACTGGAAGCCCGCCTCTAATCTTTCGGGCTAATTTTTTTATTTCAACTTCTCCTCAATTTTAGTTAATCTTTCACCCATCCATTTTTGCCCTTCTCTCAGTTCCTTTAATTCGTCGCCCATCCTTCTCTGTTCATCACCCATCCTTCTTTGTTCCTCTTTCAGTTCTTTTAATTCATCGTTTATCCGTCCTTGCCCCTCTATCAATCTCCCTAAAAGAAGAGAACCTCGAATCACAAAACCGAGAAGCACCCCGAGCAAAATAGCAATAAGATTGAGTATACCCACTATAACCCACAAAACCAGTTCCATTCTTTATAATCACCTCCAAATCTGTTCGTGGGGGGAACCTAAAAGTATTTCCCTCCTTCAGGAATAATCACGCTTTTCAAATGTTAGCGTGAAATCTTCAGTCAAAAACATGTCTTTTCCTGACTTTCCTATCTTTGATTTTCCCTCCTCAGTGATTATTTTATCGCAACTATCAAAAATAATTCTTTTAAACTAAGTCCCTGCCTCCCAGCTCTGGAGGTATTTTTTCTGCTCATCAGTTAAAGAATCAATAGTTATATTCATGCTCATAAGCTTAAGCCTGCCTACTTCTGTGTCAATTTCCTCCGGCACCGGGTAGACTTTTGGCTCAAGCCTTTGTTGCCTTTTAGCCAGATATTCTATACATAGAGCCTGGTTGGCAAAGCTCATATCCATAACACTCGCCGGGTGCCCTTCGGCAACAGCTAAATTGACAACCCTGCCTTCAGCTAAGAGATAAAGGCGTCGTTCATCTTCCAAAGTGTATTCGTCAACAAAGGGTCGTATTTGCCTTTTACTCTGTGCCAATTGCTCTAAACCCGGGATGTTTATTTCCACATTAAAGTGACCGGCATTTGCCAGAATAGCCCCGTCTTTCATTTCTCTAAGATGCTGTCCATCAATAACATTGGTATTGCCAGTAGCGGTGATGAAGACATCACCCATTTTAGCTGCTTCTAACAGGGGCATAACCTGATAGCCATCCATTATAGCTTCCAGAGCGGCTATCGAGTTAACCTCAGCTATGATTACTCGCGCTCCTAAGCCTTGAGCCCGACGAGCCACACCCTTGCCGCACCAGCCATAGCCACAGACTACCACTTTCTTCCCTGCCCAGAGGATATTGGTTGCCCGAGTAATGCCGTCTATAGTACTCTGACCGGTACCATAACGGTTATCGAAGAACCTCTTGGTGCGTGCCTCGTTTACGGCAATAATAGGATACTTTAATTTTCCATCTCTTTCCATATTCTTAAGCCGGATAACACCGGTTGTTGTTTCTTCTGTACCACCAATAACATTAGTTACAAGTTTGGGATGCTCCTTATGGAGGGTAGTCACCAGGTCAGCACCATCATCCATAGTCAATCGGGGGTGATGCTTGAGAGTGGCTAAAATATGCTGATAATAGGTCTTACTGTCCTCACCTTTAGTGGCATAAGTAGGTATGCCATATTCCACTAAAGCTGAGGCAACATCATCCTTGGTACTCAAGGGATTTGCTGCGCACAGAACTACTTGAGCCCCCCCTTCTTTCAAGGTTAAGACCAGATTGGCGGTTTCAGTGGTAACGTGGAGACAAGCTGAAACAGGAATTCCTTTTAATGGTTTTTCTTGGGCAAAACGCTCCCTGATTCTATTCAGGACAGGCATTTCCTGACTTGCCCAATCTATGCGAAGTTTGCCCTGGGGTGATAAGGACGGGTCTTTGATATCATAATTTGCCATTATTCCACCTTCTTTAAGATTAGCCCAATGATCTTAGACAATGACTGGGCAGTATCCACTATTATATGGCTTTCTGGGGGAAATTCTACCACCCGCTCAAAGTCTTGTTTCTGTGGCTCAAAAATCTCCCAGCGTCCATCAGAAATAGTTCCCTCCTTAAGTCTCTGTTCCAGACGCTTTTTAGCTATTTCTTCATCAAGAATACATTCAATAACTAAAAAATCAGCGCCTATTTTATCAGCTATCTTCCTGGCTTGTAATCTGTCAGTCCTTTTCTTGAAGGAAGCATCCAGAATCACCGACTGCCCTTGAGACAGAAGTTTTTCAGCTTCAGCGAGCATCGCATCGTAAGTCCGGCGAGAAAAGTCTTCAGAATAGATGCCAGTCTTGAATTCATCAAAGCGATGTTCTGTTAAAGGAATACCGGCTAATTTTTTCCGTGTAACATCTGAGGAAATGATTACCAGTCCTAATCTCTGGCTTAAAGCTTGAGCCAGAGTGGTTTTACCTGTGCCCAAAAGTCCGGTAGTTATAAAAAGAAGCGGTCTTTGCCGTGTATAATGGTAAGCCAGGCCAAAATAGCCCTGGGCGACAGCTAATATTCTCTCCTTTTCCGTAGTTAGAATATAGGGGTCGTCCAGTTTAAAACTTTCTACCTTACCCCGGACATAGGCTCGATAACATTTATAGAAATTGAGGAGCTGAGTAAGCCCTTTATCCTGGCTCAATTGAATATAAGCGGTAATGAAGTGGTAGGATAGGTCAGCCCGAGCGTAATGGTCTAAGTCCATAGCCAAAAAAGCGATTTCAGAAGCTACGTCGCAGTACCGGAAGCGGTCGTTAAACTCAATGCAGTCATAAATAAAGATGCCGTTAGTAAAGCAGATATGAGCAGCATGAAGATCACCATGGCAGTCTCTTATTCGCTTTTGCTTGATCCGTTCCAGAAACAGAGAAGCATTTTTCTCCAGAAAGTTATCAGTATAGTGCTTAATATGGTGATATTTCTGAGGAGAAATAGAAATACCGATATACTTTTCCGTTTGGGTGAAGTTCTCATCGGTATTTTTCCTGACGGTGCTAACTTCGCCGAAAGCACTGACCTCCAGATTTGTTTTAGCTTTCTTATGGAAGATGGCTAATTTTTCGGCTACTTTGGTTACCATCTCTGGTGTTACCTGGCTAGCTTGAAGCAAGACATTCATCATCCTTTCTTGAGGTAACTGGCGCATCTTTATGGCATATTCTATGGCTTTTCCTTTACCCTCAAGGCAAATTTGCCCTTTTCCCTTAACAATGGGCACTACAGATAGATAAATTTCGGGACAAAGACGCCGATTTAACTTCACTTCTTGATGGCAGAAAAATCGGCGCTTTCCCAGGGTAGTGTAGTCCAGGTATCCAAGGTTGACCGGTTTTTTCACCTTGTATACATAATCACCAGTCAGCAGAAGAAAGGACATTTGAGTTTGTATCAGGTCTACTTTTTTGGGGGTGTGGGGATAAGCCTGGGGATTGAGCAGGGCTTTGATTAAAGTGGGTAGCTCAGCCATTGAAAGTTGTCTTTTTTAAATTGGCAGTCTGGGGCGACATTGACTGCAGAAAGTAGCTTGTTTCCAGTCAGTGTCAGCTAAGCAATTAGAAAAGCGCATAACACATTTTGAGTTGGAACAGTGGCGTAGACCAAAAGTGTGTCCCAGTTCATGCACCATTTCCTTAAGGGCTCTTTCCAAAAATAAAGCCTTATCTGGTGGCAAGCCATAGAATTCCTGGCGCAAGCGACACAAGGAAATGATAGCCACCCCGGAATTAATATCAGCTTCGCCAAAGACAAAATTAAGTCCCGGAGCATAGAGGTCAACATCGGCTATTCCGAGGAGCTTTTCTTCCTTTTCTTTACCCAGGGCATTAAGAGAAGACAAGAGAAATGAAGACTGATATTGCTTTCGCTTCGGGTCATAAGCTCGGTCAAGGTCACCAATTCCCGGCTTCATCTCCACCGGACAGCCAAAAACCGGCGCCAGTTTCTCCTTCAACTCCTCAAGGGGGTGATTATCAATAGTGCCCACAGGTCTAAGGGTTATTTTCATCACTTAGCCAACGTCGCCTCGCTTCTAATAGACGCAAGCTCGCTATCTCTTTGTTAGATTTTCTCGAATAGTTAGCTTTCTTGGCTACTACAGACCTTTGTTTGGCTATTTTCTCCTTTAGCCAGGTTCTCAATTTACGAGCGTCTTCTCTAACGATAAACTCGATTTTATCCCCAGCCAAGGTAATTTGGTCATAATTTAGTTTTCTTTTTATGATGTCCATTAATTCAACATCTATCTCATAGCCATAGCTGTTTCTGCCCAATATTCGTGCCATTTTGGTAGTAGTCCCCGAACCTAAAAAGGGATCAATCACTGTCTCTCCTACAAAGGAAAAAAGCTTTATTAGGCGATAGGGTATTTCCTCAGGGAAGGCTGCTATCCCTTCTTCAATCCTGCCTGGAATAGGTAACACGTTGGTAATATCCCAAACAGTTAAATACCATTTATTCCCCTGATATTCGCCGACATCAAGACGAGAAGATTGCTTTACGTTCATATTAAGTTGCTTCAAGTAGTTGTAGTCGAATTTGCCCTTTTGGAAGATTAAGATGCTCTCCTGGATATTATCTGGGTAAAAATACATAGGGTAGGGGTGTTGAAGAACCACGCCACTTCTACGGCTTATTCGAGTATATCCTTCGGGCTTTCGCCAGACTATCTTGTCCCGGTATCGAAACCCGGCATCGATCATTATCCTCGTTATATCAGCCACCACAGGATACTTTTCACCATTCACCAGCATATCATCAGTAACATAAGCTGCTACCCTACCAGGAGCCAACACCCTGTGAAGTTCTTTAGCCAAGGCTTTCAGTAAATGAAGAAAATCTGCATAATCCATGAACAGGCCTGGATAATCAAAAGGGGCGTTATAGTAAGGTGGTGAAGTCACCATCAGATGCACAGTTTCATCCTCGATTTCTTTCATACTCCGGCTGTCCCCGAAAATTAACTTATGCCATGAATTGACCATCATTTTACCCCCATTATATTTTGTTAGTAGGCTCTCCATGTCAAATTCCGCTTGCAATTTTTGCTTAATATACAATAACCTGAGCAACCGATTGGACTAGCAATTTCACAGTGCTCAATCTTTTCACATGAGTCACAGCTAATACCCATAAGGTTGTCCGGGCAACAACTGAAGCCGATGCGAAACGCACCGTGGTCAACCATTATGCAATCTTTACTCAACTTGCTTACTACATCTTGAATTAGTGGTCTCATATCTACGGCACTAATAACATTCCATCCTTCACCTTTGCCTTGTTTCCGTTCGTGAATTATCTCGGGAACCATACCTGTCCTTGAAAAAATCTTTCCTACGTGCCCATCTATGGGCATTTTAAAACTCGACTTGCTCCATTTCCCTTCAGAGACATCTACACCAAGGGCTGGATGTCCACCCAGGAGATGAATAGTCTTGCTGCCTTGTCTCGTAATACCGCTTCCAGAACTGGATTACTCTGCAATGAATTAAGCGCTTCATTGGGTGAGGCACGCTCGCCAAGCGTTGTTGAGAGTCTTTTGTTGTTTAGGAACATTTCATATATCAGAAATGCACCTACTCTCAAGACCATCCAGCCAAAGCGAGGTAAGACCCTTCCTATAGCCGGAGATATTTTATAATCCTCTTTTAGAGGGACTAACCTGTCCATCCGACGAAGGACATTTTGTGGCTTCATGAAAAGGTCGTCACCGAAGGTTTTGTATATTTTAACAGCAGTCAAACGAACTGAAGCAGATTTTGCTTGCTGGTCTAAAATAGCAAGTAAAAGCAAGAAACGCGTAGTCTTCTCTTTGTTGGTAGCAACCTCCTCGGGAAGTGCAGATAGAAGGGCTTTAAGTAAATCTGGTTGAAGAATTCTGCCAACTTGCTCCAATAAAGCAGTCATTAATTTAGTCTCAATCTCGGAAGCTTCAAGACCGACATGAGATTTAGCCAAGTTTATTCCTCACTTTTTTGCTCCAACCACCTCACCACCTCTTCCAGCACCTCCTCCCGGTTGGCTCTGGTCACAATAAGCACCTTGACTTGGGGGTGGTGTTTGAGTTCATCAGCGAAGGGGTTGGGGGGAAGCATAATAGTGCCGAGGACTTTTTTGCCGCTGTTTATGGCTTCAAGAACAGCTTTTTTAAACTGGGGGCAGAAAAGCTCCATCTTGCCAATTTCGTCAATAATTATTAAGTCGTCTTCTTTAATGGCTCGGTGAAGGGCAGAAACACCAACTCGCTCCAGATTCTTAATATCGACCCCATATTTGCTGACGCGGTAAGGAGTAGGAATGTTAACGTGAGCCAGGATAGCTTCTTGTCCATCTAAAGTGACAATCTTAAACCCTTGCCTTACCCTGCCTTGGCGAATTTCTTCAGTATAGAATCCACCAGCTTTGACTTTTAGTCTGCCAATAGTTTCTCGGATGAGGGTAGTTTTCCCTGTCCCTGG
Organism: Dehalococcoides mccartyi; assembly: GCA_020724525.1. Classification (GTDB taxonomy): domain Bacteria; phylum Chloroflexota; class Dehalococcoidia; order GIF9; family DYGU01; genus DYGU01. The sequence goes on from DYGU01000006.1 coordinate 32,737, forward strand.
TTCACCCGTAAGCAGATAAACTTTCTTCACTCACTGTCTGGTTTAGTCGAAACTTCCTTTTTTGGTCTGCCTCTCTTCTTTGGAGCTGGTGGTGCTTCAGCGGCGCTAACCCCGGCCAATGGCTTAGCGGCTGGAGCTTTGGGTTTTCTTCGGACAACTCTCTTCTTCGGAGGTGCTTCAGCAACAGCCTCTGCTACTGGTGCGGCAGTTACCGCAGCCAGGCTGGCTAAAGCCTGGGCTCGCCTTCTTTCCTTGAGCTTTCTCAAGCGCCGGCGGTGTTTTAAGGCTGCCATGCGTTTACGCTTGTTCATAGCTATCTTTAATAATACTACAATTTTGTGGAGACTGGCAAAGGAGCCCCAGGTCTTCAGGCAATAAATTAAGGTAGTCAAGTGGTAATAAGAAAGATTGTTTATAAACTCCAACTTTTATATCTGAAGTTCATTTTACCTAAATACAAAATAAGGCATTGCTCAACACTCTCGTAGTAATAAGAGGTTGTTTACCAACGCTTGTCCACCACCCTGAACAAGGCAGAGAAACCCTCACCTACCCTCTCCCTTGAAGGGAGAGGGATAAGGTGAGGGTGACAAAATAAACACTCTCAATAAACCGTTTTTAGCTGTCTTTTGAGTCCTTCCTGGCATTCGCGGCGAGATAGACTGGGAGTCCAGTTGCGACAGGCTGCCGGTCGGAAAGGATAAATGGTGCGTACGGCCTTTTCCTCCTGGTATTTCAGGAAAACACAGGCGTCACCCTGGCGACGTAAGAGATAAGTCCCTGGCTTCAGGGGATATTCCTGGATATATTTCTGGTAGAATTCAAGTACAGGCATATTTAAGGCTCGGGCTATAGTGGCAATTTCACCTTCATCAATGGGTGGTTGCCATTTAGTGCAGCAAGTGCCGCAGCAAAGGCAGGGAATAACTTGAGGCTCAATTCCCCCACGCTGCAAATCATATTCTATTTCTTTCCAGCTTATAGTGCGTAAAATTACTTTCATGGCTTTTGAGTGGTTAACTTTTTCTGTAAACCTCCACAAATCTCTTTAGGGAGCGGTCATAAGTCCTTTCTATTTCCGGAGGGAATAAGCAGCCGGGTAGTTGATTATATTTCCAGTGGTAAGAGAGACAGTCGCAGCACTTTCCCTTTCGTTCACAGGGCTCGTAAGTGCAGGTGCATTTAGCCTTGTTTATTTCCAACTGGCATTCCATACTTAACCTCCTGTATGAGCGATTGATTACCAATGCTTATCCACCATCCTGGGGGGTCACCCTCCCTCTGACTCCCTCCCTTGACGGGAGGGAGTATCATTCCCCCCTACCCTCTCCCTTGAAGGGAGAGGAATAAGGTGAGGATGACAAAATAAAGACTCTCAAGTTACGTACTTCTTGCGGATTTGCTCAGAAAGCTCGGATAATAGCTCCAGAGCTTGAATAGCTGCTTCTGGTGACAGGAGTCCAAGTCCGCAAGAAGGGGTGAGTAGTCCCTGCCTGATGAGTTGCCGAAAAGAAATGCCGTTCCGGGCAAAGAGTACCATAGTCTCTTCAAGGCGGTCACGGAGACTGGCTACTGATTCTTTAGCCAGGGCTTCTTCATGATTGGGCACAATCCCCCAGGCTATAGTGCCACCTCGCTTCAGAAAGGATTTTACTTCTGCCGGGTAAAGACTGAGAGACTCTCCATAGTTATAGGCATCAAAGCTTAATATATCTGTGGTAGTGCCTAAAAGGAGCGACCAGTCAGCACCACCACAACAATGGACGCCTTTAAGTCCAGATATTCCTGAGAAGACTTCTTCCAGCAAAGTGGTTACTTGCTCATTGGTCACAGCAACAAAAGCTGACCCCAGGGAAGCTAAATAGGGCTCGTCGACAAAAATAATAGTCTCAACACCAAGCCGTCTCAAACCCTTTTCTTGCCACATGGCTTTTAATTTGAGAAATTTAGCAATGATGTCCGATAAAACATCATCATAAAGGACTGCCCGTCGCTCCCGATCAGTAACTGATAGTCCCCAGCTAATGGGTCCGGTAATTTGTCCCTTAACCATTGTCGCTCCTGGAGGTTTTATGGTGAGGAAGGCATGGAGTCCAGCAGCATATTCGGCACTTATGGCATACCTTTCAGCATTGTTGTCCAGGTAATCTGTGTACAATTGCTCCAGAGCCTGGTCGAAATTTGGGGAGCGGTCAACATAGATTTTGTCTTCCTCTACGACTGTACCGGGAAAGCCTTCGCTAAATTGAAGGTACATAATCTCTTTAGGCGAACGCTTGGGTAACTGAGCCCAGTGGGGAAGAGCCGGCAAATACTTCATAATTACGGAGTATGCTTCCGCAGGGTCAATATGAGGCATGCTGCCAATACCGGTAGCTAAGCAACTAAATTCAATTCTTGCTGCCATTCTCTCTTATTTAATATATTTCCCAATGAGCAGTGCTAAATCTTTCTTAGCTTTTTCTGGAATAAGTTTAGGAGAGGTAACAATTGCCTCCTTAAGAGCCGTAGGGCAGGGGCAATTCCGAGGCTCCCCAATTCGTCCTATAGCTCCCCTTAACACCTTTTTGGCAGCATCCGTGGATTTTTGTAAATTAGCAATAATCATGTCGACAGTCACTGGCTCATAGACATCATACCAGGCATCATAATCGGTAACACAAGCCAAAGTGGAATAGCAAATTTCAGCTTCGCGAGCCAGCTTAGCTTCAGGTAAAGATGTCATATTAATGATGTCGGCATCCCAGGAACGATGTAGACGTGATTCAGCCCTTGTCGAGAACTGAGGACCTTCCATAACTACAAGAGTTCCATTTTTGTGTACCTGAACACCGGCTTCTTTGGCTGATTCGTAAAGTATCTGGTTCAGGTCAGGGCAGAAAGGCTCGGCAAAAGCGACGTGAACCACAAGCCCACCACCGAAGAAGGTGCTGACGCGGTTACGGGTGCGGTCAATAAGCTGGTCTGGAATAACCAAGTCTATTGGTCTGAGCTCCTCTTTAAAACTACCTACTGCTGTCACCGAGATAATTCTTTCCACCCCCAGGGATTTTAAGGCATAAATATTAGCCCGGGACGGTATCTTAGAGGGCAGAATTCTATGTCCCACACCGTGCCGGGGTACAAAGGCTACCCTCACTCCCTCCAGAGTACCAGTCAGTATAACATCGCTCGGCTCGCCAAAGGGGGTCTTTACTTTCACTTCCTTTGTCTCTGTCAGCCCTTCCATCTGGTAAAGCCCGGTGCCACCGATAATACCAATTTTAGCTTCAGCCATTAAGTTACCTCCTCAACAAGTTTTCTCAATTTGAACTCATAAGGTTCAGTCACTATTCCTTTTTCGGTGATGATAGCCGTTATGTAAAGGTGGGGGGTTATATCAAAAGCTGGATTAGCTGTTTTTACCCCCTCCGGAGCAATAGGCTTATCCTCAATGTGAGTTACTTCTTTAAAATCCCTTTCTTCAATAGGGATTTCATCCCCAGAAGCTATAGAAAGGTCGATAGTACTGGTAGGAGCAGCAACATAGAAGGGGATGCCGTTTTCGGTAGCCAGAACCGCTAAAGTATAAGTGCCAATCTTATTAGCTACATCGCCATTAGCAGCAATACGGTCAGCTCCGAGGATAACGCAGTTTACTTTGCCTTGGCTCATTAGATAGCCGGCCGCGGAATCAACAATTAGGGTCGCTGGAATACCCTCCTGAATAAGTTCCCAGGTAGTAAGGCGGGCTCCCTGGAGGAGAGGGCGGGTCTCGGTAGCTATGACATTAATTTTTTTGCCTTGCTTCCAGGCAGCTTTAATTATGCCTAAAGCAGTGCCATAGCTGGCGGTGGCTAAGGAGCCGGTGTTACAATGGGTAAGAATAGTGAAACCATTCTCCACTAATTGACTGCCAATCTGGCTCAGGGCTTCACTGGCGGTTTCTTCTTCCCGGTGAATTCTCCTGGCTTCAGCCTGGAGAGCTGTTTTTATTAGGTCAATGTCAGTATTTCTTTGGGCTATTTGCTTCATCCTGTTTACAGCTCGGAAAAGGTTAACGGCAGTGGGTCGGGTAGCTTGGAATGTGCTCAGGATATGATTTAGTTGGCTGTGAAAGTCATCTTTGTTTTTGGTGATAATTTTTTGGGCTCCCAGGGCAATTCCATAGGCAGCGGTAACACCAATAGCTGGTGCCCCCCGAATTTTCATTTCCTTAATAGCCCGAACCACATCCTCATAGTTACCCAGTTTCAGGAAAACTACTTTTTGAGGTAGTTTGGTCTGGTCGAGGATTATAACCTTATCCTTGACGAATTCAATGGGTTTTAGGATCACTTTGTGTTGGCTCCACAATTAATTACCCCAAGGTTAATCAATCATTTTTTGGATCTGGGTCCCCACATCGAAGATTTGGTGCGGTGATAATTAAGCTAACAATTTTATTCTCCCGAATATCTACCAGTCCTGACTCGCAGATACGGAGAAAAGGTATTGCAGCAGTGGTTAGGATAGTTAAAGTCAGGTGAGCATCGGGAAAAGGCATACTTAAATCCCTGGCTTTTTGCTGTATTTCAGCCATTTTGTCAACGATTGCTTCCATGGGTAAATCTGATACCCCCCCACCTATAGGTAAAGGCAATTCTGCCAGGATTTTCCCCTCGGCATATATTACTATCCCACCTTGTAACTCGAAAATCCTATTTACGGCTTGTGCCATGTCCCCCTCATTGGTGCCGACAACAATTATTCCGGGTAGATCCCAGGTAGCACTGGAGGCAAAGGCACCTTTAGTCATTTTAAACCCTTTGATAAAACCGGTAAACATCTTTCCCCGTCCATCAAATCGGTCAATAACGGCTACTTTGATGAGGTCCCGTCTAATGTCCGACTCCAGCCGACTTTGCCGGGGGACAATAGTTACTTGTTCTTCCCTGGTTACTAAGTCGGTTACTTGATTTATAACTCTTACTGTAACTGGTGTCTCCTTTTCTTGGGTAAGGATAGTGAAATCGGCTGGTTCGAGCTTTCTGAGGAGGCGAATAGTCTGTCTAAAGCTTCTGGGAAAGGCGATTTTTTGGGGAGGGACTAAGGTTTTTTGATTTTGAGCCACAATTTTGCCGTTACTGATGACTAATTCGGGACGGATAGTTTTCAGATTAGGAATAATGACTATATCAGCCAGTTTGCCGGGAGCGATCCCCCCCACAAGGGTATCCAGAGAGAAATGTTCGGCGGCATTTATAGTCACCATTTGTATAGCTATAAGGGGGTCAAAGCCGAGGTCAATGGCTTTCTGGACAATTTGGTCCATATATCCTTCCTTTAGTAGGGCTCCAGGGCTAATGCCGTCACTAACTAATATGAGACGCCTAAAATCTATGGGTTCTTTTTTTATTTTAGCGATGGTTGACAGGTCCTTACGGACAGCTCCTTCCCTGACCATAACATAAATCCCCAGCCTCAGTCTGTCTATAACTTCGTCGGCGGTTATTGGCTCGTGACAAGATGATACCCCAGTAGCCAGGTAGGATATGAGCTTGTCGTTTCTGGCACCGGCGGTGTGTCCTTCGGCTATTTTCCCAATAGCTAACGTCTCGACTATGAGGCTTATTACTCTTTCCTCTTTTTTCACCACCGACAGCCAATAACTTTCTCCCAAACCGACAACCCTGTCTTTTTTGAGAAATTTTCGCAAAGCCTGAGGTGATAAAGCATATTTACCTGTCTCTGGGCTGATAGTAACCGCAGGCGGCACAGTAACAAAGATTTTCACAGGTTGGTTGTCAAAAGCTTTAAGATAAGGTAGTAAGGCGGAATAGCCCAGGACGGTGACTGGTTCTATGCCTTCAGTGATTACTGTAGTAGTGCCGGTTTTCAGGGCATGTTTCACAAATTCAGCTACATTAAATAACCAGAGGATGTGAGTGTGGGCATCGATAAGACCGGGAATAATTGTTTTTCCTTGAGCCTCAATAATTTTAGTTTCTGGTCCGATAGTATGGGACACATCCTTACCTACATAGGCTATCCTTTCCCCCTTAGTAGCTATGGAGTAGCCGGGCATTATTTCTCGGGCATACACATTAACCACATCCCCACCCAGAACCACCATATCGGCTTTTATTTCGCCTAAAGCTGTGTCCATTAACCTTTTTATCTGCTCCGAGTTCATAGAGTAAGGTAGAGCCATTCAAAACCTCCTCGTCTTGTAATTAAGCACGCTTACTCAACAAGATATTGTTCAGCAATTGTCCAGTTGTCATTGCGAGCGAAGGACACCCCACAAAAGTCGAAACCTTCCCTGCGGGTTGACGAGAGTGAATACATCAATGGAGAGAACAGTGAAAAATTGGTTTAGCTACCAAAGTTTTAGCTCTTTTGGCTCATATTTGAAACAATCCTGGCTGTCTTTTCTGGGATTCTTTCAATCAGCTCGGCAATTTTGGCAGTCCTTTCATCCATTCTTTCAAGCAGTTTTACTACTTCCTGATGTCTCAATTCTGCTCTTTCATCCATTTTGGCAATTCTTTCATCCAGGTGTAACATCCTTTCATCCATTTTGGCAATAGCTTGCCTCATCAATTTTCCATTATTCCAGGCTAAATAAGCAATCACAATTGAAAGCAAGGTAATAGCAAACCCGAAGATTTCCATTACATCCCCCTTTGTCTCTAATGTTAAATTTTTAGCTCCTATATCTTAACAATATCTTTATTTCAAGATTTGGTCAAGAGCCGAGGACATATTGAAAGATTGTTTATTTTGTCACCCTTCCTCAGGAAGGGTTTCTCCGCCTTGTTCAGGATGGTGGATAAGCATTGGTAAACAACCGAGCCTTGTGGGCGAAGAATCTCTATAATTGAATTCCACGACGAAGATAGACTAATACCACCTGAAAATTGTATTATAAATTTTGGGTCACTTGAAAACGGAGTTTTATACAGAATCAAAAGGGTTAGTTTAAAAATGTCGTCGCGAGGCTAAAGCCTCGCCCGAAGCGACCCTAAAGGGTTGCGCTACAAAAACTTGGGGGTGAAAGGCGTTTAGGGTGCTTAAAAATAAACCTGAAATCAAGATTAAACAACCCGCAGATATTAAGGGGATTAGCTCCAACTCAGCTAACCCCCTTGGTAGGTTATTCTCCTAATATTTCAAGAAGCACCCTTTTTGCGCAGGGCTTGGCGCCGAGCTGATAACTTTGCCAGTTTCTGCTTGATAGAGTCTTCCATTATTTGGTGGAACTCACCTCAGCCAGGGCATAATGAGGAGGAAGTATCCCTGTAGGACATAGAGAGAAGCACTCCCTACACCCAGTGCATTCCTTGCGGGCAATTTTGGGGAAAAACACTACCTCCCGTTGTGTTCCTCTTCCAATGAAACCAATAGCGTGCTTCTTCTTTATCTCAGCGCAGTAACGCACACATAACCCGCAAAGAATGCAGAAAGTTGGCTCCGTCTCAAACCTTGTTTTTATTTCATATCCTATTACAAATTCCCTAATTGTTCGGACGCCAGTTATATCATACCTCATCCCGTACTCCCTTAAGGGTGCGATTCCAGGAGCACGAGCCCACATTAGCTCTAAAAGTATCTTACGAATCTTGCTTAATCGATTAGTTTCTGTCTTTACTACAAGCCCATCTTCAGCTGGATAACAGTAAGAAGCTACTAATCGGGAGTGTTGTTCCCGAACTATTTCCACAGTGCACAATCGGCACGCACCATAGGGAGCCAATTTTTCATGATGGCAGAGGGTAGGAATGTCAATTCCAACAGTTCGTGCTGCCTCAAGAAGAGTCATCCCTTCCTTAGCTTTGACTTTTTTTCCTGTCAATAATTAAATTGATTGTGCTCATTTTTCTACCCTCGCTTTCGTATTACTTGTGTGCCTAATGGAACTGGCTCAGGTATTTTTGTACTTGGAAGCTTAACTACGGCACCAAAGCGGGGAGGACAAACTTCAAGGCAGGTACCACAGTTGGTACATTTATTCTGGTCTATAATATGGACTAAGCTCTTACCACCATTAATAGCCTCCACTGGACAGTCCCGGAAGCAAATAAGGCAAGCCTGGCACTGGCTGGGTTCAATATAGTAGGCTATCAACCCTTTACAAACGCCAGCTGGACAATACTTTTCTCTTATGTGTGCTTCATACTCGTCTCTAAAGTATTTAATTGAAGTCAGCACAGGATTAGCGGCTGTAGTCCCTAAAGCGCAAAGGGAAGCGTCGGTGAGCACCTCGGCAATCTCTTCCAGTAAACCAATATCTTCTTCTTTCCCTTCTCCCCGGCGAATCCTATCTAAAACTTTGAGCATCTGGTATATTCCTTCCCGACAGGGGACACACTTACCACAAGACTCCTCGGTAAGAAAATTTAAGAAGTAACGTGCCGTATCCACCATGCAAGTGTCCTCATCCATTACTATCATCCCACCAGAACCCGTCATGGAGCCGAGTTTGGAGAGTTCATCAAAGTCAACCGGGGTATCCAGGAATTGTTCTGGGATTACTCCACCGGAAGGTCCACCTGTTTGAACTGCTTTAAACTTTTTGCCTTCACGAATTCCGCCACCGATTTTGTAAATGATATCTCTCAGGGTTATCCCCATCGGCACTTCTACAAGTCCGGTATTATTTACTTTGCCTACAAGTGAGAATATCTTTGTTCCTTTACTTCCCTCGGTGCCAAGGGACCTAAACCAATCAGCACCGTTGTTAATAATCAGCGGGACATTTGCCCAGGTTTCCACATTATTGAGGTTGGAAGGCTTTTCCCAAATTCCCTTGACTTGCAGTGCGGATGTATTTTGGTCTCGGCTCGCCTACTTTTCCTTCTATCGCTGTCATGAGTGCGCTTGATTCACCAGAGACAAAGGCTCCAGCACCCCGATGAATAGTGACCTTAAAGTTAAAGCCGGAGCCGAGAATATCTTCTCCTAAAAACCCATATTCTTCAGCTTGCTTTAGGGCAATTTCTAAGTTTTCCACAGCCAGAGGATACTCTTGCCGCACATAAACGAATCCCTGGTGCGAACCAATAGCATAAGCTCCGATGATTAAGCCCTCAAGCACACTGTGTGGGTTTTCCTCCATAAGGCCCCGATCCATATAAGCACCAGGGTCTCCTTCATCACAGTTAACAATAACATATTTAGGTTCTCCTGGAGCCTTGCGGCAGGTTTTCCATTTCCTTCCGGCAGGGAACCCTCCGCCACCTCTACCCCTAAGGTCCGCCCTGTCCACTTCGGCTAAAACCTCCTCCGGGGTCATCTCAAAGAGGGCTTTGGTTAATGCCCGATATCCTCCAAGAGCAATGTAGTCCTCTATACTCTTCGGATTAAGTTTAGAATTATTAGCAAAAATAATCTGGGTCTGATATTTATAAAAGGGGATTTCGTGTTTATAAACTATCTTTTCGCCCGTGGTAGGGTCAATATAAAGCAGTCTGTCACTAACCTCCTCTTTAGCTGTCCTGTCCACGATTTCTGGTATATCCTCTGGTTTCACATTGCAGTAACCTGTCCCTTTGGGGGAAACTACGACTATCGGTTCTTTTTCACAAAATCCATGGCAGCCAGTGCTCCTAAAATCTATCTTTTACTCCAAGCCTTTCTTTGTGAGTTCTTCTATAAAAGCAGCGGCAACTTCCTGGCTCCCATAGGCAAGGCAACCAGTGCCACTACAGAGGGAAATGCAAAGTTTGTTCGGGTCCCTTTTTAATAAAATATCCTTTCTAAATTCTTCAAGCTCTTTTGGTGATGAAAACCGCTTAGTCACTTATTCCTCCTGACCATAGCTTTGGAGAATCTCTCCTACTTTGGAAACCGAGAGTTTGCCGTGATACTTCCTACCCACCACCATCACCGGTCCCAAAGCACAACAACCAAGACAATTGACGCTTTTCAAACTGAATTTCAGGTCCGGTGTTGTACCACCTGGAGATATGCCAAGAAATTGCTGGGCTCGTTCCAGTATATGCGGCGAACCACGAACATGACACGCGGTACCCAAGCAGACAGTAACTTGATGGCGCCCTCGTGGTATCAGGCTAAAAGCTTTGTAGAAGGTAGCTATATGATAAATTTGGGTCAGAGGAACACTAAGCCTCTCGCTGAAGTGTATTAGAGCATCTTTAGACAACCACCGGTTTTCTCGTTGAACATGGAGGAGCACTTGAATTAGGAACGCCTTGTCAGCTCCATATTTATTTATAATTTCATCAATTTTGGTAAGCTCTAACACCATTTCCATCACCTCTTTAGCTCTTTAAAACCCTTTCTGTCCAGTAACTCCACCACCAGCTTTGCCCCTTTTTTTGGCTAAAGCCTCATGTCTGGCAACTAACTTGGCTTGGCGTTTAGCTAACTTCACCCAAAAAGCATCTTCCATCGTTTGACCGAATTCGCAGTTGGCACAGTGGAAAGCTCGGGAGCAGAGACGGTAAGAGATGTCACCTTTAAGAGCATAGCGGCAAAGTCTCTGGTTTCCGGGCAATGCCTTTAGCCTTTCTAAGGCAGCGGCAATTTCTGGTGACTCACCGGCAGTCTGCATCTGCTGGTCAAATTCGCAGGTAAGACAATCGTAATCCTTAGTGCATACCCGGTAAGAAACAACACCCATCTTCATCCAGACGCAGGGCTTAGCGACTTCCGTAGCCGTTACTTCAATTGCTGGTGCTGCCGCTTCTGTTTTTGCCTTCCGGATCCAGACCCTCGCCGCCAGGTTACCTGGTGCCATCTCCAGTATCCTCTCAAATTCCGCTATTGCTGCCGAATAGTCCCCCTCCTTGAAGAAGTCCTGACCTAAGGACAGGTACGTGGCAATCTCCTCTTCCAGTTTGCTCACTTCATCTTTCTTCTCCTCCATAATCACTTCTGGGGCAGCCATTGGCTTAGCTTCAAGGACTTCCCTGATTAGTTGCTCCAGAGACTCAGGGGCAAATGGTTTAACCAGATAATCTATAGCTCCAGCTTTGGCGGCTTCTACCGCTGTTTCCACAGACGGATAAGCAGTAATAATGATTGCCTTTAAGGTTGGAATTTGCTCTTTAGCTTCCTTTAAGACCTGGATACCGTCTTTGCCAGGAAGTTTAAGGTCAAGGACGGCAACACCGCACTCCTGTTTTTTAATTATTTCCAGAGCCTGTTCTCCATCCTCAACAGCAACCACTTCCTGCCCCTCACTCGTTAGCCAGTCTCTTAATGACTCCCTGACGATGGTTTCATCTTCCACTAACAAAATGGGTTTTGTCATTTCTATTACCTCCTCCTTTTTGTCTTCACCTTGAATAGTCGCAATTTTCGTGCCAAAACAAGAAACTACCCTGATAACTTCAGGGTAGTTTCTTGTTTGTGTCGATTCGCTTTTATGGCTGATGAAGACTACATCATAAGTATAAAGAAATTAAACAGTCATTTGTCTATTTTATTTACAACAAGGTCATGTGTTTTTACCTTGTTATAGAGGGTCATTCGAGTGATGCCTAATATTTTTGCCGCCTGGCTCAGGTTTCCTTTAGTTTGTCTAAGTACACTCAGGATGTGGCTCTTTTCCAATTCTTTGAGGCTCTTGTCACTGCTCACAGGAGCTAAAGGTAGATTTTGGTAAGCCAGGTCAGCTAAAGTTACCAGGCTATCTTTAGCTAAAATAACAGCTCTTTCAATGGCATTTTCCAATTCTCGGACATTGCCCGGCCAGTGGTATTTCAGAAGGAATTCTTTAGCTTCGGGGGCAAAGCCAGCTATTTCTTTTTGATTTTCCAGAGAGAACTTTTTTAGAAAGTGCTCCGCCAGAAGGGGAATATCTTCCCTTCTTTCTCTTAAAGGTGGTAAATCTATAGTTACCACATTCAGCCGATAATAAAGGTCTTCTCGGAATTGACCTTGCGCCACCGCTTTTTTCAAGTCTTTGTTAGTAGCTGAGATAATACGCACATTTACTTTTATAGGCTCATTGCCACCCACCCGAGTGAATTCTTTTTCCTCAGTGACTCTCAGTAAATGAACCTGGGTGTTAGGGCTTATGTCTCCTATTTCGTCGAGAAACAAAGTGCCCTTATTAGCATATTCAAACTTACCCTTTTTTTGGGCAATAGCACCAGTGAAAGAACCTTTTTCGTGCCCAAAAAGCTCACTTCCTAAAAGAGTCTCTGAAAGAGCGGCACAGCTTATGGCAACAAAAGGCTTGTCCTTGCGGGGACTCAAATTATGGACCGCTCGAGCAATAAGTTCCTTACCACTGCCGCTTTCTCCAGTAATCAAGACAGTAGCGTTGCTCTTAGCTATTACCTTCACCATTTCAAAAATTTGTTGCATTCGATTACTTTTGGCGATGATATTTTCAAAACGATAGCGGTCTTCCAGTTTCTGGCGCAAGGAGATATTTTCCTTTATTAGCTTCTGGTGCTCCACCAATTTTTTGATGACCAATTCTACTCTCTCGGGACAGAAAGGCTTCTCAATATAGTCGTAAGCACCCTCTTTGATAGCAGCAATAGCTGTAGCTATACTGCCATAAGCGGTAATGATAATTATTGGAATATCAGGTGAGAGTTCCTTTACTCTTTTGGTTAACTCGATTCCGTCCATCCCCGGCATTACCAAGTCAGCAATAATAATGTCTGGAGTTTCTCTTTGAGCCAGTTGTAAGGCTTCACTCCCATTAGAAGCCGTGGAGACGCTGTAGCCGATGTCTTTCAGCCACTCCCAGAGGGACTCGCGGATACTGGCTTCGTCATCAACGATTAAAATCCTGGCTGTTTCCTTCAATGGCAAGCCTCCAGATAAACAGTGAAAGTGGTTCCCTTACCTACCTCGCTATCAACCTTGATTCTACCCTTGTGCCTTTGGATAATGCCATGCACTACTGCCAGCCCCAAGCCAACCCCTTTCTCCCTCTCTTTGGTAGTGAAAAAAGGAGTGAACAATCGGCGCCTATTTTCTTTAGGGATACCACAGCCAGTGTCGGCTACATCTACTTTAACCCACTCTTGCTTCTTGCCACCGACTCCCTCTTCAGATATTATCTCTGTCTGCAAGGTTAATCTCCCCCCTTGAGGCATAGCCTGGACAGCATTAAGGATGAGATTGGTAAAAACCTGACAGAGCTGGTCAAAATCAGCCGTGACCAGACAGCCCTCACCACGGAATTTCTTAACTATTTCCACATTTTGCAATTGAGCTTGATGGCTGACCAAAGACAAAGCTTGGTCAATAACTTGGTTAGCATCAACTACTTTCAATCTTGGCTCAGACTGTCGGGCAAAATCGAGCAGATTTCGAATTATTCCGGAACTGCGGCTGACTTCAGCTTCTATTTTTGATAGATAACTCAAGGCTTCTTCTTTAGGTAATCCATCACCACCTAATCTTTTAGACAGGAGTCGGGCATAAACTAAAACCCCAGTTAAGGGATTATTTAGTTCGTGAGCAATAGCTGCGGCTAATTGTCCCAGAGAAGTTAATTTTTCCGCCTGAATAAGCTGTTCCTGAGTTGCCTTTAGGCGCTTGACGACAAAGGGCCAGCACATTTCATTCTCGGCTAAGCCGCGGTAGATAGCAATAGCTTTTTCCCGGCAGGTTTTATAGCCGCAGGCACCACAGTTGAGTTCATCCTCGGGCTTGGTCTTGTCGGTCAAACTCAAAACACCTCGGATTTCTTCTTCAGTGGGGTAGGGGAGGGAGATATAGCGATTGGTAAACCGTCGCCTTAAATTTAGATCGCCATATCTTATTAAGTCTTTTTCCGTCTGCTCTGGGTCGGTTTCTTTCAAGGTGTATTCAGTAATAATTTGTTTTTTCTTAAAATAATTTAATTCGCTTCTAATTGACGGACCGCTGACACAACCTTCACACATAAAAAGCTCAGCGAAGTTAACTCTAATGTCCCCTTTGTCAATCTCGTGAATAATTTCCAGCACCCTTTCGGCACCTTCCCCCACTACAGCCTCTTTATCCAAAGGATCGGTGGAAACTCCGATTGCTTTACAAAATCCACCAGAAATAGCACATAATCGCCCCAAATTTGGTTTGGGACCGAAAAAGGGAGTCTCCCCTAAACTGGCCGGGTCGATAGCTTTTTGGGCAAGAAGTTCTTCAAGTTCATCAAAGGTTAAAACAGCGTCAATTACACCACCTACCTTCTCATCATCCCGCTCTGCCCTCTTGGCAACACTGGGGGCGATAAAGACCACCTTTGTCTCAGGTGGGTAGTATTTCTTAATCAACCTACCCATAGCAATCATGGGGGGCACAATAGGCGCTAAGTTATCAATTAACTGGGGGTAATATTTCTCAATATAATAGACTACAGCCGGACATTGAGCGCTAATAATTGGTTTTTGCTTGCTTGTCTTTATTAGTTTTCGGTATTCCTGAATAATGAGGTCAGCACCAAAGGCTCCTTCTACTACTTGGTTGAACCCCAGTTCTAAGAGAGCAGTTACCAGTTGCCTTGGGCGGATTTCGGGAAAGGCTACCGGGAAGGAATAATCAAGGCAAGCGATAGGTGCCGGGGATTTACTCAGTAAAACCCTTGTCGCTCCGATATCGCTTTCTATTTGCTTGGCTTTCTGGCTACAGACTCGGACACAGTTACCACAAGCAATACACCGTTCCTTCATCACTTCAGCCAAGCCCTCTTCCACTTTAATGGCATTAGCTGGACAGCTACGGATACAAGCATAGCAACCCTTGCAATTGTCTTTATTAGTGAAGATGACCGCCATTTTCGCTAACCTTTCTAAAGTTATTAAAGAGAGTGTTTATTTTGTCACCCTCACCTTATTCCTCTCCCTTCAAGGGAGAGGGTAGGTGAGCGTTTCTCCACTTAAGATTATTTATTTGTCATTGCCAAGAGTCTCCTTTGTCGTGAGGATGGGATTTTTAGCTCTTTCCTGAGACTGGCTATAGTACGTCGGGACAGATATACGCCAAATTTCCTCTCCAGACTAACCTTTATTTTCTGGTCACTAAGAGGTTTTGCCTCTTGTTCAAGAATTTGCTTGAGCAACTCCTTTCGGAACTTCTTAGGGTTTGGGAAAAAGTCTTTAAGTGCTCTTTCGCCCCAGGGAGTTTCAAGACTTTTATTAGCGATAACTCGGCTGATAGTGCTTGGGGTTAAGCCAATTTTGGATGCCAGTTCCTTTTGACTGAAAGGCAACAACGCTTTTGGGTTGCCCGATTCAAAAAATGGAGTTTGCTTTTCAACAATGTTCTGTATTACCTGGTGTAAACTATTTTTCCGGCTATTTATTAACTCTAACTTTCGTAAGAGCTGCCTTATCTCTTTGACTTCGGTATTGTTGAAAACTCCGTCGTGGAGTAACTGTTCCAGCTTCATATAATCAACAACAAATTTACCTCGGGCATAAGCTGGGGAGAAGTAAGCAACAGATAACCCCTCAGTTCCCCTTTCTATTGCGGCAACTTTGGAATAATGTTTTCCTTTGTCTGAGATAGAAGAAGGGTGGTAGAACTCGGTGGCAATGGAAAATTCGTCAATAAGACTGTTTATTTTAGACACTTCTGAAACTTCCAGCTGACACTGGTGGGCAATTTCCTCAACAGTAATCCCGGGCTCCGGGTATAAGAAATATTGTTTGAAATTGTCTATACCCAGATTTCTGATTAGACCAACCAGTTCCTCTTTATTGGCGATCAAAGATTCCACATCAACCGAGCTTGGGGCGGCGACAATTTCCTCTTTAAGTTCATAAAAACGGCGAGAAAGATTGGCTTTTGGGAATCGTTGATAGTGAATTACCTTCTCTTGTTCCCGGAGGCGCTTAAATAGTGAGCTCTTTTCTACCCCAAAAATTAAATACTGGAACTCCACTTCCGACATTTCCAGCAAATTGGCCTGCTCTATTCGGAGAAAAAGTTTGAGTTCTTGTCTTGTTTCCAGAGATTGGGTTATGTTTGGATTTACCACTGTAAAAATATTTTACTACTCCTGGGCGAATGGGGCAAACTGACGGGGACAGAATTTTCCCCCGGGCCTCACTATCCCCTCTGCAAGGATCGAGCTATCATCTCCTGACCTTCCTGGAGCCTTGTAAATCCTTCCTTGAGGTGCCTGGCTATTGACTGTTGCCCCTCACTAATCTCTTTTAGCCCGTCCATAAGCACTTTCTGTCCTTCCCTAATCTCTCTTAGCCCGTCCATAAGCGCTCTTTGCCCGTCAACAAGCGCTTTTTGCCCGTCCATAAGCAACCTCATATTGCGTCCATTTGCTCTCCAGATATAAGCAAGGATTACACCGAGAAAAGCCAGGGCTGCTCCTATCATTCCTGTGGCTATTTCCATTTATGGTCTCCTTCTGATTTTTTCAAACTTCTCACCTGATAATATCCCCGTTTCCGATTTTAGTCAAGGAAGAATTTGAGATTGATTATTGCTGCCTGGTCAGTGGGCTCGGTCTCGTTATAACAGCCGGGGAGAGAGAAACATCCGAGTAATCGGTTCGGCAGACCCAGGCGGAAACGATTTTTATCCTTAACCCTTTAAAGGACCAAGGGCTCTCACCTTTTCCGTCATTTCATTTACGACAGAGACAAAGCGGTCACCTTCTGAAGCTGACACCCAGTCCAATCTCAGTCTTTCCTCTTCAATCCCCATCTGGACTAACATTTTCTTTAGTAATGGTATACGCCGTATAGTCTTATAATTACCTTCGGTATAATGACAATCTCCGGGGTGACAACCAAGAGCCAAAACTCCATTAGCACCCAACTAGAAAGCCTTAAGGATAAAGGTAAGCTCCACTCTGCCACTACACATTACTCTTATTGTTCTGACATTATGGGCACACTTCATCCTGGCTGTCCCAGCCAGGTCTGCTCCCCGGTAGGAACACCAGTTACACAGGGAACCGATAATCTTAGGTTTAAAGCTCATACTAATACCCCCCTATTCTAATTCCTAAATCTTTTCAATATATGACCTCAGGTCACCCAGATACCCCTCCATTTCGTCGAAGCTTAAAGTGCCATCGTAGTAACCTTGTATGTGAAAGACATCTCTGAGAAATAAATAATGCCATCTAAGCTCTCTGTCAGCATATTTGAAAACCAAGTATCTTCTCCCCCTATCGCCTGAGGTAGCTGCTCTTCTTTGATTCCCTTCTTAATCAAAAGACTATGAGTAGCTTCTATGGTGGAGAACCAACTTTTGGCACAAGCATCCCTTAAAAGTGTGCCGTCATTTTTCTGTCTTGCCCTGTCAAACTCCTCAAATGCCTTTTCGTAGAGCCTTCTTGCTTCTTTCAGATGATTTTCTGAACTCAGATTATCTCCTTAACATCTTTAATTTCAATAACATCAGCTTTATCCATAGTAAGCACGCTGTCATCAAAATTGAGGATACAGTAAGGGTAGGCTGTGGCTAAAACTTCAGCTCCAACATCTATTGCCTGCTCTAACCTTATGTCCGAAAATCTTTCACCTTTTTTGGTTTCCTGCCAGATTCTGCCGCCACCACCACAGCAAAGGCTATTTTCTCGGCTATCCGGCATTTCCAGAAAATCCAGACCTAGAATGCTCTGTAGCAATTGCCGCGGGGTGTCGTATATATTGTTATGCCGCCCTAAGTAGCACGGGTCATGATAAGCTACCTTTTTCTTAATTTCCTTCCTAAACTTTAATCTTCCTTCTTCAAGTAGTTGCCTCAGGTACTGAGTGTAATGAAGGGTCTCAAAATTACTGCCAAGCTTAGGGTATTCATTTTTGAAGGTATGATAGCAATGGGGAAAGCTAACCACGACTGTCTTCATACCTTTTCCCCTAAAAGTAACGATGTTGCTCCTGGCTAACTTCTCAAAAAGCTCTTCATTCCCAGCTTTCCTAACGCTTTCGCCACAGCAGAGCTCTTCCGAGCCTAAAATACCAAAATCTACCTCGGCTTTCTTAAAGATGTTAGCTAAAGAATGAGACATTCTTTTTACCTTAGGGTCATAAGCAGACACACAGCACGAAAAATATAAAAGCTCCTTATCTGGAGAAAACCTTTCTACACCCAAATCTTTCGCCCAATCGGCTCGCCTTTCGGCGGCTTCTCCCATAGGATTGCCCACAGCAGAGATATTTTCCATAGTAAGTCTCAGTGAATCAGGCACATAACCTACCCCAAATCCTACTGGAATTCTACGCACAGCCCTCATGACATCTATTATCTCCACCCCTCGGGGACACCGTTCAACACAAGCCCGACAGGTGACACAGAGCCACCAGATTTCGTCTTCAAAGTTAACCAGCCCTAATTATGTCTGACGCACCATCCGGCGAACAATGAAACTTCTCACCTGATTCCAGGGACAAATCCCACTACAGAGACCACATTGATAACACAGTTTAAAAGCTTCACCACCGGCTTCTTTTATGAAATCCAGAGTTTCTCGAGATGGGCTTACTGCCTGTACAGCCATAATGTTTCTCCTTTTTTAGCCTATTATTTTTCTTCAGACAAACAAAAAAGGTAGTTATTTAGCCAAGTATTAGCGACATAACTACCGGGAAACAAAAGATAAATTTGAGCCAACATTACGCGGGTATTCTAAAACAGTTTTCAGCCTTTTGACAATGCCTTTTGTAAAAGAGTATTTATCAACCCCATTCTGTCATTGCGAGAGGCGTTAGCCCCGAAGCAATCCCAAGAGATTGCCGCGCTTCTTACACCCAGCCGAATCCTAGATTCGGCTGGGAACCCGGTGTCGCCACAAAATCATAGATTTTGTGGGGTGTTCTTCGCTCGCAATGACGGGTAAGCATTAGTAAACATCTCTCTTGCAATGATTTTTTAAAATGTAATCTCCTTTAATAGAGGGAGTAGGGTGAACTTTTATATGATAAAATAGCTGCTATTGATACTTATTCGTGGAAACTATGCTCCAATTAGGTCAAGCAGTTGATTTAGTCATTATATTAGCCGCGGCTTTGGTGGGAGGAATGATAGCCCACCGACTGAGGCAGCCGGTAATTTTGGGTTACCTATTTGTCGGAATTGTAGTCGGTCCACACGCTCTTGGTTTGGTAAGTGATTTAGCCCTGATTGAAGTTGCCGCTACTATAGGTGTGGCTTTGCTGATGTTCACTCTGGGATTAGAGGTCTCTATTGGGCAACTAAGACAGATGGGTGGGGTGGGGTTGTATAGCGGCATAAGTCAGATTTTGGTTACCTTTATCATCGGATTAACGGTGGGCAGGGTCTTATTCCACTGGTCTGTGTCTGAAGCTGTTTTGTTTGGTTTGATTATCTCTCTTAGCAGTACTATGGTTTGTCTCAAAATATTGATGGAGCGAGGCGAACTTGATTCAGTTCACGGGCGGATTATGATTGCCATTCTTATCCTCCAGGATATCAGTGTAGTTCTTATGATGGTTATTGTTCCTCTTTTAGGTGGACATTGGGGGAATTTACTATTTGCTTTAGGTATAATTACCGGAAAGGTAATCCTTTTCATCGGCATAGCTATTGTTTCAGGTATCTGGGTACTTCCGTGGCTGATGAGCAGAATCGGGGGGGTCCCGTCGCGAGAGTTGTTTTTGCTAATAGTTTTAGTTTTGTGTTTGGGGGCAGCTTTGGGCACTTACATTTTTGGGCTCTCTGTAGTTTTTGGTGCCTTTTTGGTCGGTCTGGTTCTTCGGGAGTCAAGATTTGCCCACCAGGCTCTTGCTGAGATTACTCCTTTACGAGACGTTTTTGCCACTTTGTTTTTTGTTTCTTTGGGCATGCTTCTTAATCCGCAATTTGTGGTTAATAATTGGTTATTAGTAGTCATAACTGTGCTTACTATAATTTTCTTAAAGATGGTGGTTGTTTCCGGCACCGTTTGGCTTTTCGGCTATAGCGGAGGGATAGCTCTTTTAGCTGGTGCCGGTCTTTTTCAAATTGGGGAATTCAGCTTTATCCTGGCACGAGCCGGAGTTGATATGCGCCTTGTTTCTGACCAATTTTATTCTTTAATTCTTGCCACTGCTATTATCACTATGTTGTTGACTCCTCTATCTGTGAGCCTGGCATCCTGGCTGTCTCCCAAATTAGCTGCGGTTGTTACGGGCAATCTACTGATGAGAAAGCCGGCGACGCCACTGCCGGCGACCGAAGCACTGGAGACAGGAAACCCAGTAATTATTGCTGGCTATGGGAGAATCGGGCAAAATATTGCCCGGGGTCTTGAGGATGTTGGCATCCCTTACACTATCATTGAAATTGACCCTGAGCTTATTTTCGAGCTCAGGTGCCAAAGGAAAGCCTGTATCTACGGGGATGCCAGCAATCTCCGTGTACTTTCCCAGGTTAATTTAACTAAAGCTCAAATACTAGTGGTAACCTTTCCTGACCCTTTAGCGGTGGTAACTACAGTCCAGAATGCTTTAAGGATTAACCCTAAGCTTAAAATCATAGCCCGAGTCCATAGAACGAGAGAAGCTAATTTGCTCCAAAATTTGGGCGTTGTGGAGTTAATAAATCTGGAGTATGAAGCCAGTTTTGAGTTCATCAGGCGAGTTTTCTCTATTTCTGGCTGGGAAGAAACTGATGTAGAAAGAACTTTGGCTGGTTTGCGCCAGGATAAGGAGATTATTGAATTTAGTCGGGATGATGAGGAGGAATAAGGGGCTGTTACCAAAGGCTGGTCTGGGACGCTTTTCGTAGTTTAACCAGGGTAATCGGAAGACAGGATAAGGAATAAACCGAAAATTATAATAATACTACCGGCTATTTTGGGCAGCAAGTTTATCTAACCAGAACAGAGTCGATGAGTTTCTTAAGCTCGGTCTTTGGTCTGTAACCAACCACCTGTTTTGCAGGTTTACCATTATTAAAGATAATGAGAGTTGGTATACTCATAACACCGTAGCTTGAGGCTAAAAAGGGATTTTCATCTACATTTACTTTAGTAAAACTGACTTTGCCCTCATACTCATCAGCTAATTCGGCGACTACGGGGGCGACAGCACGGCAGGGTCCACACCAGGGTGCCCAGAAATCTACCAGGACTGGTTGTTTGGCTTTAAGCACCTTTTCTTGAAAATTACTCTGGTCAACAGTTGCTGGTTCAGCCATTTTTCTCCTTTACCAGGCATTATTGATTAAGCAGTTATATTTTACCAAGATAGTCTACCCCCGGCAATGGCAGCCCTTCGCCTTATTTTTTAGTGCCAGGGGGAGTCCAGCGAAACTTATGACTGTGGCAAAGAGCATTACGGCTTTAAAGCCCATTATCTGAGAAAGGAAACCACCCAGAAAGGGACCAATGCCACTACAAAAGCTGATGGTAGAGAAAAGAAGTCCGGCGCTGGTGCCGTGCTCTTCGCCACTTCGCATCAGGAGAAGGAGACAACCCACATAGAGGCATGACCAGCCGAGGGCGAGAATAACCTGGACTGGCAGTAGCTGAAGGTAGTGAGTCGACAGGGCATAGGACAGGAAGACGACACCAGACAGCACTAAGCCTAAGGAAAACATTTTAGCTTCGTGGAATTTTTCCACATAACGCATGGCGATAAATTGCCCGAGAAAGTTGACTGTCCACAGGAGGCTAATCCACAACTTGGTAGCGCCTATGCTGACTAAGAAAAGGGGCAGGATAATCCAGACGGCGTTGGCGCCTAAGTGGCGCAGGAAGAAGGGTAAATAAACCTTCCAGTTCCGGATAATCACTTGTCCTGGGTGAGCCAGCATTGGTTTTCTCTCTGAGCTTGATTCTTTAAGTTGTAAGGTTAGCAAAAAAGCAACCAGACACGAAAGGGAACTGAGGGTAAACAAACTGTTATATTCTTTGATAATGGCGGCGGCAGACGCACCAGCTACCCACCCCAACGAGCCATAGGAGCTGTATTTGCCAATATTACCCTCTACTTCAAAGGCATAGGCAAGCAGGACAGCCGAAGATATCCCGAGGCAAAACCCGGTAATGCCTCTGACTATAACTAAAGTTAGGAGATTGTAAGCTAATGTCTGGAGAAAAAAGGCAATAGAGCTTAGACCGAGCCCTATTCTTATGAACTTAACCCGCCCTTTTTTATCAGACTGCCAGCTAAAGAAAAGGGAAGAGGCAAAATATGCCATCCCGTAGCTGACACCAACGATACCCACATCAAAGCGGGAAGCTCCCAGCTCAGTGGCGAAGAGGGGAATAAAAATAATAGAGGCTTCTATAGCTGAATTTACTAATAAAGCAATAACGCCTAAAGGTAATTGCATCAGTTTTGTCATGGAATTAGAGCGCAATTATAACGCCTGTACTTAGGGATTACCACTGTTAAATAGTTACCTTGAGTCCGAATAAGTCTACAGCATTTTTAGTAGTCTGCTGGCTAACAGAAGCTTCGTCAGCTCCCTTTATGGCAGCCACAGCGGTCAAAGTCCTCACAATATTAGCGGGCTGGGAGGAATACTTTGTCTCCCTACCACAAACAACGGGACAATCTGATTCCGGAAGTAGCCTGTTTAAGGGTACTTCTTTAATGGCTCGGCGGTGCTCCTGGTGGTACTCTGCTGCTGGAGTAGCCGAAATAAAGTAGCCAGTGCTGAGAATGTCTTTGAGAACACTGGAGAAGCCGGTAAACCAGTGGAAAACAGCTTTTTCCACCCTTGTCTGAGCAGTTACTTCATAGGCGTCCTGCCACGCGTAACGACTATGGATTATCACCGGTTTTTGATAAAGTTTAGCTAAGGTAAGGAGACGGTGAAAGACTTCCTTCTGGGGTTCTTTAGGGGTGGTTTTAATTACTCTTTTATCATAGTCCAGACCAATTTCACCGATAGCCACAATGTCAAAAATCTTGACTTCAATAAAGTGGAGATTAGCCTCAATTTAGGAAGGGGTGAAGACCTAAGGAAGGGTAAACAAATTCGGGATAGCTCTGGCAGATTTCCAGGGTTTTCAGATTTGACGAGTAATCCGAGCCAACAGCAATAATAGCCACCACACCTATCTCCTTAGCTCTGTCCACAGCTGAAGACAGATTTTCCAGCTCATCCAGGTGAGTATGAGTGTCGATAAGGCAATACAAATTATTTCCTTTAGGAACCAATGTGCCCGAAGATAGTCTGGCAGATAACGGTCTCAAGCCCCGTTTCTTTCAGAATCTGGTGAACCATTTTCATCTCAGAGTAAGTGGGATGGGGGATACGGCTCCTGAATTCAGGTCGGTAATCAAGAAGGCAAACCTGAACTTTAGAGTCAAGTTCACAGATTCTTTCTGCCCCACGAACCCTTGGACAATTCTTTTTGGAATATACTCCTTGGGCAATTCAGTTTTGATTTTCATCCCCTCTCTTACTGGGGTGATACAAGCTGGTCTTACTTGGTTATCAATTTCTATAGCGCAACTCCAGCAACCACCAACTTGGCATGGAGCGAAAAAGTCCGGCTTGTTCGGAGCCTCTGAGATAGCCCACCCCGCTTCTATCAGGGCTTCTTTGACACTGATGCGTTCCGGCACCCTTATACTTTGACCATCAATCTCAATAGTCACTTCTCTATCTCTGGGCTCCTCAATCATGTCTATGGCTTGGTTAGGGCAAGCTAAGGCGCAGGCACCACAGCCAATACAGCCATTTTCTTTGCCCGAGCAAGCTACTATTTCCCGGCAAGTACCACAGTCAAGACATTTTTTTAACTTATACTCAGCTATATAAGACACAAAATTCCTCCTCCTTTAGATTACTTTACTACTATTATCGCTGTAAAATTAGAACTGAAAAGTATGGAAAAGAGAAACAAAATTGAAAAGCTTGTTAGTCTCTTTCCTCTTTATTCCGAGGAATTAGGCATAGACCTAATCCAACCCCGGGGCAGGTTTAAGTGGTTTTTGGCATCTATCCTTTTCGGGGCTCGAATTAGTGAGCAGATTGCGGCTAATACTTATGGCTGCTTTAAAAACTCAGGGTTAGATACACCAGACAAAATATTAGCTGCCGGCTGGGACAGGTTAGTGGAAATTCTTGATTCCGGGGGTTATGTCCGCTACGACTTTTCTACAGCTACAAAGCTACTGGGGATAATGACCGATTTGAAGGCAAGATATGGCTCATTAGAAGAACTTTACCATCAATCCTCAGGCTCACCAGATTTGATAAGGCGCCTTCAGGAATTCAAGGGTGTTGGTCCAACGACAACCCAAATTTTCCTCAGGGAATTACGGGGTATCTGGGGAATAGAATGTCCAGTGTCAACTATAGCTAAAGATGTAGCCGTGAAATTAAACATAAATTTAGATGACTTTAAGGGAAGTGAACTGGCTCGAGTAGAAACAGCCCTGGTCAAGCTCAGTCTGAGATACTGCAAAAGGCAAAAGTGCCACGAGTGCGGCATGAATGAATTTTGTTTAACCAAGAAAAACAAAAACTATTAGCCGTTAGGTATTACTTAAAGCCTGTGCCGGCATGTTACGGGATGTTTTCTCGGCACAACGATTTGACGAAGTGTGCAATTGCGGAGCTTTTCTTAAACGATGGCTAACCAGCACACTAACTTTAAGTCTTCTTTACGTAGCTACTCAGCAGGACTCGGGGGCCGGTGGCAGTACTTCCCACTTCCTCCTGAAATCGAAGGATGCCTCCGGGTGTGTAGTAATAGGGCATAAACCATTCCGGGGGTGAAGCTTGGGATAATTTTAGTGCTTGAAGCACCTTTTCGTAAATAGTCTGTGGGGTGGTATCGGAAATAGTCGAGGCTGAGCCAGTTAAGGACTATGATATCGTTCTCTGTTGGGGCATGACGGTTTATCAGGAGATAAAAATAGTATGGCTTTAGCCAGAAGGGCCACACGAGACGACCAGGAGAAGGCTTCCGCTCTCGGCTCCACTCAATAGCCATGAAGACGAGATAACTATAGTCCTTTGTGAAGATGAAAAGATAATACCCGGGATGTCTGCGAGCAAAGGATATAGCAATATGTCGACACGGATAAACAGTTAGTTCTTTTATTTGAACTAAATGGACTTGAGAAGGCGAGGGACTGAGGTAGTGGCTTATAAGCCACCAAGTCACGATTTATCTCGCCAGGCACGATAGAATTCCAAAGTCGGTAGCCTCATAGCGTACGAGGTTTGTTCTGTATCCCAGTTCGTTCTGAAAAACTGGACAAGAGCATCCTTATCTTTGAGACCCAAGGTAATTCGAGTTAATTGCGAGCGATACGCAACCTGCTTACCCATAAATTTCTCTTCGGTGTCCAATAAGGTGAATCAGAAGAAGTTTCAGATCCTGGTTAGTAGAGTAGATGACCCGATAATCCCTGATGCGAAGCTTATAATAACCTTTAAATTCAGCAGAAAGAGGCTTTGGAGTAATGCTTTCAAAGTTTTCTAAAAGCCATTTTATTTTACCGAAGATGCGTTCCCTCACCGTTGAATCCAGCCTTGTCAGGTCGGCTTCAGCCTCGGCAAGGAACTCTACCTGGTACCCCGTCACTAGACCAGTCCTAACCTTTTGCCGATTTCTGAAGCTGGGATGCCCCTCTCCACTCCTGAGGTCTTCCTGAGCCTTTCTTTGATTTCTTCCTTTAGCTCCATGCCCCAATCCGGATCCCCCAGAAGTTCCTCAAGCTTTTGTTCAACTATCTGGGTAATAAGGTGCTTAAGTTCTTCTACCGACATTTCTGAGACTTTCATAAGATTTGCCTCCCCAAATATTATACACTTTTTGCCTTAGCCAAGCGGTTCTTCACCAGCTCTACCACCGCCTGGTAGACTTGAAGTTGCTCCTCTTCGGTAAGCCCCAAAGCTTCAAAGACAACTTTATCCAGCTGCCTCCGGTCTGACAACACAATGCACAAGCAAGAAAACTGAACGAAGTAGCGGAGTGTTCGGGGTGGGGAAGATGTAGGCATAGTTTTGTCTTCAGGAATAGATTAGAGTTGAGAGGGACGTTATACTTTTTAGTGGGAAAGGTGAAGAACGTATGAATGAGGTATAATGGTTAATAGATGTTTACTTTGACGGCAAATTCTGGTGCGCCCGCAGCATTGAGGTAATGTGTGATAGGGAGACATATTATGGACTTGAAACAGGTCAATTATTCTTTTCATTGCTCGGAGAAGTTGAAGTCTAATTTTTTTCTGGTAGCTGGTGTAATGGACAGGCTGGTCAGTCTGGAGGGGGAGAGGTGGCAAGGGGGAAAAGAAGTGGCTCGGAGTGTCCTGGGGCGTTAAGGAGGGAGTTGAATTTGAGTAAGCAGCAATTGCCGGTGGAAGAAGTCGGTTTCATTGAGGGTAAAGTGATGGAAGCTTCAGGGGAAATGGAGTTGCGGAATTATGACGAAGCGAGGGAGAGATTAGCTGAGGCTCTATCTCGTATTACTACCCTCAGTGATAGATATATGCAGACGCTGAGAGAAAATGGCTGGATTTAACCTCTTGGCAATATAACCTTTAATGTCTTCAGGCTTTATCATACCCAGTTCGGTGATTCTTCCGGTTATGAGCTGGGGTGGGATTTGGTCAAAGCCGGGTTCTAATTCGGGGGATTTACCCTGGTAGCTCTGAGTATTTAGTTTAGCTGTTTCACAGAGGCAGTAGACAGGGATGGAAGCCCTTCTGGCGGCTGAGGCGAGGATATAAGTGGGGATGCCGTTAATAATAGAGCCATCACTGAGGATGCTATCGGCACCAACCAGGACTCTGGTTGTTTGAAGATATGTTTTCCTATATAGTTATCTTCGATGAGTTCAGAGCTGATAGTGTGCCGGACTAATTCTTCAGTAGTTAATTTGCCGTAGACTATGCCTTGGGAGACCTGGACTGGGCAACAATAACCTGGAATTCTTTACCTTCCTGTTTGGCTATCTAGAGAGCCTGGCAGACGGGGGAACTGTAGCTGCAGGTCATTAGAATGTCGGATGGCTGGACAATGCTGGCACCGTGTTGAGCTACTTTCAGATGAGCTTCTGTTGATGAGTTAATAATCTCTTTGCCTTTAGTCTGGGCGAAGACTTTCAGGGAATTAAGGTCAGGCGACTCTTGGGAATAGGTGATAGCCTTGATTCTTGTGGTGATTTTGTGGTTCATAAGGTGGCTAAATGTGAAATTCGATAATGTCACCGTCCTGGAGGATATGGTCTCTTTTAGCTCTTTGTCCGTCAAACTTGCCTGAGCCCCAGACAAGGGCATATTTTAATTTAGCTTTGAAATCCTTATGAATAGCCTCAGCGGCATCTTCAACAACACTGTCTTTCTTTAGAACTATGGGCTCGGTTAAGTCTGGTTTCCCGCCGGGGGTTTTAGTATAGACGCGGATAATGTCCAAGGCTTTGTAGACCTCTCTTTTAAACTCTTCCAAGCCAGCACCATTTTGGGCAGCAATAGGGATGAGGGGGAATTGCTTCTGATAACGCTCGGTCAGTTTCGTCCAGTTCCGGCTGGAATTGTCCAGGTCGCTTTTATTACCTACAATTACGGCTTTTTTCCAGTATCTCACTTGAGACTCGCCATCCTCACTGCCGATAAGCCCTATGCCGAGTTTTCTTAGTTCTCGGGTGACAACTTCCACCTGAGTAATAGGCTCGAGGCTTAAGTCTATCAGAATAGCGAGAAGGTCAGCATTTCTAAGGAGGTTGGTGAGCCATAAAGGCGGTCCTCGGTCGGTGATGGGTGGGGTATCAACGAGCTGTATTTGAATATTTTCAAAGTCCATCATTCCGGGATTAGGCATCTTGGTGGTAAAGGGATAGTCAGCTATTTCTGGAGAGGCTTCGGTGACCGCTGCCAGAAGCTGGGACTTTCCCACATTTGGTAAGCCAATAATTACTATCTGCCCGGCGCCTTCCTTCTTGATATGGTGGATACCCCGTCTGCCCGGGGCAGCCTTTTTTTCGGCTTCTTCAGAGAATTTGGCAATTTTTCGCCTGAGTTCGGCACGGAGTTTGTCGGTGCCTTTGTGTTTGGGCATGATGGCCAGCATTGCCTCTAAGGCTTCGATTTTTTCCTCAGGACTTTTGGCGATTCGGAAGCGCTTTTCGGCTTCAAAATATTGTGGTGGTAGATTTGCTGGCATAGGTAAATATTTTAGCACAAATTTGATTTAGGATTGCCACACTGGCACGGATGTGTGAGCTGATCAGAATAGGCTACCTAAGGCTAAGAATGTATGAATAAGGTATAATGGTTTAAGGAGGTTAGCTATGCTGGTTAAGATAGAGGTTTACTTTGATGGTGAATTCTGGTGTGGTCGTGGCATAGGCGAAGATATCTTTACCCAAGGCAAAAGTTTAGATGAATTACATGAGAACATCAAAGAAGCAGTAGCTGTCCATTATGGAGAACTGGACGAGCCTATTACCATCCTTACGCTATCTGAGGTGAAACTGACCGGTGCCAAAGCTACCTCAGGTTAGTGGCGAAGATGTCATCAGGCTTCTTCAAACCCTGGGCTATGAGGTCGTAAGACAACGAGGAAGCCATGTAAGGCTGCGAAAGATTACACTTCCGGGTGAGCATAACATCACTGTTCCTGTCCATAAAGTGCTGGCTAAAGGAACGTTAAGTGATATTCTTGGTAAGGTAGCTTTGTGGAACAACATTACCAAAGAAGAGCTTATTAGGAAGCTGAGGTAATGTGGTTGGAGGCGTATTTGGTCACACAAATACCATAGCGCCCGAATTTGTGAACATTGACTTTCACCCTGTTATCTGGTAATTTAGCCACAAAGTAAATAATGTTGTTGGGGTGCCCGAGGGTGACTGAGGGCTTAATTTGGTAGCAAGCCGGTGGGATTCCGGCGCAGTTCCGCTTGCTGTAACAGCCAGAACGCCAGCCCCGATAAACAAGACTGCCTCCGCGGAGTAAGGGGGTAGAGCTTATTTTTAAAAAGGCTCTTAAATCTCCTTGTTCCAAGGACAAGGAGATTTTTGTTTAGTAATCGCCAAAATGGCATTAAGCTTGTTCAAAAGTCTGATGATACCCAAAACCGCTTCGGTTTACCCCCTTAAGTGGCGAAATCGTCTCTATGCCTTAGTTGCTCTGGTATTTCTATCTGTTATCATCATAGTCTTAGCTTCCAGTATAGGTAGCACCCAAGTTCCCTTCTCCACTGTCTGGGGCATTTTGCTTGACAGATTACCTTTGGTGAATCTAAACCCTGCCCGGGAGTCAGTTACAGAAACCATAGTGGCTGATATCCGTCTGCCCAGGGTAATTCTGGCAAGCCTTGTTGGCGCGGCTTTAGCTGTAGCTGGAGCTACCTATCAAGGATTATTTCGTAATCCTCTGGCTGACCCTTATCTTATCGGGGTAGCCCAGGGAGCCGCCCTGGGAGCTACTATCGGCTTTTTATTACCCTTGAGGGTAACCAGCTTAGAAGTTGTTCCGGTGTTTGCCTTCTGCGGCGCTCTTCTTGCCGTGGCTATTGTCTACAGCATTGCTCGGGTGGGCAAGACTTTACCCATCACTACCCTTATTTTAGCTGGCGTGGCTCTGGGGGCTTTTTTAGCCTCCATTACTTCCTACCTGATAATCGCTTCAGGCGATAGACTACACGGCATAATCTCCTGGCTTTTGGGCAGGTTCTCTTTGAGCAACTGGGGGCAAGTAACAGCAGTAACACCTTATATTTTAATGGGTGTAGCCGTCATCTGGCTTTATGCTCGACCTTTGAATATTATACAACTTGACGAAGAGCAAGCCCAGCAATTAGGAATAGATGTAGAAAGGGTCAAACTAATGTTACTGGTGGCAGCTACTTTGATTACGGCTGCCGCGGTGTCTTTCTGTGGTACCATTGGCTTTGTCGGTATCATTGTGCCCCATGCCATTCGCCTCCTCTGGGGACCTGACTATCGCTTTCTATTACCTCTATCTACCTTCGCCGGAGCTATCCTTCTGGTATTAGCCGATACCACAGCTCGAACTATCCTGGCACCGGCTGAGATTCCGGTAGGAGTGATTACCGCTTTTTTAGGTGCTCCCTTCTTTCTCTACCTCCTGCGACAAAAGAAACGAGCTATATTTTAGAAAGGACTGTAGTTGTTTAACCTGAGATTAGACAAAATTAGCCTTGGCTACGGCGACCGGACAGTGCTAAAAAATATTAGCTTAGAAGTTGAGCCCAGGCAGATGGTAGGTATTATTGGTCCCAACGGCTGTGGTAAGTCCACCCTGATTAAAGGGATAACCCGCTTGATATCCTGGCGCTCTGGAAACATATTTGCTGATGGTAAGAGCATTGCCAGGCTAAGCCGTAGCGATTTAGCCCGGCTTATAGCCGTAGTCCCTCAGAATGCTTTTCTGCCTGACTTATTTACCGCTTTTGAGGTAGTCTTAATGGGGCGAACGCCTCACCTCGGTTATTTCCGCTATGAGAGCCATAAGGATATAACCATTACCAAAAGAGCTATGGAGGTTACTCAGACTATTGCCTTAGCTGAAAGAAGGATTGGTGAACTTTCTGGTGGCGAGAAACAGCGAGTCACCATTGCCCGGGCTTTAGCTCAAGAGCCAAAAGTTATTCTCCTTGATGAACCCACAGCCCATCTGGATATCAACTACCAGATAGAAATCCTTGACCTTGTTCGCAACCTATGCCAGGAGCGAGGACTGGTAACAATAATTGCTCTCCATGACCTTAATCTGGCTGCCCAATATTGTGGCCGCCTGATTCTGCTTCATAAAGGTAGGGTCTATCGTCAGGGTACCCCCCAAGAAGTAATTGATGCTCAAACCATTAAAGAGGTCTATGGAGCCCAGGTCATGGTTTGTCCCCATCCCATTAATGAATTGCCAGCTACTTTTGTTGTGCCCGGGGGTCTGACAAGGACTAAAGAAGAAGTTAAGCCGATTGGATAATGCCTTAATTGTTCTTATCGCCTTGGTCATTGATATTAGCTTTGGCGAGCCACCCAACCGATGGCATCCAGTAGCCAGGCTGGGAAAGGCTATCTCATTAGAAATGAAGCGGGCTCCGAAAGGGTCTAAAGCTCAATTAATCTATGGGATAGGCATGGTGATGATAACTTTAGTGGTCATTCTGGTACCAGTCTATTTTCTCCTTGTTTATCTGAAGCAAATGAGTTCAATAGCTTATGTTCTAATTGCGGCTATTCTGTTGAAGTTTACCTTCTCGTTTCGGGGGTTAGGACAGGCTGCACTATATGTCCGAAAACTATTGGCTCATGATAATCTGGAGCAAGCCCGAAGCCATTTATGCTCTTTGGTCAGTCGGGATACTACCTTTCTCAATAAGCAGCAAGTAGTATCAGCTACGGTGGAGTCAGTAGCTGAGAATACTTGTGATAGTTTTGTAGCTCCCCTTTTTTATTTCGTTTTCTTTGGCATTCCCGGAGCTGTGGCCTACCGTATAGTCAATACTTTTGATGCTATGATAGGTTATCACGGAAAATGGGAATATTTAGGGAAGTTTGCTGCTAAACTTGATGATCTCCTGAACTTTATACCTGCTCGTTTAGCTGCCTCATATATAGTTATGTCTACCTGGGTGCAAGGTAATAACGCCTCACGAGCCTGGCGGATTATGTGGCGTGACCATGAGTTAACGGAAAGCCCTAATGCTGGTTGGACGATGGGTGCTGCTGCCGGCGCTTTGGCTGTCCAGCTGGAGAAGTTAGGATACTATCGTCTGGGTGATGACCATAATCCCCTGACGGAGGAGACAATAGATTTCTCCCTCCATATTCTAACACTAGTGACTATTATGTGGAGCCTAACATGTTTATTAGCGGAGGTGGTACCGCTTGTCCTCGCCCCTTAAACCAAAAATAACAGGGCTTAGGCCATGTCCTCATGGCGGCATTGACTATTTGGAGCTGGAGAGGTTAAAGATTTCTCCCGAATCTGTAATTGATTTCAGCGTTAATTCAAATCCTTTTGGACCACCACCAGCAGTGACAAAGGCTTTAGCCGAAGTGGCTATTGACCGTTATCCTGATTCTGAGGCTATTGAACTGAGGCGAGCCTTAGCCACTAAATTAGGAGTGACTACAAACAATATCTTAGTAGGTAACGGCTCCATTGAGCTGGTCAGACTTGTGGCTCTGGCTTATCTCGAAAAAGGAGACTTAGTTCTTATTCCCCAACCTACCTTTGGCGAATATGAAGTTGCCTGCCGCCTTGCCGGTGCTCGATTGCTGAAACCCTGGGCTGAGAGAGAGGTAAATTTTCGAATAAGGGTAGCTGGCCTTATTCACTTAATAAGACAGCATCAGCCTAAGGCTATTTTTTTAAGCAATCCCAATAATCCTACCGGACAGTATCTCAGTAAAGAAGAGGTTGAGGAGCTGATCGACACAGCTAAAGACAGTCTGGTGGTAATAGACGAGGCTTATATAAACTTTGTGGATGATGGCTGGTGTTCTATAAATTTGATAAAGAAAGGTAATTTGCTTCTGTTACGGTCTATGACCAAGGACTATGCCCTGGCTGGGCTGCGTTTAGGTTATGTAGTAGCTGAAGAATCCATAATTTCCAGCTTGCGCCAAGTCCAATCTCCGTGGAGTGTCAATGTAGTAGCCCAGAGAGCGGGGCTTTTAGCTTTAAAGGAGGAAAGATATTTTGAGGCGTGCCGGAATGGAATCTGCGAAGCCCGGAATTTTCTGGTAACGGGGCTGACTTCCTTGGGTCTGCATCCATTACCGTCACAGTGTAATTTCTTTCTACTTGAAGTTGGTGGAGCTAAACAATTTCGGCAAGCGCTCTTGGAAAAAGGGATTCTGGTTCGTGATTGTACCTCTTTTGGTTTGCCTGAATACATTCGGTTAGCAGTGCAGACTTTGCCCCGGTGCCAGCGGCTGATTACGGTTATAAAGGAGTGTGGAATTTTATATAAATGTTGGCTAAGACATTAATGGTCCAGGGCACGGCTTCGTTTGTGGGTAAAAGTGTTATAGTTGCCGCCTTATGTCGTATTTTTCGTCAGGATGGCTTTCGGGTTGCCCCATTTAAAGCCCAAAACATGGCTCTTAATTCTTATGTAACCAGGGAGGGTGGTGAAATCGGACGAGCCCAGGCAGTCCAGGCAGAAGCAGCCGGTATTGAGCCGACAGTGGATATGAACCCCATCCTCCTTAAACCTGAGACTGACTCCCGGTCACAGGTAGTTATTTTGGGTAAGGTAGCTAATAACCTCAAGGCTGAAGACTATTATCAATATACCCCCTACCTTCTAAAAATAGTTGAGGATTCCTTAGGCAGGTTACGGGCTAATTATGATATTGTGGTCATTGAAGGTGCCGGCAGCCCTGCCGAGATTAACTTAAAGAGACGGGAGATAGTCAATATGCGTCTTGCCCGCAGAGTCAGTGCCCCCGTTCTTCTGATAGGAGATATTGACCGAGGTGGTGTCTTTGCCTCCCTTGTGGGCACTCTCCGCTTACTCACCCCCAAGGAACGACGTTTAGTCAGGGGGCTCATTATTAATAAGTTTCGGGGCGACCCTAAATTGCTCAAACCAGGTCTAGAACTTCTGGAAAAATATACTGATAAACCGGTATTGGGAGTAATCCCTTATTTTCGCGGTATTACCATCGCCCAGGAGGATTCCGTTTATTTAGAAGACAAAAACCAGGAATTCTTAATAAAAAAAGACGACTTGAATATAGCTATTATCCACTTGCCCCATATTTCTAATTATGATGATTTCGACCCCCTTGAGGCTGAAGGTTGCCAAGTCAACTATATAAACAGTCCCCATCAGTTGATTAACCCGGATTTGATTATTTTACCGGGAACAAAGAGCACTATTGCTGACCTGACTTTTCTGAAAGAGTCGGGCTTAGCCCAAGCTATTTTGGACTGTATAAAGGCGGGAACCCCAATGATAGGTATCTGTGGCGGCTATCAAATGTTAGGAAAAAGCATCGCTGACCCTTATCATATAGGATCCCAATTGGAGGTAGCCTCCGGTTTAGGGATTCTTGAGGTCAATACTATTTTTGACCGGAGAAAAAGAACAGTACAGGTAAAAGCTCAAGTAATTGGCGACAGTGGCTTACTCTCAGGATTGAAGGGTATGGAGGTCAGTGGCTATGAAATCTATAAGGGGCAGACTATGTGGCAGGACTGTCCCCCAGCTTTCCAAGTTCTGGAAACACCCCAGGGAAAGGTAGACTATTTTGATGGGGCGATTGGTAACGACGGTTGGGTAATGGGTAGTTATCTTCATGGCTTATTCCATAATACTAATTTCACCCGAGGGTTATTGAATAAGTTACGACAAAGGCGGGGGCTGTCCCAAAGGACAGGAAGCTCATCCCTTAGCCGAGACGAGGAATATAATAGGTTAGCCCAAATAGTAAGACAGAATATTGATTTACCCCAAATTTACAGTATAGTTTTTGGAGGAGATTAACATGTCTGATTCTCTGGAGCGAATAATTAAGGCAATAAAGCCTCTTGATGAAGTTGCTATGGAAGCAGCCCGAAAACGCCAGGATAGCCTAACTAAGCCTCAGGGAAGTCTGGGTCGGCTGGAAGAACTATCTATCAAGACTGCTGGCATTAAAGCTGACCCTCTGCCTAAGCTCAAGCACAAGGCTATCATTATCATGGTAGCCGACCATGGTGTGGTCGCTGAGAGCGTGAGTCTTTACCCCCAGGAGGTTACCCGACAGATGGTCCTTAATTTTCTTGAGGGTGGGGCGGGCATAAATGTTCTGGCAAGCCATGTCGGAGCTCGGGTAGTTATTGTGGATATGGGAGTAATTGGAGGTTTTCCACCACTCCCCGGGCTTGTATGTAAAATGATTGACTTTGGCACTAAAAATATGGCTAATGGACCAGCTATGTCCCGGGAACAAGCTTTAGACGCCCTTGAAGCTGGAATTAAAGTAGTTGAAGCTGAGATGGGCAAGGGACTTGATATTGTTGGTACTGGGGATATGGGCATCGGCAATACTACTGCCGCCAGTACTATTTGTGCTGCAATCACCGGGGAGCCAATAAAGAAGGTTACTGGACGGGGCACTGGCATTGGTGATAAACAGTTAGCCCATAAAATTGAAGTCATTAAGCGAGCTTTAGCCGTTAACCATCCTTCAGCCAGAGACCCCGTAGATGTTTTAGCCAAAGTTGGCGGCTTTGAAATTGGTGGTTTAGCCGGTGTCATTTTAGCCGCGGCTGCTTACCGCATTCCAGTAGTTATAGATGGCTTTATTTCCGGGGCTGCGGCTCTCATTGCTTCAGGACTATCACCCCGGGTAAAAGACTACCTCATTG
This sequence comes from Dehalococcoides mccartyi, assembly GCA_020724525.1. Classification (GTDB taxonomy): domain Bacteria; phylum Chloroflexota; class Dehalococcoidia; order GIF9; family DYGU01; genus DYGU01. Next base: position 67,888 of record DYGU01000006.1, read on the forward strand.
CTGCCCACGTTTCGGCAGAGCCAGGACACGCCTTGCTCCTTAATTTCCTCGGCTTAAGACCTTTACTTAATCTGGAGATGCGTCTGGGGGAAGGGACTGGAGCTGCTTTAGGCATCTTCTTAGCTGAAGCCGCCACCAGGATTCTTACCGAAATGGCTACTTTTGCCGAAGCTGGTGTCTCAGAAGCCCAGCCAATTCCAGAAGATACTATCAAGAAATGGGGTCACCAAAAATCGCCGATTTTTTAGGGGTAAAAGAAAGGTAGTAAGTAGTCTTGGGCTTTTGGGCTGCTGTCCGGTTTCTAACTATTTTCCCTACCCCAAAACGCTACAAAATAGAAGACAGGGAAATAGGTGCCTCCCTGACCTACTTTCCCCTAATAGGTTTAGGAATAGGAGCCATTCTAACAGGCTTGGACTATGGGTTAGGGTTATTGCTGCCCATGGCAGTGGTAAACGCCTTACTTATTTTAGTTCTGGCTATTGTCACCGGGGCTCTTCATCTTGACGGCTTCGTTGATACCTGTGATGGTGTCATTAGCGGTAAAACGCCAGAAGAAAGGCTAACCATAATGAGAGACAGTCGCACTGGAGCCTTTGGAGTTATCGGAGCTTTTCTACTGCTACTGGTCAAATATGCTGCTTTAGTTTCTATCTCTGGGAAGTTAAGAATGCCTGCCCTCTTCCTTATGCCAGCTTTAGCCCGCTGGACTTTAGTTGGTGCTATTTTCTTTTTTCCTTATGCCAGAAGTTCAGGCATGGGGCTCCCTTTCAAACAAGGTGCTAGGAGAGTAAGGCTTATTCTGGCTACTGTCATAACTTTAGCTGCCTCCCTGGTTCTGCTAAAAGGGCTTGGACTGGTAATAATAATGTCTTTGGGGCTTATAATTTTGGGTATAGCCACCTACCTTCGTTCCCGGTTGGGAGGACTTACCGGCGATAGTTATGGGGCTATTAATGAAGCCTCCGAAGTAACCTTCTTAGTTTTACTAATCCTTTTTAGTCAGTGGCTATAATGACTGAACAGTTATTCTCTAAAAAGGTTACTTTTGTTCTCGGTGGGGCTCGCAGTGGCAAAAGTTATTTTGCCCAAAAGTTAGCCAGGAAACTGGGAAAAAAGGTGCTCTTTGTGGCTACCGCTGAGCCTCTGGATAAAGAGATGCAAGCCCGTATTGAGGAGCATAAGAAGTTGCGTCCTTCTTACTGGCGAACCCTTGAAATAGCCAGTGGCATAGCCGGGGAAATAGAGACTCAGTCTGGCGATGCCGAAGTAGTGGTTGTGGACTGCCTGACTCTGCTTGTTTCCAATATCGTGACCAAAAACTCTGACTATAACCAGGCAGAAAAACGGGTGATAGCCGAAATTAATGAGCTCATTAACTGCCTGGACAGACTCAATGCCAGCTTTATTATTGTTTCCAATGAAGTGGGGCTGGGCATAGTGCCCGAAAACGAGCTGGCACGCTTTTACCGCGACCTCTTAGGTAAAGTCAACCAGCTTATCAGCCAGAAAGCCGATGAAGTCTATTTCATGGTTGCCGGCATTCCACTGAAAATAAAAGGGGAGCCCTCACCAACCAAAAGTTGACAGTTACCTTCCTGGGCCTATAATCACCCCTCTGCCTTTCGTAAATACAGTCTGTCTCTTCAATGAACCACTGCCGACCGACCTTTGTTCCTTTAATTCGACCTTTCCTGAGTAATCGCTGAAGCCATTGTTTGACTTATCCCAAATCTTTTGGCTGCCTCTTTAGCGGTTATCATCTCACCCCGACCCTAATTATAACAAGACGCAAATATAAATAATCAATAGGATTTAAGAAAAAAGCCAACCTTAATCAGGTTGGCTCCAGAGCAAACCACAGTGTTATTTAAGGTTGAGCTTTAAGGACTTGCCTTGTCTTTTCTGATTCTGAGACAACTAGCTGGGCCAGGTATTTTATAGCCTCAGCCATTTCTTTTCTTGCCTCACTCTGTCCTTGTTCTATTCTAATGAGTATTTCTCTTAGCTCTTTTCTTGTCTCGATATGTCCCTCTTCCATTCTGGTGAGAATTTTTCTTGTGTTTCTTCCATTTATTATGGCATAAACTGTAATGAATGCACCTAAAATGGTTGACATAGTCCCGGCTAAAGCCAATAGTTCCCAGAGACTCATCTCACACCTCCATTTCCGTTTCCTGCTTCTATCAACCCTTATATCTTTTTAATCTGCTACCTCCAGTTTAGGAAACTGAATAGGGGCTGTCAAGGCAGTAGCTTTAATAAATTTGTCTACGCACGTTCTCAGGCTCCTTTTGGGCTGAAGTATATTGACTTTAGTAATACTCGGTCTTCCCATGGGTAAAAAGGGCATAGATTAAAAAGCTTAATTTGAGGTCTAGCCTTATAAGTTCCCTTAAAGTCAACGCCTGCTTCAACAGGGCTTGACTTTTTCACTGGTTCTGCTATACTAACCACAAAATAAAATAAATTGTTTAGGTTGAGGTGCCCGAGGGCAATCGAGGGCTTAATGGGAAAGCAAGCTGGTGGAATTCCGGCGCAGTCCCGCTTGCTGTAACAGCCAGAACGCCTGCCTCAACAACAATAACCACCTCCGCGGAGTCAGGGGGCAGGGTTTTTTAGTTAGCTTCTAAAATCCCTCTACCGCTGTGGTGGAGGGATTTTTTAATGCCAAAAAGAAGGAGATTATTATGAAACAGTACCTTAGAATCTTCTTGACTCTACTAATAACAGTGGGGCTAATATTCTCTTCAGTCATTTCCTGTGCCCCAGCCCCACCAGAAATTAAACCACCACCGCCACCCCCCATAGAAAAACCAAAGCCACCGGAACCGGAAAAACCGCTACCCCCACCTATGTTCCCGGTGACCGTCACCGATGACCTGGGCAAAAAGATAACCCTGGAGAAACCACCCCAGCGAATAGTCTCCCTGTCTCCAAGTAATACCGAAATCCTTTTTGCCTTAGGTCTCGGGAATAAAATAGTTGGTGTTACCTCTTTCTGCAATTATCCCGATGAAGCCAGAACCAAGCCAAGGATAGGTGGTTTTCACCCTCCTGATATTGAAAGGGTGGTTGCTCAGAAACCAGATTTGATATTGGCTGCTAAAATCCATGAAAAGACAGTCGTCCCCCCGTTAGAAAGATTAGGCTTGACCGTTTTAACTATGTCTCCCAAGACCCTTGAGGGAATACTTAAAAATATTACCCTGATAGGAGATGTCACCGGCAAAAGTCAGGAAGCGGCTGCTTTGGTGGCTAAGCTAAACGAGAGAATTAAAGTTGTTACTACCAAAACAGAAAAGCTAACCAGCGAGCAATACCTCCGAGTCCTTTATGTTATCTGGCATGACCCAATATGGACAATGGGACGAGATAACTTCCAGAATGATTTAATTCAAAAAGCTGGTGGCAGAAATATCTTTGCCCCAGATTTCCCCGAGTGGCGCATTGTTTCCCTGGAAGAAATCCTTACCCGAAATCCTCAGATAATCATTGTCAGCGGCATGGGAGCGACACGGGGGCTTATTTTTAGCTCCATAAAGAATGAGCCAAGATTAGCCGCCACTGAAGCCCTGACTAAGGGGAAAATTTATGAAATTGAGGGCGACCTTATTGAACGGCCTGGACCAAGGATAGTAGAAGCTTTAGAACAATTAGCCGGGTTTATCCATCCGGAAATATTTGGCTCTCAATGAAGCTAAAACTCTGGCAATATTGTCTCATCACCATATTTTTCTTCACCTCTATTATTATTGCCGCCAGCCCATCAGGGCACTCCCAGCTGGTGGCAGCCGATAGCCCAGCCCTCCAGTGGCTCCGCCTTAACACACCACAAAATGGTGCTCCCGGGCACTATGTTTTAATGAATAACTCTGAGGTTAGTCGTATTGCTGTCAGCAATGATAACAAGACCATTTATGCCTTGGATAACTGGAACACACGGCTCTATAAATCTAACGATGCTGGCTATACTTGGCAAGACTTGACCACACGTCTTAATGCTGCTCCCGGGCTTCCCGGTGCCTACACTGCTTTAGTCGCATTAGCTACCCCGCCTGATGACCCCAATTTTGTGGCTGTCGCCGGGACCGCTGGCGGTATTAAAGCTGTCTCTATCTCCGCTGACGGTGGCATTAACTGGGGCTACACTGGTCCCCTCCCCACGACTGTTCTAGGCACTATCAGGTCCCTTGATGTGGCTAAAGCCATCCCTGGTGGTCTTGGCATCATTCGCAACATAGCTGTCAGCACTGCTAATGATATTGCTGGTGGCACCGTTGCCCGACTTGAGTTCGGTAGCATTGGTGGCTGGGTGGATACCTTTGTTGCTTACCCTGGGGCTACAGCCTCCGATGTCACCGCTATAAAGTTCTCGCCCAACTTCCTCATTGACCGGACACTCTTAGCCGTCTGTCAGACAGCTACCCGAAGTATCTTGCAAGCGGCTAACTTTGGTGCTGCTCCCATCTGGAACACTACTTACACAGGCTATCCCATTAACATTGATTATCCACCAGGCACGGCTACCCCCAATGCTACTCAGATAATAACTTCAGATATGGCTTTGCCTTCTGATTATATAGGGACTAACCCGTCCCGGCGCCGCGTCTATATCGGTTTTAATGCTACAGGTGGTATCAGAGATGCCTTCCGTATTGATAATACCAGCGTTTTCCGCCTCAATGTTCTTGATGGTGCTAATATTGACTTGACCAGCATTGCTTATTATGGCACCTATGATTCAGGCAAGCTTTTAGCCGGAAGAACTGATGGTATAGGTATAGAAACTCAGGTATACCGCACTTTTAACCCCCAGTCCCGCCTCCCAGACTGGAAAACCTCGGCTAAGCCACCCACTGGTCCCGGGAAAGCTTTCGTCCGCTGGGCACCAGATGGCAAGAGCGCTTTTTGCGGCACCAGCGGTGTTGGCGCTAATGATGAATCGGCTTTTTCCCGAAGCATTGATGCTGGTCTTAGCTGGAACCAGACTGGAATTATTGATACTGTCATTAACCGGATTAATCACCTGGAACCATCGCCTAATGGCGACACCTTATTTATGACCACCATTAATGTTGGGGCAGCTAATGCCGATAGTCTATGGCGAAGTATCAATCCAATAATGGGTAAATGGGAGCGAGTCCTGGCTCGCAGTAGCACCGGTACTGGTGACAATCCCCGGGCAAAAGTAGCACCGGATTATGCCGATACCAAGATCGTCTGGTTTATCAGCTTTGATATTTCCCTGAGTACCCAGCAATTACTCGTTTCCTATGATGGCGGTAATACCTTTGAAGCTCGGGCAAGCAATATCGTTCTAATTGACCTGGCGGTAGAAGACAAGAATACTCTTTACGGTCTTAACGCCTCTGGTGCTGTCAGCAAAAGTGTTGATGGTGGCTGGACCTGGCAGACACCAGTCATGACTGGACTTGACAATGGTTATAGTATTACTACCGCCTACACTGGTTCCACACCTGACAATGATAAAGGCAAGGTTATAGTTGGCGGCACCGGCACTGGCAACTACGATGTTGCTTACTCTATTGATGGAGGTGCCACTTTTACCTCTATCCCCCTGCCCCTGCCAGCTCCTCGAGGCAATACCTTAGTCCTTGCCAGTTCGGGCTACAAGATGGATGGTACCATTTTAGCCATGACTGCCGATGGGATCTATGCCTGGGGAATTTATGCCGGGAAAAATGTCTGGGAACAATGGGGATTCACTTCCTGGGGAGGCTGGGATTACGGATTTAGATTTACTGGGATAGTAATCTTCCGCAATTATACTGCTTATGCTTCTACCCTTCGGACATTACCCTGGGGCACCAATGGTGTCGGACGCTGGTTCTATCCCAACCTCCTGGCTAACCTTGACCCTGACGTTTCATTCCAGGCACAACCTCGAGGGCTTAAGCTTTCTGGTGGGCTGGAAGCTAATCAGCCGGTAGTTTTATGGGCAGCCGACACCCGTGCCTACAACCCACCTCAAGGTGGTGTCTGGTATTATGCCGATACCCTTATCTGGCTCGGTCCACCTCCCGCTGAGCCGGTAAGTCAAGCTATAATTGAATATGACCCGGTAACAGGAAGGGCTGGAGGAATTTTTCTCAAATGGCAGCCCCGCTCCTTAGCCGATGGCTATCAAATTCAAATCGCTGTAGACGAAGATTTCGCCGCTCTAATTACTGATATTGGTCGCTTTCCCTACTACTATCCCCACGACCCATTACAGCCAACTTTGCTTTTGCCGGCTGGTGGGGGCACCATCACTGACAGGAAAGGTAATTCCTGGGCAATCCCCGCCTTACCAGCGGGCAAGACTTACTACTGGCGAGTTCGAGTCCGGAGTACCATTTATGGTGATTCCCTGATGAGCCCCTGGTCCTGGCGGGAAAGCCTCGCCGTCAAGACCGGGGTGCCAGTAAGGTCTCCCTCACCCGGTTTACTTATTCTTAGCCCCAAAATCGGCGCCACTGATGTCCCTCCCACCCCTGCCTTCTCTTGGATACCTTCCCCCGGGACTACTAAATATGAGTTTGTCCTATACCGGGATGCAGCTCTAACTGATATTATAGTTAAAGCCATCATCCCCACCTCAGCCTGGCTTTACCCCGGCAAGCTTGAGCCGGGTAAAACTTACTTCTGGCAGGTAAGAGCCATAGAACCAGCTTTTAGTGATTGGAGTGCCATCGGCGTTTTTACCACTACCGAGGAGGCCACATCTAAAGCAACTCAACCTTTACCCACACCACAGCAACCTAAAATACCTCCCTGGATATGGCTAACTATAGTACTCTTCGGGCTAACCTGGGGCCTCGTGCTCATTTTGTTCCTCAAATCCCGCCATTGGCTATAAGAATAGCATTATTACCGGTCTTGAGCGCTTTCTCACCGACCTGTATAAAGTCCATTCTGGTAAAGAGGCTGAACCCCGTCAGGCTATTGATGACTTTTATCTCAGTAAAAAGCATATAGACTGTGCCTCAGAACTGGAAGCTCGCTATTTGAAGGTGTGGCTTATAGACTGCTGAAAAAGTCCTTCGGACATTTTTCAGCAGCTTTTGATCTGCCCCAATGGGGAAAAGAGGGTTACCCGCTGAAAAACGCAGTTTTTCAGCGGTCTCCTTAATTCAATACTTTGTCTCTTTATTGAGAATTTCTTCAATTTGTGGTATGAGTTCTGGCAATTCTTGTTTAACTTGCCAGATAACATCATATTTAATGCCAAAATAGTGGTGGATTAGTTTATCCCGTAATCCGGCAAGTTCCTTCCACGGAATTTGTGGATATTTCTTTTTTCAATTGGCAGATATGCTTTTTGTAGCCTCTCCCACAACTTCAAGGTTTCGAATCATAGCATCTTGAGTTTTTCTGTCTTGCATAAACCCCTCATAAGTTAATCCCTCAGTGTAAATAATTATTCTCTCTATAGCCTCTTTAATGTCACCAAGGTAGTCTTTGTCTCTTCTTTTAGACATAAATCAAACTCTTTTTGATATCCTCGGCAATATGCTTATATCTTGGATTGCTAAAACTTCTTTCCAAGCACTCAAAGGTGGCAACATCCACTTTTCTGCCCAGTGATTCTTCAAGGTAATATGCCAGTTTTACAAATCCAAGACCTAAAGGTTTTTTGAGTTCTATAAGAATGTCTATATCACTTCTTCCCCTTTGTAAACCCCTGGCAAAGGAGCCGAAGATACATATTCTTTCTACTCCATATTCATCCCTTAAATAGGGGAGCTCTTTCCTGAGAGCTTCGATAACACTTTCTTTTGTAAGTATTCTTTTCATAGCTACCATTATCCCCAACCTTAAAACCATTATAACATGTTGAGGAACTCAAGCAATTTATCGCGGGAGTCGTAGAGCACAAGTTCGGGGAATTTCTCGGACCCCGTGATTTGGGGATATAGCTAACAGAGGAAATCAAAGGGAGGACTTATTTCTCGTGCAGGTCTTCTAATACTTTTTGCATTAGTGGTTTCAGTGCCGGAATATCTTGCTTGATGGTATCCCAAACTACCTTCAAATTGATACCAAAGTATTCGTGAATTAATTTATCTCTCATACCTGCGGCATCTTTCCAGGGTATTTGGGGATAACGATTCTTTACCGAGCGAGATATTCTTTTGGCTGCTTCCCCAATAACTTCTAAAGCCCTTACCACCGCAAAGATAGTTTTATCATCTTTTATGAAATCGTTGTATTCCATACCTTGTGTAAACTGTTGTATCTTTGATAGAGCGTCTATTACGTCTTCGATATAATCTAAGGACTCTCGCTTCAAATATTTATTACCTCGGTCAAAATGCGTTGTCCTATCCTTGGCTTTAAAGCGTCTTTCATAACTAAGTCAACTTTAATGCCTATAATTTCGCTCAGGTAATTTTCCAAATTAATAAACTTAAGAAGGCTTATTGGTTCATCAAACTCCACTAAAATATCTAAATCACTTCTCCTTTTAGGCTCACCCCTAACATAAGAACCAAATATTCCAATCTCCCTAACTTTGTACCTCTGTCTCAATACTTCCTTAGACTCGGCTAAGATACTTTTTATTTCTTCAAGGGTCTTCATATTTCTGACCACCAAATTAAGGTTCTTCCTTAGACCCATTATAACATTCTCTTTGTGGTAGGAATATAGACAAAAAGGGAAAGGCAAAGCTATAATCAGTCTGTGGTTTCACTACCTCAGCCTCAAGTCCTTTTTACTCAGGAAGAAATTAAGAAAGCTGTCCAGCGGCTGGCTTTGGATTATTCGTGGCAAGCCAAGAAATGGGAACGACAGAAGCCATTTCGAGTTGGATAAGCTCTGGGTCACCTGTTACAATAGTTGCTCCTTTAAGTTTAGCCAAAGCTACAGCAAAGCAGTCCGCATAAGCTACAGACCAGTGTGCCTTAATATGGGCAGCAGCTAAGGTCTGGGCTCGGTTAGCGTCAACGATTTCAACCGGGAGTTCGTCAATGCGGGCTAAAGCTTCTTGGGCTTTTGGTAGTCCCCGCTCCCGTTCCGTTATGTATAAAACCTCCCCCAGGTTAACAATGCTCATAAACAAACGGCAGTGTCCGTGAAAAGCTTCCTCCAAGAGCTGCCTTACCCTCTCCTGCCCAGCTTCGTCACCAAAAAAGGCGAGAAGGGCATAGCTATCAAGAACAAAGCGCTCTGGCTCTAATTTATTTCCCTTTACTAAGGTCTTCTTTTCGGGACTGAAGAAGCGCCTGGACAAGAGAAGTATTGCCCTTCAGCATACCTGCCGCGGCATCTAAAGGGCTTTTGGAAACAGGTACAATAGCTATTACCCCACCATAATCAATAATGTGGACTTTATCTCCTTTCTTGAGCCCATATCGTTCCCTTAATTCCTGGGGTATAACTACCCACCCTTTCGCAGACAGGGTTCCAGTATTCATTTAGCACCTCCATCTCCATTATAGTATATACTGCTCCGATGTCAATATATACGGAAGCGATTAAACATTCCCTCAGAATGTTGTGTCAGTTAGTCTTGGCTCAACTCCATATAGACAAAAAGGGAAAAGCAAAGCTATAATCAGTCTGTGGTTTCACTACCTCAGCCTCAAGTCCTTTTTACTAATGAAGAAGTTAAGAAAGCAGTTGTGCGGCTGGCTTTAGAAATCAAGCGAGATTATTTGGGAAAGGAGCTTTTGGTTGTGGGTATACTCAAGGGTTCCTTTGTTTTTATGGCTGACCTTATACGGGAGATGGGGTTACCTGTAGAAGTAGAATTTGTCCAGCTTTCCAGCTATGGCACCGATAAGGAGACTTCAGGCAGGATCAAGGTGGTCAAGAGGCTGACAACACCACTAAGGGGGAGGCATGTGTTAGTGGTGGAGGATATTATTGATACCGGGCTGAGTGTCAATTTCCTCCTTAATTATTTAAGCAAGAAGAAACCGGCTTCTTTGAAGCTTTGTGTTCTTTTAGATAAGATGGAACGGCGTCAGGTGCCAGTGCCTATTGATTACCTTGGTTTTGCTGTGCCCAATAAATTTATCGTTGGCTATGGTATTGACTGGAATGAGAAGTTTCGCTATTTACCCGATGTCTGTTTTATTGAGTAGGAGCATCCTCTCCCCCCTTATTCCCCTCTCCTTGAGAGTGTTTATCAATGATTTATTTTCAATGTAGGGCGACCCTTCAGGGTCACTTTTCTGTAGCGAGGCTAAAGCCTCGCACTACATTAGTAAACAGTCTCTCCTTGGTAAGGAGGTGGGAGGGTTAGTTCTCCGAAGGGGCAAAGCCCCTTCGGGCTTCCTGTCTATTTTGACAAAATAAGATGGGAAAAAGTTGGCTTTCTCTTGTCCTTCAGGAAAGGAGAAATAACTGATGGCACTTAAGGAGTTAATTTCAGTAGCCCGTGGTGATACACCAGCAGACCTGTTACTGAAAAATGCCCGGATTGTAAATACCTTTACTGGTGAGGTTGAGGAGGGAGATGTGGCAATCTACCAGGAGAGAATTGCCGGCATTGGCGACTATCAGGGTAGCCAGGTAACAGACCTTAAAGGGAGTTATTTGGCTCCGGGACTCATTGATGGTCACACTCACATCGAGAGTTCCATGCTCCATCCGGCTGAGTATGCTCGAGCCGTAGTCCCCCGGGGGACTTTAGCCCTGGTTACTGACCTTCACGAAATAGCCAATGTCGCCGGACTCAAGGGCATGAGACAAATTATGGCTTGGGCACGACGGCTACCCTTGGATATATTCTTTATGATGCCTTCCTGTGTTCCAGCAACTCATCTGGAGACTTCCGGGGCAAGTATTGAGGCTGAGGATATTCTAAAAGGGCTTAGCTGGGAAGATGTCCTCGGGCTGGGAGAAATGATGAATTTTCCCGGTGTCATTGGCGGCGAGGGGAAAGTTTTAACCAAGCTCCTCTTCTCCTGGGGTAGAGTTAAAGACGGACACGCCCCCGGAGTTAAAGATAAACAGTTAAATGCTTATATTGCTGCCGGTATTTTTTCCGACCACGAGTCCACCACTTTGGAAGAAGCGGAAGAGAAACTGAAACGCGGGATGTATATCATGATACGGGAAGGTTCGTCAGCCAAGAATCTGGAGACTCTTTTGCCACTGGTTACTGACCAGACTTACAAGAGGTGCTTTTTTGCCGTTGATGACCGGAGCCCTACAGATTTAGTTCATGAGGGCGATATGGATGATATAGTCAGAAAAGCTATCAAGAAAGGCCTGGCACCCATCCGGGCTATTCAGCTGGCTACTATTAATCCCGCCGAATATTTCGGGCTTGCGGGGTTGGGGGCTATTGCCCCAGGCTACTTCGCCAACCTTATTGTTGTTGATAACCTTAGTAGCTTCCGGGTAGGAATGGTCTTCTATCAGGGGGAGATGATAGCTAAAGACGGAAAGCTGCTGTATTCTATATCCCGGCCCCGAAGTAGCTGGCTCAGCCACACTGTCAAGGTCAAACCATTCACTGCCGAAGCTTTAAAATTACCCGCCAAAGGTGACACCTATCCTGTTATTGAGGTTACCCCGGGACAGATAGTCACCCGAAAAAAAGTGGAAAAGGTGAAAATAGAGGCGGGAACAATTGTGTCAGATATAGACAGTGACATATTAAAACTGGTGGTGGTCGAACGGCACCGAGCTACAGGCAACATGGGTATTGGTTTAGTCAAAGGCTTTGGACTGAAAAAGGGAGCTTTAGCTTCCTCAGTAGCCCATGATTCGCATAATATAGTGGTGGTGGGCGCTAATGATACCGATATATTTATGGCTATCAAAGAAGTGGAAAGGTTACAGGGAGGACTGGTGGTCTGTGCTGATGGTTCCGTAGTGGCGGCTTTGCCTTTGCCTATAGCTGGCTTACTGTCTGATAAACCCCTGGAGACAGTGGTGGACAAGTCCAGAAAAGTAGAAGAGGCTGCCGCCAGTTTAGGTAATGTCCCTCCCTCCCCCTTTGCCATCCTGTCTTTTTTAGCCCTGCCGGTAATTCCAGAACTTAAGTTAACCGACTTAGGTCTGGTAGATGTGCTCGAGTTTAGGATAGCAGGATAATAGAAAGGAGAACTTCTATGAAAAAGACAAGGTTGTGTGAGCTATTAGGGATTGAGTATCTCATAATTCAAGGGGGAATGGTGTGGATTGCCAATACTGAACTGGCAGCAGCCGTGTCCAATGCCGGGGCTTTAGGTATCATCAGCCCTACCGCTGGGATGGCACACAATGGAGACATGGTAGAAAACCTGAACCAGCAAATTGAAAAAACCAGGAGCCTGACCAAAAAACCTTTTGGAGTTAACTTACCCATTATGAATAACCCCTACATTGAGGAGTTGATAGCTTTAGTTATTGCTAAAGAGGTCAAGGTAGTCATACCTCTGCCGGGAATCCTGCCCTGTATACCAGAAGGCTTAAGGAAGCCGGGATTAAAGTCCTTCACCTGGTGGCTGCGGTGAGGCACGCCCAGAGTGCCGAGAGGCGAGGAGTAGATGCCGTTATTGCGAAGGCTATGAAGCTGGTGGACGCAATGGTCTGGACGAGTTGCCCACCTTTGTCCTGGTACCTCAGGTAGTGGATGCGGTAAAGATACCGGTGGCAGCTGCTGGGGGCATTGCCGATGCCCGAGGTGTCGTTGCTGCTTTTGCCTTAGGGGCTGAAGGAAAGCAAAAGGGAACCCGATTTGTAGCTACTCATGAATGCATCACTCATAAGAACTTCAAAGAAGCTATTCTAAAAGCCACCGACACCGATACTATTATTACGGGCAGAAAGGTCGGTCCGACTCGGGTATTAAAAGGCGAAGTGGCGACTAAACGCTGGAAATGGAGAGCGCCGGGGCGTCTGCGGAAGAACTGGAGGCTTTTATCGGCTCCAGTCGCTCCCGAAACGGGCAGTATAAAGAGGATTTAGTTAACGGTCAAGCTTACTGCGGTGCTATAGCTGGAATAATAAAGGAGATTAAGAACGCTGCTGAAGTAGTCCAGGACATAGTTACTAACTATGACAAAGTCCTGGCTAAATTGAAATAAGCCAGTCCAAGCCGGGAGATAATGGGATGAGAGGATGTGAGGCAAGGCACTATTAGCTTACTTTCTTTTTATGGTCTCTATAAAGCTATCGATATCAATAGCGGCTAAGGTCATAGTTTCCAGGGTGCCCCGGGAGCCTAATTCCACGGCTACTTTAGTGATAACTTGATTGTTGGGGGCTTCGAGGATGTTCACGAAATCATAGAGCCCAAGGACAGCATACTGAGTTATTATTTTGGCACCCATGGCTTCAACTTCCTTGTTAACCTCTTTTATTCTCTCTGGCTTCTCTTTTATTGTTTTCCTGCCATCCTCGGTTAGCTTGGTCAGCATTACGTAAATTGCCATATCCCCACCTCCTCATAATTTTAAACTTTGGTCACACCCTCCCAGGGTTAAAGCTATTGTAACAACTTTTAAGCACAATTCAAGAGGGTTGTCCACCTCAACTCAAAAATATCCTGACACAGGTCGCCAGAGATTTTTCGCCCTCAGGGCTCAGAGAGATAAAGACGAGGGCTACTAATCAATCTCAAATTCTTTCTTGACTAAAATTGGAAACGGGGATATTATCAGATGAGAAGTTTGAAAAAATCAGAAGGAGACCATAAATGGAAATAGCCACAGGAATGGTGGGGGCAGCCCTGGCTTTTCTCGGTGTAATCCTTGCTTATATCTGGAGAGCAAATGGGCGCAATATGAGGTTGCTTATGGACGGGCAAAGAGCGCTTATGGACGGGCAAAGAGTGCTTATGGACGGGCTGAGAGAAATTAGTGAAGAGGCGAGAGAAATTAGAGAGGGGCAAAAAGTGCTTATGGACGGGC
>DYGU01000007.1 GCA_020724525.1 Dehalococcoides mccartyi
AGGTATTATTCTTGCTTCAAGATAAAAGGTATTATTTTAGCTTCTTGACTACAGACTAAAAGAGGTAAATTAAAGTTTTGAGTAAACAAAAAGCCACCCTGAGGGTGGCTTTTTGTTGGGGGTGGGATGGGCTAATTAGCGGGGCATTCTTGATGGCTGGGGCTTAGCTGATGAAGTGGTTACCGGTTTTGCGTAGGGATAACGGGGGGAGCGCCGCAAGAATGAGGGGACATCAAGACTATCTTCGGCGACACCTCGCAGCATACGCCGCAACTCTGACTCTGTAGGTACTCCAGCACCATAATGGGTGGTAAAACCAGTGGCAATTATAGTGATCTGGACTTCATTATCCATCTTTGGGTCAAAGACAACACCAAAGATGATATTGGCTTCTGGGTCTACGGCTTGGGCGATAACTTCGGCAGCTTCGTTGCACTCAAAGAGAGTAAGGCTGCTACCACCAGTGATGTTAAATAACACTCCTTTAGAGCCGCTTATGGAGACATCGAGCAAAGGACTGGCTAAGGCAGCTCTGGCTGCTTCGGCAGCTCTGCTTTGTCCGCTGCCTTTGCCTACAGACATCCAGGCTGGTCCAGCATCTTTCATTATCGACCTGATATCAGCAAAGTCGAGGTTGATTAGACCGGGGACAGTAACTACTTCAGCTATAGCCTGAACTCCTAAACGAAGGACGTCATCAGCCATCCGGAAGGCATTATCGACACTGGTCTTAGCATCGCACAGTTCAAGAAGACGGTCATTAGGAATAATAATTAGGGTGTCCACTTTATCAGCAAGCTGAAGGATTCCCTCTTCAGCTACTTTTGAGCGGCGGCTACCTTCAAAACTGAAGGGTTTGGTAACGATAGCGATAGTAAGGGCGCCACTCTGGCGGCTTATCTCGGCTATTATAGGAATACCGCCAGTGCCAGTGCCGCCACCCATACCAGCAGTAATAAAGACCATGTCGGCGGTACTAATAACTTCCTGAATGACTTGGCGACTTTCCTCAGCAGCTTTGGCGCCAATAATGTGGTCACCGCCGGCACCCAAGCCTCGGGTGAGCCTCTCGCCGAGCTGAATTCTAATGGGAGCTTCAGCTAAGGCTAAAGCTTGAGCATCAGTATTCATAGCGATAAATTCTACCCCTTTAATATCTTCACGGACCATACGAGTGATAGCATTGCAGCCACCACCACCGAGGCCAATAGCTTTTATATGCGCTGGCGTTGCTGAAAAAGTTGTTTTTGCCATTTCGTTCCCTCCTCATGATTTATAATTTTTAGTTTTAGCCTCCGAAGAATTTTTTGAGCAAAGTGAAAAATTTGCCTAAAATCCCGCTTTGCTTCACAGCCTGCCAGGCCGGTTGACCCTTATGCCTTATTCCCCAGAGTAAGAGTCCAACACCGGTAGCATAAGCTGGGTTGTGAAGGACATCGGTAATTCCATAAACTCCCATAGGTTCGCCAACTCTTACTGGAATGCGAAGAATAGAACGAGCCAAAGCTTCAAGACCGGGTAAGTTAGAGGTACCACCGGTCAGGACTAAACCAGAGGGGGCTAAGGAAGCATAATCCGAACTGGGCATCTCGAGGAGAATAAGGCGTATTAGCTCTTCCATACGGACTCGGATGATGTTGCACAGGTTACGATAGGAGACGCTATGACTGTCTTCTACGCTTAAAGTAATTTCATCTTTACGAGGCTCCAGGTCTGGGGCTACATTTCCATATTTCTTTTTCATGGCTTCAGCAATCTCAAAGGGGAGTCCCAAACCGATAGAGATGTCACTGGTGACCTGGTAACCAGCAACAGGCAGAACGGAAGTGTGATAAATACTGCCGTCTTTAAAGACAGCTACATCGGTAGTGCCACCACCGATGTCAGCTAAGATAACCCCTAACTCTCTTTCTTCGGGTGTCAGGACTGCCTCACCGGCGGCTAAGGGTTCCAGGATGAGGTCTTCAATTTCAATGCCAACACCCCGGACGCATTTGACCAGGTTCTTTACTGAAGCTATCGAAGCGGTAATAATATGAGTTTCAACATCAAGTCTAAAGCCATGCATACCCACGGGGTTTCTGATTCTTTCCTGACCGTCTAAAATATAGTGGCGTGGGATAGCGTGAAGTAACTTCCGATCTTCAGGGATAGTAATGTGGCGGGCGGAAGCCAATACCCGTTTCAAGTCTTCAGGGCGAACCAGACGGTCATTGCGCGGTATGGCAACTACTCCACGGTTATTTAGAGAAGTTATGTGTCTGCCGGTAACCCCTACATAAGCTGATTCTACAGGCACGCCACTGGCTTGCCGGGCGCGTCTTACAGACTCAGAAATGGACTCTTTGGCTTCTTCTACATTGACTACCACACCTTTATGCATACCGTGGGAGGGCACAACACCAACGCCAAGAACCTGGATGCCACCCCACGAATCTACATTGGCAACAATAGTGCACACTTTTGTTGTGCCGACATCAATAGCCGAAATGATTTTCTTTGCCATTTTTTCCTCCCGTTATTAACTTTTTCTCCTTTAACCGAGCCTCCATAATTGCTAACTTTTCCTCACAAGCGCTCGGCTATTCTAAGGCGAGCACTGCGACTGCGAGGATTGAAAGCTGCTTCAGCAAAGGAAGGTGTAATTACTTTCTTTGATATTAGTTTTAGAGTAGGGACATGGTGGCATTGACAGACCAGAGCTTCAGGGGGACAGAGACAGCCTTTACTTTCTTGTTTTGTAAAATCTTTGACAATACGGTCTTCTAAAGAGTGATAGCTTATGACTACCAATCTGTCTTTGGGGGCCAGGAGACTAATGGTTTGTTTTAAGGCAATGGCTAAATTTTCCAGCTCGCAGTTCACAAACAGGCGTAAGGCTAAAAAAGTCTTGGTTGCTGGATGAATCTTGCCCCGACGGCTGCCATAAATTTGTTCCACTATTCGAGCCAGCCTCCCTGTGGTATTAACTGGTCGGTGGCGAACAATCTCTCGAGCTATTTGCCGGCTGTAGCGTTCTTGACCGTATTTTTGGATAAGTTTGGCTAACTCAGATTCAGGGAGAGTATTGATAAGGACAGCGGCAGTCAACTCTTGGCTTGAGCTGAAACGCATGTCTAAGGGGGCGTCGTGCTGGAAACTAAAGCCTCGTTCAGCGGTATCAAGCTGTAAGGAAGAAACACCGAGGTCGAAGAGGATACCATGAACGGGGGAGAAATTATATCTCTGGCAAAGAGTTAACAGGTTGGTAAAGTTATCATTTATTAGAATTACCGAATCGCCAAATTTGGCGAGTCGGGTTTGAGCAATTTTTATAGCTTCTGGGTCGACATCAATACCCAAGAGTCTAACTTGAGGGGCTTGTCCCAGAATAGCTGCGGCATGCCCACCTAAGCCAACAGTAGCATCAACATAATTACGCTGAGGTTGAACTTGCAGGGCTTGTATAGCCTCTTTGAGTAGGACTGGGATATGATTTGGCACAGTCATAGTTAAGCTCATTACTTCGCCTCAAGGCTTTCTATAATTTGCCAGACTTGTTCCTCTGCGGATATCTTTTCTTGTTTCCACAATTCCTTATCCCATATCTCAATATAGGTATTGGCTCCAACAATGATAGCGGTATCACTTATTTCAATATATTCTCTTAGAGAAGCTGGTAAAGCCACTCTCCCCTGGGCATCAAGCATCAGGCTGAAAGCAGCGCCAAAAATAATCCGATTCAATTTTCTTAAATTACTTGATGTTACAGCTTGAGCGGCGAGAGAGTTAGCTAAGCGTTCCCACTCAGCCACGGGGTAGGCAGAAATACATTTCTCTGCCCCTCGGGTTAATATCATCCCCTCTCTAAATTCGTGCCTGAACTTAGGTGGTACGGGTACTCTTCCCTTTTCATCAACTTTGTATTCATATTCTCCAAAAAACATGACTTTTAGTTTTTCCTATTAAATGACGGTGACTAATTTTTTCGGACATAATGTTCTTTCCAGTATTTAATTTCATTCCAGTCAAGTTTTGTCAGGGTTTTAATACCCTTTTTCACCACTTTTCACCACTACTTACCATTATAAAGCATGTTTCCCCTCTTTTGTCAATACCTTTTACACCAAATTTTTGAAAAATTTTCAAAAAAGTTAGCACAATAAAATTAAGTCTTGCCTCTTTCTGTCCACAGGTAGTTTTCCTTGTTAGTTTTTCCCAACATCTTGGGATAAATAAGAATTTAGTAGAGATTGATGTAATGAAAAGTGGCAAATGACACTACACTATCTTGTGTGTTACAATATAGGTCTATGTTAAGAGTTGGAGTTCTTACTGTTAGCGACCGAGGGTGGCGTGGGGAGCGCCCGGATGAAAGTGGGCTTGTAATCAAGGAATACCTGTCTAAGCTTTCAGCACCGGTAGTGAAGTATGAGGTTATACCTGATGAGAAGGAGACCATTTCAAGTAAACTGAGGCAATGGGCAGACGGGGGTGAGCTTGATTTGATCATTACCACAGGGGGCACTGGCTTGGCTGAGCGAGATGTTACTCCTGAAGCGACTCTGGGTGTGGTCGAGCGGTTAGTTCCCGGATTAACTGAAGCTATGAGAATGGAAACGATAAAGAAAACTCCTTATGCTATGCTCAGTCGAGCTGTAAGTGGTACTCGGGGCAAGTGCCTTATCATTAATTTACCGGGTAGTGTTAGGGGGGTTCAAGAATGCCTTGAAGTAATATTGCCTGTTTTACCCCATGCTGTGAAGATACTTAAAGGAGAAGCTTTAGAGAGTGGTGACATCCATGCGCATTGATATCCTGACTCTTTTCCCAGAAATGTTTGCTGGTCCTTTCGACCATAGCATTGCCAAGAGAGCTATCGAGAAGAAGCTGGTAAATATTATCATTCACAATATTAGAGACTTTGCCCAAGATAAGCACCGGACTGTGGACGATTATCCTTATGGTGGTGGTGCTGGAATGGTACTTAAACCTGAGCCAATCTTTAGAGCTGTAGACACAATAAGAACAGGAGAGCTGGCACCTTGTGTTATTTTGCTTACTCCCCAAGGTCGCCTGTTTAATCAAAAAATAGCCGGGGAATTAACAGGTTATTCTCACTTAGTTCTGATTTGTGGTCATTATGAAGGGATTGATGAGAGAGTGCGGGAGAATTTGGTTGATGATGAAATCAGTATTGGGGATTATATTCTTTCCGGAGGCGAAATAGCGGCAATGGTAATGGTAGATGCAATAATCCGACTATTACCTGGAGCCATTGGCTCTGAAGCTTCAGTTAATGAGGATTCCTTTAGTGGCGGCTTATTAAAATACCCTCAATATACTCGGCCCGCAGTCTATCGGGGCTTATCAGTGCCAGAAGTTTTACTTTCCGGGAATCACGAGGCGATTGCTCAGTGGCGCCGGGAGCAATCTTTACTCCGGACTTTAAAACGACACCCTGAGCTTTTAAATAAAGTGAGTTTGTCTGAGGCAGAAAAGGCATTTATTCAATCGGTTCAAAAAGGCTATACTTCTGGCAATGACGGTGAACCCCGTGGCTGGAAAGGATATGATGGCAATGGATGTTAGAGCCTTAATTGAGGATAAAAAGGCGGCTTCAAATATCCCAGCAATTGCGCCGGGGGATACCATAAAGGTCACCTCTAAATTTAAAGAAGGGGACAGGGAACGCCTTCAGACTTTCCAGGGTGTGGTTATTAGGGTTAAAGGGGGGGTAGACGGAGGCAGCTTCACAGTGAGGCGGGTTAGTTATGGTATCGGGGTAGAGCGTACTTTCCTCTTCCGGTCGCCTTTGGTGGAGAAAGTTGAGGTTTTGCGCCAGGGGCGGGTGAGGCGAGCTAAGCTCTATTATATGCGTGAACTGAGCAGCAAAGAAGCTCGTCTCAAAGAGAGGCGGGAGAAAATAAGCGAAGAGGTTGAGGAAGGAACTGAGATTGAGGGGCAATGAAGTAAAAACCGTTGAAAATCAGAGATTTTTAGCGGATATAAAATCTGGGAGAGGCGGGGGCTCTCCCGTTTAAAAACGGAGTTTTTAAACGGTCAAGTGAAGTATGCCGAGGTGGCGGTCAACTTGCCCGGAAGTGGCCGCTCTACTTTTTGCTATACTATTCCCAAAGGATTGTCCGTTGACAGTGGACAGGCAGTATGGGTGCCTTTTGGGTCTCGGATTCTCCAGGGCGTTGTTATCCGGCTAACCGGCTATCCTTCCGTTGAACAGACTAAAGAGATAGTTGGTGTCATTACCTCTGAGCCTCTCCTTTCCTTGGAACGGTTGGAGTTAGCTTGCTGGATAAGGGATTACTACCTTTGTTCCCTTTTTGAAGCTGTAGCTCTGATGTTACCCCCGGGCTTTGAGCGGCAGCTTATTACCTTTTTTCGAGTTAGCTCTCCCGCAGACGAAGAAGCTTTATCTCGACTTAGCCCAGAGCAAAGCCATCTGTTTCGTTTTATTCAGGAGAGAGGCAAAGTCAGCCTTAAGGAATTAGAAAAAAAGTTTGGCAGGAAGGTGGGACAGCGCCTTACCGAGCAGCTTGTTCGTCGCCGATTGATAAATAAAGTCCAAGAGTTAGAGAGAGTCAAGGTTAAGCCGAAATTTGCTTCCTTTTTGGAGCTGAAAAACACCCCGCCAGAAGCTGTAGCCGAAGCTACTTGTCTTAAGCAAAAGCGGGCTTATAAGCAAGCGGCTGGGCTTGAATTTTTAGCCAAACAACCACACCCCATTCTGGCTACTACTGTCAAGAAATCCCTGTCTCTATCTGAGACGACTCTAAGAGCCTTGGAAAAAAGGAAATTAATTTCCGTAATTAGAGCTGAGGTGAAACGAGATCCTCTATCGCATTTCCATTTCAAACCAATAGAAGCACCACCTCTCACTTCGGTCCAGGATAAAGTATGGCATTGTCTCCATTCAGGTTTACTGGAAGACGGTCCAAAGGTCTTTCTCCTTTTCGGCGTTACCGGGAGTGGCAAGACAGAGATTTATCTGCGAGCCCTTGCTGAGATAGTAGCTCAGGGAAAGCGGGGAATTTGCCTTGTTCCCGAGATTGCGTTAACCTCTCAGACAATAGAGCGCTTTGGGGCTCGGTTTCCAGGTCGAGTTGGTGTCTTTCACAGTGGACTTTCTCTTGGCGAACAGTTTGATGAATGGCATCGAATCAGGGATGGGGCTTGTGATGTAGTTATAGGTCCCAGGAGTGCCTTATTTACCCCCCAACCTAACTTGGGGCTGATTATCATTGACGAAGAGCACGAATTGAGTTATAAGCAGCAGGACAAGTCACCTTATTATCATGCTCGTGATGTGGCTATCAAGTTGTCTCAGTTGACAGGGGCTAAGATTATCTTAGGTAGTGCTACCCCGGATGTGGAGACTTTTTATCAAGCCCAGCGCGGGGAGTATCAGCTATTGGAACTTCCGGAGAGGATTACACCTCGTGGCCCTTCCCCTCTCCCGGAAGTGGAAATAGTTGATTTGAAGAAAGAATTGAAAACTGGAAACAGAGGTCTCCTTAGCCGGTCTTTAGTTACAGCCATGACAGAGACTCTAAGCCGTGGGGAGCAAATAATCTTATTTTTGAATCGCCGTGGGACAGCGACCTTTGTTCAATGTTGGGGTTGTGGCTTTGTCCTGAGGTGTCGGCGATGCTCTGTGGGGCTTACTTATCATTCCGGAGGAAAGAAATTAATCTGTCATCGCTGTGGCTATGCTATTTTGGTTCCTCAGGCTTGCCCTCACTGCCTGAATCGCCGCCTTAAATTTCTTGGGATTGGTACTGAGAGAGTCGAAGAAGAAGTGAGACGTTTATTCTCTGAAGAGAGGCTTCTTCGCTGGGATAGAGATGTAGTGGGCAGACGTCGGGCTCATGAAGAGTTGCTAAATAGTTTTCGTTCTGGTAAGGCTAATGTTCTTATTGGTACCCAGATGATAGCCAAGGGACTGGACTTGCCTCAAGTGACTTTAGCTGGTGTCATTAATGCTGATACTGGACTTAATTTGCCTGATTTTCGTGCCGGTGAGCGGACTTTTCAGCTATTGTGTCAGGTGGCAGGCAGAGCTGGGCGGGGCGTGTCGGCAGGTAAAGTTATCGTGCAGACTTATTCACCGGAGCACTATGCTATCCGGGCAGCATCGTGCCAGGACTATATGAGCTTTTACAACCAGGAGACAGACTACCGCCGTCAGTTTGGTTATCCTCCTTTTAGCCGCTTGGTTCGCCTTACCTACAGCCACACTAATCCCAGCTTATGTCAGAGAGAAGCCGAGAGAATGGGTGAATTCCTTCGGTTGGAACGAGACCGGAAAGGTATAGCTGGGCTGAGTTTCATCGGTCCGGCACCGGCTTTTATTACCCGCCTTCGGGGACGGTTCTGGTGGCAGATTATTTTGCGGGGAGATGCCCCGGCTAAATTTATAGCCGACATACCTTTACCCCACGGCTGGCTTTTAGATGTTGATCCAATGGGTTTAGTATAATCTGGTGATAAATGGCAATCGTTGATATTCGCCTTTTTCCTGACCCGGTATTGAGGCAAAAAGCCAAAAGAGTCAGAAATATTGATGGCTCAATCCAGAGTCTTATTAACAATATGATTGAGACCATGCGAGCCTATTCCGGAGTTGGTTTAGCTGCCTCACAAATAGGTGTGCCCTTAAGGGTAACCGTAATTGAAATACCTAGAGAAGAAGTGATTACCCTTATTAATCCGGAGATTGTAAAGAGAAAGGGGGAGCGTATTGTTGAAGAAGGCTGTTTAAGTATCCCCGGTTATAAGGGGGAGATCAAGCGGTCTCAGACAATTAAGCTAAGAGGACAGGATCGTCACGGGAAGGAAATTCGGCTTAAAGCTGAAGAACTTCTGGCTCAAGTGTTGGAGCATGAAATAGACCATCTCAACGGTATCTTGTATATTGACCATCTGGAAAGCCCGGATAAACTTGTAAAGTTGCCCGAGACGGAAGGTGGGGAGGGGCTTTAGTTATAACTCTTCAAATTGGTCAGCCATCTCCACCATAATTTTCCCCATAAAGTCACCGACCTGCACTGAGTAGATTCCAGCTTTCTTTTTAATTATGTTGAAGGCTAGTGTCCGGCTGGCGTTAGGAGACAGGGTTACTTCTTGTGCCATTTCTGTAATACCTCTTATCTTCAATTCGACGAGATAACTCCCGGTGGTGCCACCATTATTGGTTACCTTGACTGACACAGTTGCTATTTCGCCTTCCTTAGCCCGGCTCGGAGTAATACTCAGGTTGCTCAGGCTAAAGCTGGCTGGAGGAATAAAGAATTCACCCTTTAAACCGTCTACTTCCACTGTATGCTTGCCTGCTACCGTTTCTGTTACGGCAAAAGTCACCGGTATACTCGAATCTGCTTCCAGAATTACTCCCCTGGTAGCTACTATTCTTCCATCCAGAAAGAGAGTGGCGCTATAGCTACCTCGAGTGCCGCCAGTATTAGTTACCTGAGCGGAGACAGTGACAATTTCCCCTTCCCTTACCTGGGTCGGGCTGATACGAAGGTCGTTTACTCGAAAGGAAGCTGGTAACACCTCTTTGGTTATTTTTGTTACTTCAGCTTGAGGTAGCGCTTTTCCCTTCCGGGTGAAGAGGAGAAGTACGAAGACTATACTTGCTAAAGAAGCGCCAATAAGACCACCCACAAGCATCCACAAAACTTGACCAGAAAGCTCCATAAATATCTCCTTAAGGTACAGTAACACTCTTAGCCAGATTGACCGGGAAATCAATAGCGCAGCCACGCTCTTTGGCGGCATAGTAGGCGAGCAGTTGCAAGATAGTAATGTTAGTTAGTGGCGATACCAAAGGTTCAACTCTGGGAGTAAAAAGGACCTCATCGGCAATCTGCTCAATATTCTTATCTCCCTCCTCAGCTATGGCTATCACTGGTGAGCTCCGGGCTTTTATTTCTTTAATAGAAGTAAGCAAGGACTGGTAAGTTTCATCTGGAGTGGCAATAGCAACGACTGGCGTATTTTCACGGAGGAGAGCAAAAGGACCATGCTTGAGTTCTCCAGCAGGATAGGCGTCGGCATGGATGTAGGCTATTTCCTTAAACTTTAACGCCCCTTCCAGGACTACCGGGTAGTTGATACCACGAGCGATGAGAAAGAGGTCACTGTATTTGGTCAGGAGGGTGGCTATTGGGTTGAGACAATCTGCCTCATCGAGAATTTGCTTGACTCTTATAGCTACCGTCCGTAGCTCAGTCAATACTTTGTCTCTCGTGTAGCTATCTACTGAGGCTACAGTTAGGGCTATCAAGTAACCGATAATTAGCTGGGCGGCGAAGCTTTTGGTAGCGGCGACACTTATTTCCGGTCCAGCACGGATATAAAGGATATGATCGGCAAGACGAGTGACAGTACTGCCAATGACATTGGTTATAGCTATGGTTTTGGCTCCCTGCTCTTTAGCTTTCTTGAGGGCTTTAAGGGTATCGGCGGTTTCACCAGACTGGGTAATGCCAATCACCCAGGTCCCGTCTTTTACTCCAGAGGAGTGAATGAATTCAGAGGCAATTTGACTCTTTATATTCTGATATCCCAACTTGTCGAAGATATATCCGTAGACCAGGCTGGCGTAAAAAGAACTACCACAACCCAAGCAAAGAATATTGGGCTCCGTGTCATCCCTGGGGATGTCCAAGCCAGTTATAGTCCCGGTTTCAGGGACATAGGTAGCTAAGGTCTGGCGGATAGCCTGGGGCTGTTCATGGATTTCCTTGAGCATAAAGTGCTCATAGCCAGCTTTCTTGGCTTCTTCAAGCCTCCATGGAATTACCTGCCAGTTTCTAATAGCCGGCTGACCCCGATGGGTTATCTTGACCTCTTCAGAGGTAATAAAGGCTATATCATCGTCTTCCAGGTAAATCACCCGGTCAGTATAGTCAAGGAGTGCTGGAATATCAGAAGCTACAAAATTTTCTTTATCTCCGAGCCCAACTACTATCGGGTTTTCTTTCCGGGCGACAATCAACTCACGGGAAACAGTACCAAGGACAGCGATGGCGAAGGAGCCGGAAAGATGGTTCACAGCTTGGCTTACAGCTTCGGGTAAACCTCTGCGGTAGTATTTTTCAATAAGGTGAGGGATGACTTCGGTATCAGTTTCAGACAAGAACAAGTGCCCTTCCTCAATTAGCCTCCTTTTTAGGTCCAGGTAGTTTTCAATTATGCCATTGTGGACTACGGCAATCCTTCGGTGACAGTCCAGATGGGGGTGGGCATTTATGGGGGAAGGCTCACCGTGGGTAGCCCAGCGAGTGTGACCAATGCCCGTCTTACCATCGAGCTGGGGTAGCTTCTTCTCCAGTTCAACTATTCGCCCTTTGTCTTTAAAGAGGTGGAGCTCTCCATTTTTAATGGTAGCTATGCCACAAGAATCATATCCTCGATACTCCAGTCTCTTTAAAGACTTAAGCAGAATAGGTTGAGCTTGCTTATAACCAATATAGCCAACAATTCCGCACATTAAAATACCAAGCTCCCTCCAGGAATATCTTCGGTGATTATTTTCATCCCTTTTATCCGAGTGCCAACACCGAGAGAAATTCCGGCATAGATGACTATATTGTCTTCCAGTCCGCAGTAGTCGCCTATCAAGGCACCTAATTTGACCCGGTGACTTTCTCCACTTATTGTTACAGTAATCTCCCGGCTCCGGGTAATAAAGCCATTACCTATGGTGCTTCCTGGGGCAATGATGGAGTCCTGGATATTACAGTTAGAGCCAATGGTTACCTGATTACCAATAACACTATTCTTAATCTGGCAGAAAGGCGAGATGATTACGTTATCGCCGATGCTGGTGAAGGGAAAGATGCAAGTGCTTGGTCCAATTTCACAGTTATCACCGATAGCTATAGGACCAGCAAGATAGCTATTGGCTCTGATAGTGGTTCCCTTTCCTATAGATGCTTTGCCTTTTATAGTAGTGCCGCCTTCGACAATGCCTCCAGTGCTGGCGGAAATTCTGGTTAACATCATTTCATTGAGAAGTAGAATATCCCAGGGGTAAACAGCATCAAGCCAGGTAGCTTTTGTTTCAAGAGCTGTGAAGTTATAGCCCTGGTCAATCATTTTCTGGATGGCTTGAGGCAGGTTAGTTTCCTGTTCGGTGAAGGGAAATATGTCACGATTAAGGGCGTAAATACCCGTATTTACTAAGTAACCTATCTTTGCTTCTGGTTTCTCTACAATCCTGGTTACCTTACCTTGTTCTACTATTACCACTCCATATTGGGATACGTTTTCCTGACTTTTGACCACAATAGTATTGGTTGGTGTGGTGAGGAGGGGGAGAATAGTATCGACTTCGATGATGTTGTCACCGGGGAGGACTAAAAAACAGGGGTTAGCCATATCTCTGGCTTGCTTCAAGGCATCAGCAGTGCCTATTTGGGTCTTCTGGATAATATACTTAATATCGACACCAAAATTTTTACCTGAACCGAAGCAGTCTTGTATTTCTCCCTTTCGGTAGCCGATGACCATAATTACATTTCGTACACCAGCTTGGGCTAAGGCTTCAACTATATAAAGCAGGATAGGCTTATTGGCAATGGGGAGCATAACCTTGGGTCTGAGGCTGGTGAAGGGTCTCAACCGTTGTCCTTCCCCGGCGGCTAAAATTATGGCTTGGTCTATTCTTTCCATCTCATCCTTTCAAAATATTCTTGAGCTGGGTGATATTACCCCACTGACTATGGCTCCGGGACCGATAAAGCTATCGTTACCGATGACAGTGCCGGCGTTAATAGAAGCATTGATTCCGGTCTGGACTCTGTCGCCAATTATAGCCCCTAACTTCCGTCTGCCGGTATCTATATCCATCACCTTTATGCTTTTGCCGTCAAAACGGAGATTGGCGATTTTAGTGCCGGCACCAAAATTACACTCCTCACCAATAATGCTGTCGCCAATATAATTATGGTGAGGAATTTTGGTATTACTCATTATAATAGAATTTTTAATTTCTACCATACTGCCGATATGGCAATTATCCCCGATAGTTGTGCTTGGACGAAGATAGCAGTAGGGTCCGATATAACACTGCTCACCGATAATGACTGGTCCTTCAATGTATGAGTTAGCTTTTATGTGAGCACCTTTGCCTATAGAGACCT
Source organism: Dehalococcoides mccartyi (assembly GCA_020724525.1). Lineage (GTDB taxonomy): Bacteria > Chloroflexota > Dehalococcoidia > GIF9 > DYGU01 > DYGU01. The sequence continues at coordinate 13,149 of DYGU01000007.1, forward strand.
CCCCTTTTATAGTTACATTGTCTTCTACTTCACCCAGATTTGCAGCTTTTAGGTCAGATAGGAATGACTCATTAGCTTCAAGTAAGTCCCAGGGGTAAGTCAGGTCAAGCCAGTAATTGATAAATTGATAGCCTATGGGGTAGCCCTGGTCTATCAAATATTGCAAGGCATCGGTAAGTTCATACTCGCCGCGAGGTGATGGTGGGACATTTATAATGGCGGGAAAGATGTCTTGAGTAAGCATATATAGACCAGTATTAACTAACCGTGAGGGTGGTTTTGGCACTTTTTCGTAGATTCGGCGGATTCTGTTACCCTTTAGTTCCACTACACCTAAATCAGCCGGATTATCTACCTCGGTTAAAGTCAGGGTAATCTTATCGGCAGCCATTAACTGACGAATATCTTCTGACTTAACTATGATATCACCATTGGCTACCAGAAATTTGCCATCAATTCTGCCTTCAGCCCTTTCCACAGCATGCCCTGTGCCCAGTTGCTGCTTTTGAGTAATATATTCTATGCTCACTCCCCATTTAGCGCCATCATCAAAATAGTTACGGACAGTTTCCGCGTAATAGCCGACAACGAAAAGGAATTCAGTGATGCCGGCTTTTTTCATTTCCAGAAGCAGGTGCTCCAGAATGGGTTTATTAGCCAAAGGTAGCATAACTTTAGGGCGGGTATAGGTAAGGGGATGCATCCTTTCCCCTTCACCAGCGGCTAAGATAACTGCTTTCATTTCCCCCGCTAAGTCTATATTTTGGCTTCATTATATAATAAAATAACCCTGAGCAACATGTAGGGCGAGGCGACCTTAAAAGGTTGCCTTTACAACTCCCCATCTCTTATCTATAATGGCACAGTTTGTGCAAGGGAAGGGTCGGGCAGAATGACTCTGGGTAGTACTCCTAATCGGCAACTTATTGAGAATATTTTAGCTCCCGTAGCTTCTTTCCTTAAGGAGCAGAACGGTCAGGCGTATCTCGTTGGTGGCTTTGTCCGGGACTGGCTTCTGGGGAAGGATACCGCGGACATAGATGTTGCTATAGCAGGTGATGTCCTAAAGACAGGCCGGAAAGTAGCCGCTGCGGTCCAGGGCAAATATATGGTGCTGGACAAGACAAATCGAGTAGTCAGAATAATAGTAGACAGAGACAGAGAGATAAAGCGGTGGCAAATAGATTTTTCGCCCTTCGCTGTTAGCATTGAGGAAGATTTGAGGCGGCGGGACTTCACTATAAATGCCATAGCCATTGACTTAGACGAGTTCATTCAGAAGGGCAAGGAAGTCAGGCTTATTGACCCTTTTGGTGGTGAACGGGACTTAAAGAAGGGATTGGTGCGAGCGGTTAATGGGCAGGTATTTGAAGCTGACCCGGTCAGGCTATTGCGGGCAGTACGCCTGGCAGCCGAGTATGATTTTAAGATTGAGGAGAACACGGAAGATTTAATCCGAGGCTATTGCCAGCTAATTGGTAATATGCCCGGGGAACGGATTAGAGAGGAGTTATTGAGGTTGTTGGCTTTGCCTGCTGCTGGCAATTTTATTGGCTATCTGGACAAATTGGGTTTGCTTTTGGCACTGTTTCCAGAATTAGCCGAAAGTAAAGGAGTAAAACAACCCAGGGAGCATTTCTGGGATGTTTTTGATCACTCCGTAGAGACAGTGGCTGCTGCAGAATATTTATTAAAGGAAAGGGACTGGCGCTATGTTGACGAGGACTTATTAACAACAGCTCCGTGGTCGAAAGTGATCAAAGAGCATTTTGCTCAGGAGGTTTCCAAAGGTAGCAACCGGAGAATGATGCTCAAGTTAGCTGGACTGCTTCATGATGTGGCTAAGCCAAAAACAAAAACGGTGGCTGATAACGGGAAAGTGCATTTTTTGGGGCATGCTAAGGAAGGAGCGGCTATAGCTGTAACTATTCTGGAGAGGATGCGTTTTAGCAGTAAAGAAATTAAATTGGTGGAGACCCTAATCTATCATCATCTCCGTCCGGCTCAGATGACAGATAAGGAATTGCCGACCCACCGGGCTATCTACCGTTACTTCCGGGATACGGGAGGTGCTGGCATTGATGTTTTATTCCTGGCTTTAGCTGACTACTTGGCTACCCGCGGATCTGAGGTCGACCTTGAGGAGTGGCGCCATCATTGCCAACTGATTAATTATATTCTTGGAGAGCATTTTAAAGAGAGGGAAGCGCCGCCACCTCGGCTTATTACGGGGCATGATTTAATGAATATTTTTGGCTTAACTCCGGGAAGAGAGATTGGTAAACTGCTGGAAATAGTAGGGGAAGCCCAAGCTGCCGGGGAGGTGACTAATCGGGAAGAGGCCTTAGCTTTAGTAGAAAGACTGCTTCACTGCGCTCGCAATAAGAACCGGACAATTGCTTAACAATCTTAATCCTCCTCCCCCTTGACGGGAGAGGATAGAGGTGAGGGCGAACAACTAATGAGAAAAATAAGAAATTTAGCCAAGAATCTTAGAAGACGACCTACTGATGCGGAAAATTATCTCTGGAGATTTTTAAGAGGTAGGCAGCTGGCAGGTTTAAATTTCGGCGGCAAGAACCAATAGGTAGATACATCGTGGATTTTGTAAATTATGAGAGAAAATTGGTGATAGAATTAGATGGTGGACAACACAGTGTTTACAAGGAAAAAGATAAAGAAAGGGATGAGTGGTTAAAAAGTCAAGGATATGAAGTGTTGAGATTTTGGGATAATGAGATCTTGAAGAATAAAGAAGTTGTGTTAGAAATCGTGAGGGGAAAACTTTTGACCCCTCACCCCAACCCTCTCCCACAAAGGGAGAGGATAAAAACAGATTACCAGGCTGCGCTCGTAACAGAGATTGCCACGCCTTCTACACCCAGCCGAATCTTTGATTCGGCTGGGAACCCGGGGTCCCCACAAAATCTATGATTTTGTGGGATGTTTTCGGTTCGCAATGACACAAAGACGAGTTTAGGGAAAATCCAATGAGGCGGAATATTTATTTATTAATTTTTATTTTGCTCTTTTTTGGTTTTGCCCTGTGGACGATAATGCCTCTGGACAGGGAGGTGCTGGGCAGAAAGGGCTTACTTTTGGGACTTGACCTCAAGGGTGGCAGCCATCTAGTCTATGAGGCTGACCTGACTAAAAAAGATCCAGCCCAGACGGATACTGAGGTTATGGAGGGGGTTAAGCAGAAAATTGAGCGACGGGTTAATGCCTATGGGGTTACCGAGCCAATAATCCAGCGTCAGGGGACTGACCGGATTCTGGTCCAGCTTCCCGGGGTAAAGGATATTGATGAGGCTATCAAGCTCATTGGACAAACAGCTCAGCTCGATTTTCGGGAACACGAGCCGGGTGATAAGGGTGAGCCAGAATGGGTTATTGCTAAGGGTATTGGGGAGGGTGGAAAGGAAAGGGAGCTGACGGGTAAATATTTTAAACCTAATGCAACGGTAGTTTTAGACCCGCGGACTAATGAACCGCAGATAGCCTTTGAATGGAATCCGGAAGGGGCAGTCCTTTTTGAGCAAGTCACCAAGAGAAATCTGAATAAGCCCCTGGGAATTTTTCTGGACAATGAGCTTATTTCGGCACCTATAGTCAAGGCGGTAATTAAAGAAAAGGGAATTATTGAGGGGTTGACTATTGAGGAAGCCCGAAGGTTGGCTATTCAACTCAATTCTGGTGCCCTTGATGTGCCGTTGAAAATAATCCAGCAGATGGATGTAGATGCTACGCTGGGGGCTGATTCTATTAAGAAGAGTTTGTTAGCCGGGAAGATTGGGTTAGCTCTGGTAATGCTTTTTATGCTCACTTATTATCGGGTGCCTGGATTTATTGCCTGTCTGGCTCTGGGGATTTACGGGGGCTTAGTGCTAACTACTTTTAAATTAATTCCGGTGGTGTTGACTTTACCTGGTATTGCTGGTTTTATTGTATCTTTGGGTATGGCGGTGGATGCTAATGTGCTTATTTTTGAGAGGCTAAAAGAAGAGTTAAGAGTTGGGCGTCCCCTGGAAGCTGCCGTAGAAGAAGGTTTTCGGCGAGCCTGGACAGCTATCCGGGATAGTAATATCACGACCTTTATTGCCTGCGCTGTCCTTTACTGGCTTGGCGGTACTTTTGGTGCCTTTATGGTCCGGGGGTTCGCCATTACTTTGTTTATCGGTGTTGCTTTAAGTATGTTTACGGCTATTACTGTCAGCCGCACTTTTCTTCGTATATTAGCCGGTAGCCATTGGGTAACCAGTCCAGCCGCTTATGGAGTGTTGAAATGATGGATATAGTGGGTAAAAGGTTCTGGTTTTTTCTGATTTCAGTTTTGGTACTTGTCCCGGGCATAGTCTCCCTAATTATCTTTGGGCTTAAGCCTGGGGTTGACTTTAGCAGTGGCACAGCTATGACTCTAAGCCTGGAAAAGCCCATGGAACTGGGTTTATTGCGTCAAGAATTCGCCAGGCTGGGCTATGACAAAGCTATGATTCAGCGTACCAAAGAGGAGGCTTTCTTTGTCCGGCTCCGGGAAATATCGCTTGAGGAAAGAGAAAAACTAATTGACGGTTTAGCCGAAAATACAGGGAGTAAAGTCACCGTCCTTGACTATTATAGTGTGTCTCCGATCATAGGTATGGAGACAGTCCGCAATGCAGCTATTGCCGTTATTATAGCTTCAATAGGTATTCTGCTTTATATTTCCTGGGCATTTCGCCGGATGCCTAAGCCGCTTCGCTGGGGCACCTGTGCCATTGTAGCTTTACTCCACGTTGTTGCGGTAATTATGGGAATTTTTTCTATTTTGGGCTGGGTCAGGGGAGTGGAGGTAGATGCTTTGTTTATTACCGGGGTGCTGGCGGTCGTCGGCTATAGTGTTAATAATATTGTAGTTGTTTTTGACCGCATTCGGGAGAACATAAGTAAGGGAATAAGCCGTAACTTTGAAGTAACGGTCAACTCAAGCATTCTGGAGACGCTGAGTCGGTCTTTAAATACCAGCCTAACAACTCTTCTGGTTATAGTAGCTCTGTATCTTTTTGGCGGGGTAACGATCCGATATTTTGTTTTAGTGCTTCTTATTGGTGTTGTTGCCGGGACTTACAGCTCACTATGCAACGCCGGGCAACTCCTGGTGGTATGGGAGAAGGGTGAGTGGGGTAGATTTGTTTCCTGGCTGCCATTTACTCGCCGAGGGTAAGCTCCTCTCTCAACCTCTCTTTGGCTATTTCAAGAAGCCCTCCCTTTTCCTCAATAGCAAATTCTTTACCAAAAATTTTCCCTATTTTATTTGTTGCCTTCAAACCACTGCCAGTTAAAATTACCACATTAGTTTTGCTCTCCCCTACTAATGAAAAGGGCTTGATAAAGGTGGTAAAATTTATTAGCCAATTCAAGCTAACCTCCCAGCAAAGGGGGTGGGAATGGGATAAGTTGATTGGGCAAAATAAGGACGCTAAACCGTGACAACCAAATCCTTTTTGGAGGGAGATTATGAATGGAATATTGTTCATAGTAGTGGCTGTGGCACTTTTTTACCTGAGTTATCGTTTTTATGCTAAATTCCTATCTGAAAAAATCTGGAAGTTAGACCCTAAGGCGGTTACCCCGGCTCACCAGTTCAATGATGGGTTCGAACATGTCCCATCCAGGACGTCCGTGGTTTGGGGACATCACTTCGCCTCGATAGCTGGTGCCGGTCCAATACTGGGTCCAATAATCGCTGCCATCTGGGGTTGGTTGCCCGGTCTGATTTGGATCGTACTCGGCACGGTATTCATGGGAGCGGTTAAGGATATCGGCGCGCTGGTGACTTCTCTCAGACACCAGGGCAGGGGAATTGCCGATTACCTGAAAGATTTGATCGGGCCTAGGGCTACGCAACTATTTTACGCAGTGGTATTTTTTTTGTTGGTTTTAGTTGTCGCGGTATTTATCCACGTAATTGCCACATTTATTTCAAAGTTCCCACACGCAGTGTGGTCCGTCTGGACTGAGATACCTTTGGCAATAGTCATAGGCTGCATAGCCTACTATAAATGGAGGGTGAACCTGATCGCGTCAGCGCTTTTGGCAGTAGCGATAATGTATGCTTTTATTTGGGTGGGGGTTAAGTGGCCTCTACCTGTAACATACTGGGGTTGGGTAATCATTCTGCTTGCTTATATACTCATCGCTGCTCGTTTGCCGGTCTGGCTCTTGGTTCAACCAAGGGATTACATCAATGGTATTCAACTGTTCATTGCCCTCGGAATCCTTACTATAGGAATATTTGCTTTGGGTGGGGCGGCACAGGTAGCTGCTCCGGCGATTAGGGTCGCGCCCCCGGGGGCACCACCAATCTGGCCATTCGTGATGATAACCATTGCCTGCGGCGCTATGTCTGGATTTCATTCAATAGTAGGTAGTGGGACCACGCCCAAACAACTCGATAAAGAACCAGATGCCAAACCCGTTGCCTATGGTGGGATGCTCGCTGAGGGTTGGCTCGCCGTAATAGCTCTGCTTACCGCGGTTGTGGGTTTGGGTGCAGCTGGCTATGCGAAATTTTATGATAAGTGGGGAGCTGCCGTTTGGCCAACGATATGGGCTGAAGGAGGCAAGACGTTTTTGGCACCTTTGGGAATACCCGCAGTGTATGCGACAGCATTTATGACGGTAGTCGTGGTCAGTTTTGCCCTGACAACTTTAGATTCAGCGACGAGATTCACTCGAATAGTTGTCGCTGAAAGCGCCAGGACTTTTAACTGGCCTAAGATACTACAAGAAAGGACCCTTCCCTTACTCATCGGATTTGCAGTGGTCGTAGGACTGGTAGCCACAAAATATCAAATGGAACTCTGGCCGCTGTTTGGTTCCGCAAACCAAATTTTGGGTGGACTATCATTGCTGGCAGCTGCAGTTTTCCTATGGAAGCTTGGAAGAGGAAACTTATATTACATCATACCTTTCATCATAGCCATATTAACCTCGATGACAGCCATGGCTTACATGGTGGTAGCCACGTGGATTCCAAAAGGACAATGGGTTCTTGTCGTGATTGGCTCTGCGATTTTCTTATGTGCTCTAGGAGTAGTCATATTAGCTTATCAAACATGGAGGGCTAAAGCCAAGGGACCTGCTTAAAAGTGTCTAATCATCTTAAAAAAGATCGATAATGGGCTTCGGGCAATTTTACTTAGGATAGTCCTCATGCTTTATTATGCTCAAGTAAATTGGCTAACGGCAAACTTCATAGACTGTGCCAAGCGATTTTGGTTTTTCATAGCATCTACCAGGCTACGAAAGTCATGCTATGATAGAACCGTCATCCATATGGACTGGTAGCGACAATTCCCCAGGCACATACTACACTACCAAGCCTTTAAGTGGTGCGTTTCCTTCACCAGCTTAAGGAAGTTACCGAAGCCAAGAGGTTTTCTGAGTTTCTGTTGGCTTCCCAGAGGGTCTGTAATCTGACGACTGTCCAGGAGGACTTCCAGAGTAGCGACTATTGATGAAGCCAGAGCCTGATGGTGATAACCACCTTCCAGGGCAAAAATGAGACGCCCGAGACATAATTTTGTGGCTAAGTTTTTTAATACCCGCACCATACCAGCAAAACCGGAAACGCTGACCTGCATCAAGGCGATACTATCAGCCCAGTGGGCATCATAGCCAGCTGAGACTAAAATGAGCTGGGGCTGATAGCGCTCGGCTACCGGCACCAGGACTTCCTGAAATACCTGCAGGTATTCATCGTCGCCCCAGCCAGCTAAAAGGGGCACATTCACGGTGGTTCCTTCTCCATTACCGCTGCCGATTTCATTAATGCTTCCAGTGCCGGGGTAAAGGGGATACTGGTGGATAGAGAAGTAAAGGACACGAGGGTCGGTATAGAAAGTATCCTGAGTCCCGTTGCCATGATGGACATCGAAGTCAACTATGAGAATACGCTTTATATTATCGAAGTTAGACAAGACAAATCGGGCAGCCACGGCGATATTGTTGAATAGACAAAAACCCATAGCCTGCCAACAGGTAGCGTGGTGTCCCGGAGGTCTGACCATGGCAAAGGCGCTATCAGCCTGATTTGTCATAACAGCTTCAACGGCTTGAAGTGCTCCCCCGGCGGCATAAAGGGCTACCTCATAGGAAGCGGAGGAAATTACCGTGTCAGCATCAAGCCAGCCCCCACCCTTCTGGGCACGGTTTCGAACATAGGAAATATACTCCAGGGCATGAACTAAAGACAGTTCCTCTACTGTGGCCGGACGTGGCAGCAACAGCAAAATTCTGTTTTTAAGCCTGGTTTCCTCAAGTAGAGACATAGTAGTGGTGAGTCTCTGTGGGTTTTCGACATGGGCACCGGTCTGGTGCTCCAGATAAATTGGGTCGTAAACCAGGGCTACTTTCACGGGATTTCTCTTTTGCCAGCCTCCCATAATACCAGAGGCAGGCTTGGTCGGCAATAATAGCGGATGATTAGCAACTCTCTTTCGTCATTGCGAGCGGAGCGTGGCAATCTCTGGGATTGCTTCGGGGCTCACGCCCCTCGCATAGTAGAGGTTGTTTACCAATGCTTATACACCACCCTGAACAAGACGAAGAAAACCTCACCTACCCTCTCCCTTGAAGAGAGAGGAATAAGGTGAGGGTGACAAAATAAACACTCTCAAATGATAGACCATTGCCCGGGTATTTTGCCCGTGTTATACTGGTGGACTGAGGTGGGAGAGTGTCTTTAGACCTGGCGCAAGTGGCTGAACAGATTGAGGGAATGGCAGCCAAGTTACAGGCAGGGCAGGAAGAAAGACGTCAAAAGCTCGAATTCGCCTTAAATACTCTCCTTTCTAATACAAAGAAGCTTGACTTCCTTAAGCAAAAAGTAGAGACCAGCAAGACTACCTGGCTGGTAGCTGGCTTAGTAGATAGCCTTGACTCTCATATTCCGGCACCATCTTGCCCGAATAATTTTGTCGTTTTAGCTACGGATGGCTCTCATATTGATGTCGACCGCCACCGCTCGACTCGCTGTTTTGTGATTAACATCGGTGTGGCACGCCTTGACTATGGCGAAAAGCCAGCCGCTTTTCTTTTCAACTTGCCTTCCCTCCACTTTGACGAAGCCGAGGTGATTTTAAGCTCCCCCGATGGGACTCAACGGATAGAAATAGAAGGGCAACTATTAGGGGTGAAACGGACTATTGAAGAATGTCGCATCCTGACTGAGTTGGCTGAGGAGGTAGAAAGTAATTTATCTACTGTAGCTCTTCTTGACGGGTCTCTCATTCTCTGGGGATTGATCGGGCAGAGTTACCCTGACTTTGTCATTGACATTCTCCTGAAGAAAGGGCTACTGGAATATCTGGGGAAATTGAGACATCTGGCTCAAACTAGGCAATTAGCCTTAGCCAGTTACATAAGCTTTCCCCGGAGTACTGACGTCGTAAATGTTCTGCGATTAGCCATATGTCCGTATCAGCCGGCAGACTGCGACCACTATTGCGCTGATAAATTTGGGGAGAAGGGTTGTGATAAAGTAGCTGGACTTTTAGACCGGGAACTTTTCGACTGTCTACTGGCTACCGGGGAGAGGTCAGCAGTTTTCGTCAGCCGGTCTTCCATAGTTAGGGAGCATTATGGGGAACATCGGGTTTATTTCTTTTACCTGAAGATTGGTGAAGAAGTGGCTCGGCTGGAAGTGCCCCAGTGGATAGCTAAAGATAAAGGGCTGTTAGACCTGCTCCACAGCGTTGTTTTGGACCAGTGTCGGCGTGGGGAGGGATATCCGGTAGCTCTCAGTGAAGCTCATGAAAAAGCAGTGATAACAGCTCAGGACCGGGAGCAGTTCTGGCAACTTGTGGAGAAGACTTTAGTTATGGAAGAGAGACTGTTAAGAACCTCGGCTAAGAGCTGGAGTAAAAGAACACGATGGGTTTAGGTTTTTAACTGTTATTGCGAGGAACGGAGTGACAAAGCAATCTCAAACGAAATTGGTTGGGATTGCTTCGCCTCTGGCTCGCAATGACCTGGGGAAATGTGGAAACTTTAGTTAAAATAGGTGAAGTAATTGAAGCCAGTGGTAGCCAGTTTGTGGCTCAATGCTACAAACTTCATCAACCACCCCCCTTAGGGAGCCTGGTGAAGACGAAGGAAGGGTCTATAGAAATTTATGGAGTAGTCTTTAATGCCGAGACCCATAGTTTGGAGCCAGGTCGTCGTCCTATTGCTCGAGGCAGTGAAGAACCAGGGGGTGAGGATGTTTTCCAAGCTAATCCTCAACTGGCTAAATTACTAACTACCGATTTTGGGGCTCTGGTGGTAGGCTATAGAGAGGGGGGAGAGCTCTGCCACTATTTACCACCAAGACCAGCCTGTATTCACAGTTTCGTTTATCTTTGTCCCCTTGAGGAAGTTGAGGATTTCAGTCACTCCCTTGACTTTCTTCCTCTGCTTGTAGAGACTAATCTACCAATGCCTGTAGATGAAGTTATTGCGGCTTGTTTTCGCTATTTCAGCCAAGCTCACGCAGATAGACGAACTTTTCTGGTCAAGGCGGGCAAGGAATTGGCTTTGTTATTGGGGGGTGAGCTCAAAAGGCTTAACTCCATATTAAGGAAGCTGAAGTAAGATGATTAGTCAGAATTTCGGAGATGAAAACCGCCTGGGGATAGTGGTTTCCGGTTCTCTGACTAAAGGTGTGGAAGTGAAACTGGATCCAGGCATTTCCGTAGAGGATATGGTTGTTGGACGCTATGTAACTATTGAAGGAGAGAAGCGACATTTCTTCGGTACGATTACCGAGGTCAGTCTGGAGGCTATTGACCCCAAGATAGCAGTGGCACCACCGGATATTTCCGACCCCTTTATTGCTGAAGTGATTGCCGGTACTACAGTTTATGGTAAGCTTCGGGTCTTGCCCCACTTGACTTTAGGGAGCGACGCCACCAGTATTCTTGAAGGACCTCAGCCGGTGAAGACAGTCCCGGCTCATTTTTCGGTAGTGAAGTTAGCCTCACCAAGGGATGTGGAGCTGGTTTTTGGTTCAGAAGACGAGCGGCAATTCTATATCGGTACACCTCTGGATATGGAAACTAAAGTCTGCCTCGATGTCAAGAAGTTTGTGGAACGGTCTAACGGAGTTTTTGGGAAAAGCGGCACCGGAAAGACCTTTCTAACCCGACTACTCCTCATCGGTATCCTTCAGAAGCAGGCTGCAGTCAGTCTTGTCTTTGATATGCACAGTGAATATGGCTGGGAGGGACAGGATGAAAGAGGGCATAAAGTAAAGGGTCTAAAGCAGCTATTTCAGTCCCGGGTAGCTATCTTTTCTCTGGATGAAGAAAGTTCCCGGCGGCGAAGGGTGAACACAGATTTTATAGTTAAAATAGGTTATGATGAGATTGAGCCGGAGGATATAGAGCTACTGCGCCAGACGCTAAATCTCACTGAAGCCTCAGTCCAGGCTATATATCAATTAGCCCGGGAATTTGGTGAGCGAAGATGGCTGGAGAGGTTACTTGACCTAAAAGATGAAGAGGAGACAAAGCAGCTTGTCTCTAAACTTAATATTCATGAGAGTACTTACCGCAATTTGCGGCGGGGGATGGAAAACCTGAGGCGGTTCCCCTTTTTAGTGCCTCAGGCTCCGGATAATTCTGTTAGGCGCATTCTTGAGTATTTGGACCGGGGGATAAATGTTATTCTTGAATTTGGTAGGTATGAGGACTACGCTGCTTATATTTTAGTAGCCAATCTTCTTACTCGTCGCATCCATACCCGGTACCGAGAAAAGATGGAACGAGCTATGGGAGAGGACTTGGCTCGACCTCGCCCGTTAGTTATTACTATTGAGGAGGCCCATCGTTTTCTCAATCCTGAGCTATCGGCGCAGACCATTTTCGGGCTTATCGCCCGGGAAATGAGGAAGTATAATGTTACTTTGCTTGTAATTGACCAGCGCCCCAGTGCTATTGATGAGGAAGTAATATCTCAATTAGGGACAAAGATAACCTGCTTACTGGACAACGAGCGAGATATTGATAATGTTCTCACCGGGGTGCCCGGCAAAAGCGAACTCAAGGTAGTTCTGTCCAAGTTAGAAACAAAACAGCAAGCCCTCATCTTTGGTCATGCCGTCCCGATGCCGGTGGTAATTAAAACACGGGAGTATGGTTCGGCTGAGTCATACCGGGAATTTGTCTCACCGCGGTTAGCTGACCGAGGGCAAAGACTGGAAACAGACGACTTATGGGGATAATGAGTCTTGGCAGAAATTGTTAGAGTTAGCAAAAAGTCAATAAAGAAAGCAGCCTCTATCATAAGGGAAGGTGGACTTGTTGCTTTTCCCACTGAAACCGTTTATGGGCTTGGTGCAAATGCCTTTAACCCAGTAGCCGTAGCTAAAATATTTGAAGTAAAAAGAAGACCTTATTTTGACCCTATTATTGTGCATATAGCTGATCCTGGGGAAATTGGGCGCTTGTGTTTAGAAGTGAATAATAGGGCAAAGATACTCATTGAGAGATTCTGGCCGGGACCACTCACTTTAGTGTTACCAAAATCCGATGTTGTACCTGATATAGTCACAGCTGGGCTTGAAACTGTAGCGATGAGGATGCCATCCCATATAACAGCTTTAGAACTCATTAGAGAGGCAAACGTGCCAATAGCGGCACCGAGTGCCAATCTTTTTGGCTATTTGAGCCCGACGACAGCCGAGCACGTTGCCGAACAAATAGGGAAAGAAATTGATTTGATCCTGGACGGGGGTAAAACACTGGTGGGGGTGGAATCAACAGTTCTTGACCTATCGGGTGAACCTACCATACTCAGACCTGGTGGATTGCCTATTGAAGATATTGAGAAGGTGATAGGTAAAGTAGAGGTTTGTGTAATAAGTCAAAAACCACGCTCACCGGGGCAGCTCCGGCGACATTACTCTCCGCGAACTCCTCTTAAAATTCTTAAAGACAAAAAATTCGATATACTCGAGGGAGTAAAGGCTGGATTTCTGTCATTTACACCTATAAAAAATAAGTCACCCTTTAAAAAGATAGAAGTTCTTTCTGCCTCGGGAAATCTCCAGGAAGCAGCTGCGAATCTGTTCTCCTGCTTGCACAATTTGGATAAAGGTGGTTTGGATATCATCTATGTGGAACCAGTTCCTGAAATAGGGCTTGGAAAAGCAATTATGGATAGGCTTCGCAAAGCAGAGGGTATAAAAAATCCTGGCGCAAATAGCTCTGAACTTGATAATAATTGTGTGCTTGGTGTAAAAAGTTAAAAAGCTGCCGATTCTCGGAAGGTGATTGGAACCTAAAGTGTTATCCCAGTCGGGAGCAAGAGCGACCCTTCAGGGTCGCTTCTCTGTAGCATGGCTAAAGCCTCTTTCAACGCCGCAAATGGTCAATCCAAAGAAAACGTTGAGCCGACTGCGGTTTTAATGACATTGATACGCACCGGAAAGGCATCCTTCATTTCTTCAAGATGAGTAATAACCAGTATCTTCTCAAAGTCATCCTGAATTGAATTTATAGCCTCAATGAGCTTCTCCCGGCCCGAGCTGTCCTGTGTTCCGAAGCCTTCGTCTATAATCAGAATAGGTAATGAAGCTCCAGCCCGCCTTACCAGGAGTTTAGACAGGGCAATGCGGAGAGCCAGATCAATTCGGAAAGACTCACCACCACTATACATTTCATAATTGCGAGTACCCAGTTCATCAGCAATTTTAATATCCAAAGTTTCAATAGTCCTACCCTTCTTCGTTTCTCTTTGTGTCTCCAATCGCATTGACATTCTGTTATCAGTCATTTTACCTAATAGCAGGTTAGCTTCTGACTCAATTTCTGGAAGAGCTCTCTCAATTAATAAAGCTTGAATGCCCTTTTTACCAAAAGCCTCGGCTAACTCCTTATAAATCCCTGATTCATTTAGGATCTTTCCTAACAGCTTTTCCTTCTCCTGCTTGCTCTTTTCCAGACTACTACAATAGTTTAGCCTTTCCTCTAATCGGCTTACCCTGTCCCGAACCTCCCGTTCCCTATTCTTAGATGTCTGATAAGCCTCATCAGTCTTGGTTAATCTATCAACCATTTCAGGTAAAGCTGCTAACTCCGTTACTAACTCCTCTTGTTTCTGCCTGCTTTCCTTTATCTTCTCATGTTGACGGGTAATAGCCTCATCAACCGCAACTAAGGCGGCTCTCTCATCGCCAATTAAGCGCTTAGCTTCCTCTAACCTGTGCTTAAGCTCATCATATTTTTGCCATTTTAATAGTTGCTCCTTCACATACTCGTGTCTCTGCCGGTCATATCCCAGTTTCTCCCGCTCTCTTTCCAGTCCCAAAAGTTTCTGTTGACTTTCAACCTCATAGTCTTTTTCCTCCAAGCGTCTTCCAATTTCTTGCAGCTTCATTTTTTCTCGGGACAGTTCATCACCTGCCTGTTTAGCTTCGGCAATTTCCTTCTCAATGACTCTTGACTGTGCCTCCTTTTCAGCTCGTTCCTTATTTAAAGAAGACTCTTTCTTGGCTAAGGTGTTCTCCAAACTCCAATGCTCTAATCTTTTTTTTTCGATTTGTTCCTTACCACGTCTATAAGCCTCACCCTTATCCATTATTTCCATTTCCCACTTGACTCGCAGTTTGGCTTGTCCCTCTACTCCCAGCTCCGTTTCACATAAAGGGCAACGGACGTCACTCTTAAGCAAAAGACTCATTTTCCCCTCCAACGCCTTCAGTTCCTCATCTAAGTGGGCATTGTTGGCTTCAAGACACTGAATTTCAGATAAAAGCTGCTGGGCATGGTATCTCATTTCGGTCACATCTTCTGCCACCTTCACCAGCGTAGCCAGTTCCTCCTGAATATGAGCATATCTTGCTTCAAGCTGAGGTAATTTCTTAAACTTAGCTTCGCGTTCAGCAATCCGGTTCTGAGTCATTACATGCTCCATACTTAAGGCTTTTGCCACTTCCTCAATAGCCTTCTCAAGCTCCCTGACCTGTTCATTTAAGTTCAGGAGTTTACTGAGTCGGCGATTAAAATCGTCATCGCTTTCTTTAGCTTGCACAAACTGGTTATAGCCTTCTTCTATTTGAGTTTGCTCAGATATCACCTGCTCATACTCATCGAGCTTACTGCGATGCCTCCTAAGTCTGTTTTCCCAGAATTCAAACTCTTTCTCTGTATCTTCAAGGGCTTTCTTAATATCTGTTAGCTGTTCTTCCTTGCGCTCCAAAAATTGTTTTTGCTGACGCAACTCAAGAAGAATAGCCTCATAGTTTTTTACTTCTGTTTCAAGTCTAACTAATTCTTGTCGCTCTACACGCCATTCAGTCCCGTAATCACTTTTATAAGCTAATTGAGTCTCAATTTCAGCAATAGCATTCCTCAGTATCTCAGCTTCCCCCTCTTTTTGCCTGGCAAATTCTTTAGCTTTCTTCTCAAGTTCGTCATAAACTGCCAGCCCCAAAATATTAGCCAGGATCTCCTTACGCTGCCCGGGTTGTTTAATACTAAACTCATCAGCACGACCCTGCACCAGAAAGGCACTATTGACAAAGGTCATATAGTCCATATGCAGGATGTCAATAATTTTTCTCTCGGTTTCTGTAAGACTGTTACCAGTAAGAGGTCTAAAGTTACTATCAGTGGCTACTTGGAGTTGTAAGTCACTCTTTCCGGCTCGAGATAGATTAGATTTGGCATGCTTTCGAATAACCCGGTAGTGCTGCCCTTTAACAATGAACTCCAGTTCTACCTCCATCTCCGTTTGCCCTAAATGGACCAGGTCATCATCGTTTTTAGCCCTTGATTTACCCCAGAGTGCCCAGGTCATAGCATCAAAGAGTGCCGATTTACCATTGCCATTGTTGCCACAAAGACAAGCCACATGGATGCCATCGAAGAGCAAAGGGGGCACATTGTCCCGATAACACATGAAGTTCTTCAGTGACAGTTTAACGGGAATCATCTATCCACACCTGTTCCTAAATTATAATGAAGAAAATTCCATCCTCTGAGCTGGGACCGGGATTTGTACTTTGATTGGGGTGCTGGCAAAGTTAGTCACAAAAAAGTCTGGGTTAACCGAATGAACTGGAATGAGAATTTTGGGAGAAATTTTTGTAATAAGCTCAATAAGCTCCAGACCTGAGGCATGACCTGAAGCATGAAACCCTCGCTCGGCTTCAGGTATTTCCCACTTGTATGGTTCCACTTCTCTAGGTAACCCGAATCCTATCATTCCAAAGTGCTTAATCCAGTTATGAAGACGCCGTATATCAAGAGCGCCCTCCTCGTCGAATACTTCACTCGACGAATAGAGATAAACACTCCCGTCTCTGGGCATAATGGTTGGTAGTTCACTCATATCAAAAAAGCTAAAACAAAGGATATATAAATCTTGATTAGTCTGAATTTCTTTTGCTGATACTAACTTGTTTCGATACTTGATGCAAATATCCTGTTCCCACTTTTCATAGCTAACTTTAGCTTCATCATAAATATACAGAGCTTTTTCTGAGGCAATTTCCGGCGCCTCTCTACTAATATAATGCATTGCCTGTAAAAGATAAGCATCACGAGGTAGGACTACCAGACAGCGGTTAACTTCCCGAGCAATCCGCAAAAAGGTTAGAAGTCTCTCCACATGCCGAGGCCCAAAATCAGCAATAACCAATCCCTTTGCCTGTCTAATTATCCTTAAGGCGTTAAGATAAACTTCTTCCTCAGTCACCGAGGTAGTTTTATCCACGTTAGTTCCTTCACAAATAAGAATAAGTGGCTTCAGTGCTGCCACCTGGTCCATAAATTCCTCAGTTAGCTTCCCCATCCTTAAGTCACCAGTATAAACCACCCAACCCGAACTCGTTTCCACAGCAAAAGCAGCAGCACCGAAAATAGAATGATTTACTGGAAAGCACCGGACACCAAGTTGCCCAACTTTGTCTGCCTTCTGAATGGGAACGGAGTGAAGTTCCCGACTACCTGGTTTGCCCCGCCAGAAAGTCAACGCTTCTCCAGCTAAACTCGAAAGGTCAAAGACCTTAAAAGTCCTTTGCTGGGCGGCTACCTTCCTGTAATCTGCAGAACATAGAACACTGATTTTACCATTTTTGGGGATAGAGTATTCTCGTGGAATTAGATAGCATACCTCCTTCTCAAAATCTGACTTACCACTATCTTGTATGGCTTTAGAAATAAAAGCAGTCATGGCTGTGCTGTAAACAGGTGTAGTTCTTTTTAGAAAAGAAATATAGCCACTATGGTCAAGATGAGCATGGGATAAAAGCACAGTGTCAATTTCAAGTTGATAAGAGGCTGGAACTGGCTCAAAATAAGACCTGAGCTCTACCGTAATAAAATCTTCTCGATAAATAGTCAGCAAAGATGGCAAAAGCGCCATCTCCAAAAGGTTAAGGAGCCCAGCACTACTTCGCGGTTTTAAATACTCTTCAAAGTACCTGCTTCGAGTAAAAAATGAAGTGCCAAAATCAAAGAAAAGGCAACAGGATGAATCCTCCAAGAGAACCTTGTTTCCTCCAATCTCATTAACCCCACCAAAGAAAGTTAATGACAACATGAGACTATTTTATCACAAGACTATTTTTCCTTGGCCTGGTGCATTTGACCACTGAATTACACTCACATTACAATACTTCATGGAGACTGCCTATGTTTGAAATTTTAACGCAAAAGTTGACTCGGATATGGCATCAGCTAAGTGCCAAGGGAAAACTTAGGGAACAGGATATTGACGAAGCTTTGCGTCAAGTTCGCCTGGCACTTTTGGAAGCAGATGTGAATTTTAAAGTGGTGAAGGAGTTCTTATCTCAAGTACGAACCCGCCTTGTTACTACTGAAGTGCTTGAGAGCCTCACCCCCACACAACAAATTATTAAAGTAATTAATGAAGAGCTTATCACTATTTTGGGTAAAGAACCAAGCCGTCTCCAAACCGCCAACCAGTCTCCAGCCATCGCCATGCTTGTTGGTCTACAGGGTTCGGGAAAGACAACAACAGCTGCCAAGTTAGCTCTCCACTTAAAACAAGCTGGGCATTCCCCTTTGTTAATAGCTGCCGATGTTTGGCGCCCCGCAGCTATTGAACAATTAGTTACTCTGGGTAAAGAGCTAAATATTCCGGTCTACGCTAAAGATATCAAAACTGACCCAATAATCATCTGTACACAAGGATTAAAGCAGGCAAAAGAAATGGGCGCCACCTGGGTTATTATTGATACCCAAGGGCGACTCCATATAGATGAAACAATGATGAAGGAGTTAGCCCAAATAAGAGCTAAACTTCGTCCTTTAGAGACACTCTTGACCGTGGACGCCATGACAGGACAAGATGCGATTAGGGTTGCCGAGGAATTTCAAACTCAAGTCGGTTTAAACGGTCTTGTCTTGACCAAAATGGATGGGGACGCCCGAGGCGGAGCAGCTCTTTCCATTAGATTCATCACTGGAGTGCCCGTAAAATTCATCGGGGTTGGTGAAAAACCTCATGCCTTGGAACCTTTCTACCCAGAACGCCTAGCATCTCGCATTCTGGGTATGGGAGATATGCTTAGCCTGATTGAAAAAGCCGAAAAGGCTTTCGATGCCAGTCAAGCCAAAAAGCTGGAGAAAAAAATCCGCTCTGCCAGCTTCAACCTGGAAGATTTTCTATGGCAATTACAGCAAATTAAAAAAATGGGACCAATAACTCAAATTGTAGAGACGTTACCAGGATTATCCAGCTTTGTTCCCCACCTATCTAATAAAATAGATGAAAAGCAGTTAAAGAAAGTAGAAGCCATTATCTTATCTATGACTCCCGGGGAACGACACAACCCCCTCATTATAAATGGTAGTCGTCGACGGCGGATTGCCCGAGGCAGTGGTACTACTCCCCAGGATGTCAATCGACTCCTTAATCAGTTCCAGCAAATCCAGAAGTTAACCAAAATAGCAACCAAAGGAAAACTACCTAAAAACTTTCCTCTTATCTCCTGAAAATCGATGACGAGGAATTTGAACAGGGAAATCTCACCATCCCTTTTTGGTCACACCCTTAATTATCATCTGTCCATCAGTAAGGTAAATTCCTGTTGCCTGCCATGGAAGTTCACCAAATATCCCTGATAGATTTGCCATAGGCACTTTAAATAGGACCACTAACAAATCACCAACATTTTTCCTTATCTCCTTTGGCAGAGGTAATCTGCCACATTGTAATTCTTCTATAATGAATTTTGGTTTTCCACCCGTTAACTCCAGGTAAGCCTTAATACCTACTTTAACACTGAGCCCAGGAGTTTTCAGTGCTCCATAAGCTAAAAAAACATCTTTTCGGAAATTAACCAGCACCTCTCTTAAAGGTAACTTACCCTCACCAATAGCCAAAACCAACTTCGAATTAGCTTCTTCCTCAGTAATTACTAAGCTTATTTCCCTTTCCAGCCCGGCTGCTACCGCTTTCTTAATTTCGGTTGTAAACACCTCTAACTTGTGGTCTAAACTTTGCACTGCCGCAGGTGTTAATGCTACCGGTATCATTTGGGCTCTTAATGGAGGAGATAAGGAAAGCAAGCAGTAACCAAAACCTGCTAAAAGGAAGAGGAGAACTGTGATAACACCAATAAAAATAAAGCAGCCTTTGATTAACCTCATAATATTGCCTCTAAGTAAGTTTTATCAGCACCGGTGGGGCTACTCTAAGTAGTCCTTTAACTTCCGGCTCTTGCTGGGATGGCGCAGTTTCCGCAATGCTTTAGCCTCGATCTGGCGAATTCTTTCCCTGGTTACGCCAAACTCTTTACCCACTTCCTCCAGAGTCCTCGCCCGTCCGTCTTCAAGCCCAAATCTGAGTATCAAAACACGCCTTTCTCGATCACTGAGCTCAGAAAGTACCCTCCTAATCTGTTCCTTAAGAAGTTGCAACGAAGCTTCTTCAACTGGCTGTAAAGCAGTGCGGTCCTCAATAAAATCACCCAAATGACTATCCTCTTCCTCGCCAATGGGCATCTCTAAAGATACTGGTTCCTGAGATAGTTTCATAATTTCTCGCACCTTCTCTGGGGTAATTTCCATACCTCGACCAATTTCTTCATAGCTCGGTTCCCGACCATACTCCTGAACCAAACGGCGGTTCACTCGTAGTAACCTATTAATAGTCTCTACCATATGCACCGGGATACGAATAGTCCGAGCTTGGTCAGCAATAGCCCGAGTAATAGCCTGCCTAATCCACCAGGTAGCGTAAGTGCTGAATTTATAGCCTTTCCGATGTTCAAATTTTTCCACCGCCCGAATTAAACCAATATTCCCTTCTTGAATTAGATCAAGAAGAGGCATCCCATGTCCAATATATTTCTTAGCTACACTAACAACCAATCGTAAGTTTGCTTCGGTCAAATGTCTTTCTGCTTTTTTCTCTCTTCTCCGCACGTTTCGAAAATAATTTCTGAATTGCCTACTATAAGCCTGGAGCTGATACAGAAACTCAGGCTTAACTAAAAGAGATTTTACTTCCGACCAGGAGACTCTATCTCCAATTACAGTTAAGACTTCCGGGGGCAAAAGGCGGATATCCAAAGAAAGGTATATCAAAGCCCGCACAATTGCTGTCCTAATTAATTGCTCTAACTTAGCATTGGTCTCTTGTTCTATGGCACTCACTACCGATGGTTTTATCCCGGGGAGTAAATCAGGGTGCTTAGCTAAGTATTCCTTAAAACTATCTCTTCCCTGTCCCAGTTTCATCTCCTTGTAAACATACACATTATCTGACTTACTTATTACCCCTAACCGCAGGCACAAGCCAAAAAAAACCTCCAGAGCCTCCTCTTTCATATCTACACCCGCCTCTTGAGGAAGTACTTTCTCTAAGATGTCCCGCTCGTCTCCTCCCATCACTCCCAACTTTACCGCCACGTCAAACATGTCTTCCTCTTCCGGAATATCTCTGCCTGCTTCTAAAAGAATCGCTTTTATTCTCAGCCTGACAATTCGGTTAATGAAATTAACTCTTCCATAATCATCCTTGCCCAGTTGTTCAGCAATAGCCTTTATCAAATCCGGGGCTAATTCACCATCAATGGCAACTCGTAATTTCGATTTCCGGTCAGAAGTTATTTGTTTAAAGCTAATTTCTACCGGCAATTTAAGCTCGTGAGCCAGAACTTCCCACAGTGGGTAAGCTTGGGACAACCAATTAAGCAAAAAAACTACTATGTCTATTGATGACGGAGATTTACCATATTTTTGAGGATAACTCTCTATAATTTCTGTTAGATACTTGCCTTCTTCCATCTGGCTGGCTAAGCTCTTCTCATCAGCAGCGGTGAGGAGGGATACCTTACCAATTTCACGAAGATACATACGGACTGGGTCATCAATAACCTCATGCTCACCGAGTTCAGATTCTAAAGTTACTCCAGGAACCCATTCCCCATCCGCAAAAGGTTCTTTATCTTCTGATGAAGCCGTTACTTTGAAAATATCCTCTCCTAACTCCTCTGGTAAATTGGGGGCAGTATCCTCAGAAAATACCACAGAGTCGGTGTCGAACTCGTTAGCCGTGCCTTTCCCAAAATCTAACTTCTCATCCCCCGCCTCGAGGAAATAAGATGAAAGCTCTTCATCTTTATATAAACTCATCCTCTCGCCCTCCTCTGCTTGGCATTAATGTCTCTCTGGCTAAATATTTCCTTAAGGCGCAGACTCACATCTATTCCCTGTTCCTCTAACTTTGCCAATTGAGCAGTGGCGTCACTCTTTTCTGTCTCTAAAAGCAAAATTTCCTCCCTCTCAGCTTCTAAATTTCTCAGCCACCTCTCCTGTAAACGGAGACTACAGTCATTAAGAACATACCACCGTTCCTCCTCTCTTTGAGTGAGAGTTGCCGGTAAAACTCGGTTTAATAACCGGTCAGCATGCTCCCGAAGAGGAGCATCAAGGTTAGCCTCAAAAGAAGTCAATTCTACACCCTGTTGCCATTTAACAAAAAGTTCACGGTTTTCAGTATGTTGAAAATATTCGGGGCGTAACTCGCCACTTATCGCTCTAAACTCAGGATACTGCAATAATAAGGTGAGACAATATTCCTCAAGCGGACTGGACGAAGGCAGTGAGGGAACAACAGCTAAACTTTCCTCGGTCTCCCCAGTTATCCGGGAGCGTCTTTTTTTGGCGTAAGAACTTCTCAAATCGCTGGCTAAGACTCGCTCATTCATTTTCAGTAAACGGGCTAACTTCTGCAAATAGTGGGACTGACGTATTGGATCCTTTATCTCAGAAATTAGCGGCTTTAATTTTGACCAAGCTGCTGACTTATCTCTCGCTTGCTCCACATTCACTCTACTAATTATAGCGTTCATGACAAAATCAACAACTGGCAAAGCTTTATCTACCAAATCTTGCCATAGAGAAATATCTTCTCTAATTACCTCATCAGGGTCTTTCCCGGGAGGTAAGATTATGATTCTGATATCGGCATCGAGTATATTTTCATACTTTATCAGTCCTGACCATATTGGCACCGGCACAACCTTTTTGTCCAAAGTCTGCCCGGCTACTTCTATACTGCGCAAGGTGGCTTCCTCACCAGCAGTATCAGCATCCAGGGCTAAAAATAGATTCTTGGTTAACCTCTTAAGAACGCCAAACTGTTTTTCAGTAAGAGAAGTCCCCATAGATGCCACCACATTCTCGCAACCATGCTGATGGGCAATAAGCACATCCATGTAACCCTCTACAATCACTACTGAATTCCTTTGCCAAATAGCCACCTTGGCTCGGTCAATCCCATAAACGATGCTACTCTTATCAAAAACAGGTGTCTGCGGGGAGTTAAGGTATTTTGGCACCGAATCATCAAGGGCTCTTGCCCCAAAACCTGCCAGTCGCCCCTGTATATTCCGTATAGGAAACATCAGCCGATTACGGAAACGGTCATAGCCACCTCCCCCCTCCTTCTCTATAACCAAACCAGCCATAAGTAATTCCTCAAAACTATAGCCTTTACTGGTCAAATATCGGAGTAGAGCTTCCCATTCGTCAAGACTAAAACCGAGCTGGAAATTTTTGATAGTTTGAGGTAGCAAACCTCGCTGCTTTAGGTATTTTCTCACCGAGTTAGCCTCGGAAGCAGTCATCAATAGATGATGATAATATTCAGCAGCAATCTCATTGATTTCAAAAAGTCTTGCCTCTTTACCCCGCTCAACCTCCCCTTGGTCTTTCTCTAAAACAAGAGAAACCCCTGTCTTCTCAGCTAAGAAGCGGAGAGTTTGCCCAAAATCAATGCCTTCCTTCTTCATGAGAAAAGAAAAAACATCGCCACCAGTATTGCAAGCCCCGAAACAACGCCAACTTTGACGCTCAGGAAAAACAAAGAAGGAAGGATGTTTCTCAACATGAAATGGACACAAAGCCCTAAAATTCCGACCAGCTTTTTGAAGAGAAACATAATTAGAAACAAGTTCTACTATGTCTATCCTCTCTTTTATCTCACCAATTACACTCATACCTAAACCCGATTAAGTTCCTCAGCCATTCGTAAAGCATATTGGTCAGTCATACCCGCAATATAATCAACCACCTTACGCTCAATTGCGTCATCACGATAAGTATATTCCTGAGGCAGTTTCTTTTCATGGTTTAAAAAATAAGAATAAAGAAACTGTATTACCTTTCTTGCCTGTTTAGTCTCATTGCTGGCTAAACTGGGAATGTACACTTTATCAAAAAGAAACTGACGGAGAATATTAGCCTCACGGACGACCTGGGGGCTCATAGTGATAATCAGCTTCTCTAAATCCCCACATCCGGTAACTCCCCATGAGGATTCTATTATACCTCGAACTAAAGTATTAATTCGTTGCGATGGGGAACGACCAAGCAATGTCAATACGGAAACTGGCAAATCATCCTCGTTGATAATACCAGCTCTGATAGCATCTCCAGTATCGTGATTAATATAGGCAACGAAATCAGCTATTTTGCAAACTTGACCTTCAAGGGTGCCAACTTCTCCCCAATCCTCACCCAGAATGCTTTGACTTTTGGAATGGTTAAATATGCCATCCCGTACTTCCCAGGTAAGATTAAGTCCCCGACCATCCTTCTCTAAAAAGTCCACCACCCGTAAGCTTTGCTCATTGTGCCTGAACCCGCCGGGGGAAAGTTCATTCAAAACCTGTTCCCCAACATGCCCAAAAGGAGTGTGACCTAAATCATGCCCGAGAGCAATAGCTTCAGTCAAATCCTCATTAAGACTTAAAGCTCGAGCTATGGTACGAGCAACCTGAGAAACTTCTAATGTATGAGTAAGCCTCGTTACATAATGGTCTCCTAAAGGGGCAATGAACACCTGAGTCTTGTGTTTAAGACGACGGAAAGCCTTAGAGTGAATAATTCGGTCTCGGTCCTGCTGAAAGGCAGTTCGTATAGGGCAAGGCTCCTCCCATTTAAGTCTCCCTCGACTAAACCGGCTCCGAACAGCATAAGGAGATAATCTCTCCTCGGCTTCTTCGCTCCGTTCTCGAATACTAATCTGACACTCCATACAGCCGATTACTTTAATTTGGCTTCGGCAGCGGCAATTACTTGCCTCGTCTCGTCAATCATATCTGGACTTATCGAGACCGAGGTAATTCCCCACCGCACCAGCTTCTCGGTAAGTTCTGGATAAACAGAAGGGGCTTGCCCACAAATAGAAGAGGTAATACCCCGACTATTAGAAACCTTTATGGCTCTTTCTAAAGCTAAAAGCACTGCCTCATCCCTTTCATCAAATTGGTTGACTAATCTGGGATTGTCCCTATCTATACCTAAAATAAGCTGGGTCAGGTCATTAGACCCTATAGAAATACCATCAATGCCTGTGTCCATAAATCTCTCTATAAGAAAAATATTAGATGGCACTTCCACCATCATCCATAATTTGAAATCAGCACTTGAACAAAGTCCTTCCCTTTCAAGAATTTCTTTTACTTCCACCATTTCCCTAACAAAACGCACGAATGGAATCATAACCCACAGGTTGCGATATCTTTCCCTAACCTTCTTAATGGCATCTATCTCTAACTTGAAAATATCCAATTCTTTAGTGTATCGAGAGCAGCCACGGTAACCAAGCATTGGATTCTCTTCCATCTCTTCGTATTTCTCTCCACCGCGTAAATTTCTGTACTCATTGGTTTTGAAATCAGTAGTCCGATAAACTACTGGTCTTGGATAAAAAGCTTTAGTAAAAGCAGTAATACCCTCAGCCAACATATTTACAAAACTATCCCCTCTATTCTGACTCAACATAAAACGGGGATGTTCACCAATCTGGGCAATCATAAATTCAGCCCTAAGTAAGCCGACGCCATCCACATCCCTCGCTGCCACAACCTCGGCAAGTTCTGGCTCAGCTAAATTCACATAAACCTTGGTCAATGTCTTGAGCCGCTCCCAACGAATAATCTTAGGTAATGTAACCGTCTCTTCCACTACCTTGCCTTGATATACTCGTCCACCATAACCATCTACGGTTATTTCCTGACCATCACTCAGAATCTTCGTTGCTACCGCTGTGCCAACCACACATGGAATCCCCAATTCTCGACTCACAATAGCAGCGTGAGCAGTTCTACCTCCCCGGTCAGTAACTATAGCCACAGCTCGCTTCATAGCCGGCACAAAATCGGGAGTCGTCATCTCCGCTACCAGGACATCCCCCTTTATCACCCTATCTAATTGAGAAGCATCGGTAACAATTCTCACTAAACCAACAGCTATCCCAGGGCTGGCTGCTACTCCAATCAAAATAGGTTTAGCCTTAATCTTGGGAAGTACTTCGATTGGCTTCACTTTTAAAGTGGTTATTGGGCGGGTTTGGACAATAAATATTTGATTTTCTTGCTTTGCCCATTCAATATCCTGAGGGAATTGGTATAAGTCCTCAATCCTTCTACCTAAATCAGCTAAAGAAATAATCTCTTCGTCACTTATTTTCTGCTTCATCTGCCTTGCTGGTGGAATAAAAACCTTAATATTGGCTTCCCTTCCTGTTGTTTCGGGATTCCGTAATATCTGCCATTCTTGCTTCCCTATTCTTTTATCAATGATTTCTAAAGTCCTCTTATCCACCACATATAGGTCAGGGGTTACTTCCCCGGAGACAACAGCTTCTCCCAATCCAAAAATTGCTTCAATAACGACCTTTGTCTCATCGTTAGTTAGAGGCTCCGCCGTAAACATGACCCCAGAAGCTTCAGATTGCACCATCTTCTGGACAGGCACTGCAATACCTACCTTCAAATGCTCAAAACCATGCTGATGTCGATAAAAAATAGCCCGGGGTTCAAACAAGGAAGCCCAACACCCTTGCACCGCAGCTACCACTTCACTTTCACCTTCAACATTAAGAAAGGTACGCTGCTGCCCGGCAAAGGAAGCTTCGGGTAAATCCTCAGCTGTAGCCGAAGAGCGAACTGCTACCAATCCATCCCCCAAGCGTCGGTAAGCTTCCTTAATTTCAGCTACTATCCTTAATGGCATTACCGCTCCTGAAATCTTTTCCTTAATCTGAGCAGCTACCTCTTGGAGAGTCTTAGTATCATTAGGGTCGAGTTTGCCTAAAAGATGTCGGATTTCTTTCTCCAGTCCTGTTCTCTCAAGAAATTCAAAATAAGTAGTAGCGGTAACTATGAAACCTGCTGGAACTGGGAGCTTAGCCTGAACCATCTCACCCAAATTCGCCCCCTTACCACCGGCTAAGGACATGTCTCTTTTTGTCACTTCATCAAACCACAAAATGACTTTATCCTCTTTACCCATGCCTCTCCTCTTTTTAGCTTAAGTTTATTAACAACAATTATATCACTTGCCCATAAGCTATTAAACCTCCACCTCCAAGTTCACATTAAAATAGTTGTCAGGAAATTTACCAATGCTTATCCACCATCCCGAACAAAGTGGAGAAACCCTCACCTACCCTCTCCCTTGAAGGGAGAGGAATAAGGTGAGGGTGACAAAATAAACACTCTCGAAGTTCGTCCTTGTGATTGTTTACTAATGTAGTGAGAGGCTTTAGCCTGGCTACAGAAAAGCGACCCTGAAGGGTCGCCCTAATCCCTAACTGTCATTGCGGGGAGCATAGCGACGATGCAATCCCAAGAGATTGCCACGCTTCTTACACCCAGCCGAATCAACGATTCGGCTGGGAACCCGGGGTCCCCACAAAATCATTGATTTTGTGGGGTGTTCATCGCTCGCAATGACAACTGGACAATTGCTAAACGGTCTCGTCCCCATGTATTGACACTTTTAAGTAGCTGGAGTACAATCCAGTTCACGGTGGAAATGGAGGAGACAACATGGTAGAGATGATTATTGACAGCATTCGAGTAAGCCTGATGAATTACCAGCGGGTGGTAATCCTGAAAGAGAAGATAGCAGAGCCAGCCGAGAATAAAAGCGAGGCTCGCTATTTACCGATATGGATCGGCCCTGCTGAAGCTGATGCCATTGCGGTAAAACTCCAAAATGTCCCTCTATCCCGGCCTTTGACTCATGACCTGCTTCAGTCAGTAATCACGATTTTAGGGGCATCGGTAAACTTCATTGTTGTTAATGAACTCCGAGAAGATACATTCTATGCCAAAATCGCTCTTAGCTTCGATAACAAACAAGTAGAAATTGATTCTCGCCCCAGTGATGCTATTGCTCTTGCCGTAAGAGTGAAGCCTCTGATACCTATATTCGTTGAAGAATCAGTATTAGACAAAGCCGGCTTCATCCTTGACCAGGAAATAGGTAGACCAGCTCCCCTTGGTAAGACTAAACCCGGGACCAAAGGTAAACTTGATGAGCAAGAATTAAAAAGACTGTCAGCTTTTTATGATTTCATTAACACTCTCGATTTAGACGACTTTGGCAAGCGTAAATCCTGAACAATCACTCTTAACAATTGTCAACGCTCCGGCAAGGTCGGAGCATTTTTGCGAAAGAGAAAGACAGGATTCATTTATAAAACCAAAGGTGAAACAGCAAATGAAAAGATGGGCAATAGCCTTACAATTAACTGCTGTTGGGTGGTATATTGCTTTGAGCCTTCTTATACCTTCCGGGATTGGTTTATGGCTTGACAAAAAATTTAATTCCCTTCCTTTACTTACTTTTATCGGACTCAGTCTCGGCACTATAATCATGATTTACGGTGTCTACCGTATGCTGCGCCAGTTTCAAGCTGCCATGGAAGAAGAAGATAGAAGCACCAGAAAATCAGATTGATGCCTAAGCAATTGTTTTTTGGCTTTTCCGTCAAATCAATAATTATAATCTCTGCCGTTTTGTTGGTCCTTTTCTTCATTAGTTTTCTAAGCGGTGCCTTAGGCACTGCTTTAGTCGGCAAAGAAATACTCCCCAGCTTTCTCACCGTCCCCAAGCCCCACCCGAAACTTCCTGCCGAAGAAATCTTACATATCACTGGTTTTCCCATAACTAATAGCATGCTGGCTGCCTGGATTACTATAGCCGTGTTAGTCTGCTTAGCCTTTGTGGCTACACGCGGTATGAAGCTTATCCCGGGTAGATTACAAAATATTATGGAAACAATAGTTGAAATGTTGCTAAATTTTGTCGAAAGTGTCGCTGGCAAGGAAAACGGGCGCCGATTTTTCCCGGTAATAGCTACCATCTTCCTTTTTGTCATTATGAATGCCTGGCTTAGTCTCCTGCCTGGCTTTGGTAGCATCATAGTCCACAGACCAGAAGGTGAAGCTCATCTGTTACGAGGGGCTAATACTGATATCAATGTGCCTTTAGCTTTAGCCTTGATGTCTTTTATCTTCGTTGAGTACTGGGGAATAACCAGTCGAGGTTTCTTCCGATATATGAGTAAGTTTGTGAATATCGGCAGATTTCTCCAGGGGGTGGGGCAAATTTTTAAAGGCAAGCTAAAAACTGCCTTCAACAACCTGTTTACCGGTGTCATTGATACCTTTGTGGGTATATTAGAAGCCATGAGCGAACTGGTTCGCCTTGTCAGCTTTACCTTCCGTCTCTTTGGCAATATGACCGCCGGAGAAATCCTGCTTTTAGTAGCTATCTTCCTTATTCCCTGGGTAATGCCCATTCCTTTTTATGGGTTAGAATTGCTTGTTGGCTTTGTGCAAGCTCTTATTTTTGGTGGCTTAACCTTAGTCTTTGCTACTATTGCCGTGACCCCTCCACACGAGGAGCACGGATAAGTAGAAATTGACGAAAAGGAGGTTTTAAAAAATGGAGCCAGCGGTAATGAAAATGCTCGCTGCCGGATTAGCGGTAGGGTTGGGGCTTCTGGGACCAGGATTAGGCATTGGTATGCTTGGTTATGGAGCTATGCAAGCCTTGGGACGCAACCCGGAAGCTAGAGGTGCCATTATGACCAATATGATTCTGGCTATTGCCTTTGCCGAAGCTCTGGGCATTTATGCTCTAATTGTAGCTATTATTTTAGCTATGGTAGCCTAAAATAGGCACAAGGGGAAAAACATGATTGAAATTTTGCAACTAATTTGGCTGATTGTGGGGGTTCTTATTATAGTAGCTATAGGCGCCAGTCTTGGACTTGCCTTATTCTTCTGGCTTACCAAAGAAAGATAATCAATATTTTCTGAAAGGAGATTAGGTTGGAAGGTCTGGGGATTAATTTGCCAACGCTATTGGCACAAGTCATAAATTTTCTTATTTTGCTTGTTCTCCTCTATCTGGCTGCCTACAAGCCTATTCTTAGAATGCTTAACCAGCGCTCAGCCAGAATAAAAGAAAGTATGGAACAAGCCGAGGCTATTCGGCAGCAAACAGCCCGGACCGAAGTGGAAGTCAAAGCTCAGTTAGAGGCGGCGCGGAGGGAAGGACAAGCTATAATAGCCCAGGCAACACAAATTGGCGAGCGACTAAAAGAAGAAGCCAGGAAAGAAGCCCGGCAGGAGGCGGAATCGCTCATCACCAAGGCTCGTTTGGAAATACAACGGGAACGGGATGAAACTATTAACGAACTGCGTCAGGAATTCGTTGATATAGCTATCACTACCGCTGAAAAAGTAATCAAGGAAACATTAGACGAGGAAAAACACCGCCGTCTCATTGAAGAAGTTCTGGAAGAAAGTGTTACCTTCAAAAAAGATTGAGGTAAAAGGATAAACAAAGAGATGCCAATAACAGTTTCAGGTAAAAGATACGCTCAGGCTATTTTTGAAATTGCCCAAGAGGAAAACCAGCTTGAGCAATGGCGACTCAGCTTGAGAAAAATTGCTGAGGTAATGCAAGCCCCTGAGCTGGTGACTCTGTTAGAAAGCCCAAAACTCCCTTTTAATCTGAAAAGGGGGCTCCTTGGAGAACGACTAAAAGGGGTTAATCCCTTGTCCTTCAATTTAGCTTGCCTCTTAGTGGCTAAAGGAAGATTTAAAATTGCTAATAGTATCACTACTGAATATGAGCGTCTTTTAGACGCTTACTATGGTATAGAACATGCCGAAGTAACCACTGCCATCGCCCTCGATGATAAAAGTAAAAACGAATTATTACAAGACTTAGAATCATTTATCGGCAAAAAGGTTACCGCAGAACTTCAGGTTGACCTTGGCATTGTTGGTGGGGTCGTCATTAAAATTGGTGACAAACTCATCGACGGTAGCACTAAAAATAAATTAACAGTTTTAAGGAAAAGCCTGATAGAAACTGGAAGGTAAGTCTATAGGGGGTAAATATGACAATTCGGGGACAGGATATTGTTTCAGTAATCAAAGAACAAATTAAGCAATTTGGTGCTGCAGTGACTATTGTAGACGTGGGAACAGTAATAGAAGTAGGAGATGGTATTGCTCGAATCCATGGAGTTGGCGGTGCCAAATACAATGAACTCCTGCAATTTCACAACGGAGCTATGGGATTGGTTCTCAACTTAGAAGAGGATAGCGTCGCCACTGTCATCCTGGGTGACTACAGCCAGATTAAAGAGGGTGATGAAGTCCGCTGCACCGGTAGAGTAATTGAAGTCCCTGTCGGCGATGCCCTTATTGGTCGTGTCATTAACCCCCTTGGAGAGCCTTTGGATGGCAAAGGACCAATAAGAGCCACTAAAACCCGACCTGTGGAGCGAGTTGCCCCCCATGTAGTCTTAAGAAAGCCAGTCGATACCCCCGTCCACACAGGTATTAAAGCTATAGACAGTATGATCCCTATCGGGCGAGGTCAGAGGGAGCTCATTATTGGTGACCGGTCTACAGGTAAATCAGCTATTGCTATTGATACCATTATCAGCCAAAAAGGTGGCGACCTCATCTGTATTTATGTAGCCATTGGTCAGAAAACTTCCAAAGTAGCTCAGGTAGTGGCTACCTTAGAAAACTATGGAGCTATGGAACATACTATTGTAGTCGCCGCTAATGCTTCAGACTCGGCTCCATTACAATACCTGACTCCCTACTCTGGTTGTGCCATTGGCGAGGAATTTATGGAACAAGGAAAGCACGCTCTGGTTATTTACGACGACCTCTACAAACATGCCTGGGCTTATCGGCAACTTTCCCTTCTACTCCGGCGTCCCCCGGGACGAGAAGCTTACCCAGGTGACATCTTTTACCTCCACAGCCGACTCCTGGAACGAGCGGCTAAATTAGCCCCCGAATATGGTGGTGGTTCTCTTACCGCCTTACCGATAGTGGAAACCCAGGCTGGAGATGTTTCTGCTTATATACCCACCAATGTAATCTCTATCACCGATGGACAAATCTACTTAGAAACTGACCTCTTCAATGCTGGTATTCGCCCGGCAATGAATGTCGGGCTTTCCGTATCCCGGGTAGGTGGTGCTGCCCAGACCCGAGCTATGAGGCAAGTATCTGGTAGATTAAGGCTTGAGTTAGCTCAATACCGAGAATTAGCTGCCTTCGCCCAGTTCGGAACTGCTGAATTAGATAAAACTACCCGAGCCCAGTTAGAGCGAGGCCAGCGTATCACTGAAGTATTAAAACAGCCTCAGTATTCACCCATGCCTCTGGGAAAAGAAGTTACTATCCTCTATAGCGTTATTAATGGCTACCTTGACGATGTGCCCGTTGCCAAAATTGCCTCTTTTGAGTCTAACTTCCACCGTTTCCTGGAGACTAACCACCCTGAAATAGGACAAAGTATTGCTAAAGAAAAAGAACTCAAACCAGAAATAGAAGAAGCCCTGAAGGCAGCTATTCTGGAATTTAAGCAAAGTATAACTTATTAAGACAAAATGATCAGCCCACGTCTTCTCCGGCGGCGAATACGCAGCATTCAGAGCACAGCCAAGATTACTAAAGCTATGGAAATGATTGCTACGGCTAGAATGCGCCGAGCCCAGGAGCAAGCTTTAGCTGGACGTCCCTATGCCGAAAAAATAAGCCGGGTTATCGCTGATTTAGCTGCTCAACCTCAAGACAATGGTGCCATTCATCCACTACTGGAGAGACGCGAGGTTAAAAAAATCGCTATACTCCATATCACTACTGATAGGGGATTATGCGGTGGGCTTAATGCCAACATGAACCGTATGGTTGCCACCTTCATTTTAGAACAAACAGTTCCGGTCGTTCTTATCACTGTAGGGCGCAAAGGGCGGGACTTTATGCTCCGTCACGCCCGTAATCTCAGAGCTGAATTTACTGGAATTGGTGATAGACCTACTTTGATGGATACTCTCCCCATCTCTCGAGTCGTCATTGATGACTACACTACCGGTTATGTGGACTTGGTTTACTTAGCTTATTCTCGCTTTACTTCAACCATGGTCCAACGTCCAACATTAGAGCCACTACTTCCAGTAGAGCCAGCAGTTTTCCCTAAAACAGAAAGTTTAGAATATATTTATGAGCCTGCCCCCCATTTCGTCCTGGGTCAGCTCTTACCCCGATTTGTTCAAATAGAAGTATACCATGCTATTCTGGAAGCTATTGCCAGCGAACAGTCAGCTCGGATGGTAGCTATGCGCAACGCTACTGAGAATGCCAATGAGCTTATTGAGGACTTAATAATCACCCTAAATAAAGCCCGACAGGAAATGATTACCAAGGAACTTCTTGATATTACCGGAGGTGCTGAAGCCCTGGCTAAATGATGGAAGAAAGAAACTGCTAAGCAATGGCTATCAGCCGGGAGGAATTTGAAAGGGTGAAGAGGTTTTGCCCTTGACCAGTTCTTGAAACAGGAATATTGTTAAGATAGAAGTTTGAAAATCGAATGTTAGACACAACGGAGGGATAGAATGGAAATTTTTGGAGCTGCCATCACTTTGCTTTCAATTGTTATTGCTGTGCAAACCTGGAGAAATGGAAAATTGGTGAGAGAGATGCTCAGGACAATTCATGGGGAAGGAGAAAAAAGACACGGAGAGGTAATAAAACTGTTTGAGAAAATGGATGAAAGGTTTGAGAAACTGTTTGAGAAAATGGATGAAAGGTTTGAGAAACTGTTTGAGAAAATGGATGAAAGGTTTGAGAAAATGGATGAAAGGTTTGAGAAACTGTTTGACAAAATGGATGAGAGGACTGCTAAAATTGCTGAGCTGGTTGAAAAAATTCCAGAAAAGACAGCAAAGATTGTTTTAAATCTGAGCCAAAAGAGCTAAGTTCACAAATAAACTTGGATATAAACTGCCTGAAGAAGGTTCCAAGCCTCTTAGTTAAGATGGGAAATTCTGGCACAGGTGAAACTATATGGGGAAAGGTAAAGTGATTCAAGTTATTGGAACAGTGGTTGATATTGAATTTCCCCCAGAAGCCCTACCAGCCATTTACAATGCCGTTGAGATTTCCCAGGATGGTGACGAGATAGTTCTCGAGGTCCAGCATCATATTGGTAATAACTGGGTGCGCTGCCTGGCTTTATGCCCTACCGATGGGCTGAAAAGGGGTCTTGAAACTATTGATACCGGGGCTCCCGTAGCCGTGCCCGTAGGCAGAGCTACTCTGGGACGTCTATTTAATGTTTTTGGTGAACCTCTGGACAACCTTGGACCAGTCGAAGCCGCCGAGAAGTGGCCCATCCATCGCCCACCACCTCCCTTACAGGAACAGGAAACAGTGCCCCAGATGCTGGAAACCGGGCTCAAAGTAATTGACCTCATTACTCCTTTTACCAAAGGAGGTAAAGTAGGTGCCTATGGGGGTGCCGGGGTTGGTAAGACGGTGATAATCATGGAACTTATCCGCAATATTGCTACCGAACACGGCGGCTTTTCTGTCTTCGCCGGCGTCGGCGAGAGGTCACGCGAGGGTAATGACCTGTGGCTGGAAATGAAAAGGTCCGGAGTCATTGATAAAACAGTCCTCGTCTTTGGACAGATGAATGAACCACCTGGAGTCCGTGCCCGTGTCGGTTTGACCGGGGTAACTATGGCAGAATATTTCCGTGATGTTGAAGAGCAAGATGTGCTCCTGTTCATTGATAATATTTATCGCTATGTTTTAGCTAATATGGAGGTGTCAGCTTTGTTGGGGCGAATGCCCTCGGCTGTTGGCTACCAGCCTACCCTGGCTACCGATATCGGTGAATTAGAAGAAAGGATTACCTCCACCAAGAAAGGCTCTATCACCTCTTTCCAGGCTATTTATGTTCCAGCTGATGACTATACCGACCCTGGAATAGTGGCTACCTTCGGTCACCTTGATGCCGTTATTGCCCTGGAGCGCTCCATTGTTGAGCTGGGCATTTATCCTGCCGTTGACCCTTTAACTTCTACTTCCCGCATCCTCGATCCCCGTATTGTTGGTGAAGAACATTACCAGGTAGCCCGAGGGGTACAGCAGGTACTACAACGCTACAAAGACCTACAAGACATCATTGCCATTTTAGGCATAGAAGAACTTAGCGAAGAAGATAAACTTACCGTAGCCCGAGCTCGCCGTATCCAGAGATTCCTTTCCCAACCCATGTTCGTTGCTGAAGCTTTTACCGGTACCGCTGGCAGATATGTCCCGGTGAAGGAAACTGTGCTCGGTTTTAAGGAAATCTTGGAAGGTAAACACGACCACCTCCCCGAAGCTGCCTTCTATATGGTAGGCACCATAGATGATGTGGTAGAAAAGGCTAAAAGATTGGGAGTTAGTTGATGTTAACTTTCAGATTAGAGATTGTTACCGCCGAACGTCTGGCTTTTGCCGATGACGTTAATGTACTGGTTGCCCCCGGTATTGAAGGGCAATTAGGCATTTTACCCCACCATGCCCCTTTAATGACTATGCTCCAGCCTGGGGAACTCCTTATCAGGAAAGATAACGAGGAAATATACTGGGCAATCACCGGCGGCTTCCTTGAGGTGCGTCCCGATAAAGTAATAATCTTAGCCGCTGCCTGCGAGCAGGCTGACGAAATTGACCTTGCCCGGGCTGAAGTAGCTAAACGCCGGGCTGAAGAACGACTAAAACAGAGAGTTCCTGATGTTGACTATGCTGCGGCTGAAGCTGCCCTCTGCCGCTCCCTCGCCCGACTAAAAGTAGCCGAGAGAAGACGCCGCAAACCGAAAAGCATACCCTAATTGAAACAGGCTTTTGCTTAGCCATCCCCCACGATCACTACTACCAGTAAAAGTTCCATTGATGGTGCTGATTGTCCTTACTCTGTAATTAGTCCCCGAAACCTGATTTGAGGGTATCAGCCAGCTATAAGAACCACTGTCACCAGTTCCCACCGGCACAAAGGTGGTCAATCTTTATTTATATTTATGCTCTCTTAGATGCTCCTCAAAAAGTCGCTTAAGCTCTCTAAGTTCACCCCCAAATCCTTTAAGCTCATCATTAAATCTTTCCAGCCTTCCCTCAAATCCCATCAGCCTTTCTTCAACTCCCCCCAGCCTTTGCTCAAGTCCCCCCAGCCTTCCCACCACCTGACCCAATCTCTCCCGCATATCACCAAAGCCGCGCACGAAGACTACTAAAATGGCACCAAGAAAGCCAAAAACACCTAAAATAAGCGCCACCATTAACGGAATAACTACCTCAAACATGCCCCCGTCTTAGTCTCCTTGCCTTACATTATTTCCAGTCTGACTCTTGTCTTTTTCCGTATTTCCCTTTGTCAGAGTAGACATTCTCATAGAAACTCACCAATCCTTGTTAGTGCCTCTACCCTCTTCTCTACGGGCGGGTGCGTATCCCACAGCCTATCTATCCATGACGGATTGCGCGGCTGAAGTTGCCACCTATCGGCATAAGGGAGCGCTGCCATCTCTTTCGCAACCAATTCATCATTCAGGGTGTCTATTTTTCGTAAAGCACTTGCCATTATCTCATGATTTATTAGTTCAGCGCTGAATCCATCGGCGATGTATTCCTGCCTCCTGCTTAAATGGAATGCTAAGATAGAGGCGAGCTTGGCTATCACCTTTGTTATGAACCCCCCGATGGTTAGAAACCACCCGAACATCGCTACCGCCAAACCTCCACCCCTTTTCTCTCTGGGAGTCACGGCTTCTATTGCCAGTCCTACACCAGTCATCGCCAAGCCTATAATTATGCACAAGGTGCCAATCTTATCAAAAATCTCTATCCAGGAAAGCACGAATGACCACTTTAAGCAGTCAAGATTCTTGATGTGACCTATTTCATGTCCTAAGATTGCGGCTAATTCTTCCTTTGTAATCTTCCCACCTTGATACGCCTCTATTAGTCCTCTTGTGACACAAACATGGCTGCCAGAAGTACTTGCATAAGCCAATGCGTTAATTTCGGGTGTCTTGGCAAGCATCAATTTTGGGGATTTAGTCAAGCCTGCCTTTATTGAAAGCTCGCCGAGCGAGTTTAGGACCTCTGGAGGGGCATCCGTAAAGGGTTTTACCCCCTGTAGTGATAAGGGTGTTAATATATAAGCTGAGAAAAGTGCAATCGTAAAGCCAACAAGGAAGATGACAGGTATCATCTGTGGTATGCCATAGGCGAAAGGTATTAGAATAAGAGTAATTGCGACAAAGATTGCGATAGTATAAAGCCAGCTTTTTACCACCTCCTCTTTCCTTTCTTTTTCAAGTAGCACTTTAGAGAAATCGTCCCAAGTCAAAGCTTTTCCTGTTTTAGCAGAAAGCTTCGCCTTCCATATCCTCAGTCTTTGGTAACTATCTTCGCTGAGTGTAAGCTTTTTTTCTTCCACAGTTCCTCATTTTAGGAAAAGCGATAAATACTATAGTAAGCGAGAATGCTGAAAAAGTCTCAGATTTACCCTTGAGCTATCTGCTATTCTAGGAGCGTGTGTGAGTAATCACTGCCGCAGATTCGAAATTGCTGAAAAACAGTTCTTTACCAGATTCGGGCGGGATATTACTCACACAGCCTCCTAGGGTATCGTCCACTCACTAAATCTGTTAAGGAGTATATCGGATGCTGAGAGCAAAATCAAGCCAACTTTACCTTCAGTAACTGTCAACTGTTGGTCGGTGAGAATCCAGGATGACCATCAAGTTAAACCTCCAGAACTCCGTGAGCTAACGTCCTTAGAAGTTGAACCCAGGGGCGATTCTGGTGTGGTCCAGAGAGAGCTGGCAAGCCTTTAAGCCAGTTTATCTACATTGCCTTCTATTGCCCCCAGTTCTCTAAGACCATCACCATTTATCTCCAGCCTATAGCCTCTTAGACCAAAGGAGTTTTCCATTAGATATCCCCTTAACCTGGCAATTTCTTTAGCCTCCTCACCAGATGTTTTTTGTTGGACTTTGATTAAAATTCTGTCTACTTTATCAACTTCACCCCCGATGCAGGCTTGATATATTTCCCTGGCAAGCTCAGTGTCTACTGCCTGGACAAGAGCTCTTTTCAAGTGAAACCGGCTCAGCTCGTAGATGCCACCAAAGAGCTGAGCCCCCTCCTTTATCCAGGGGGCACCATCACCACCTACTATTACCCTCCCCACCTTAGATAGGTCATATTTTCTAGCCAGAGCCAGGGAGAAACCTTCCCAGAATCTATCCCCATCCATAATCCCGGTATAAACTGTCTTTTCTTTTACCCGATATCGGTCTTTACTCGCCTTTTCCCAGCCTTCATAGGCAATACCAGCTTTTACCTCAACCCGTTTTGCTTCTTCCCTCTGAAGGGCAATATTTGTACCATCAGCTTCAACAAAAAGATAAGGGAGTACTTTACCCTCGGTCTCCGGGATTACCCCACCTTCATAGACCTCTTCTATCCCTTTTTCCTCCTGTTTCAGATAGGGGTCAATAACTTTGGCTACAAGGTGATGAATTGAAGTGTGGGAGATGCCTGAAGGAAGTATTGCCCTCAGGATTTCCTCAGATCTCTGGAAAGGGAAATGGCTGGAGATAAAAGTTGAAAGCTCCTTTACCTCAGGGCTTACATGACAGCCTTTATCCAGTCCCATCCTCTCATCCAGGAGGAAACGGTACTCACCATTGTTATCCCGGTATAGCCTCCGCTTTATCCTGATATCACCGAAAACTGTGATTATTCGGTGTTCTCTCAAGCCTTCTACCTTAAGGTTTTGGTCTTTCTCCTTCATCAGCTCTTCGTCTACACCTTCCAGTAACACTTTAGTTATCTCCTGGGCTAAACTACAAGCCCGGTTAAAGATTTCCTCTTCCCACCTCCCCACATCCCCCTTTAGTTTTACTTGAAGTTTATCTATACTTTCCATCAAGAGACCTCCTTAATCCAAAGATTACCCTGACAGGGCATCCCGGATTCTGCGAGGTTTCTCTTTTCTTTTCAACCCCAACCGAGCAAAATGTTACAGTATCTTACCTTCAAATGAGTGTCGCAACGAATGGACAGATACATCTCAGTTATTGCTGCTCTTCCTTTTGCATGATGGAAAATTTGCTGGACTGTCCGCTCTGAAATTGGGATAGTTTGAACCACGCTTGGCTTCTTTAACACCCTATTGTATTAGGAATTTCAGAGACTCACCGCCTGACCGTAATAAACTCTGGAAACCTTCTCCTTTTCAATCAAGTGAAGTAAATACCCTTTGATGCCTTCTTCACATAGCTCATCGGGAGTCTGTATGAAATGATGAAGATGGCGATTGATATGGTGCAGATAAGCCTTTCGGGTCCTGGGGCTATGTCCCTCAATTTCAGCTCTCTCTGCATCGTTCAAAGTTCTCTCTCTTCGCTTTTGAAATTCTGAGAATTGCAAAAGAGGGTCTATGTCTACTTGTTGTCCGGCAAAAACCGATAGGATTTCGCTTAGAATTTCATCAGAGTATGGAACAATGCAGAACTTTTTTGTGAATGCTATTTGCTACCTTCAACAGCCTTGATTTTTGCCACATGAGCCGGGTTTGTATGGGAAAGTAATCGTGCCTAAAGAAAACGAGAAAGACCTGGAAGAGGTTCCGGAGCATATTAAAAGTGAGCTCCAGTTCATTGTATTGGACAGTATTGACCAGGCTTCGGAAGTCGCCCTCAAAGTCCCTGAAGAAGCCAAAAGGTGGATTTAATCTTTATCCACGGCTCCAGTAATACCAAAGAAGTCTGGTATTATCAGACTACTTATTTCCCTGATTCTGAAGCCATTAATCTCCCCGGACATCTTCATGAGGGTCAGCCTAAAACCAGTGTTGATGATTATGGGGAATGGTTGCATGAGTATATTCTGAAGTAAAGTTACAAAGAGCCAGTTTTAGCCGGTCATTCTTTAGAGGGGCTATTGCTCAGACTTATGCTTTAAAATACCCTGATAGCCTGAAAGCTCTTATATTGGTGGCTACTGGTGCCCGACTGCGTGTCCATCCTGATTTCCTGGCGGTGATAGCAGCCGGAATAGCCGAGCCCTCAAAATGACTTAAAGAATTTGTTGAACCGTTATATGCCAGAGTTCCTCTGGAGCTCAGAGCGATAGTGATAAAGAAAGTAATTGAAGTTGGTGTGACTGTCCCGCTTAACGATTTTCAGTGCTGTGATAAATTTGACATTATGGACAGAGTTCATGAAATTAAATGTCCCACTCTTATTTTTGTAGCACTGATGATAACCTGACGCCGGTAAAATACAACCAGTATTTAGCTAATAAGATTGCCGGTGCTCGTTTGGTTGTCATTGACGGTGGCACTCACTTTGTCTTCATAGAAAAACCCGATGAAGTCAACCGGGCAATAGACAAATTCTTACAGACTCTGTAGAGCCTCCAAAGTAACTACCAGTCTTTCACAGCCTTAATTTGAATTCTGGCGCTTTGAACAATTTAGACGATTGCGCAGGCTTTTCACACGGCCTAACGGTATCGGTATAAAAGAAGTTCGGCAAAGCCGAATTTGAACGGAGCGGAGTGAAGTCTTTTACACCGTGTTAGGTGAAGTCATGGACGAAAGGGATATTCTCCACTTTCCCAAACTGCTACTGCAAAGGTTTCCCGCATAATGGGCATGATGTCAGTGTTGGTCCAAATAATTGTCGGAGAACTCCACTCCCATAAACGCATTCTGCACATATAAAGTGTGTATTAGGACAGACTTTTCCTCCATAAACATCCTTTTCTTTACCGCAAGCATCGCATTTTCTCTTTGGCATCTTTGAACTCCTTTCACTTTAGCCATCTTCCAAAGCGGTCAAGAAATCTGCCTTTGGGCAATTGTTGCTCGATCTCGGTAAGATCTTTCTTTGCTTCAGCAATCCAATAATCTCCTAATTCTTTCTCCTCCTCTTGTAAAACGCCCCGATGAGGATGTGAAGAGGCCAATAAAACCTTCTTGAGTTCCTTGGCTGCCGAAGTAATGTCCCCTTTCTCCCTATATAGCTTGCCCAACTTATATCCACAAACAAGTTCTCCAATCGTAG
Source organism: Dehalococcoides mccartyi (assembly GCA_020724525.1). Taxonomy (GTDB): domain Bacteria; phylum Chloroflexota; class Dehalococcoidia; order GIF9; family DYGU01; genus DYGU01. The sequence goes on from DYGU01000007.1 coordinate 53,907, forward strand.
GTGGCTCGTCTGGACTACGAGATTCGTGACGTTCTACTATTTTGAGACATTTTATGGCATACTCTATATCACGCGTAGCCCAAAGGTCCCCGAGCAACAAATACAAAAAGGCTATTTGGGGGAAGTCCTTTAACAAGTATAATGCATCGTCTCTCTTTCCTTTTTCTCGCAACAAGTCGCCAAAAACCGTGCGAGGAATTGGAGTCGTCATGAGATCTCTTAACATGCCCACTTTAGCTACATTCTTCTTGAGATCAATTCTATCTTCAAGGAAATCCATATACGCTACAAACTGCTCATGGCTTTCTTTACCTAGGACAAACCTCTGTAATTCTTGACCTGATAGACCTATAATCTTACCTATAGCCTGCCTAGCACGAAGTAGCTCTTCTTGAGCCTTTTCTAAATCCCCTTGTTTGGCATATATATGCATCAGAAGACCATAAACAATGGCTTCCTCAACAGGGTTGAGTCTTGCCTGAACTGCACTCCTGCACTTTGTTATCACTTGAGCTGGATTCTCGACTCTTTCAAATGAATTCAAACATTCAAAAAAGAGCTGTTCTGTCTCCATTTTTTATCACACCTCCTACATGTACTGTCTCACCTGGAGTTTTATCCCCTCGTCCACAATTTCGCCTAACTTGTGCATAACCCGCACTGCGCTTATTTTTCCATTTTAGCTTCATTCTATCTAACCAGCTTTGAAGTTTCCCCAGCATCTTGTTGGAAATGTGGGTATAAACTTCTGTTGTCTTGCTACTGTTATATCCAAAGAACACTCCAATACTTCTGTTTTGGATGCTATTTGCTACCTTTAACAGGCTTGATTTTCGCTACATAAGCCAGGTTGTATGGGAAAGTAATCGTTATTCTCCCCACCATTCCCCTGCTGATTTTTATATTCGCTCTCATTCGTGTCTTCAATATACCCAGCTCCTGGAGATTACACAATCCGCTCCATTGTTTAATACCCAAGGCATTCTGGGGGCTTCGCCTCTTACGTAATCGCTTTGTGGATTGATAAGGAGATACCCCTTACATTATTTCCAGTCTGACCCGAGTACCCTCTTTGGTTGCCGCGACACGCAAGAGAGTACGCATCGCCTCGGCTACCCGTCCTTGCCTGCCGATAACTCTCCCTTTGTCCTCGGGGGCAACCTCCAACCTCAGCACTACTAAACCCCTCTCACCCGCCTCCTCAGTAACTTTTACACCTTCAGGTGTGGTAACAATAGATTTGGCAATATACTCTATTAACTCCTTCATTTTGCCCCCCTGGTAGTTGATTTGGTTCTCGACTTCTTTACTGTACCTGGTTTGAGTTTCTCCATAATACCCAATTTTGTGAGTAAGGTTAACACTGTATCAGATGGCTGGGCTCCATATTTTAGCCACTTTATTGCCTTTTCTTCATCAATAGAAATAGTTCCCGGATTGGTTAAAGGATTGTAATGCCCAATAACTTCAATAAAAGCTCCATCCCGAGGGGCTTGAGCCTCAGCTATTACCACCCGATAAATCGGCTTATTTTTGGCTCCAACTCTCCTTAACCTTATCCTGACCATGTTCTTCGACTTAAATACCCCTTTGTTTTTCTCGGTTATTATCCTTTAACCCATCATACCTGTCAATAGCTCATCACAAGAGTGATGCAATGAAAAGGCTGCGTCCCTCATCCCAGTAAAGAGGCTCAAAAGCCGATGGCTAATTGCCTAAAATAATATATAAAGGGGCTCAAAGGCCCAAAACTGGTTAAAAAGGAGGAGCACAGCCATGAAATATTATGGCATAGACATCCACAAAAAGTATAGTGTTTACACGCTTATCAATGAGGAAGGTGTGGTTCTGGAAAGAGGAAAGATAGCTAATGAACCAGAGGCTTTTGCCAGAGTGATGAACCACTCAACCGAAAAGGCTAAAGCAGTTATTGAAGCTATCGGTAACTGGTATTACATCCATGACCTTTTAGAAGAACTGATAGAAGAAGTGTATGTAGCTCATCCCCAGCGTACTAAAGATATTGCCTCAGCCAGGGTGAAAACAGACAAAGTCGATGCTACTACTTTAGCCCAACTACTACGAACCGACTTTATCCCCAAATCCTTTGTCCCTTCCCGTGAAGTCAGGGAACTAAGGGAACTTTTGAGATATCGAGCTTCATTAGTGAGGATGAGGACAAGGATAAAGAACAAAATTCATGCTCTACTTACTAAAAATGGGCTTAAGCATCCATTTAGTGACCTATTCGGCAAAGCTGGCAGGAAGTGGCTTACCAATCTGGAGTTAAGACCGGTATATCGTAATGCTCTTGAGGGATATTTACGCATCCTTGATGTATTAGATAGAGAAATCCTTCCAGTAACCCGGGAGATAAATGCCAGAGCCCCGGCTAATCCTGGAGCCAGGCTTTTAGTCTCAATTCCAGGAATTGGGCATTGTACAGCGCTACTTATCCTCCTGGTTAAGGTGGATATTGACTGAGTCGGCTTCTATTGCAGCCCGCTATCCAGGAAAGTTACAGAGGTTCCGTCAGAAGGTATCAAGAAGGCATGGAGCTAAGACGGCAAACATTGCTCTGGCAGAGAGAGATATTAAGGATAGGTTATTACCTACTAAAGAAAGGAGAGAGGTACCATGAGTGAGCCGGGCAGCCCCTCTTGCTAAACTGACCCCGTAGGAGGGTCCTGAGGGTGATTGGGCGCCCGATCCTGTCAACACTGTGTGCCATAAGAGCACGGATAGATGTTTGCCCAATGGTCAATAGAGACCCATAAGGATTCGGGCAAAGGAGCTTGACAAAGGCAGCCTTTTCATAGATGTTGAGCAATTATTGCCCGTCATCAAAGTTTTTTGGGCAACTTTTGCTTTGAGCTTGTGCTATAATTCCCAAAGTATGAAGGTATATCATCTCCACAGTTGGCAAGTAACTATCAAACAAGCTGAAGAAATCCAGAAAAGCTTGGCAACAAAGTTATCCCTGAAAAATGAGATGGTTAACCCCCGTCTTATTGCTGGTGTTGACATTTCTCACCCGGATTCCAGAGGAATTGCCTCAAGTGCTATAGTCGTCCTCAGTTATCCTGATTTCACCCCCATTGAAACTCAAACCGCCGAAGGTAAACTGACTTTCCCTTATATACCCGGCTTGCTTTCTTTCCGCGAATCACCGTTAATCTTGGCTGCCTGCGAAAAGCTGTCAATTACCCCAGACCTTATCCTGGTAGACGGTCAGGGGATTTGTCATCCACGAGGTTTCGGACTGGCTTCCCATCTAGGTCTTCTCCTTAATACTCCGACCATAGGCTGCGCCAAATCCCTCCTCTATGGCAAGCACGAGCCGGTAGACACCAAAGCCGGTTCCTGTAAAGAGATTACCGACCAAAGAGCGGTTATTGGAGCTGTCCTGAGAACCAAAACTGGAATAAGCCCCATTTATGTCTCAATCGGTCACAAAGTTGACCTGCCCACTGCTCTCTACTGGGTAATGGCATGCTGCCGTGATTACCGAATCCCGGAGCCAACACGCTTAGCTCATAGAGCAGCCAGTAATAAGGCATTATCAATCCCACTACCAACTGGGCAACAACCAGAACTTTTCAATTAAAGGAAGGTGCAATATGCAAGAGGAAAAAGAAAAGCTGGAAGTCTTATACCGCCGAATTTCAGATATAATGGTGCATCTTTGACATCCCGGGTAAAGAAGCAGAAATTGCCAGGCTGGAAGCAGAAACAATCAGTCCCGATTTCTGGCTTGACCCTCAAAGAGCCAAAACAATCATGAAGAAGTTAGAATCCCAGAGGGAATCCGTCTTTACCTGGCGCTCCCTGGAGGGAAAAGCCAGGGAACTTTCCCTTCTCTTAGACTTAGCTATCGAGAGTAAGGACCACAGCCTTAAGGCAGAAATTGAGTCCGAAATTCACAAGTTAACGACACAACTTGAGGAGCTGGAAACTCGCTTGATGCTTAGCGGTGAATATGATGCCCGCAGTACTCTTCTTGCCATTCACGCCGGCGCCGGAGGCACCGAATCGCAGGATTGGGCAGAGATGCTTCTGAGGATGTACCTGCGCTGGGCAGAACAACACGGCTACCAAACCCAAATTCTCGACCTGTCTCCGGGCGAGGAAGCCGGTATCAAAAGTGCTACCATAGAGGTAATAGGTGATTATACTTATGGCTACCTCAAATCAGAATATGGTGTCCACCGTCTGGTTCGTCTTTCCCCCTTTGATGCCGACCGAGCCCGGCATACTTCTTTTGTTCTGGTTGAAGTTTTGCCCGAAGCCGAAAAGGATATAGATGTTAAGATAAATCCAGAAGACTTAAAAATTGAGACCTTCAGGTCGAGTGGTCCCGGCGGGCAACATATGCAAAAAACAAGCACTGCGGTTAGAATAACCCATATTCCGACGGGAATAGTTGCTACCTGTCAGAGCCAGCGCTCTCAATATCAAAATAAAGAAAGTGCCCTCAAAGTGCTTTACGCCCGCTTGCTCCAGCAGGAACAAGCTGAAAGGGAAGAGGAAATAGCCCGGCTTAAAGGAAAACGTATCGAAGCTGGCTGGGGTAACCAGATTAGAAGCTATGTTTTGCATCCCTACAAAATGGTAAAAGACCACCGCACTGGATATGAAACCAGTAACGCTACCAGCGTCCTTGATGGAGAACTGGATCAGTTCATCAAAGCTTTTCTCCGCTCTGAAATAGGGGAAGAAAAATGATTAGGCGTATCTTACTGTTAGCTGCTCTGCTGCTTCTCTTGATTCTTCCAGCTATCCCGGCTTCCGTTATCGCACAGGAAAAGATTTCTCTTCTTGACAGCACCGTTGATATTTATTTCCCCCAGGCTCTCATCTTCAATATTAAGGTGGAAAGTTCCACTGATATTACCAAGCTTCGGCTCCATTATGAGGTAGACAGGATGAACTATGCCCAGGTCGTCAGCGAAGCCTGGCCTAAATTCACCCCGGCACCTAAAGTAGCTACAAAATGGGTCTGGGACATGAGAAAAGCCACCTTGCCTCCCGGAGCCACCATAAAATACTGGTGGACTGTTGAAGATGCTGCTGGAAAAAAACTCAAAACACCAGCGAAGACACTCCAGTTTAATGACTTGCGTTATAAATGGCAGAGCTTAAATACTCCCCAGCTAAGTCTTTTCTGGTATGAAGGTAGCCGCGTCTTTGCTGAAGATTTGCTCACTATCTCCCAACAAGCCCTGAACCGATTGGCTACAGACACTGGCATCCGCCCTGAAAGACATATCAATATATATATCTACGCCAGCACCCAGGACCTTCAAGGAGCTATGATTTTCCCCAGGGAATGGACCGGGGGGGCTGCTTATCCCGAGTACGGCATCATTGTCCTCGGGATTTCTCAGAGGCAACTGGACTGGGGCAAAAGAGCTTTAGCCCATGAACTGGCTCATCTGATAGTCCACCAAGCCACCTTCAGCCCCTATGGTGATGTTCTGCCCACCTGGCTTGATGAAGGCTTAGCTATGTATGCTGAAGGCGACCCAGACCCAGACCTCCAGTTCTGGCTAAAGAAAGCTATTAAGGAGCAAAAGCTTATTTCCGTTCGCAGTCTGTTCAGCCCCTTTTCGGCTAAAGCCGGGATAGCCTATGTTTCCTACGCCCAAAGTGATAGTATCATCCGCTTCCTTATCCAGAATTACGGCAAAGATAAAATGTTTCAGCTCTTGCATTTTCTCAAGGAAGGCAATACTTATGATGAAGCTTTGACTAAAGCCTACGGTTTTGACACTGAAGGACTGGATGCTCGGTGGGGGAGCACATTTGTAGTCAAGGTAGCGCCACTACTTATAGAAAAAAAGCCACTTCATCCTGCTCTGATTGCCTTATTATCAGCCTTGGCTACTTTCGTCGCAGTAGTAATTGCTTTTGCCATAGAAGAGTGGAGTTGGCAGCGCACATCATGGAGATGGTCCTTCCTCTGGGAAAACCAACTAACAAAAGGATAACCATTGAAAAAGTCTTTTACTGTTCATGACCTACCATTGTCGGAGCGACCCCGGGAAAGACTCTTGAAACTGGGCGCTGAAGCCCTTTCTGCCCAGGAAGTCCTGGCTTTAATCCTGGGGCGTGGGACTAAAGGCGAGTCAGTTATGATTACAGCTCAAAATCTCCTTAAAGAATTCGGTAACCTTAAGGGGATTGCCAATGCTTCTATAGAGGAATTAACCAGAATAAAAGGCATCGGTCAGGCTAAAGCTGCCCAGCTTAAAGCTGCCTTCGAACTCACTAAACGCCTCGAAAATCCTCTCGACGAAACTCTGAGACCAGCCATTAAGTCCCCGGAAGATGCGGTTAAGGTAGTGAAAGGGAAACTTAAGGATAAGAAAAAGGAACATTTCTGGATACTTTCCTTGGATACCCGGAATCATTTAATAAATGGCAAAGAAGTCTCTGTAGGCAGCCTTGATACCAGTATTGTCCATCCCCGAGAAGTTTTCAAGGAAGCTATCTCTGCCAGCGCCGCTTCTGTTATTTTCATCCATAATCACCCCTCCGGCGATCCAGAGCCTTCTGAAGAAGACATTAAATTGACCAAGCGGCTGACTCAAGCTGGCGAAATTATCGGCATTGATATCCTTGACCATATCATTGTTGGCAACAAAAAATACCTGAGCCTGAAAGCCAGAAACCTTTTCTGAAAGCCGATGGTTGCTGAGACACAGCAACAATATAGACCAGAAGCTCAGAAGGTAGCCAAACTCGAAGAAGACCTTTTGGTTATGGGTCAGTCAAAGGGCTACATAAGCATTAGTCACGACCGAGGACGAGTCACCTATGCTGCCACAGGTAAAAGCTACAACTTTAAGGACCCTGAAGAAATGATAAGAGCTCAGGTATATGTAGAGCTAATAGAAAAATATAAGTATCCCCCAGACAGGATTGATACTGAAATCCAGCCACCCCGTCGTGAGCCTAAACTTCCTGCCGACATAGTAGTTTACGAAAAGATGTGGAATAAATGCTATATATGCGTGGAAGTAAAGGATAAGGAGACCGATAAAGACATCGAGGTAGCTAAGAGAGAAGGTTTGGGCAATGCCACCCTGCTTGATGCCCAATACCTTTTGCTTGCCTGTGGTTCCGAAAGGCTTGCCTACGATGTTTATAAAAAACCTCCCTTGGAGGAATTAGAAAAATATCGGATAGCTGATATCCCTATTGCCTATGGCAAAGAGCCAGAGTTCAAATATAAAAAAGGGCGACCCTCAATGGGATTTAAGAAAGGTTTCCTTTAATGAGCTTGAGCAAGAGTTTCAGCTTTGCCACGACCGAATTTGGGAAGGTGGCAAGAGAGACCCAGCCATTGCCTTTGACGAAATGAGCAAATTGGTGTTCACCAAAATCTATGACGAGAGGTTTACTAAAAATGGTGAATATTACCGCTTCCAGATTGGTCTCAGGAAGAGCAAAGGGACGTTGCCCGCAGAATTAAGGAAATTTACGCCGAAGTGCAAGAGAAGGAGACTGAAGTATTTTTGTGATCTATAAAGAGCAACTGGAAAGGCGGCTTGACCCATATTATTACCAACCCAAGTTCATAAGTACGATAAATGGACTCCATAGAATTCATTATCCTCTACAACAACTGGGCAGCCTAATTTCTACAGTCGTTAATAGTGTAGATATTCGTAAGTACACCCAACATGGGGTTCCTTATATCCGAGTAGGATATGGTCGGGATGAGGGGGTAGATCTAACCAATGTCAAATATGTTAAAGCTTCGGGTAAACTACAAGTGAAAGGCTCGATAAAAAGCGGGGATGTCCTCATTACTCATAAATGAACTTACGGGATTGCAGTACTTTGTAACACAAGAAATAGAGCATTGCTTAATAAGTTCAGAAATTATAAGAATTCAGCATCTCAATGAAATCAACCCTACTTTCCTAGTCTCCATCCTCAACTCCAAAGCTGCTCAATCACAAATCCAACGAAGTACTAAAGGGGCAATTATAGGGCACATTGATCAAGAATCACTCAAATCCATCAAAGCCCCCCTTCCCCCTCGTGAAATCCAAGATAAGATTGCTAACATTATGGATAAAGCCTACAAACAACGAAGGGAGAAACTGGCTAAAGCCAATGAACTTCTTGATTCCATCGAAACTTATTTTCTTGAACAGCTCAACATTCAACTGCCAGCAGTGAAGGAAAGACGAAGTTTCGCGGTTAGACTTGAGCACCTAAGGGAAAGGCGCTTTGACCCTTTTTATCATCGCCAAGTCTATGACAGCTTAGCCACGAGCTTAGAAAAGAACAGCTATCCTATTTATTACCTGGGAAACCTAACAAAGCTTATTGCCAGTGGGCAGAGACCGAAAGGTGGTGTCCGGCGCATTGAAAGTGGGATACCAAGTTTGGGAGGTGAGCGTATAAATAGTAATGGTGGCTTTAATTTTACTAAGATCAAATATGTTCTGCGAGACTTCTTTGATAGATTAGAAAATGTCCACGTGAAGCCGGGTGACATTTTGATGGTTAAAGATGGTGCTACTACCGGGAAAGTTGCTATAGTGCCCAAAGGTTTTCCTTACAAGCAATCTTGTATTAATGAGCATGTATTTCGCATTGTTCCAGAAGATAAGGTTGACCCGTATTACTTGTTTGCCTTTTTGTATTCAAGCCTGGGGCAAAAGCAAATCCAAAGACTAATTAGTGGAGCCGCTCAGAAAGGAATTACCCGTCAAGCAGTCAGCCAGATTAAGATTCCCGTACCTCCACTAAAAATCCAAACCCAAATTGCTCAAGAAGTAAAACGCCGCCGAAAGCAAGCCGAAACTCTCCGCTCTCAAGCTGAAAGAGTCCTCAGGGAGGCGAAAGAGAAGATAGATAGCATGATTTTAGGAGGTTCGGATGAAACCGAGTGGTCTAGACGTGCTTGAGGTTATAGGGTAATTATGCTACGCTTGAGGCAACATGCCGTTCAAAGTCTATATAAGCCATAGTGTCTCTCCTTAGGAGTTAGCAGCCGTTTATTCTCTGGCAGAACAAGCTTCCCGGTTGGAAATGGAAGCTTTCATCCCAGACCGACTCTGGTATCCTGATCAGCCTCTGCCAGTAAGAATATTTCCACGCCTGAAAAAAGCCGAAACCATAGTAGTATTCGCCACTTCATTAGGTTCACACATAGATTGGGTAAATCGAGAATTGACTGAAGGAGGGCTAGACAAGCAAAGTCTTGCTGTCGTTGACCACGGGATTCCTGTCTCGGCTTTTCCAGAAGAAAGGTTAGTATACATAGACCGTGGGAACATCACTGCTACAGCGTCGGAAGTCGCTAGCAAACTTGCTGACCTTAAATTAGAAAAAGAGCGTAGGGAGGCCTTGGGCTGGCTAGCATTGGGGGGAATAGTATTCTTCTTGTTTTTAGCATCACAAAAAATAGAGGAAAAATGCTGCACCTTATTTCTGTACCTCAATTACTGGAGGACACAAAGGCTCAGAAGGAGTTTGAAAAGGCCTATCAAGATTTTAGGGAGGATTTTTGGTTACCTTTCAGTACTGATATAAACGAAATCTTTACTACTTACTCAGTGCCGCAAGATGATTTTCTACCGGTGTTCTCATTTTTATACCATCATAAATTCCTAATCCCCATCTTGCTGGAAGCGCCAAAGCCTATTAAGGACATCTTCAGTGAGGTAGCGCTTTCTCTAACTTTGGACCATGACCCTGAGGGTAAGTTTGAGGAGTTGTGCATAGTCATAAGAATTAGGGGGGAAGCTGAGGAAGTGGTTGACCTTTTAAGTAAATTAGATAAGGCGTGGTTTCTAAAGACCTTGCCAAAGACACGAAACCAGCTTAATGTAACTATTGAAGTTCAAGAGGAACAACATTAACTTTGATTGGCTTAGTTATCTCAATGTAGCTAACTACTTGCTTTCCAAAACAGGCGAGGAATACTGGCGCTCCGCAGTTAGTCGGGCCTATTATGCTGTATTTGGCACAACAAGAGAAATACTCCAAAGTCAAGGAGTCCAGTTCAAAATAGACAACATACACAGACAGGTAATAAATTGGCTGAAAAGGCATAAAAATTCCAATATCCAACAAATTAGAGTTAATTTGGATCGACTAAGAAGAGAAAGGCACTATGAGTAAGCTCGGCCTTATATTGGTTATTCTTCTTGATATCCGGATAATATCCAGCCCGTGGAGAAAGCATGGCTAAGAAAAGTCTTCATTTATCCATGATAATCTTTCTCCTTTGCGCTGTCCTGGCCTCTCTTGTTGCCTGTCAACCAAAAATTGTGTCCCCACCTGCATTCCCCCCTCCCGCCGAAGGTGTCCTTAATCTATGGGACATTGGACCAATAACCCTGGACCCAGCTATATCCAGTGAGATGACCTCTCACAGCTATATCCTGCAAATATTTAGTGGGCTGGTCAAGCTTGACAACAAGCTAAGACCAGTCCCTGATATCGCCGAGAAATGGCACAAAAGCCCCGATGGCAAAACTTACACTTTCTTTTTACGCCGTGGTGTCAAATTCCACAGTGGCAAGGAAGTTAAAGCTGGTGATTTTAAGTATTCCTGGGAGCGAGCTTGCGACCCAAGGACCCAGTCTCAGACCGCCGCTACTTACCTGGGCGACATTGTTGGAGTGAAAGAAGTCCTGGAAGGTAAAATAAAGGAGGTCAAAGGGATTAAGGTCATTGACGATTACACTCTGGAAGTAACCATTGATGCCCCTAAAGCCTACTTCCTGCTCAAATTGACCTACCCTACCGCCTTTGTGGTGGATAAGGCTAATGTAGAATCAAGGAAAGAATGGTGGCGAAAGCCCAATGGCACCGGTCCCTTCAAACTCAAGGAGTGGCAGCCAGACAATCTTCTCATCCTGGAAGCCAATGAGTTTTATTATGGCAAGCCAGCCAGAATTAAACAGGTTGTCTTTTACCTCTGGGGTGGCAGACCCATAGACATGTACGAGGTAGGTAAAATTGATGTTGCCCCCGTCTACCAACATTACATTGACCGGGTTAGAGATAAGACCGGTCCCTTCTATAAGGAATTAATAACGGTACCCGAGCTAAGTCTATATTACATTGGTTTTAATACCAAAAACCCACCTTTTGATGATGTTAATATCCGGCGTGCCTTTTCCCAAGCTGTAGACAAGCAACGGATTATTGATGTCACCCTCAAAGGTATGATGGTCAAAGCCGATGGCATCTTACCTCCAGGCATGCCCGGTTACAATAAAAATCTCCGCGGGCTTGAATATGATGTTGCTGAAGCTAAGAGGCTTATTGCTACTTCTAAATATGGTGATGTTGCCAAACTACCGCCGATTACTATCACTACCTCTGGGTGGGGTGGTAATATCCCTGACTATTTGGTAACTTTAGTCCACCAGTGGCAACAGAATCTGGGAGTAACAATAACCGTAAGACAGTTGGAGCCAGAGAACTTCTTCTATTACCTGAAGCAAGAAAAAGATGAACTTTTCATAATGGGTTGGGTTGCCGACTACCCTGACCCCCAGAATTTCTTAGACAATCTGTTCCATACTGACGGCGAATATAACTATAGTGAATACAGTAACCCGGAGGTGGACAGCCTTCTTAATCGTGCCGCTATACAACCGGACGAAGCTAATCGACTCAAAATGTACCAGCAAGCCGAGCTAAAACTGATTACCGAAGCTCCTTGCCTCCCCTTATGGTTTAATGTAAATTATGTTTTGGTTAAACCCTATGTTAAAGGTTATCAACTTAATCCGGTGGGGATTCCCGACCTGACGCAGGTCTACATCCAGCGGTAAATTGTCTTTTTGTCATCCTGAGCCCACCGGGCGAAGCAATGACAGGGAGATAGAAGGAGAATTAAATGAGCGCACAGTGCACCTGTAAAATAAGAAAAAAGGAGGT
>DYGU01000008.1 GCA_020724525.1 Dehalococcoides mccartyi
GGGGTAAAAAATAAAAAGGGTGCGCAGGCTTGACAAAACTGTGCGCTCATGGGAGCTAAATGGCGGAAGCCGCTTTTATCTATGAAGTAACTTTATCTCGTCATATACTTCGAGAAGACCATCCTCTTCGTCCCTCCCGCCTCCAGTATACTTATGAACTTCTGGAAGCTTACAATGCCTTTAATGGAACCACCTCTAAGATTGTCTCCCCACAACCTGCTGATGAAGCTACCCTCCTTGCTTTTCATACTAAAGACTATATAGAGGTGGTCAAAAGATTGAGTCGTGGCGAAACGGTGTTTAACCAAGCTGCCTATAATTTCAGTGCCTATGGCGATAATCCTCCCTATGAAGGAATGTATGAAGCTTCCATATTTCCAGTGGGGGCTTCCCTTATTGGAGCTCAAATGGTGACAGAGGGGGAAGTTGATGTGGCTTTCAATATATCTGGGGGGCTGCACCACGCGGCACCTAATTATGCCTCAGGATTTTGCGTCTTTAATGATGCTGTCATTGCTATTAAATCTTTCCTCCAGAAAGGACTGAGGGTAGCCTATATAGATATTGACGCTCATCATGGTGACGGTGTCCAGAATGCTTTTTATGGAACCGACCGGGTTCTAACTATCTCCATCCATGAATCAGGAAGATACCTGTTCCCCGGTACTGGCGATGTCACAGAGATTGGAACTGGGGCTGGTAGAGGTTACGCTGTAAACATTCCCCTTTACCCTTTCACCGATGACACTACCTATCTCTGGGCTTTTCGAGAAATAGTGTCACCTTTAGTCAGCCGTTTCAAGCCCGATATTGTTGTCAGTCAGCTGGGCTGTGATACTCATCATTTAGACCCGTTGACTCATTTAATGCTCACTACTGAAGGCTATACTGAAGCAGTGAGGGAAATTAAGAAATTCGCCCCTAAATGGCTTGCCTTAGGTGGTGGTGGCTACGAAATGGGGGTGGTGGCTCGTTCCTGGACTTTAGCTTACGGGATAATGACTGAACGGGAATGGTCAGACGACATCGCCGATTCCTATCAGGAAAAGTATGGTCTTAAGAAGTTGCGAGACGAGGACAAACCTCACCTGGATGACAGGCGTAGAGAGCAAGGGGAAAACTTTGCCCGGCAGAAGGTGGCAGAGCTAAAGCAGTTTGTCTTCCAATACCACGGTCTTTAAGAAAGGACAAGGGTGAAGATAGTTAGTGTTGACCAGATGCGAGAAATTGAGCGTCGAGCCGCCACAGTCGGGCTGACGGTAGAAGCCCTGATGGAAAATGCCGGGCGAGCCATAGCTGAGGAAGTGAAGAAAAATGTTGGCAATGTGGCGGGGCAGCGTGTTTTGGTTTTAGTGGGACCGGGGAATAATGGAGGGGATGGTCTGGTAGCCGCTCGTCATCTGGATGATTGGGGGGCTGAAGTTAACCTCTACCTGTGCCACCCAAGAGACTCTGGTGATAAGAACCTGAAGCTAACCCAAGACAGGGGCATATTTACTGTCACCGGTGAGCAAGATAAAAATCTTGACACCTTAACCGGGCTTCTTTCTTCAACAGACATAGTTATCGATGCTGTCTTTGGCACAGGTAAGAGTCGCCCTGTAGAGGGAATCTTTAAGCAAGCATTGGAAAAGATAATAGAGACCAAAAATAAACGTCCCGGGCTAACTATTTTCGCTGTAGATACACCATCTGGATTGGATGCTGATACCGGGGCTATTGATGTTGCCTGCCCCGTCGCCGATGTCACCATCACCTTAGGCTATCCTAAGCCAGGGCTGTTTAATTTCCCTGGAGCCGAAAGGATAGGTAAATTGATTGTCGCTGATATTGGCATACCAACAGCTTTAGCTGAAGACATAGTCACAGAGGCAATCACCCCTGAGTGGGTAAGAAAGGTACTCCCCAAACGTCCTCCCAGTGCCAACAAGGGGACTTTTGGTCGGGTACTGGTAATAGCTGGCTCTATTAATTATATAGGGGCTGCTTATCTTGCCTGTGTGGCAGCCGGGCGAGTTGGTGCTGGTTTAGTGACCCTGGCTACGGCTCAAAGTCTCCAGCCTATTTTAGCTGCTAAACTAACTGAAACAACTTATCTCCCCTTGCCTGAAGCCGAGCCAGGCATAATTGCTGCTGAGGCAAATGCCGTGGTAAAGCAAGGGCTGGCTAATTACGATATTATAGCTATGGGGTGTGGCTTAGGGCAAAGCCCCCAGGTCAGTCAGTTCGTTCAGTCCATCCTTTTTGATTTACCTGAAAACCAAATCCCGGTTATCGTCCTCGATGCCGATGCCCTCAATATTTTAGCCAAGACATCCCAATGGTGGCAGAAATTGAAAAGAAATGCTGTTTTAACCCCTCACCCCGGGGAGATGGCACGATTAGCCAGGCTTACGGTAGAGGGAGTGCAGCGGCAGCGCCTGCAAGTAGCTATCAAAATGGGAGCAGAATGGGGAAAGACCATTGTCCTTAAGGGTGCCTATACGGTAGTAGCGGCTCCGGATGGGCGAGCTAAAATCTGCCCTATAGCTAATGCCGGTTTAGCCTCCGCCGGGACCGGTGATGTCCTCACCGGTGCCATCGCCGGGTTAATAGCCCAGGGCTTACCTCTCTTTGAAGCCGCTTCCTGCGGGGTGTATCTTCACGCCGTAGCCGGGGAAAAAGTGAGGGCAGAACTGGGAGATGCCGGTATGTTAGCCAGCGACCTCCTGCCTGTCCTCCCTGTGATTATCAAGAAGATTAAAGAAGGTTCGTCACAGTGACTATTGAATTTAAAAGAGATGTTAGCTACTCTAAGCTCCTCAACCCAGCGGCTAACTTTGAAGAGGAAATCTTCCCTATTGAATTCCGGATTGACCCGTTAACTAAAGAGGTAGCTATTGTTATAGAATACCGGCGACCCAAACTAAATAAGCCAGATTTGTCTGGAATAGTTACCATGTCTTTAGAAGGGGACTGCCCTTTTTGTCCTGAGACTATTGACAAACTCACTCCCCGTTTTTCCTCAGACTTTTTCCCAGAAGGAAGAATTAAAGTTGGCGAAGCTACTGTCTTTCCCAATGCTTTTCCCTATATGCCTTACAGTGCCCTAACGGTACTTGACCACCAGCATTTTGTCAGCCTGCCTGAATTTAGTGAAGAAATGCTGGCAGATGGATTTTTTGCCAGCCAGATTTATCTTAAGCGAGTTTTAGAGTCCAACCCTGAGGCTAAATATTGCTGTATTAACTGGAACTATATGCCACCAGCTTCCAGCAGTCAGGTCCATCCCCACCTTCAGGTCTTAGCTGGACAGTTTCCGTTGACTTACCATAGGGAGCTACTGGAATGGTCGCAAAAGTATTACTTGGAAACAGGGATAAACTACTGGACAGATTTCATTACTGAAGAGACAAGACTAAAGGAAAGGTATATCGACGCCATAGGTAATACTCTGTGGTTTACCAGCTTCGCCCCCTGGGCATGGCAATTAGATGTTCTTGTTCTTTTTCAGGAAAGACAGTCTGTAATTAGCCTCCCCGCAGAAGATGTAAAAGATTTTTGCCACGGACTCAAGAAAGTTTTCACCTATATGAATGAGCAGAACTTTTACAGCTTTAATCTTTGTCTTTATTCGGGCGTATTAGGAGAGGACTATTTCTGGACGCAGGCTCGACTTATCCAGCGAGCTTATTATCCGCCATTAGCTATTTCTGACTGTGGTAGTCTAAGATTATTACTGGATACTCTAACAGTCCTGCTGCGTCCGGAAACGCTGTGCCAGGAGTTAAGAACTTATTTTGAGTAGTAATATGCTGTTAGCCATTGATATTGGTAACACTAATATTACCCTGGGGGTTTTTGACGGCAATAAACCGGTAGCCACCTGGCGAATAGCTACCGGTGTTCACCGCATGGCAGATGAATATGCCAGCTTGCTCTTGGACATGTTTGACCGTCGGGACATATCTCCCTCTCAGATAAAAGAAGCGGTGATGTGCAGTGTTGTCCCACCCTTAATAACCGTCTTTGAGGAAGTCTGCCACCGCTACCTGGGGATTTCTCCCTTAGTAGTGCAAGCCGGGGTGAAGACCGGTGTCCGTATTCTCCTTGATAACCCACGGGAAGTAGGCCCCGACCGGGTAGTAAATGCGGCGGCAGCTCATCACCTTTATGGGGGTCCGGTAATTGTTATTGATTTAGGGACTGCCATCACCTTTGACACCGTCTCCAAGGAAGGTGATTACCTTGGTGGCGCTATTGCCCCCGGTATTGCTATTGCCACCGAAGCTTTATTTAACCGGACAGCTATGTTACCCCGGGTAGAGCTGGTTCGTCCTAAAAAAGCTATCGGTAAGAATACTGTAACCGCAATGCAATCGGGAATAGTTTTCGGCTATGTGGCACTGATTGAAGGTATGGTCAAACGAATATGCCGAGAACTGAAAGGGGAAGCCAAGATAATAGCTACTGGTGGCTATGCCGAACTTTTGGCTCGAGAAACATCAGTGATTCAGGAGGTTAATCCGGACCTGACCTTAATCGGCTTAAGGCTGATTTATGAGCTGAATAGAAGCTAAAGGTGGGAGAATATGATTTCAGGTAAGAACATCGTGTTAGGAGTAACTGGCAGCATTGCTGCCTATAAAGCAGCCGAAATTGCCAGCCAATTGACTCAAGCCGGGGCTAAGGTGAATGTTATTATGACCAAGGCAGCTACTGAATTCATCACCCCCTTAACCTTTCGCAGTCTTACCGGTAGACCTGTAGTCACTGAAATGTTTGACATAACCTCCGAGATGAGTGTGGAGCATGTAGCTTTAGCCCAGGCTGCTGATATAGTGGTTATTGCGCCGGCTACAGCTAATATTATTGCTAAAATAGCTGCTGGTATTGCTGATGATATGTTATGCGGCACTGTCTTAGCCACTAAAGGCCCAGTGATTATCGCCCCGGCTATGAATGTGAATATGTATGAAAACCCGGTCACCCAGGAAAACCTGAGCAAACTTCGAGCGCGTGGTTTTACCATTGTTGGTCCTGCCTCTGGTTGGCTGGCTTGTGGTGAAACCGGAATGGGACGCCTGGCTGATATTGACGAAATTATAGGCACTATTCGGCAAGTGTTAGGCAGGAAGGGTGACCTTGCGGGCAAAAGAATTGTGGTCACGGCTGGGGGTACACAAGAACCTCTTGACCCGGTGCGGCATATTTCCAATCGTTCTTCAGGCAAGATGGGCTATGCCTTAGCTGAGGCGGCACGGGACAGGGGGGCTCAGGTGGTATTAATTACTGCCCCTACCACTTTGCCCAAGCCGGTGAGAACTGAAGTAATAAATGTCGGCACCGCTCAGGAAATGTATGAAGTGATAGTGATAAAGAAGGCTGTAGCTCAAGCTGATGCCTTAATAATGGCGGCGGCTGTGGCTGATTACCGCCCGGCAAAAGTGTCTGAGAGCAAAATCAAAAAGGTTACTGACACTTTGACCATGGAATTGGAAAGGACGCCGGATATTTTAGGGACAGTTGAAGGAAGTTTTATTAAAGTTGGTTTTGCTGCCGAAAGCGAGAACCTGATAGCGAATGCCCGGGCAAAACTGCTTCAAAAAGGACTAGACCTCATCGTGGCTAATGACATCACTGCCCCAGATAGTGGCATGGGGGCTGATACTAATCAAGTAGTCATTATCGACCGTGATGGCAAAGTAGATGAATTGCCCCTGCTACCCAAACGAGAAGTTGCCGACAGGGTTCTGGATAAGGTAGTGGAGCTTTTGAATAAGCGTTGATCGAACCTTGACAAACCTCACAGTGATATGGAACTAAAAAGGTTTAATTTATAAGGAACAAAATATGGCTAATAACAAAGCTAAAGCGCATTTAGTTTTTCCTGAAGACCTCTTGGAGTCAATAGATAAGTTGGTTGGCAAAAGGAATAGGAGTAAGTTTGTCGTGGAAGCAGCCAGGAAGGAGTTGAAAAGGATTCAACTCTTACAGGCGTTGTAGGAAGCATCTGGAGCCTGGAAGGACGAAGACCATCCTGAGCTTAAAGAAAAAGGGACTTATCATTGGGTAAGAGAACAGAGGGAGGAGAGAAGCAAAAGATGCTGCTGATAGATGGTGTCAAATACGAGCTGTGGACGCCACCAAGTGAAGACGAATTTGGGCGGGAGGTCAAAGAGCATGCTAATGATATCTTTGGCGACCAGTCCATATATCTTGACTTGAAGCAAAAACTAAGGTCGAAATCTGGGATTGGCTCCATACCAGACGGATATGTTATTGTCTTGGGAGAGTCACCTTGCTGGCATATCGTTGAGATAGAGTTATCATCTCACCCATTACATGAGCATATAGTTTCGCAAATAGGCAAGTTTATTAGTGGCATAAAAAACCCTAATATTCAGAAGGAGATAGTCAATGCGATATATCAAGAAATAGACAGGGACGATTTACTAAAGTTGAAAGTAAGCCGGGCTATTAAGTCTGCTGAAATTTACAAATTCTTGGCTGACCTTATTTCGAAGACACCTGTGCTGTCGATAATTGTAGAGAAGCACACCAAGGGATTAGACGAAGCTCTGAGCGCTCTTGCTCATCCTCAAATAAGAGTTGTTGGGTTCCAGACATTTGTTCGAGAGGGCGTTGGCTTGCCAGTCCATGCCCATTTGTTTGAGCCCCTTTATGTCGTCCCCTCTCCGCCTCCTCCTGGAGCGCTTGTAAGTACTATAGAGGCGGCATCTATAAAGTATCACCTTTTCTATTTTCCAAAAGATAAGCGCCACTTTTTCCCAGGTTATAAGATTCCTTTCATACTCGAAACAGATATTGGTGAAATCCAGACAAAGGTCACCTCAGCACCAAAAGGTACCCCAATCGGTGACCCAAAAGCAGGAGCTTACATTAAAGGAAACTTGGTAGAATGGTACAAATGCCATCCGACTATAAAGGAGAGAGACAAAGTTATCTTTGAAGTCATTGAATCGATGAAGCGTTACCGCCTAAAGGTATAGGGTGAGGCTTTAGTCTCGCCCAGCGACCCTGAAGGGTCGCACCACATTTTAGGAATTAAGGAAGCACTATATTTTGCTAAAATTATATTAGTCTACTAAGCTGAGGATATGAAATGAGGCGAGAGTTTACAGGAGTCATTGAGAAAAGAGGCGACTGGTATATTGGTTATTGGAAGAGCTTCCGGGAGTGAATACTCAAGGGAGGACTTTGAAAGAAGTCAGGGAAAATCTTCAGGAAGCTCTACGCTTAATCATTGAAGCCAATAGAGAACTGGCAGCAAAAAGCGAAGCAGGTACTTCCGTTATCAAGGAACCCATCATAATAGAAATGTAAATAATGAACTATAATAAGGGGAAAACAAAAAATGCCTGAAATACCCAAAGTTTATGAGCCTGGGAAAGTTGAGCAGAAGTGGTATGACTTCTGGCTCAAGCAGGGTTATTTCACACCAAAGATAGACCCCAGCAAGAAGCCTTTTGTCATCATTATGCCACCACCTAATGTTACCGGTGAACTTCACTTAGGACATGCCCTTACCGCTACCTTAGAAGACATTATGATTCGGTGGCATCGGATGAAGGGCGAGCCGACCTTATGGCTTCCTGGCGTTGACCATGCCGGCATTGCCACCCAGGTAGTAGTAGAGCAACAGCTATCTCAGCAGGGATTAAATCGGCACCAACTGGGTAGGGAAAAATTCGTGGAGAAAGTCTGGGAATGGGTTAAAAAGTGCCGCCAGACCATTACCTATCAGCACCAGAGGTTGGGGGCTTCCTGCGATTGGACTCGGGAGCGGTTTACTCTTGATGGAGGACCGAGTCGAGCCGTGGGCACCGCCTTTGTCCGCCTCTATAATAAAGGGCTTATCTACCGCGGTGAGCGAATTATTAACTGGTGTCCCCGTTGCCAGACAGCCCTCTCTGACTTAGAAGTAAAACATAAAGAAATAAAAGGACACCTTTACTACCTTCACTATCCCCTGGCTGATGGTGATGGTTTCGTCACTGTGGCTACCACTCGCCCCGAGACTTATCTTGGCGATACCGCTGTAGCCGTAAATCCACAAGATAAACGCTTCAAAGACCTGATAGGTAAGAGGGTAACCCTGCCTGTTATCAATCGGCTAATACCCATTATCGCTGATAGTGCTGTTGACCTGGCTTTTGGTGCTGGCGCTCTAAAAATAACCCCTGCCCATGACCCTATTGACTTTGAAGTCGCCGGGCGACACCAATTACCCCTGGTAAACATTTTCTATCCTGACGCTACTTTGAATGAAAATGCCGGTCCCTATAAAGGTCTCGACCGTTTTACCTGTCGTGACCAGGTATTAGCTGACTTCAAAAAAGCTGGGCTTCTGGAGAAAATTGAGCCTTACCTTCATTCTGTAGGACATTGCGACCGCTGTCAGACCCTGGTCGAGCCCATGGTCAGTCAGCAATGGTTTGTTAAAACAGCTCCTTTAGCTGAAGCAGCTATTAAAGCCATTACCCAGGGACACATTAACATAATTCCAGAGCACTTTACCAAAACTTACCTTAACTGGATGGATGATATCCGTGATTGGTGCATCAGTCGACAACTGTGGTGGGGACACCGCATTCCTGTCTGGTATTGTCAGAAATGTGGTGAGCTCACCGTCACTGTGAATGAACCTTCAACCTGTGCCCACTGTGGTTCAGCAGAAATTGTTCAAGACCCCGATGTCCTGGACACCTGGTTCAGCTCGGCTTTGTGGACTCATTCCACAATGGGCTGGCCCGAGCCTGCAGAAGACCTTAACTATTTCTATCCAACTTCGGTAATGGAGACCGGCTATGACATTCTTTTCTTCTGGGTAGCCCGGATGATTATGATGGGCTTGGAGGATACTGGCAAAATCCCCTTCCATACTGTTTACCTTCATGGTCTGGTGCGTGATGAGAAAGGGGAAAAGATGAGTAAGCTTCGGGGAAATGTCCTCAGTCCTACCGACCTTATTAATGAATACGGTACCGATGCCCTCCGTTTCGCCCTAACCACTGGTAGCTCCCCGGGAAACGATGTCAACTTGAGCCGATACAAGTTAGCCTCAGCTCGCAATTTTGCCAATAAGCTGTGGAATGCCTCCCGATTCGTCCTTGGCAGTCTTGAAGGAAATCCAGAAGCTGTTAAGCCTATTGCCGAGCCTTTACCTCTGGAAGACAGATGGATTTTAAGCCGGCTTAATGGCTCAGTTGCCAGTGTCACCGAGTTAATGACCGGCTTCCAATTCGGAGAAGCCGAAAGACAGATCCATGACTTCTTCTGGGGAGAGTACTGCGATTGGTATATTGAAATTAGTAAACTCCGTCTCCACCCTTCCTCCCCACCACCATCACCGTTACCTGTGCTGAGGCATGTGATGGAGACCACATTGCGTCTCCTGCATCCCTTTATGCCTTTTATCACCGAGGAAATCTGGCAGCGCCTGAAACCTTATCCCCCAGGAGTTGGTCAGCAAGTTGAATCTATTGTTATTGCTCCCTACCCAATAGCCGATGACAAAGCCCTTGACCCGGAAGCCGAGCAAGGGATGGAGACAGTAATCGAGATTATCCGCTCTATCCGGAATGTCCGAGCTGAGTCCAAGATAGAACCGGCAAAATGGGTTGAAGCCAGAGTTTATGCTGATAGCCTCCTGCTAGCCATCTCTTCCCAGTTCAAAGCTATCGAGACTTTAGCCCGAGCCCGCCCTTTGATTATCTTGAAGCGAGAGCGGAGGCAGGAGGAAGCTGAAAAGGCTTTGGTTCTGGTGTTGAAACACGCCGAGGTAGTTCTGCCCTGGGCAAGGATGATTGACCGACAGGTAGAGAAGGAGCGCCTTCAGAAAGAGATTAACGCAACTCAAGAGCAGATTGCTCGACTTGAAGCACGACTAAAAGACGCTGAATTTCTGTCTAAAGCCCCACCGTCAGTATTAGACAAAGAACGAAGCCGTCTTGAATCTCACAAAGACAAGTTAGCCAGATTAAAGCAAGAGCTGGCTCAACTGTAATGTATGGTGCAACAAAGCGTAAAGACCCTCACCTACCCTCTCCCTTTAAGGGAGAGGAATAAGGTGAGGGTAACAAAAGGAAAAGGCAGCTCGGCTAAATCTTTCCTGGAAACCGGCTTCTCTTCGTCCAGTGGCGGTGTAAATGGAGTAAGGCTTTCTTGGTATCACTGGCAACGCGAGCCTTTTCTGAACTTTTCAGCCGATATTTGAACAGCCAGTAGGTAAACTCCTTCAGCTCAGTTAAAGTTATAGACTTACGCTGCCGGTATTTTTTCTCCTTTCTAAATTCCTGGAGGAGTGCCTCCTGGGTAGCCCCGTAGATACGCCGGTAGGCTTCATCCATCACTGTGGCATTTTCCGGTAAGCCTAAGGTCCGGCGTTCCTTGCGGACATCTTCCATAGCCGTCAGAATTAGGGCATCTTCAACTAAAACACCATAAAGATAATTGAGGTAAGCTCGGTATTTAGCTAAACCAATAAGTCCTTTAAACTCCTCCCTGGTAAGCTCAATAGGAGGCTGGTCGAAGAAAAGGAGAGCCACTTTCTCTTCTTCTGGAATAAGACTATTTAGTTCTTCACATAGTCGCTCAGCTAAAAGTAGCCAATCAAAAGCTTCACCAGCAATAAGGTAAGAGTAATGACGCCCCCGGTAGTCTTCCTCAGTGCTTTTCCACCTCCCGATGGCTTCGAGCAACGCCAGATACCAGTGTTTCCCCTCGGCAATAGCCTGTTTTAGCTGTTGTATTGCTTTCCGGTCCTCCTCTTTCTGTGAGGAGACAAGCGCCATCTCTTTTTTTGTCTTAGCCATTTACCAGACTACCTATAAAGGCGCTTCGGCGAGGCTAAAACGCCCCACAAAATCGCAGATTTTGTGAGGGCCCCTTGAAGTTATCAATAGCCCCTCACTACCGGTGTAAAAAAGCCAATACTTCCTTTAGCGGTGGTGTATTCAATATATGTTCAGGTTCACACCAGCCCCGACGAGCTATCCCAACCCCAAACTTCATAAACGAGAGTTGGGCTCGGCTGTGGGCATCAGTCCCAAGAATGAGCTTCACTCCCAGTTCCCGAGCCCGGAAAATATGAATATCCTTCAAGTCCAGCCGCTCGGGCATAGCATTAATTTCCAGGGCTTTATTGTTCTTAATGGCAGCACGGAAAACAGCTTCCAGGTCTATAGCTACCGGCTCTCTTTCCCCGAGGAGACGACAGGTAGGGTGGGCAATGACATCCACATGGGGATTCTCAATAGCCCCCAGGACTCGCCGGGTCATTTGCTCCTCACTCTGGCTCATCGCTGAATGCACCGCAGCAATAACAATATCCAGCTCGGCTAAAAGTTCCTCAGGTAAATCAATCTTGCCATCAGCCCTAATATCCACCTCTATGCCGGTAAGGAGATGGACACCTTCAGGGTGCTCATTCAACTTTCTAATCTCGGCTATTTGCTGCCGCAGCCTTTCCTCATTAAGTCCCCGGGCAATACCCAGGCCTATGGAATGGTCAGTAATAGCTAAATATTCGTAACCCATTACCTTAGCTGCTGTCGCCAGCTCAGCTATAGAATCATGCCCATCACTCCAGTCACTATGGACATGCAGGTCTCCTCTTATATCTGACATCTGTATCAGTCGGGGTAAAGCCCCTTGTTCGGCTATCTCTATTTCGCCCCGGGCTTCTCTGAGTTCTGGGGAAATATATTGAAGCCCAAGCCGATGGTAAAAGTCCTCTTCATTATCAAATTTTTCCAACTTCTCCGTAGTTCGGTCAGTGATGCCATACTCACTCAGCTTCAGCCCCTGCTTCATCCCCTTTTCCCTTAAACAGATATTATGCTCCTTACTCCCGGTAAAATACTGGAGCAGGGAACCAAAGGAATCATGCTCCACCAGCCTTAAGTCCACTTGAAGCCCACCGGGGACAATGACACTGGCTTTAGTCGGACCTTGAGCCAGCACCTCTCGTATTTGAGGCAGTTGAGTAAAGACCTGAATTACTTCATCCGGGTTATCGGCTGTGCCCATAAGGTCAATATCACCTACCGTTTCCCGGAAGCGGCGCAAGCTGCCGGCAGCAATAAGGTTCTTTACCCCAGGTATAGGTCGCAGAGCCTCCAGGATTTCTTCCACCATCGGCAAAGCTTCGCCAATGGGTATACGCTGGTCCTTGCGTCTCAAGGCTTGAATCTGGTGCCGGATGTTCTCAGCTGTCTTATCACCGAGACGGAAAAGTTTAGCTACCTTACCTTCCTGAATCGCCTTTTCCAGCTCATCCACCGTTTTAATCCCGAGTTCCGAAGTCAACCTCATAGCTGTTTTAGGGCCAACGCCGGGGATATCCAGAAGAGTGCTTATTCCTTCTGGAAATTCAGCTCTTAACTTCTCATAATATTCTAACTTTGCCGTGGTCATCAGTTCGGTAATCTTCTTGGCTATGGCTTCCCCCACCCCGGGGATTTTTTGCAAATCCTCCCCTTCCTCCAGCATAATCTCAATTTCCTTAGGCAGGTGCTCAATAGCCCGAGCCGCCCTTTGATAAGCTCTAATCTTAAACGGGTTCTCTCCTTTAAGTTCTAAGAGGTCAGCAATATCCTGAAATACCTTAGCAACAGCCGTGTTTTTCATTTCTTTAACCTTTTTCCCATCTCAGTTATAAAATCTTTTGCCATCTGAAGCAATTGTTTTGCTTCTTCTTTACTGACCAACCCCACTTCATTGTATATCGTTCGATGGCGTTTCCTTCTGGCACGATCAAAGTAAGTAATCATATCTTTATAGGGTTGTTCAATTGTGGCTTCCATAAACTCAAAGACTGCCTTGTGCGCTTCGGTGCTCGTTGGACGATATCCTAAGGAAAACATATAGGCTCGGCAAGCCTGAAAGATAGCGTTATAGCCAATAGAAAAACACCAATCTAAATCATCTTGAAAAATCTTTTCAGCTACGGATAAATCGCGCTCGGCAATTTCCAGGGATTTCTTAATTTCATCTTGAGTAGCCTTAAAGCGATGTATTTTTCCTTGTTCCAAAAGCCTGTCAATCGACATTTAAGGTTCCTTTGATGAGGATTTTTTGCTCTTCAAGGATTCGTTTCAAGAATGGCTCGCTTTTTTTAATCCTCTCATCAAATTCCTGCCTTGTCATCAAAGTATAATTAATTTCTCGTCCTATCTCTTTTTCAATGTTAGATATAGTTTTGTGAAAACTTCTTTCATCAATAGCTCCCACTGCGAGAAGGTCAATATCACTTTGCCTGCCTTCTTCATCTTTTGCCACTGAGCCATAAATGAAAGCAAAGTTAATGGAGTCAAATTCGTGAAGTTTGTCCTTTAAATAATCTCCGAGACCAATCGTGGCATAAACAATTTTTTTAAGTTCCAGATAAAAGGGAAACCCCCTGTTAACTTCAAAGTACTTCAAATTCCCTTCTTTGCAAGATCTTACAAACCCCGCTTTCTCTAAATATCCCAGTTCTCTTCTTACGGCAGTGATAGGTTCTTGGACAAGTTTCTCTATCTCCCGAACATAAAATCTCTTTTCGGGATGTAACACAAATAATTTTAACAGCTTCCGCTTAGTTTTTGAGGTTATGAAATATTCAAGCATTCCAATGTTATTGAGCACAATTTATGTTCAATTGTATACTATTTGTGCTCACACATTAAAGCGGGAGATTTTACTTTCGGCCTCGTAGTTCGTAGGCTATACTTTGTGGTTCAGTAACATGTTCGGATGCGTCCAAAACTTCCACGGAAACAACCTTCCCATCAGCGCTATAATCAATAATTAGTCCTTCTCGAAGCTCATCACTTTCAGCGACAGGCTCATCTCTGAACAGAAAAATTAGCGTATCACTTTCTGGGTCATAAACCACCTTCATATCTACCTCATAAGAGACCACGAGCCTTCAGCCTCTCCTCTATTTCCTGTAAAGAACTCGTGGCTTCACTTCTCCTCTTAGCTAAGAGACTCAAATCTTCCAGATCCTCTAAAATTTCTCGATAAAACTCAATATCTAAGATTACCGCTTTTCTTCTACCCTTGGCATCCGATATAAATTTCTCTTTTTTGTTATTTGTTTTGCCATCTTTGCCCCCTTTACACCTCTCTACCTTTCAATATACTGCCTAATCCTATCCCTTATCCACTTCCAGTCAGGATTGCCATGATTAAAGAAGGACTTAAAATTGTCCTTCAGCCATTCATAATAATCATCCTCCACCAAATCTTCTTTCTTAATGCCCTTTGGAATTTTTATCTCCAACTCCTCAAATTCATAGTCAAGAAACTCCTCAATAACTGCTCTATCAAGCATCTTTTACCTCCTTTGCATTGTATGAAATGCGTGGTTCCAGTAACCGGCTCACCCGTGCCAGCTTCTTTTTCGGTTTTCGAATTGGTTCTGTCACTTTAGGCATGAATTGCTCACTTACCTTTACTTTCTTCCCAGTCCTTCCCACAGGGAGAGGAAACTCTTGGAGTATCCGCGCTGTTTGTAGTCTTTGCTCCGCTATTTCACAATACTTTGGTGAGATATCAATATGAACGAAATGACGCCCCGTTTTATAAGCTACTACTGCCACGGTGCCTGTCCCGCCGAACATGTCTAAAACTACATTTCCTTTGTATGTATAAAACTTAATAAGGCGATAAATTAGCTCTTCCGGGAAAGGAGTTGGGTGTCCGCGTCTCTGAGATTCTGGAGGTATGTACCAAAAACCATCGGAAAATCTCATAAATTCATCGCTGGTTATGTCACCACTTTGGGGATCACCTTCCAATGTCCACGAGTCTTTAGAAAAGACCAATACGTATTCCCAAGAAGGTACAACATGGGGATTTGCCGGGCTTTTCCAGCTACCCCAAGCTGTGCGCCGCCGCATTGTCTGTTTATACCAGACGATTTCTGTTCTAAAGATCATCCCAATGTCTCTTAATTGATTGGCAAAATCATGGTGGATGGGGCGGAAGTTCTTAATGCTTGTTGGAGCAATATTTAACGCAAATCGCCCGCCTGATACTAATACCCGCTTTGTTTCAAGCCAAACCTTCTTCATCCAATCTAGATACTGCTCATAAGCTAAGTTGTCGTTGTGGACATCATAGTTAATGCCTAAGTTATAGGGGGGAGAAGTTATTGCCAAATGGACAGTATTGTCTGGGATCTCTCTCATAATTTCCAGACAGTCTCCACAAAGAATGCGATCGAGTAATTCCATTTGGTCTTACCTCTACTTCGGGATTTCGACTTTCCAATGTTGAAGGTCATCAATAAGGTCATCCAGTGGTCGGACGCTATGGCAGTACCTTGTATGGTTAGGAATACTTGGGTCATCGAATACAGGAGTGTGTATGTCCAGCTTGAGGTTCTTCTCTTTTAGGATGATATCACGACTCAGATTTGGGTCATCGACATCTTTATACTTTTTAATTAAATAAACTCTGTCACTAAAGCTTTCCAGAAGTCTCCTTGTTTCAGTTGACTCCTCACAGGAGCGCCCCAACTCACTGGCTTTTGGTTTGTATATGTCACGGTCTTCAGTAACAACTACGAAGGGAATATTGGAGCTCAAACGAACTAACAGTCCCCAAAAAGTTGCTTCAGTATGGCGTGCGTGGAAAGATACTTTACAGTTAATTATTGCTAATAACCTCCATAATTGCCCATCCAGCTCGGGTCTTATCAAAGCGAACAAATCTAAGTCAGGATAGTCTTTAAGCTGACTCTGGTCACACCGGCGCTTGACAGGTATTCTTGTAAAGTCCATTATTTGACAAATATTAGAGCGGTTATGGATTAACCTTCGCAAAGCAACTTCCCTTGCCCTTGTAGTTACGATACCGTTGCTAATAAGAAAGTGGTTGAGTATTTTTGCAACAATATATTCAAAAGTGGTTCCGCCAGCTGCTCTAAGTGACTGTGCAACCTGGTCTAGCATCATTAAAGACCTCTATATTGTTGAATATCATCGCTCGGTGTAATTTTCGTTAAAACTATAAGCAAACTTCACTCGGAGCTAAGCTTATCCCTTTATAAGAAAAGAACCTGTGACGCTTTCTCAGCTTTGACATAGACTTCCTAAACCGATTTCTTGCCTGTTTCCGGCAAGGAGATATGCTTAATCAAGCGAATATCAGCATCGGTTAAGTCAGGTTACCTCCCGCAATATTTTTTGTTTTTTGCCACTGCCATAGGGCAGGGTCATTGGACCTCGCTTAGAAGGTTTTATTACCTCCGATAAATTTCTCTCCGGTGTCCGACACGAAGTATCACTATCTCATCGCCTTCAAGGTCAAAGATAACTCTATAATCCCCAATTCTAAATCTGTAACTTCCCAAGAAGGGGTCAAACATTTTCCTTGCATAACTTAACGGGTCTTCACTATATTTTATTAAGGCGTCCTTTATTCTTTGTTTAACTTCTGGTTCCAGGCCGGAAATATCCTTCGCTGCCCTTTTGGTGAAAACAATCCGATATTTCATTTAGGGCTGAACCCGTCCCTTGAATAGCTCTTCATAGGAAACGGTTCTTCCCTCTTTGTAGTCCTTTCTGGCTTCTTTAATACTTTCTAAATACTCTTGACTTGTAGCAGCTAACAGGTTTTCAATAAAGGACTCCTTATCCTCATCGCTTAATCCTTGTAATGCAGTGACTAAGTCTTTAACAGAAAGGACTACTTTAACCTCAACTTCTGATAGTTCCTTGATATTACTCATACATCTCCTTCCAACTCCAAACTCTACTTCGCCTTCAAGACAGCTGACAGCCCCAGATTTGTCAAATTATTGGAGCATTTACCTCCCGCAGCTTTATTCAATTTCTAATACCTTTAGCCCGGTCTTTTGGGCTATTAAGTCAAAGTGGGTATCACGATGAAGGAGGGAAACATCTTTCTCTATAGCTAAAAGGGCAATATAGGTATCTGTCAAGGGGACGTTGATGTCATCCCGGAATAGGTTAAAAGAAAATCTGGCTAACCGCTCCCAGAAATCGTTTTCTACTGGAAGGTAAATTAAGCCGCTTAATAATTCGTCCAGCATCTCATATTCTGCCTCTGACTTTGTTCCCCTTAATAACTCGGTTTTTATAATCCCAGGCAGAAGTATTTTTCCTTCCGAAATTAATTGCGTAACAACTTCTTTTAGCCTGGTTTCACCTTTAGGGCGGAAGGATTCTATCCAGGCAGAAGTATCAACTATCACCTCAGTCATCGGCTCTCATTCTCTCCAAATCCTGCGCTGTATAGCCAAAGTCATAATTGCCGATGAGCGATTTAAGCCTCTCCCTTCTCTTTAGGTTAAGATAGGTTTTTATAGCGATAATTATAGCTTCTTTTTTTGTCTTGGCTTCAGTTTCTTTTAATAAATCACGTATTAAGTCATCTTGTATATCAATTAATGTTCTCACATCAACTCCCCAATATATCCTGGTGTCTCAAATTATTATATCAAAGTGGAAAAAATACTTTATCGGATTGGAGGTAATACTTTACCTCCCGCAGCATTTTTTGTATTTTTTGCCTGAGCCAGAGAGGCAGAGTTACTCCACTTGTTACCATTTACCAATACTGTGGCTCCACACTGCTCCTGATTTTTCCTTCATTTCTGAACCTCCATAATCCTTTGCCAGGGCTTTCAATGACTATATCTAATTCGTCTATTGCTCTATCGCTAACAAGAACCTCTCGCTCTATCTCAGAGATGACCAGGGCGCATTTAGCGGGTTTAGAGAGTTTGTCTTGTGTGATGACCTGGGTCTCAACAGCATCAGTTATATAGTACATTCTAACTATGCCCCCAGTAGTTTCGAAGGCTTTGACTATTGCGCCTTCTGGAAGCATAGGCCAGAAACTTAGTTCTTCTGCCACCTTTAACGGCACAAGCACCTCAGGTCCCTCACTTTCAAAGGCTGTATTCAACACTGAGTTGACCTCGATAGCTGACTTATTTTTGACCGAGATGAGCTTCATTTTGACTCTTACTGCCATGCTTACTACCTTTCCGTTTGGCAAGAAGTTCAAGGGAAATAATTTTTCCTATTCTGGGGACAAATTTAATCATTTTTATCTTGCCAACCCTGCTCATTAGCTACCTCCCGCAGCATTTTTTGTATTTTTTGCCTGAGCCGCAGGGACAGGGGTCATTGCGACCAACCTTGGTGCCAACTGGAACAGCTACTTTTCGGGGTGGGGCTTCTCTGACAATGCCAACTTTATAGATAGTATGGACAACATCGTGTCTTATATTAGCCAGAAGGCTTTCAAAAAGTTCATGACCTTTCTTTTTGTAAACTATTAGTGGGTCTTGCTGGATATAAAGGCTTACCTCCTGACGCATCCTCTCCATGTCGGTCAGATGCTCCTTCCACAGGTCGTCAATGACCCGGAGCATAACCAGCCTCTCCACCAGACGCATATTGTCAGCACCTGTGTCCCGTTCCCGCTCTTGATATAATTTCTCGGCATATTCCGTTAATCTGGCAGTGACTTGCTTGCGGTTGAGCCTGGATAATGTCCCGGGATTTAATTCAGGGGATGGAGGGAGAATCATAGCCAGGTTTTCCAGTAAGCCTGAGAGGTCAGACTCGGCATAATCAGTGACAAAATGGGCTTCTACCAGGTTCTGAATTTCGTCCTTAATCATGGAGAGGATATTGGCTTTGAGGTCAGCACCGCTTAGAATACTCTTTCTTTCCCCATAAATTACTTCCCGGTGCTTGTTAACGACATCGTCATATTCCACCAGATGTTTGCGGATGTCAAAATGGTAGCCTTCAACACGAACCTGGGCATTTTCAATAGCCTTGGTCACCATAGAGTGCTCAATGGGAGTATTTTCGTCAAAACCGGCCCAGTCCATAAAGCCCTTAATACGGTCGCCGCCAAAGCGACGGATAATGTCATCTTCTAAGGAGACATAGAAGCGGGAGCTGCCCGGATCGCCCTGCCTGCCAGAGCGTCCCCGGAGCTGGTTATCAATTCTTCTGGCTTCATGGCGCTCAGTGCCAATAATATGAAGACCACCAAGCTCAACTACCTTGTTGTGCTCTTTAAGCCATTCTTGATAGTTCCGCCCGGTGGGGTTGCCACCCAGGATAATGTCGACACCCCGTCCTGCCATATTGGTAGCTACGGTCACAGCTCCAATCCGCCCAGCCTGGGCGATGATACCAGCCTCTTTTTCATGATGCTTGGCATTGAGCACCTGGTGGGGGATGCCTTTCCGAGTCAAGGAGTCACTTAAGTGCTCTGATTTCTCAATGGAGACAGTGCCAACAAGCACCGGTCGTCCTTGTTTGTGGAGTTCTTCAATTTCTTTAGCCACAGCTTTGAATTTAGCTTCTTCGTCTTTGTAAATCTGGTCGGGGTGGTCATCCCGAATCATCGGCTTGTGGGTTGGGATGACAACTACATCAAGTTTGTAAATTTTGTAAAACTCCTCAGCTTCGGTAGCAGCGGTACCGGTCATACCAGCTAATTTCTTATACATACGGAAGTAGTTCTGGAAAGTTATAGTGGCTAAGGTCAGACTCTCGGCTTGGACCTTGACCCTTTCTTTGGCTTCAATAGCCTGGTGAAGTCCTTCTGAATAGCGCCGACCAAACATGAGCCTACCGGTAAATTCATCAACAATGATTACCTGACCATTTTTGACCACATAGTCCCGGTCTCGCTTAAACAAGACCTGGGCTTTAAGAGCATTGTCCAGGTAGTGAGTTAGAGCATAATTGGCAGGGTCATAAAGACTGGTACCTTTGAGAAGCCCTTCTCTCTTGAGGAGTCGTTCCATTTTGGTGATGCCAGCTTCGGTGAGGCTAACCGAGCGGGACTTTTCGTCAATAGTGTAGTCCTGCTCTTTAATAAGTTGAGGAACGAGGCGGGCAAAGAGATAATATTTCTGAGTGGCTTGTTCAGCTATGCCACTGATAATCAGGGGAGTCCGGGCTTCATCAATGAGAATATTGTCCACCTCATCCACAATGGCATAGTTAAGGGGACGCTGGACACACTGGGAAAGGTCTAAGACCATATTATCTCTTAAGTAGTCAAAGCCAAACTCATTATTGGTGCCATAGGTTATATCGGCTTCATAAGCCTGACGGCGACTTATGGGGCGGAGATGTCTCCAGGCGGGGATGCCTGAATCATAGTCGGGGTCATAAAGAAAGGAGGGGAGAGGATTGTCGGGGGTCTGACTGTAAATACAAGCCACACTTACCCCTAACAGATGATAAATAGGACCCATCCACTGGCAGTCGCGTTTGGCTAAGTAATCGTTCAGGGTGACCAGGTGGCAACCGTCTCCGGTAAGGGAATTCAGATAGAGGGGCAGGGTAGCTACCAGAGTCTTACCTTCACCGGTCTTCATTTCGGCAATCTTGCTCTGGTAGAGAACGATACCCCCCATAAGCTGGACATCAAAATGGCGCTCACCTATAGTCCGCTTAGCGGCTTCTCTAATCACGGCATAGGCTTCAGGCAAAAGCTGGTCAAGACTTTCACCAGCCTTAAGCCGAGCCTTAAACTGGTTCGTCTTGGCTCGAAGTTCAGCATTCGTGAGCTTGGCTACCTCAGTTTCTAAAGAATTAATTCGAGCCACCAGAGGCTCAAGGCGCTTTAATTCTTTTTCGTTAGAATTTACGAGACTACTCAGCCACTTAAGCATTCCTTTCCCCTTTACTCAAACATAGCACCTATGGACAAGCCAGTATGGATGCGATGGATGGCTTCACCGATTAGGGAGGCTATGGGGAGAACAGTGATCTTGTCGTGTTTCTTGTTAGCGGTGACAGGTATAGTATCAGTAACTACAACTTCCTTTACGGGGCAGGTGGCTATTTTCTGAATAGCCAAGCCGGAGAAAACGGGATGGGTGCAGCAGGCATAGACTTCAGTAGCTCCATGTTTCAGAAGAGCGTTTACAGCCCCAACCAGCGAACCTGCGGTATCAATTTCATCATCTACAGTCAGAGCCCTCATTCCGGCTACATCACCGATAACATTAAGGGCCTCGGTAGCTCCCACGTTGCCGAGGTGCCTTTTCTCAATAATGGCTAAGGGGGTATTAAGGCGAGCTGCCATGTCTCGAGCCCGCTTGGATATACCAATGTCTGTAGCTACCACTGCCAGGTTATTCAAAGCTTTCTCTTTCCAGTAGTCACTGAGGATAAAGAGAGCCGTAAGTTCGTCCACAGGGATATTGAAGAAACCTTGAATTTGAGCGGCGTGGAGGTCAACAGTGAGCAAGCGGTTAGCACCGGCAGTAGTCAGGAGGTCGGCAATAAGTCGGGCGGTGATTGGCACTCGAGGCTGGTCCTTCTTATCAGTGCGTCCATAGCCATAATAAGGGACCACAGCAGTGATTCTGCCAGCAGAAGCTCGTTTGAAAGCATCAAGCATGATGAGTAGTTCCACCAGGTTTTTATTGACCGGGGAAGATAATGGCTGAATGACGAAAACATCGCGCTCCCGGACATTCTCCAGAATACGGACGAAGATATTCTCGTTACTAAACTCAAATACTTCGGCTTTTCCCAGGGGTATGCCCAGATAATCGCAGATAGCCCGGGCTAAAGCTGGATGGGCATTACCGGTAAAAACCTTGAGTTCATCCATAGCTAACTCCTTACCAGCTTTATAGTCAAATTATACCACGCCAGGGGGATAAGCCTTAAGCGACAGAGAGGTATTTTTTGACATCGTTCCTTTTGGTCTTTACAATGCTGGGCGAGTTTTTGAGTATGGGGAGTATTGGTGATAAATAATCGCGGTTTACTGGGTTACGTGAAAAGATTTGAAGGCAGAAGCAATTCCGAGAGACGAGAAATGCTCCTCAACATATTGAAAACTGAAGGCTATGATTATTTACAGGAGCCATACAAAACCTGGGGTAGAGACGGGGTAAATGTTGTCCTTGCCTTCGGCAGGGGTGATAAGGATATTCTGGCAACGGCCCATTATGACTGTGCTAAGAATAGTCCGGGGCTAATGACAATGCTTCCTCCGTCAGTGTCCTTCTTAATTTAGCCCGAAGACTACGGAAATACAAGCCGAACAACAAACTCAAAATTGTCTTTTTTGGCGATGAAGAACCATTGGGGTTGACCTGGCTGGTAGGTTCTACCGCTTATGTAAAAGC
Organism: Dehalococcoides mccartyi; assembly: GCA_020724525.1. Taxonomy (GTDB): domain Bacteria; phylum Chloroflexota; class Dehalococcoidia; order GIF9; family DYGU01; genus DYGU01. The sequence continues at coordinate 22,148 of DYGU01000008.1, forward strand.
TCATGGGATAGACAACCTGATAGGCGTTTATAATTTAGAGCTGTCCGGGTATGGGAATATAGTAGCTATCTGGCCCGTAGCTGAGAAAGTAGAAGGTAGTCCGGCCCTGAATAACTTGAGACAGACTTTACAGGAAAGGGGTTATGCTTATGGGGAGGCTGGAGAATTACCTTTCTTTAACAGTGACCATGCCCCCTTCCGCAAAGCTGGTTTCAAGGGGGCTTTTTCCCTTTCGCTCATACCAAGTCGGGATGAGGAAGCTATCAGAAAGTTTGCCGAGGCTCGTAGCTCTAAGATTAAGATAATGGTAGGAGCCTGGCTAAGAAAGTTAGGAAAAGAGCCTGATTTCCCCTTACTCTTCCAGCGTTACCACTCACCGGAAGACAAGTCCATTTATCTGGAAGAAAGGGCATTAGAATTAATGTCCAACGTTATCTACTATGCGGTAACTAATCTGGATAGCAGGGTGCCATATCTTACTCAAACCCAGGGACGGGGAAGCGCTGGCAGATGGCTTTGACTTCGGTGTTAACTTCTCTTATCACTTTTTCATCATCAGGGTGGGAGAGCACCTTAACTATGAGAGAAGCCACCTGCTTTATTTCTTCAAAGCCAAAACCGCAGCTGGTAACGGCAGGAGTGCCTAATCGGATACCACTGGCTACCTGAGGTGGGCGGGTATCAAAGGGGATAGTATTTCTATTTACCAGAATTCCAGCAGCTTGCAAGGCTTCTTCAGCAGCTTTGCCAGTGAGTCCGGCAGGGGACAGGTCAACTAAAACAAGATGGGTATCGGTACCACCGGAAATGAGGCGGAGTCCAAGATTTTTAAGTTCAGCGGCTAACACTGAGGCATTTTCCAGTACTGAACGCTGATAGGTATAGAAATTCGGCTGTAAGGCTTCAAAGAAACACACTGCTTTTGCCGCAATAACATGCATTAATGGTCCGCCCTGGGTTCCAGGGAAAACGGCGGCATCAATGGCTGACGCCCATCCTTTCTGACACAAGATAAAGCCGCTGCGGGGACCGCGTAGGGTTTTATGGGTTGAAGAAGTAACTACCTGAGCGTGAGGGACCGGAGAGGGATGCAAATTAGTCGCTACCAGTCCAGCAATATGAGCCATATCAACCATAAGTTTAGCCCCGCATCTATCGGCAATATGGCGAAAGTGGCCAAAGTCCATTATCCTGGGATAGGCACTGGCACCGGCAACAATGAGTCTCGGTTTATACTTTAGGGCTAACTCCTCTATTTCATCATAGTCGAGCCTTTCCGTTTCCTGGTTAACTCCATAAGGAACGAACTTATACCATTTTCCAGAAAAATTGACGAAGGCACCGTGAGTCAGATGTCCACCATGGCTGAGGCTCATCCCCATAACAGTGTCACCATGCTCTAACAGTGCAAAATAAGCAGCTAAGTTAGCTTGAGTGCCACTATGGGGCTGCACATTGGCATGCTCGGCTCTAAACAACTTCTTGGCTCGCTCAATAGCCAGGCTTTCGACAGCATCTATGTTGACACAGCCACTATAGTAACGACGCTGCGGATAACCTTCGGCATATTTGTTGGTGAGGAGAGAGCCTTGGGCTTCAAGGACAGCTTTACTGGCATAATTTTCAGCGGCAATTAGGTTTATAGTTTCCCTCTGCCGTTTCGTTTCCAGTTGTAGAAGATGACTAACTTCGGTGTCTTGTTGGCTTGAGCCAGCCATTTAGCAGCATAATACCACCCACTCTGGTTCAGGTCAACGGGGTGAAATTTTATGGTGTTTCCTTGACAAACTTCTGTCAGAGTGGTAAACTGCCAAATTAGCAGTCTTAAGTGGAGAGTGCTAAAATGCCGAAGACATTAATGCCTCGGCGAGAAGCAGTCCTTAAAATAATAGTCAAAGAGTATATTACTCGGGTAACGCCTGTTGCCTCAGAGAGTATTACTCGTAGTCACCTGGTGGGGGTAAGTCCAGCTACAATTCGTAATGATATGGCTTATCTGGAGGAAGAAGGCTATATCACCCGGCCTCATGTTTCCGCTGGAGCCATACCTTCATGCAAGGGTTACCGATATTATGCAGAATCTCTGGGCGAGAATATTGAACTTCCGTTAATGGAACAATACCTCGTTCAAGGTTTTTTGGAGAGGATAGAAAGGGAGTTCGAGGAGCTGGCAAAAATAGCTTCAGCCCTTCTGGCACGCTTGGTCAGAAGTGCTGCTATAGTCACTACGCCAAAAGCAAACCCATGCCGATTTAAGCACTTAGAATTGGTAGCATTCCAGGAATATCTGGTGTTATTAATTCTGGTTATGTATCAGGCAAAGCTCAGGCGCTACCTTCTGTCGACTTTGACGTCGGTAGCTGAAGAGGAGTTAGCCACCGTTACCAACAAGCTCAATAATGCCTATCTTGGCTTAGCCAGTTCAGAAATTCGAGCTAAAAAGTTGGAGCTATCTCCCTTAGAACGGGAGGTAACGGATGCCATAATCAACCTGATGGCGATGGAAGACGAAGTTGAGTATGATGAGCCCTATCTTGAGGGGCTCCACCTAATGCTCAGCCAGCCCGAATTTATCAAAGGTAACCGGATATTGAATACAATTGGTTTACTGGAAGGGGGAAAATGGCTACGGGCAGTGTTGCCTCGGGAATTGGGCGAGACAGAAATCAAATTGGTTATTGGGGAGGAGAATGAAGATGAGCTACTCCGGGACTTGAGTTTAGTTTTTACTCGCTATGGTATTCTCGGTGAAGTTGGAGGTGTTATTGGGGTAATTGGTCCGACACGAATGGACTATGCTCGGGCTATTTCTTCGGTGCGCTACCTATCTGGTGTTCTAAGCAAATTAGTGTCTGAAGCCTACGGATAAAACCATGATTAAAGGAGACAATTAATTTGGAAGAAGAAAAACAACTTAAAGAAACCACCGCCGAGATACTGGAAACTGAAGTGGTGGAAAACATGGAAACTTTGAAACAAGCCTTAGCTGAGGAAAAAGCCAAAGCCGAGAGATATCTGGCTAACTGGCAAAGAGCCCAGGCTGATTTTATTAACTATAAGAAGCGTGCTGAACAGGAGAAAAATGAAGTTACTGATTTTGCCAACGCCGTGCTTATTTTAAACTTATTGCCAGTTCTGGATGACCTGGAACGAGCTTTTGTTTCCCTTCCGTCCCGATTACAGGAATTGACCTGGATGGATGGTATCAGGCTTATTTATCGTAAGCTCCAGACAATTTTGGAAGCTCAGGGGCTGACTCGAATTAAAGCTAAAGGAGAGTCCTTTGACCCGAAGCTCCACGAGGCAGTAGTGCGGGAGGAGGGAGAAGAAGGGGTAATTATGGAAGAATTGCAGAAGGGATACAAATTGAAAGAACGAATCCTTCGCCCAGCTTTAGTTGTAGTGGGTAAGGGGAAGGAAGAAAAGGAAACAATAGCCGAGAACAAAGGGGAATAAGTATTCACAGAGGCGATGAGAAGAAAAAGAAATGGAACCTTTACTGGTAACAGTAGGTATTGTTGGTGGTCTTGTGGCAGTGCTTTTAGGTTTTGTGATTCGTGGTACTCTTCTGCTTGGCGGTTTAGTGAAAGGGCAAGAAAATTTGGAGGAAAGGCTGGAAAGGTTTGAGGAAAGGTTGGAGAAAAGGCTAGAAAGGTTTGAGATGGGGCTGGAAAGACTAAATGGCGAAGTGAGAGATGTTAGAGAAAGGATAGTAAAGGTAGAAGAGGGGCAAAAAAGACTGGAGCAGGGACAAATAACGCTTGGAGAAGGACAAAACAGACTCAGTAATGAAATAAGAGAAGTTAAGAAAAGCGTAGTAAAGATTGAAGAGATATTGAGGAGATAAAGGGGGTAATAAAAATGGCTAAAGTAGTAGGTATTGATTTAGGCACTACCTTTAGTGTTATTGCCACTATGGAGGGAGGTGAGCCAGTCATAATCACCAATGCTGAAGGGGAGAGGCTGACCCCATCTGTTGTGGCTATTAGTAAGACGGGGGAGCGGCTGGTTGGGCTGTTAGCCAAGCGTCAGGCTATAGTTAATCCCGAGAACACCATTTACAGCATAAAGCGCCTTATGGGACGCAAATTTAGTGAGCCAACAGTCGGGTATGATATTAAAAGGCTTCCTTACAAAATCGTCGAAGCCCGCAATGGTGATGCCTGGGTAGTTATGGGTGGCAAGGAATACAGCCCCCCGGAAATTTCGGCTATGATTTTGCAGAAGTTAAAAATTGACGCCGAGGCTTACCTCGGGGAAAAGATTACTGACGCTGTGATTACCGTACCAGCTTATTTTAACGACAGTCAGCGCCAGGCAACTAAGGACGCCGGCGCCATTGCCGGGTTTAATGTGCTACGCATTATTAATGAGCCTACAGCTTCTTCTTTGGCTTACGGACTGGATAAAAGGAAGGATGAGACTATTGCTGTCTATGACCTCGGTGGCGGTACCTTCGATATTTCTATTCTGGAACTTGGCGAGGGCACCTTTCAGGTAAAATCAACCAGCGGTGATACCCACCTCGGTGGTGATGATATTGACCAGAAGATTATGGACTGGCTATGTGACGAATTTAAGAAGGAGACCGGTATTGACCTGAGACAGGACCGGATGGCACTACAACGGCTGAAAGATGCCTCTGAAAAAGCCAAACGAGAACTGTCAACGGTAACTCAGACAGAAATTAACTTGCCCTTTATCACCGCTGATGCCACAGGACCAAAACACATGAATATTACCTTGACCCGAGCTAAACTGGAGCAATTAGCCCTGGACCTACTGGAGAAGACTGTTGGTCCCTGTCGTCAGGCTTTGTCTGATGCTGGTTTGACACCAGCTCAGATAGATGAAGTGGTCCTGGTTGGGGGGCAGACCAGAATGCCCAGAGTTCAGGATTTGGTAAGGCAGTTTTTTGGCAAAGAACCCATAAAAGGCATTAATCCCGACGAGGCGGTAGCTTTGGGCGCCGCTATCCAGGCAGGTGTACTGAAAGGAGAGGTTAGGGAGGTGTTACTTCTTGATGTCACACCCCTAACTTTGGGAATAGAGACTTTGGGGGGAATCGCCACTCCCCTTATTTCACGCAACACCACTATACCTACCAGCAAGAGCCAAATTTTCACTACCGCTACTGACAACCAGCCCAGCGTTGAAATCCATGTATTACAAGGGGAACGTCCTATGGCAGCGGACAACCGGACTTTGGGACGCTTCATCCTCGATGGTATTTTGCCAGCACCGCGGGGGGTACCCCAGATAGAGGTAACTTTCGATATTGACGCCAATGGTATTCTCAATGCCCGAGCTCAAGACAAGGGTACTGGCAGAGAACAAAAGATTACTATTACCGCCTCCAGCGGTCTGGGTAAGGAAGAAGTAGAAAGGATGAAGCGGGAAGCCGAGTCTTTTGCTGCTGAGGATGCCCGCAAGAAAGAAGAAGCCGAGACCCGCAACGCTGCCGATTCTCTGGTCTACACTGCTGAGCGCACACTTCGAGAACAGGGAGATAAGATACCCTCAGATTTGAGACAGCAGGTAGAGGGGAAAATAGCCGCTGTCCGCTCAGCTCTTCAGGGAAAAGACATCAACTATATTCGTAGTACCATGCGGGAACTTTCTGAAGTGATGCAGCGCATCGGTGCTACTATTTATCAGCAAACTGGTACACCACCCCCACCACCGGGAGGTGGCGGAGAAACCCCTGGCGGTCGGGGTCCTGAAGAAGGCACTGTGGAGGGTGAATTTAGGGAAGTATAAAGACTTATTCGCCTTCAGCTGTTAAAGCGATTATGCCCAGCTCATCTATTGGGGCGAATTTTCCCATAATTAATATAAACCATTTCCCCTTTGATAAAAGCGGCGGTGGTGGGGTCTTGGGGATGAGAGAAAATTTTTTGTGTTTCCCCTACTTCAACTATTCTGCCGTTAACAAGGAAAGCCGACCTTGTCTAAGGCTCCCCGGACTTTTTGCCAGCTATCTTTGCAGTGGCGCAGCTTTAAACCATAAGCCACATTAGCCTCAACGGAGGTAGTCAAAAGTATCGGGTCCTGGAAGACAGTTGTTATCTGGCGGCGAAGGGGTAGAGGCGGCTGACTGTTATTGCTAAACTTTTGCCCTTTGAAGTAAATAGCCCCTGATGTTGGTGATTCCAGAAAATTGAGCAAGCGAAGCAAGGTGCTCTTCCCCCCCATTGTGACCCATAATGCAGAATATTTCCTCTTTATAAATCTCCAGAGCGTCAATATGGCAGGCTTCTCTTGTGCCGTAAACTTTAACCACTCCTTCCAGTCGGTAAATAGTGTCTGCCATTTATGCCAGCCTCCCTTGAAAGCGGAGCATAGCCAGGTTAATGATGAAGCAGATGGCAAGCAAAATTGTGCCCAAAGCTATGGCTAAGTTGAAGACTCCCATCCGAGTCAGTTGAACAATGGCTGTAGTCAGGACGCGGGTATGTCCTTCAATATTGCCCCCGACTATCATTACTGCGCCCACCTCAGAAATAATAGCGCCGAAGCCGGCAACAATGGAAACAATGACCCCAATTCTGGCTTCTTGGAGAATAGTTATAGTAGCCTGCCACTTGGTAGCCCCTAGGCTTGCTAATTGTTGTTTTAATATAGGATTGACACTCATCACTGCTGCCATAATAAACCCGGCAACTAAAGGAAAGGAAATGATAGTCTGGGCTAAAATCATAGCCGGAGGGTTAAACAGCCAGCCCAGCCCCCCTAAAGGTCCGCTCCGAGATAAGAGTAGATAGACAAAAAGCCCGATAACCACCGGGGGAAACCCCATGCCGGTATAGACTAAAGCAATAAGTGGTCGCCTTCCCCAGAAGTGTGACAACCCGAGCCAACTGCCGAGGGGAAGCCTGATGGTAGTAGCCAAAATGAGAGTTGCCCCTGATACCTTGAGGGAGAGAAGGGCAATCTCCCTTATTGCCGGGTCACCACTAATAATCAGGTGAAAAGCTTGGACTAACCCCTGCCAGATTTCGCTAATGGTGTTTATCTCCTTTTAGACCAGACTACTTTTGCCGAGCTTGCCACTCCTCACTATTGGGAAAGAAAAGGGACTGTCCATATTTGTCCTTGCCAAACTCAGCAAGCCTTTTTTGAGTTTCATAGTCACATAAATAATTGATAAGCTTTATAGCTAAGTTATATTGAACGCGGGGGTGTTTCTGGGGACTGACGGCAATGACGCTATAAGGGTTAAATAGCCTTTCATCACCCTCTAGCAGAATAATCAGGCTTAGTCCCTTTTGCGACAGGAATGTCCCCCCGGTCGGAAAGAGTATAAGCCTGTTTTTTATTAGTCACATTGAGAGCCTCCCCCATACCCTGTCCCAGGGACTGATAACGCCCCTCGAACTCTCCAGTTTTACCTTCTATCACCCACTGGTAACGCTGTCCAGCCGGGAGTGGCATAATTCCGGTTTCCTTCCAGATGGCTTTTTCTGTGGTATGAGTTCCGGATTCATCACCTCGGGATATGAAAAACGCGCCTTCTGTTTGGGCAAGCCTGATAAAAGCCTGGACTACCTCTTTCATTCCCTCGATTCGTGCCGGGTCAGATTTGGGACCGACGATAACGAAATCGTTATACATTACCTGTCGCCGGTTTGTGCCATAGCCATCCTTAATAAATTTCTCTTCTTTCTCCGTGTCATGTACCAAGATAGCATCCACATCGCCCCTTTCCCTGAGCTTAATAGCCTGCCCGGTGCCTACAGCTACCACTTTTACTTTAACATTATTTTCCTTTTCAAAAGCAGGCAAAATGTAATCAAGAAGTCCAGAATCGGCGGTACTGGTCGTAGTAGCCAAAGTCAGAGTTCGGTGTTGAGGTGAACAGCCTATTAGTAGACTAAGAATTAAAATTAAAGATGGAAGGTTGAAGAATTTAACCGGAGGGATAAACGGCCCTTTCAATTGCTCTCCTTTCCAAACACGGGAGGCACCACCGTTTCCAGTGATACCCATAGCGACCTGAGTCCGTGGAATGCCCTTTAGGACTCAAGGTTCGGAAAGCTTAAAAGCCAGTTTAGCATGGCTGAAGTTTTGGGTCAAGCCAATGTACTGTGAATGTTTATTAACAGTATATTGTCACTCTGAGCCAATAGCGAACTTGACAAACAAAATATTTTGTGCTATTTTTATTTCACTTTTAAGCGAGTTAAAGGTAGAAAAATGTCAATTGGCAGTGCTCTCCAAGGTTTGTTTAGCAGATATTACTTCTATATTTTGGTTCCGGCGAAGACGCTTGGGGGGCTCTGCCATGAAGAATACTAATTCATAATATCCATAAACAAAGTTAAAAGGAAGAACCCTCCAAGCGGGGGGTTCTTCCTTTTTAAGAAAAATATAGTACGGAGGTGAAAAAGTGATAATAATGAAAACTGAAGCCACCGAGAAGCAAATAGACCGGGTAGTAAAAGAAATAAGGAAGTATGGTCTGAGGGCTGATGTTTCACGGGGGGAATTCAAGACAGTAATTGGATTAATTGGGGATGAGAGAAAAATACCCTTTGACCATTTTGCGGCTCTTCCCGGGGTAAAGGAGGTGATTAAAATTGAAATTCCCTACAAGCTCATTAGCCGAGAATATCACAAGTTTTTTGAAGGGTTAGAGAGTGGTACTAAGGTAGTAGAGATAGGAAACGTTAGGATAGGGAATAATGAGCTAATAGTTATGGCGGGGCCTTGTGCCGTTGAGAGTAAAAAACAACTGTTTAGAATCGCCGAGGGGGTGAAGAAAGCTGGGACTCATATCCTAAGAGGTGGTGTTTTTAAACCCAGGAGTTCAGTTCATTCTTTTCAGGGACTTGGGGCAATAGACTGGGAAACAGCAGAAAAAGCGTTGATGTGGTTGAAAGAGACGGGGGAAGAGTTTGAACTTCCAGTAGTGACCGAGGTAAGAGGAGAAGCCTACGTTGATTTAGTGGCAGAATATGCTGACATCCTTCAGATAGGTGCAAGAAACATGTATAACCAAGACCTTCTCACCACGGTAGCGAGAAAGAAGAAACCCGTCTTACTAAAGAGACATTTTGGTGCCAGTATTGAGGAATTTTTGTCTTTTGCCGAATACATTGCTGCCGAGGGCAATAAAGATATCATTTTATGCGAACGGGGAATAGTACCGGTAGGTAAGGGCAGAGAATATACCAGGTATACCCTCGACCTGGCTGCCATCCCCGCAATTCGAAAAGAAACTTATTTACCTATTATCGCTGACCCCAGTCATGGAACAGGTCGTAGGAACCTTATCTTCAATATGAGCTGTGCTGCTGTAGCTGCTGGGGCTCACGGATTGATGATTGAAGTACATTATAATCCTTTGGAAGCATTAGTTGATGGTCAACAGGCAATCACCCCCGACGAGCTTGAAAACATAATTAAAGCGTGTCGAGAAATTAGCCAAATAATCGGGTCTAAAATGAATGAAAGTCAGACTGATATTAGATGAGAAAAATTAAGGTAAGGCTCGGCAATAATAGTTATGAAATCTATATAGGCTCAGGCATACTTTCCAAAGTGGGATACTGGCTTAAAGAAAAAGGCTTTATTGGTAAAATAGTAATTATCACCAATCCCATAGCGAAAGAGCTGCATGGTGATACTTTACAGGAGGCACTCATCCGAGAAAACTTCGATGTTGTTCTTTTGTTGGTTCCTGATGGGGAAGAACAGAAATCTTTAGAAACTGCCGCCAGACTATATGAGGAGCTATCCAATTTTGGTGCTGAAAGACTAACACCTATTTTAGCTTTAGGTGGTGGAGTTATTGGTGACTTAGCTGGATTCGTGGCTGCCACTTACTTGCGCGGTGTGCCTCTTGTTCAAATACCGACTACCTTGCTTGCCCAAGTTGACAGCAGTATTGGTGGTAAAGTAGCTATAGACTACAATAAATTGAAAAATAGGATCGGGGCATTCTACCAACCGAAGTTAGTAGTCACAGACATCACTACCTTACAAACTCTTCCTGCTCAAGAAATTAGTGACGGCTTAGCCGAGACCATAAAGTACGCAGTGATTCGGGATAAACAGTTTTTCACCTATCTTGAGCAGAACCTTGACAAGATAAAATCACTGGATAATGTAGCTCTGGAGGAGGTTATTTTTAAGTCAGCTAAGATTAAGGCTGAAATAGTCGAGAAAGATGAAAAAGACTTAGGTCTGAGGAATATCTTGAATTATGGTCACACCGTAGGGCACGCTATTGAAACAGCATCAGATTTTAAAGTGAGACACGGTCAGGCAGTGGCTATCGGTATGGTAACTGAAGGAAGGATATCTAACATGCTTGGTATACTTAGTAGAAGTGACTTGATTAGGCTGAGGAACCTTATCAAAAAAGCAGACTTACCAGTAGAAATTTCCAATCTTAATGTAAATAAGGTAATACAGGCGATTAAACACGACAAGAAGATTTTTAAAGGCAAAATAAGATTTATCCTACCGAAGTCTATAGGGAGTGTGTTTATCTCAGACGAGGTAACTCTCGAGTTAATTGAACGGGTTTTGGTAGGTAGGTATGAAGAAGCCTAAGATTTGTGCTGTCACGGTAGACAACAATTTAGCTATGGTGAGAGAAGTCGAGAACTTTGTCGATTTATTTGAAGTTCGCATAGATCTTGTCGGCGATGGCTGGCAAGAATTAGCCAAGAAACTAAACAAACCGTGGATAGCTTCTAATAGAAATGAGGGTGAAGGTGGGCAATGGAGGAAGAGTGAAGGGGAAAGAATAGAAGAGCTTCTCTTGGCCAGTGGGTTAGGGGCGGACCTGATTGATATTGAATTGGGGACGATAAATTTAGCTGAAACCATACGTCTAATTAAGAGGCAGGCAAAATGCCTTCTATCCTTTCATGATTTGAAAGGGACGCCACCTCTTGGTCAGCTGAAAGAAATAGTTCAATACCAATTAGCTGTTGGTGCCGATATATGCAAAGTGATTACTACGGCTCAAAAGTTTGACGACAATTTTACTGTCTTACAGCTAATCTCCGAATTCCCTGACATAGAAATAATTTCCTTTGCCATGGGCCCTTTGGGGTTAGTAAGCAGAATTCTTTGCCCACTGGTTGGGGGTAGCTTTACCTACGCATCAATTGGAGAAGGCAAGGAGTCTGCCTCCGGCCAGATACCGGTAATGGATTTATACCAAATCTACACATTGCTAAAAAGATGCTAAACTGGTCAATATCAGGAAAAACAAAACTTTGTGGAGTGATTGGCGACCCTATAGAGCATAGTATGTCTCCAGTAATGTATAACGCAGCCTTCATAGAATTGAGGCTAAATTACATATATGTTCCTTTTAAGGTAAGGAAAGAGGACTTAAGTAAAGCTATAGAAGGTGTGAGAGCACTAAACATCAAAGGGCTTAACGTTACTATTCCGCACAAGATTGCTGTCACCCAATTTTTAGATGAGCTGGATCCTCTGGCAGAGAACATAGGCGCAGTTAACACGATTGTTAATAATGATGGCATTCTGAAGGGCTATAATACAGATGCCTTGGGGTTTCTACAAACTTTACTCGAAAAGGGGATTGAACTAAAAGGAGAAAAGGTGGTCATCCTTGGGGCTGGTGGAGCTTCAAGGGCAATTTCTTTCCTCTTAGCACAGAGAGGCGCTAATTTGCTCATCTTGAATAGGACGCTGGATAAAGCAAAGGAATGCGCAGACAGAGTTTCTAATGTTTTCCAAAGAGAAGTTAAAGCTTTGGCACTTAATAGACAAAATCTAATAAGAGCTCTGAAGGAGGCTGATATCTTGGTCAATACTACTAACGTGGGTATGAGTCCCAATACCGAGACAACATTAGTTACATCTGACTTGATTAAACCTCACCTCATTGTCTTTGACATAGTGTATAATCCTATTAAAACGAAGTTACTAATGGAAGCTGACAAAGCTGGGGCGCAAACTATATCAGGAGCTGAAATGTTGGTCTGGCAAGGGGCTTTAGCCTTTGAGAAGTGGACTACGCTTAAGGCTCCTATTGAGCTAATGAGGAAAAAAGTAATCAACGAACTTGAACGGCGTGAAAACTAACATAGCTCTGATAGGTTTCATGGGGGTGGGGAAAACAGCTGTGGGGAAGGCTTTAGCCGAAAGGCTAAATTGGAAATTCATTGAGATGGATTTGCTGATTGAGCGCAAAGCAGGTAAAACCATAGCGGAGATATTTCGTCAGGATGGTGAAATAGCTTTTCGTGAACTTGAAATTGATGTTACCAAGGAAGTCTCGCAAGGGGACAATAGGATTATCGCCTGCGGCGGTGGGATAGTCCTCAACCAAATAAACATTGACAGGTTGAAGCAGAAATCTGTGATAATTTACCTCACTGCATCTCCAATAGTTATTTTGAAGCGAATACAAAACAGCGGGGACGAAAGACCGCTGCTTAAAACACCTGACAAAACTTTGAAAATTCGAGAGCTTTTAAAAATCAGAAAGCCCCTTTATGAGCAGGTAGCAGACATCAAGGTAGATACCTCTAGGCTTAATACTGACTCTGTTGTCGGAGAAGTAATAAGCAAGCTGAAAGAACATGAAAGTTTCAATTTGTCAAAGTGAAGTAAAAGGAAGGGTAAAGGCACCTTATTCTAAGAGTTACACTATTCGAGGCTTGGTATGTGCTGCTTTAGCCAGAGGTCAAAGTAAGATTATAAATCCTCTGATTTCAGATGATACTCAAGTGTCTCTAAATGTGTTGAACAAGGTTGGAATCCAAGTTCATCAAAAAGGGAACCACTGGCAGGTCATCGGAGGTGATTTTCATGAACCGGCTGAAGAGCTCTTTTGTGGTGAATCAGCAGCGACTTTAAGGTTTATGACTGCTATCTGTTCACTAATTTCCGGAAAATCCCGACTCACTGCTGGACACTCCCTTTCGAAAAGACCAGTCGGTCTCTTAGTCCAAGCCCTTAGGCAGTTAGAGGTAAATTGCTCCTGTTATGATAATGAAGTCCCGGTGATAGTTGAGGGGGGTAGACTAAGGGGTGGGGTGGTTGAATTGCCGGGCAATATTAGCTCTCAGTTCGTATCAGCATTATTGTTTATATCGCCTTTCGCTGCTGAGGGTGTCAAAATTAAATTAACTACACCATTAGAATCAAGACCCTTCATATTGATGACCTTAGATTGTCTGGAAAAGTTCGGGATAAAAGTAAAGTCCTCCCCAGACCTCAGGGAATTTGAAGTTGGGAAACAAACTTATAAGCCAACGGAATTTGTGGTGGAAGGAGATTGGTCATCGGCTTCATACCTGTTAGCCTTGGGGGCTGGTGCTGGAGAGGTAAAAGTGGAGAACCTGAATTCAGAAAGTTCACAAGGCGACAAGGTGATACTAACCCTTTTAAAAAACATGGGTGCTTTGGTTGAAACAGACCGAGATTCGATAACGGTAAAGAAATCAACGTTGAATGCCATACGAGCTGACCTTTCGGACTGTATAGACCTTCTACCAACAATGACAGCTCTGGCAGCAGTGGCAGAAGGAGTAAGCGAATTTACTGGAATTGAAAGGGCGCGAATAAAGGAATCCGACAGAGTTTCCGCATTACGGGAAGGGTTGGAAAGAATGGGCATAAAAGTTAGTGAAAGAAAAGATAAGTTGACTATTGTTGGTGCCAGCCCCAAAGGCGCGACTATAGATGTAAAGGGAGACCACAGAATTGCCATGGCTTTCGGTGTCCTTGGTGCCCTATCCGGGGGAAAGACAATAATAAATAATGCTGAATGTGTTTCAAAGACATTTCCAGAGTTCTGGGATGTATTAAGAAACGTTGGAGTTGAGGTGGAAACAAATGGGAAATAGTTTAGGCAAGCTCTTTGTAGTGACCAGCTTTGGCGAAAGTCACGGTATATGTGTAGGTACCATCATAGAAGGGTGTCCCGCAGGTCTACCAATCACGGTTGAAGATATTCAAAGGGAGGTAGATAAAAGAAAACCGCAAACAAGTATAGCTGCTACACAAAGAATAGAGGAAGACAAAGTCGAGATTCTGTCTGGTGTCTTTAACGGAATTACTACCGGCGCTCCTATCTGCCTGTTGATATGGAATAAAGATATTGATTCGAGTGAGTATGAAAAAATGAAAATCACCCCCAGACCTGGTCACGCCGATTATACTGCCTTCATGAAATATGGGGGATTCAATGACTTCCGAGGCGGGGGCAGGTTCTCAGGAAGAATCACCCTTACTTTTGTCACGGCTGGTGCTATTGCCAAGAAGTTACTCAATCTTAGGGGCATTGAAGTCCTGGCTCATGCTGTTGAGATAGGTGGAGTAAAAGCCAAACCGAAGGGATTTGATGAAATAAGAGAGAGCGTTGGAAAAAACCCGCTCAAGTGCGCTGACGCGGAAGCTATTGAAGCGATGGCTAAAGCTATTGAAAGAGCTAAAGAGGAAGGTGATAGTATTGGAGGTGTAATAGAGGGCATTGCCCTCAATGTGCCTGTTGGTTTAGGAGAACCGGTCTTTGATACACTGGAGGGAGACTTAGCTAAAGCTCTTTTTGCTATTCCAGCTGTTAAAGGGGTCGAGTTCGGCTCAGGTTTCTCAGCCGCACAGAAAAAGGGGTCAGAAAATAATGATGTGTTTATTATTAAGAATGACAAGATAGTTGCTACTACCAACAACGCTGGTGGCATTCTCGGTGGGATAAGTAATGGTATGCCAATAGTCGTCCGAGTTGCGATTAAGCCAGTATCTTCCATACGTAAGATCCAGGAGACCATTGACATTAAAACGGGGGAAAAAGTCAATCTGTTGCTTGGGGGAAGACACGATGTTTGTATTGTTCCGAGGGCAGTTGTTGTTGTTGAAGCGATGATAGCAGTAACTCTTTGTGACTTTGCTATGAGAGCTGAATTGCTTCCGAGGGTAATAAAATGAGTTTAGAAAATTTAAGAAGAAAAATAGATGAAATCGATGTGGAGATAGTCAAACTCATTGTTGAGCGTATAAGAATTACCCAAGAAATAGGCAAGGAGAAAAAGGAAAAAGGTAAGGAGATTGAGGATAGGGAGCGAGAGCAAATAGTCTTGGAAAATGTGAGAAGTATTGCCCGAGAAAAAAGAGTGAGCCAGGAAGATATCGAAGGCATTTACAAGCAAATAATGACAGTATGCAAAAGGATGCAAGGTATTGAAGTTGCTTTTCAAGGCGAAATTGGTGCTTATAGTGAGGAGGCAGCCTTTTGCTTTTTTGGCTCTTCAATTCAACTCAGACCTTGTGAGAGCTTGGATGAAGTCTTCAAAGTCGTGCAAGATGGTTACGCGCCTTATGGGGTTGTTCCTATAGAGAATTCTTTGGAAGGAAGTATAAGTCGGACATATGATTTGCTCTTAGACTCAGATGTTAAGGTATACGGTGAAATAGAGCTCAGAATTACCCATTGCTTAATAGCCGGTCCGCAAGCGCGGCTGGATTTGATAAGAGAGGTTTACTCCCATCCACAGGCTTTGGCTCAGTGTCAGAATTTTTTAAAACATTTGAATTGTAAATTAATCCCTACCTATGATACTGCTGGCAGTGTGAAGATGATAAAGGAGAAAGGGATTACAGACGGAGCTGCTGTTGCCAGTGAGCGAGCTGCTGAAATTTACGGGATGAAAGTCCTTGCCAGGGAGATAGAGGACAATCCCAAAAATTTCACCAGATTTTTTGTTTTATCCAAACACGATTCTCCACCTACAGGAAATGATAAAACATCTGTAGTTTTCTCAGTGAAGCACAAACCGGGGGCGCTGTATAAAGCCCTTGCTGAATTTGCGGTTAGGGGCATTAACTTAACCAAGATTGAGTCCCGACCAACAAGACAAAAGCCGTGGGAGTACAATTTCTATCTGGATTTTGAAGGTAACCGGGATGACCCAGTAGTTCAACAAGCTTTAGAGGGCTTGGAAACAACTTCCCTCTTTGTAAAGGTGTTAGGTTCGTATCCTAAAGCCAAGTGAAGGCAATACCGGAGTGACATAGTGAAAAAAATAGCAATAATTGGTGGTTCTGGGAAAATGGGGCAATGGTTTGCCAACTTCTTGCTCAAAGACGGCAAGAAGGTAATAATCACTGGACGAGACCAAAGAAAGCTTCTGGAAGTTAAGCAACAACTGGGGGCAGAGGTGGCTACTAATATCGAGGCGGTTAAAAGTGCCGACATAGTTCTGCTCTCAGTACCGATAGATAATTTTGAAGAAGTTGTTAAAGAAATTTGCCCCTATACACGTTCGGAACAAGTTATTCTTGATATAACATCCATCAAAGTTTTCCCTGTTGAAACCATGCACAAGTATATAAAAGTGGGATTAGTGCTGGGGATGCATCCGATGTTTGGTCCTGGGGCGAAAGATATTAAAGGTCAAAACTTTGTCTTGACACCAAGTAACGAGGACGAAAAGGCTCTTGCTCGTAAAGTGGCAAAATATTTAAAAATTAGAGGTGCCAGAACTATCTTTATGACTCCTCATAAACATGATGAACTGATGACCATTATTCTTGGGCTGTCCCATTTTATTGCTATCGTTTCTGCTGATACGTTGCTGAGTATTGATACACTAAAACAGACTAAAACCATTGGCGGGGTTACTTATAAGGTTTTACTGACATTGGTGGGGGCTGTTATTTCGGAAGCCCCAGAATTTTATGCCTCTTTGCAGATGAGTTTGCCCAGTATGAGGGAAATTGAGGAGCTTTTCCAAAGAAAGGCAAAATTATGGGCAGATTTAGTAAAGAATAGAGACAAGCAAAAATTCGTAAAAAGAATGAATAGCTTGAAAAACAGACTTGAGAAAGGCATTCCCGATTTTAATAAAGCCTATGAAAATCTTTACCAGATTGTGGAAAGGCTATAGAAATAGCTAAAGTTTTCCGATTAGAACAAGATTCCTCAGATCACAACTTATGTTGCTCAGTTTGCTTTAAATTTAGCGCTCTTTATCAATGGCACTCCTGATTTCTTTTATAAAATCTTGGAGCAGTATCAGTGATTCGCTTCCAGCTTCCATAAGCTGAATTATGCGGCTGCCTATAATCACCCCGTCGGCTATTTTAGCTACCTGCCTGGCTTGCTCTGAAGTAGATATTCCAAATCCAACACAGAGAGGTTGCTTAGTTATCTTTCTCACCCTTGCCACAAATGCCTCCAAATTCGCGGGTAGTCTATCTCTAACCCCAGTAAGTCCGGTTACCGTGACCAGGTAGATAAATTGCCGAGACTTCTCAGCTACAAGCTTGATACGCTCTTTGGTGCTGGTCGGAGCTAAGAGGTAAATAAGATCGAGACCATATCTTCGGGTGGCAATTTCTAACTCTAAGCCCTCCTCCGGAGGTAAATCGGGAATAATCAGTCCATCAACACCCGAGTCAGCACAGGCAGCACAGAATTCTTTAATGCCATAATTAAAGACCGGATTGAAGTAAGTCATAAACACTAATGGTATTTTAACTTTTCGGCTTAACTCCTTAGCTACCTCAAGGCAGAGTTTTGGGTTGACTCCATTTTGTAGAGCGTGAAAGCTGGCTTTTTGGATAGTGACACCATCAGCCAGAGGGTCAGAGAAGGGAATCCCAAGCTCTATAATGTCACAGCCACTGTCAGCGAGAAGTGGTGCCACCATTAGGGTTGTTTCAATATTAGGATAGCCGATGGTGATATACGGGATGAGAGCCTTATGACTTTGTTGAGCAAAGACAGAGGCAATACGGCTCACAGTTTCACCCCCAGTGCCTCAGCTACTATATTCATATCTTTATCCCCTCGACCGGAGAGATTGACCACGATAATGTGCTGCTTATCCAGGGAGCTGGCTATCTTGGCTGCATAAAAGATAGCATGGGCTGGTTCAAGAGCTGGGGCAATACCTTCCGTCCGGCACAGGAGTTGGAAGCCCTCCAGTGCCTCCTCATCAGTTGCTGAAACATAAGTGATGCGTCCGACATCCTTGTAATAGCTGAGTTCAGGTCCTACCCCAGGGTAATCCAGTCCGGCTGAGATGCTGTGCGTCTCTTGTATCTGCCCATTATCATCCTGAAGAATATAAGATTTTGCCCCATGGAGGACTCCTACTCTTCCTCCAATCAGTGAGGCAGCATGTTTGCCAGTCTCCAGCCCTTTACCTGCTGCCTCTACCCCAATAAGCTTGACCTCGGTATCATTAATAAAGGGGTGGAAGATGCCAATAGCATTACTGCCGCCACCTACACAAGTAACTATATAGTCGGGGAGGCATTTACACCTATCTAAAATCTGTTGTTTGGTTTCCTTACCTATGACAGATTGGAAATCACGCACCATCAAAGGATAGGGATGGGGACCGACGGTGGAACCAAGAAGATAGTAAGTATTCTTGACATTGGTTACCCAGTCCCTTATTGCTTCGTTGACAGCGTCTTTTAGAGTTCGGCTACCTGTAGTCACAAGTCTTACTTCTGCCCCCAGTAACTTCATGCGAAATACATTAAGCGACTGACGATGCATATCTTCTTCACCCATGTAAATGATACACACAAGTCTCAGCATGGCACACACCGCAGCAGTAGCTACTCCATGCTGCCCGGCACCAGTTTCAGCAATAACCCTTCGCTTTCTCATTCTTTGTGCTAAGAGACCTTGCCCTAAGGCATTGTTGATCTTATGGGCTCCGGTATGAGCTAAATCTTCTCGCTTTAAAAATATCTGCCCACCACCACAATGTTTAGTAAGCCTTTCCGCAAAATAGAGTGGCGTTGGACGTCCCGAATAATCGCGAGACAACAAATCGAACTCAACCCAGAATGCTGGATCGTTTCTGGTTTCCTCATAAGCTGACTCCAGCTCATCTAAAGCTCGTACAAGGACCTCAGGCACAAACCGACCGCCATAGGCTCCGAAATACCCTCTCTTATCAGGGAGCAATAATTACCTCCTTCCCGGCTAAATGCGAACTTTATTGATAAATCTTCTTAATATTCTAACGAGAGAGTACTCCTGTCTGCTTTTCTTACTGCCTCAACAAAAGCTCTAATTTTTGAAGCGTCTTTTTTACCATCGCTCTCTACACCTGTGGAGACATCAACTCCCCAAGGCTGAACCTCTTTGACCAGTTGACTAACATTTGCTGGAGTAAGTCCCCCAGCGATAATTACTGGAAACTTTATCGATATCTCCTTGGCTAATTGCCAGTTAAAAGCTTGCCCGGTCCCGCCATAAACGTTTCCAACTTTTGAATCCAGAAGACAGATGAGGCTCTGATGGTTGGACAGGTGGTAGCCCATCTCTATATCAGTAAGGATTTCCTTCGTTGTCGTGTTGGGTAGTACATGAATGACTTTGATGATTGGTCGTTCAATCTCCCGGCAATAGTACCAGGTTTCATCACCACTAAGCTGCACCCAATCCAATTGGCAATAGTCAGCGATGTAGTTAACTTCCCGAGCTATTGAATTCACGAAAACGCCGACTATAGCCGGGCGAGGTCTGAGACCGTGTATCGTTTCAACTATCTGCAACGCCTTTTGGGGGGATACTTGACGCTTACTTGAGGCAAAGACCAGCCCCAAGAAATCGGCACCAACTTCAGCTGCTACCAGGGCATTCTCCACCCGAGATAAGCCGCAAATTTTTACTTTGGTCACAGTAGCTCCTTTATCTTCGCTGCGATGTCCCTCGCCAATATTAGAGACTCGCCCACAAGAGCCGCATCAACACCCCATTGTCTCAGCTTTTCCATATCACTGTGGTCTTTTATACCGCTTTCACTGACCACTATTCGATCTTGTGGGATAAGGGGGCGTAAATTTTTGGTGGTAGCAAGGTCTACAGTAAATGTATTGAGGTTCCGGTTATTAATGCCGATGATCTTAGCTTCGCTCCGTAGAGCAATTTCAAGCTCAACTTCGTTATGTACCTCCACTAAACAGCTCATGCCCAATTCATGGGTTAGCTGAAGTAGCTCCTTTAGCTTCTCCGGTGTTAAAATAGACACGATAAGTAGTAAGCTATCAGCGCCATAAGCCCGGGATTCGTAGATATGGTAGGGATCATAGAGAAAGTCCTTCCGGAGTAGAGGCAGTCTCCTGTTTCGCAGTGCGTTCTTTATGGCCTTTAGGTAGTTGAGGTTACCTTGAAAGTATTTAGCTTCGGTTACCACTGAAATGGCTGAAGCACCATTATTAGCGTAGATTTGGGCTATCTCCACCGGGTTAAAATCGGGACGAAGAATGCCCATTGATGGTGACGCTTTCTTGACCTCCGCAATAAGCTGGACACCGTCGCCACGGAGAGCCGAAGTAAAGTCGAGCGGCGGAGACTGTTCTGATGCTATCCTTCGTACCTCTTCCAAAGGGAAAACACGTTTTCTTACTTTGAGTTCTACTAGACTATCAGATATTATCTGTTTTAAAATCATTAGATGCTCACCAATTCAAGCTTTGACTAAACTCGATTAGCTGTTCTAATTTCGCTAAAGCACGGCCGCTGTCTATTGCCTCTCGAGCTATCTCCACACCTTCTTCGAGTGATTGCACCCTATCTCCAGCAAGTAGGGCTGCTGCTGCATTCATTAATACTATGTCTCGTCTTGGTCCCTTCTTACCTGTTAACACGCGCTGCATTATCTCCGCATTCTCAACTGGTGTGCCCCCTTTCACTGTCTTTACTGGTGCCCTCTTAAAGCCAAAATGCTCGGGGGACACACAATAAGGAAAAGCAATATGGAGTTCGTCACCTGCCTTGACCTCCCATATCATAGACCTCCCTGTGACTGAGATTTCATCTATTCCATTCAACCCGTGTACTACCAAAGCGTGCTTGGCTCCCAGGTGATAGAGGGCGAAGGCAATCTTCTCTGCCAACTCCTTATCGGGAACGCCAACGACTTGATATTCTGCCCTAGCCGGGTTAGTCAGTGGACCGATGGTATTAAACACAGTGCGGATTCCGATCTCACGCCTGGGAGCAGCAACATATTTCATGGCTGGATGGAATAACGGGGCAAACATAAAGCCTATCCCTACTTCTTTGAGACACTTCTGCACCTGTTCTGGATTGAGGTTGATTCTGACACCTAAAGCCTCAAGGACGTCAGCACTGCCACACTGGCTACTCATAGCCCGGTTACCATGCTTGGCTACTTTGATACCAGCCCCGACAGCGACAAAGGCAGCTACCGTAGAGATATTAAAAGTGTGCAGACCATCACCCCCAGTCCCACATGTGTCTACTACCGGTTCATCAATAGCGACAGGAACAACTTTGGACCTCATTGTCTTAGCCAATCCAACAATTTCATCAACAGTTTCCCCTTTGAGCCTGAGCGCCGTGACGAAGGCACCAAATTGAGCTGGAGTAACTTCACCGTCCACGATCTCTTCCATCACCTGTGCTGCTTCCTCCATAGAAAGCGAATGTCCTGATACCAGTAAAGCAATGGCTTCCTTAATCATTGTTTTCTCCTAAAAAATTTCTTAATATGTCTTTACCCACTTGAGTCATAAATGATTCGGGGTGAAACTGGATACCTTCTACTGGGTGCTGGTGGTGCCGTAGACCCATAATTGTGCCATCAGTAGTCCAGGCAGTTACCTGAAGGCAGTCAGGGAGTCTATCAGATAACACTACCAGCGAGTGATAACGGATAGCCGAGAAGGGGTTGGGAAGCCCAGCAAGCACTCCTTGGCTATTGTGATATATTAAAGATGACTTGCCATGCCTGATCTCCTTAGCTCGCCCAATGGAAGCACCATAGCTATAACCAATACATTGGTGCCCTAAACAGACCCCGAGTATCGGCAATTTGGGACCAAAATAACGGATGATCTCGTTGGATATCCCAGCTCGCAGCGGTGTCGAGGGGCCGGGTGAGATAACTATCCGCTTAGGCTTCATCTTGTTAATTTCCTCAAGAGCGAGCTTATTGTTGCGGACTACCAGTACTTCCTCGCCCAACTCACTTAAATACTGGAAGAGGTTATAGGTGAAGCTGTCGTAGTTATCAATCAGTAACAGCATGATTCCTCTTGACTATCGGTCTGCACTCTCAGCTTGGGTGATAGCTTTGAGTAGCGCCCGAGCTTTGTTCACAGTTTCTTCAAATTCCTGCTCAGGCACGCTATCGTAAACGATTCCACACCCTGCTTGCACATAGGCAATACCTTTCGTCATCACTATAGTCCTTATAGTAATAGCCATGTCCATGTTGTTTGAGAAAGAGAAGTAGCCGACAGCCCCAGCGTATGGTCCCCTTTTTTCAGGCTCAAGCTCAGCGATTATTTCCATAGCCCGAATTTTTGGAGCACCCGATACAGTGCCCGCAGGAAAGCAAGCTCGCAGGGCATCAAAGACAGTCATGTCTCGCCGCAGCTTACCCTGTACATGAGTAACTAAATGCATAACATGGGAGTAGCGCTCGACATCCATTAGTTCACTAACCTTAACTGTGCCAGGCTCACTCACACGCCCGATATCGTTGCGTCCCAAGTCTACCAGCATAATGTGCTCAGCGCACTCCTTTTCATCACCACGTAGTTCCTGCTCCAGCAAAGTATCCTCAACCGGGTCTTTTCCTCGGGGTCTGGTTCCAGCCAGCGGGCGGGTCATTACCATACCATCCTCTACCCTCACCAGAATCTCGGGGGAAGCACCAATAATGTAAAAGCCGGTAAGGTCAAGAAAGAACATATATGGGGAGGGATTGATAGTACGTAGGGCTCTATAGATCTCAAAGGGAGCGACATCAGTAGGTTGGGTCAAGCGTTGGGACAGCACCACCTGAATAACCTCACCAGCAATGATATACTCCTTTATTCTAAGTATGTTGGCTTCAAACTCCTCTTTAGAGAAATTGGAGGAAAGGTTATAGGTGCTTGTAGGCTTAACCAGATTTTTCATGCCGTGTCTTGGTTGGAGTGGTTGGCTCAATCTTTCCACCAAGTTATCGATCTTGTCCACTGCCTTTTGATAGGCTTCCTCTGTGTCTTCGTCGAGATGAGCAAGGCTCAAAACTTTAATCTTATGAGTAACATGGTCAAAGACAAGTATAGTATCTACGAACATAAATAGTGATTCAGGTAATCCTAAGGGATCGGAGGCTGGGGATGGTAACCCCTCGAAGCGAGTGGCTGTTTCGTAGGCAAGATAGCCCACCGCGCCGCCACAGAACCTGGGAAGACCGTTTACTGGTATTGTCTTATACTTGTTCAATTCCTCAGCAATGAGGGGAAGAGGATCAATCCTATCTTCTCCTTTAGTAGTTAACACCCGGTACGGCTCGGTACCTATAAAGCTATAGCGAGCTAGTCGTTGACCCCCCTCAACACTTTCCAGAAGGAAAGAATAGCCACCGCGATTAACTTTTAAGAAGGCAGACACAGGTGTCTCCAGGTCGGCAACAATTTCACAATAAATAGGTATTAGATTACCATCCTTCTTATACTTCTTGACTTCTTCCAATGTTGGATAATACATACAACCTCCTTCGGCATCGCCACAAAAATAAAATCCCCTCACCCATAGGGGCGAGGGGATTATCCTTCGCGGTGCCACCCTACTTGATTGCCAGCTTTAGGCAACCATCTCTTTCAGGTATGGCTTCAGCATTTTAAAGCGATACCCTAAGCTCTGCTAACGGTGCTCACTCCGTCGAAGCCTACTCAGAGAAAACCCTTTCGGTTCGCAGCTCCCGAGTCCATTCAGCCTCTGCGCCAGCACTGGCTCTCACCTTACCCAGCTCTCTGGGCTTCGCTGGAGGCATACTAGTCTCGTTCTCAGCCTTTTGCTTTTCTGTTGTATTAGT
This sequence comes from Dehalococcoides mccartyi, assembly GCA_020724525.1. Lineage (GTDB taxonomy): Bacteria > Chloroflexota > Dehalococcoidia > GIF9 > DYGU01 > DYGU01. The sequence continues at coordinate 45,946 of DYGU01000008.1, forward strand.
TAAGCTAAATTCTACAAAATCTATCAATCCTTTGTCAAGCGAGCTCACTGAGGCTAAAATCGCCTCCCTATTAATTCTCGAGCCAAGATTAGCTTCATAATTTCGGTGCTGCCGTAAGCCAACTCAAATCCCACAGCGTTTCTGAAGCGCAGTCCCAGGGGAAGTTCCTGGCTGTAGCCATAATGTCCGTGAATCAGCATCATATCATGTATGGCATTTACAGCTACCTGGGGGCAAACCATTTGCACATGGCAGCTTCTTTTGTATGAGGGAGTCCCTGGTCTTTTCGCCACAGGGCTTGATAGCAAAGTAGCCGGGCGGCTTCAATCAAGGTAGCGTGTTCGGCAATTTTGAAAGAAACTCCTTGAAAATTGGCTATAGGCTGACCGAAGGTAGTCCGCTGCTTGACATAGGTGATGGCATCATCTAAAGAAGCCTCGGCTGCTCCCAGAACCCCCAGCACCAGGCATACCCGGCTCATGTCAAGGTACTGCATTATCAGGCTGAAGCCTTGACCCTCTTCTCCAATTAGGTAATTTGCTGGCACTCGCACGTCCTGAAGGGAGATGGTTGCCCGGGCTACAGACTCCCAGCCCAGGTCAGGGATGCGAGCTCGGGTTACTCCGGGAAAATTGAGGGGAACCAAAACAAGCTGATACCCCTCCTCCCAGCTTTAGGGTTGGTTTTAGCCATAACTACCGTTACATCGGCTTGCATGCCCAAAGTAGTGGAATTTTTATCGGCGTTAAGGATATAGGAGTTTCTATCTCTTACTGCTGTTGCCTGAATAGCGGCTAAATCCGAACCAGCTTCAGGCTCCGTTAATCCCAGACACCCCACCTTTTCGCCCCTGGCAATGAGGGGAAGCCATTCTTGTCGTACTTCCTCAGCTCCGTGTCCCAGGACAAAATTCATCAGGGCACTTAAAATTACAAATAAGCAAGCATCGCTATCGGCTCTGCCCGACTCCTCCATGGCTATGCCCAGAGTTATGGCATCAGCTCCTTGCCCACCGTATTGGGCTGGGATAGTTATGCCCAGGAGTCCGACATCAGCAATCTTTTTAACTAATTCTTTGGGGTAAGAGGCTTGCCTGGCTCTTTCCCGAACGCCCGGGAGAAGTTCCTTTTGTCCAAATCTGCGCACCTCCAGGCAAAACATATTTTGAGCCTCGGTAAACAAAAATTCAGCCACTTCTACTCCTTTCCAGTATCCTGGCGGCTAATTATATCAAAAAATATACTTACATTGACCAAAGCCTTACCCCTTTGTTAGAATGGACGCGGCTCAATAAATTAAAGGAGGTTACTATGCCTATTGAGTATAAAAAAGAGGGCAGAATTGCTATCTTTACTTTAAATTCGCCCGGAAGCATTGAACGCTATGGGCCCGACAAGTGCCAGGGAGTTAAGTCAGGCTTTAATTGACTTCGGTGGCGATAGTGAACTTTGGGTAGACATTATTACTGGGGTTAGGGAGAGGGCTTTTAGCCCTGTGTGAGCCAGGACCGCTGGCGGTAAGAGCCGCTAAACGAGCGATGATCCAAGGAACAAGTGTTGGACTTCAAGAGGGGCTCCAGTTAGAGACGATGCTCGTAGACTTTTGTTTATCTACAGAGGATTTTGAAGAAGGGACAAAGGCTTTCGTTGAAAAAAGAAAGCCCCAATTTAAAGCAAAGTAACAGGCAAAGGAGATAAAAATGGAAATTAAAAAGGTCGGCGTTGTTGGCTGCGGGTTGATGGGAGCTGGCATTACCAAGGTCTGTGCCCAATCAGGCTACCAGACGGTAGTTTCCGAAATTAACCAGCAACTTCTGGACAAAGGATTGGGGGTGGTCAAAAGTTCTTTAGCCAAGGGGGTGGAGAAAGGGAAACTCACCGAAACCGATATGCAGGCTACCTTAGACCGCCTCAAGGGGACATTGTCTGTGGATGACTTCAAAGACTGTGACTTCATAATTGAGGCGGTTATTGAAAATATGGAACTTAAAAAGAAAGTCTTTGCTGATTTGGATAGAGTCTGTCCTAAGCACACCATCCTGTCTACCAATACCTCTTGTTTATCTATTATTGATATAGCTATGGCAACGAAACGACCGGACAAGGTGCTGGGAATGCACTTCTTTAACCCGGTACCTATTATGAGACTTCTGGAGATAGTTAAGACGGTAGTTACCAGTGAGGAAACCCTCAATTCAGCCAAAGCTTTCGGACAAACTCTAGGTAAGACTATTGTTATTGCCCAGGATGCCCCCGGGTTCATTGTTAGCCGGCTTCTTATACCGTATATGTTGGACTCCATCCGGATGCTGGAAACTGGCTATGCTACTAAAGAAGACATTGACCAGGCAGTGAAGCTTGGTTTGAATTTCCCTATGGGTCCCTTTGAGCTTGGTGACCTGGTTGGACTGGATACTACCTATTTTATTGCCTGTGCTATGTATGATGAACTCAAAGACCCTAGGTTTGCGCCACCAATACTACTCAAGAAGATGGTAACTGCCGGATATCTGGGTCGTAAGACGGGTAAAGGATTTTATGATTACAAATAGCCGAGGTGAAAAATGTATATAAAGAAACGCAAATTGGGTAGAGGGGTAGCCATAGTTGGTGCCGGAATGTGTAAATTCGGGGACACACAAAGACAAGACAGTAAGAGACCTGTTTGTGGAAGCCTTTACTGAGATGAAGGCTTCCGTGGATAGGGGCTTAGATGTTAAGGATATTGAAGCCCTTTATGTGGGCACAGCTATGACCGAATTTTTCGAGTGGCAGGGACATACAGCACCAATTATGGCAAGCTGGGTAGGTATGGTGCCAAACCCGGCAACTCGGATTGAGGATGCCTGTGCTACCAGTGGGGTAGCCGTAAGGGAGGGGGTAATTGCTGTTGCCTCTGGTATATATGATGTCGTCCTCGTTGGTGGTGTGGAACGAATGACGGCAGCGTCTACAGAATATGTAACCGAAATCTTAGCTGCTGGAGGTGATGCTTTCTACGAAGCGGCGGTAGGCTTTACTTTCCCCGGACTTTATGCGGCTATAGCTACCGCTCATATGCATAAATATGGGACTAAACTCGAGCATTTTATGAAAGTGGCTACAAAGAACCATAATAATGGAGCCCTAAACCCAAAAGCTCAATTTAACGCTTCTATAAGGGATATTATGAGTATGCGGACAGCCCGAGCTAAGGAAAAAGGTCAGCCAGTACCCGCTTGGAAGGACGAAATGGAATTTCTAAATGACCCTCAGTCTAATCCCATAGTTGCCTGGCCTATGAGGCTTTTTGATTGTTCGCCCATTACGGACGGTGCTGCTTGTGTTCTCCTTGTTGCCGAGGAGATAGCCAAAAAATTTACCGATAATCCTATCTATATTATTGGCACTGGGCAGGGTAGCGACCATGCCTTACATGAAAGAGCCGACTTGACTTCTTTCCTGTCGGCTAAAATAGCTGCCCAGCAGGCTTACGAAATGGCAGGAGTAACCCCCGAGGATATTCAATTAGCCGAGGTCCACGATTGCTTCACCATTGCTGAAATCATTGCCACAGAAGACCTGGGTTTCTTCAAGTCTGGCGTAGGGGCTAAAGCTGTGGAAGAAGGGTTGACAGCTCGGAATGGGTCTAAACCCGTTAATACTTCAGGAGGACTAAAAGCTAAAGGGCACCCAGTGCCGGAAATGCCAAACTTTATATTTGCCACCAAGACCCTTGTGTCTTAAGTGTAGCGATGGCGAAATGGAATGTCAGGAGATAAAAGGGAAAGGCGAACTGGCGGCTTTCACTGTTATTGTGGTTGTCCCAGCTAAGATGGTTGCTCAGGGCTATGGTAGGGATAACCCTTATTGTACCGGGATTGTGGAACTGGAAGAAGGTCCCAAGATTAGTGCCCTGATTATAGGTGCTGACCCGAGGCGTGGTGAAGTCAGAGTTGGTATGTCGCTTACTGTGGATTTTGTGGATTTTATAGAGATGGGGGAGGAGAAAAAGACAATATTGGCTTTCAGACCAGCTTGAATGTTCTTAAAGGCTACTTCCCTTTCTTCTGATAATCAGGACACCAGACAGCGTTAGGACGCTCGGGGTAGTGGCAGGCACTTCTCCAGTTCCATTTACAACTGTCGCACAGGAAGATGTTCATCCCCAGGGTTTTCTTGAGGCGAATTTTGGCTTTGTCTATCCAAGTTGGTCCGACTTTAGTTTTAGCCATTAGAAAAGGCAAAAACAGCTCACAAGCTTCGCTGAATAACAAAGCAATCTTTTTGTGGAGCTGAGGGGATTCGAACCCCTGGCCTCCTCCGTGCAAAGGAGGCGCTCTCCCAACTAAGCTACAGCCCCATTATTAGTAGCATAAAGACTGTCTAAATTGGCTACCTATTTCTTCTTGGGGCCAGCTTTTTTGGTTGGTTTGCCAGCCTTCTTAGCATGAGCAGCGCAAGTGGTGCACATAGTTTTTAACTCCTTTCTTATATTGAAGCTCAGGGCAGCTTTTTTATTAAGAAAAAACGCCTACTGCTTCTAAGGGGATATTATACTCTTATAGCAAATCAAAAAACAAGACGCTGTTTAGCAATTGCCACGTTGTCAAAACAAGTTATAAGGTTTCTTTCTTCTCTCTAAATTTCCAGTAGTTAATAACCTTGGCAAGTGCCCTGGCGGCGCGGTCAAAACTATGGTAAACAGGGATGCCAGCTTTAGTCAGCATTTTTTCTGCTGCCATCCGCTTTACCTCATACATACCACCCGGCAGTGATACTATTACTAAGCGTTTCCTATTGATGCGTTGGAAATTTACCAGAGTCTCGTTTATGCCTATATCGGCCATTTCATCTATGGTATTTACCATTGTAACTCCTGCCTGTTATAACCAGCAACCAAGAGATGGTGAACGGCTAAACCGCCTACTTTCTTTTCTCGGGAGGCTCTGACTATGGCAATAAACCGGGGATTAAAAATAGCCTCAAATTCCTGTCGCCTTTCGCTATTTAAAGATTGCTGTCCATGAATAAGGTGTTTTCCCATTTTATCAGTGCTGGTAGATACCGTCTATAGCTGTGCTATCACTAACATAGCTATCGCAATCTTACCCAGGAGGCGACATTATCTCTCAAGGGGATAATCAAAGAAGAAAAATAAGAATTATCTATAATGTGCCGAGTAGTGGAGCTTGGTGGATGATAGAAAGAACTTTTAGTCTTGTCTTCAGCTTCACCATCTAACCCTTTTCTCCCACAGCATTCAAGTCAGTATTTCTTCAAGACTTTTTACTAACTCAGATAGTTCAGAATCCAATACATTAGGGGTGTATATTGTTAAACAACCCAATGATTAATTTTACAAGTTAGGGAACGGCGAGTAGACTTTAAGGGAGGAGTTGTGAAAGTAAGGTCAGCCAATGCGGAGGCAAAGCTCAGTAATTGAATAAATAGCTCTGATGCTTCAAGATGAGGTGAGTTTAACACTACTTGCCTAAATTTTACTGAATCACCTTTGATTTCATACATTGTTGCCCGTTTTATTTCTCCGGGGATTGGATGAGTGTCTCTTAAGAGCCAGTCTTTCAAGTGGATAAAGTCTTCTTTTTTAAGGTCTATAGGTTCGATAACCGAAGCTTGTTCAGTAGTAACATCCGAAAGAAGAGAAGTAGCTGTTCTTGCTAAGCCAAATCTTAAAACTAACTGGAATAAAAGGTAAAGGCAGAGAGCCTGTAGCTATGAATTTACGGGCTTGGAATTCGCCCGAAAAAGTGAAGATATAATAGTCTCCTCTTTCCTCTTCTAAGCTTAGCTTTTCATTTTTAACAAGCTTTGTTAAGACTTCTATCCTCTTCTTGGCAAAACCTTCTACTTGTTGCCAGCAGCCATTAAGAGCGCCCTCAGCTATCTTGTCTGTTTCAACAATCCAAAGATTTTTATATTTGTCTGAATATGTGAAGATAATACAATTCTTTATCATTTAACTTACCCACCCAGGCCTTGGCTCAATAATTAGGGAGTTATTTCGGCATCTCTCAAGTAAGATATCAAAATCTCTGTGCCCGCGGAAGGTTGAAAAGGAGAAGAGGATTATCAGTTTAGCCATAGGACGTGAGCAGGAAACATAAGTTTGAGCCCGTAACTCAGGTTCAGCTAAGAAACCTATCCATCCAGAAGGATTCTTTCGGGCTAAGGAAATTATTACACAGGGATACTCCCTACCCTGCACCTGGAAAACCGCCATGCATCGTTCTTGCAAAGAATCTGTAAGTAGCCTCGAACTGTACCAATTTGTGCTGATTAAGGAGAAAGAATAGCTGGTAAAAGTGACTGACGTTGAGAAGTCGAAAAAGATTGGGCTATTGTTTTAGCTATTCGAGCTGCCAATAAAGCTTCTGACAGAAAATATTTTGAACCCCCAGGCTAACTTCCTCCATTCCAGGTAAAGAGTTGGTATTTATGATGACGGTAGGATAGCTCGGGTCCAGCATAGCCTGAAACTCTGAAGGACATCTATTTCTATCCCATTTATAACCAAGATCAATAAGAGTTCTTTTGCGAATATCATCGGATGTTTCTAAAGGGTAAGTATTAAGTGCTTCTCGCAAAGCATTCACCACCTCACAGATTGTTTCATGCATCCGGTATTGGAGACTAAGCTGATGAGGCTGATAATTTCTCCTTCTCCCGAATCCTTGAGTCAAAATAAAGATGCCAATATTTGGTCTCAGCAGAGGCTGAGAGGTAATAACTGGTAGCTGGTTGGTTCATAACAAGCCTATTCTCGCGAACTTCCGAGAGTCTTGCATCCACTCGCAGCCCGCAGAAAAGGGTGCCGAAAAGAACTATAGTGCAGCGGTCGTAACCTCGAACAGAATTCGGTTCTCTGCCAATAACCTCTAACTCAATTTCGCCTCCCCTGAAAGAAGTAGCTTGAGCTTCTAAAATTAAGCCTCGTTCTCTCAGCTCTTGTTTATTTAGCATCTGGATTGGTAGTGCCAAAGATGGCCTTCCCATATTTGCTCCCAAAGAAGTTACTGAAACCAAGGCTTAAAGGTTCTCTTAATCTCAGGACGACATTGAGGATAAGGGGAAATTTTTAAGCTAGGAGGACAATTTTGTCTACCATGATGGTTGCATGCGGAGTGAGGAATTTCAGGGCTGCATTGCCTATTATTAAAAACTTCCTGGGAAACCCTTGGAGAACGTGAGCGACAAATATCATTAATCCAAGCATATCCGTCGTGGGAATTGCCTACAAAAGCGGCATCTTCAGGATTCGGATTTGGAAATTCAAAATCCCGGAAAGGCGTTTCAACTACAAGAGTAAAGTCGAAGAACGAAAAATCTCTCCACTGTATAGGTAATTCTTCGTCTTTTAGTTCGGAAAGAATTCGCCATAACAACCATACTTGATAATCTTTTTAATAAAGGCGGTTGACCTGTCCGAGGTAGAACCTCGAATCGTCCTCTCAATAACCCTTTTACAGGATAAGTCAAGCTCGTCAATTCTTCCTCTTAAGGGATAATGTCGGAGACCTCTATCTTTTGGGAATGGAATTCTGGGATCGGCTACCGAGATTTCAAAGAAAAATCGCTGACCTGACGAAATACTTTGCAATTCTCCTTTACTGAGTTTACGACTAACCCATGGTTGAATATAAAGGCGCCAAATATCTTGAGCCTCATTTAGAGAAAAACCTCTGCTTTGAGCCAAGTTTGAATATCGGGAATAAATTATCCGTTGCTGGGTCGCTAAGTCTAATCCGGAAAGGTCGAGCCCTCCATTTCTTATCACGGTTTTTAAGGAGGCAACAAACCGGTGGAATAAATCACCACGCCTTTGCACCGGATAGGATTCTATAAAAGGGTTATCTATGCCGTGAAGCAAATCATGATAGATTGCGACAGGACATAAAGCAGCATTAATTAAATTTGTAACAGTGGGAAAGACAACAAAACGAGGTTCTCCGGAGGGGAATTCCCTTTCTAAAAGTATTGCTTCGTCCGGATACTACCATCTTGGCAAAGGCTCACGCCTTACAGTTATCCTAAAGCACCTCAGGCAGTCTAAAGATATCGGCAGCCCATATGATGCCCTTTGTCACTAAAGTTTCGACTTTGTCTTCTATTGCTTCAGTTAGTTTCTCTTTGTTTTCTCCTAAAATCTTGCCCAGTGTTTGTTCCATAGCCTCGTTCAGTTTCAGAGAAATCTCATCTGTTGCGGGGAGTAATCCTTTTGATTCCAAGAAATAAAGACAAAACCAAAAGAAGGCAAAATTTTTAATCGTCTTCTCATCAAAAGCTCGCTTTATTTCTTCCCATCTTAATATCTCTTTGATTCGTTGAAATTCGTCTTCACTGAGTTCGCCAGGAAATGAAACTTCATCAGCAAGTTCCCCTTCAAAGAATTGCGGGATCTCTAGTGCGCTTTCCCCTCTTCCAAATTCACTTGCGATGTTCGCTGCTAGCTTGAAGGAAGCTTGTGGAGTTTTGATTAACCAATCTTTGGGGCTGAACCCGGCCTTCAGGATTACTATGAAGCTTTTCACTAATTTGGACGAGAATTTCTTGAAACCTTTCTCAATTTCTCCTCGTCATGCTCGATTACTTTCCAGTCCATTCCTTAAATCTCTCAGAAGGATTTATAGAGCTTTTCATTCAACTTATTTGGTATGGCTTCTTTCTATAAAGTGTCCCTTAAAAATTTGCTCCAAGCCACTTCACCCAAGGAAATTTTCCTTGAAGGGAGTTAATTAGCATCTCATCTGCAGTCCAAAATTCGCAATTATGTAGTTTAGCTAATGCTAAATAGGCAGCATCATAAAGCGTAGCAAGCCTTAATTCTTTGGTGATTTCCCAGGCCTCTCTGAGCAATGTCTCTGGCATCAAAACAGTGAAGCTACTTCAAAAGGGAAAAAGGCTGGGGCTATACGTGTGATGTCCTTTTCAATCCATCTTTGCCACAAAGAAGTTGCCTGGTCGCTATAGGGCTCGTGAACTAATAGCTTTACGGCTAAACTGGCATCGATGCATACTTTAAAAGACATGCTGAGCTCGTTCCTCTCTTAAAGCCCGGATTTCTTCTACCGAACTAGGTAAAAGTTTACCTAATCTATTCTCAATCTTAGCCCGCAGTGCTTCAGCTTCTTTAAGTACAAATAACTGCTGTTGTTTATCACCAGTAACCGCTTCTTTTACCATCTTTACTCCTATATCTGTTCTTTTGATTACTAAGGGTAGATCCTTCCGCCTAATCCTAATATTTCTATCCCCTACCTTATAGGCTGGCAGCTTTCTGTCCTTAACCCAACGCCATACTGTCCCTTTGCTTACTCCCAATATCCTGGCTGCCTCTCGAATTGTATAGAATGAACCCAATTCTTCTAATTCCATAGCACTATCGCTCTCTTCGCCCCCCTTTTCTAATAGTGACAATAGTTTATCGGATCTAATAGAGATTGTCTATCATCATCGGTCTAATAAAGCATCATCTAATTCAAAAACTATTCACGTTGTAAAGAATAACGTTGTGGCTCGCACAATGAAGCGACTAAAGTTGTTCCGGAGACTTTCAGAAGTGAGCAAGATGCCTATTTCGAATCCGCCACCCTTGAAGGAGGTGCAAAGCTGATGTTCAATGTGGAAAATAATTTTGGTGGGCGATTGTGGATTTGAACCACAGACCCCGGTCTTATCAGGACCGTGCTCTAACCTGCTGAGCTAATCGCCCATGCTTAGAAAAGTATAATCTTACCCGGGGTGAGGTGTCAAGGCAGCCAATCAGGCTCTTAAGGACTTTGAGGAAGGCTTCAGGGGGTGGAGTTAACTCTATTTGCTGGGACAGCCTCGAGTGCCTTCAGTACACTGGTAAAAGATGAAACCTTGAAGAGATTGCATTTTGGCCTTATACTGAATTTGTCGCCTGCGGAGTTATAAGCATCGGAACTTGGCTATACCGTATCGTGCCTTTCTAAAGCTTGCCAATGTGTAGCAAATTTTCAAAAATGTGTGGTAAACTTGGCAAGAAAACCTTGACAAAATGTAAAGGTTCTGTCATAATAAATTACAATTAGTTTTTGGCACCTTAACAACTGGATAGTGGAAGGAAGGTTTTGAGCAGAGGGTTTGATCTTGGCTCAGGATGAACGTTTGCGGCGTGCCTTATGCATGTAAGTTGAACGCTCTAATAGACCGCAAGGACTATTAGGGAGTGGCGAACGGCTGAGTAACGCATAAGTAACCTACCTTCAAGTGGGGAATAACCCATCGAAAGGTGGGCTAATACCGCATATGGTAGCTAAGCTGAGGCTTAGTTACTAAAGCCTTTTAGGCGCTTGAAGAGGGGCTTGTGTCCGATTAGCTAGTTGGTGGGGTAATGGCTCACCAAGGCGATGATCGGTAGCTGGTCTGAGAGGACGATCAGCCAGACGGGGACTGAGATACGGCCCTGACTCCTACGGGAGGCAGCAGCAAGGAATTTTGCGCAATGGGCGAAAGCCTGACGCAGCGACGCCGCGTGGGGGAAGAAGGCTTTCGGGTTGTAAACCCCTTTTCCCGGGGAAGAATCCTGACGGTACTCGGGGAATAAGTCTTGGCTAACTACGTGCCAGCAGCCGCGGTAATACGTAGGAGGCGAACGTTATCCGGATTTACTGGGCGTAAAGAGGGCGCGGGCGGTTCCTTAAGTCGGATGTGAAATCTCCTGACTCAATCAGGAGAAGTCGTTCGATACTAAGGGGCTTGAGGACAGCAGAGGGAAGTGGAATTCCCGGTGTAGCGGTGAAATGCGTAGATATCGGGAGGAACACCAGTGGCGAAAGCGGCTTCCTGGGCTGTTCCTGACGCTGAGGCCCGAAAGCGTGGGGAGCGAAGCGGATTAGATACCCGCGTAGTCCATGCCCTAAACGTTGGACACTAGACATAGGGGGTATCGACCCTCTCTGTGCCGAAGCTAACGCTTTAAGTGTCCCGCCTGGGGACTACGGCCGCAAGGCTAAAACTCAAAAGAATTGACGGGGGCCCGCACAAGCAGCGGAGCGTGTGGTTTAATTCGATGCAACGCGCAGAACCTTACCGGGGCTTGACATGCCAGAAGTAGGAACTCGAAAGAGGGACGACCTGTATCCAGTCAGGAACTGACACAGGTGCTGCATGGCTGTCGTCAGCTCGTGCCGTGAGGTGTTGGGTTAAGTCCCGCAACGAGCGCAACCCTCGTGGTTAGTTGATTTCTCTAACCAGACTGCCCCGCATAACGGGGAGGAAGGTGGGGATGACGTCAAGTCAGCATGGCCTTTATGCCCTGGGCGACACACACGCTACAATGGATAGTCCAAAGGGTTGCTAAGGAGTAATCCGGAGCTAATCCCAAAAAACTATCCTTAGTTCGGATTGCAGGCTGAAATTGCCTGCATGAAGGCGGAGTTGCTAGTAACCGCAGGTCAGCACACTGCGGTGAATACGTTCTCGGGCCTTGTACACACCGCCCGTCACGTCATGGGAGTCGGCAACACTTGAAGTCGGTGGGCTAACTCACTTCGGGTGAGAGGCAATCGCCGAGAGTGGGGTCGGTGACTGGGACGAAGTCGTAACAAGGTAGCCATACGGGAACGTGTGGCTGGATCACCTCCTTTCTAGGGAGTTAAACCTCCTAGGTCGGTCAATAGGCTTAGTCCTATTGCTAAACAAGAAGTTCCCTTCCTTCCACTATCCAGGGGTTAAGGCTTTTTGTTTTGTCATAACGGCAGTGCTTGCATGTTTTTAAAGATTGTGTTATAGTAGCAAAAGGAAAGAGAAAGTATTGAGGAAGTGGGAACAAATTCCCACTTTTTTATTAATTTGGAGGATAGACAGGTTGAAAGGAGAATTCGGTGAAAACTGAATTTATGGTTGCTATAAGACAAATCTCGGCTGAGAAGAACCTGCCTAAGGAGAAGGTATTAGAAGCCTTAGAATTGGCACTTGCCTCAGCCTATAAGAAGGATACTTTTGCCCCAAGCCAGGATGTTTTGGTGAGGATAAATCCTACTACTGGGGAAGTGAAAGTTTATCTCCGCAAACTTGTGGTTGAGTCTGTCAATGACCAACGCTATGAAATATCCCTGGATGAGGCTAAAAAATTTAAGAAAGATGCTCAGGTTGGTGATACGGTAGAAATAGAGTCTACCCCTCCTAATGCCGGGCGTATCGCCGCCCAAGTAGCCAAACAAGTTATGTTACAACGGTTGCATGAAGCCGAACACCGTGCTATTTACGAAGAATTTATCGGCAAGGAAGGTGACATTGTTACTGGGGTGGTGCAACGCATAGACCAAAAGCAGATTTACATAGATTTGGGCAGAGCCGAGGCAATACTTCCGGCGAGTGAACAAGTGCTCACGGAACGCTATCGGTTGGGACAACGATTGAAATTATATCTTTTGGAGGTGGCTCGGACCCATAGGGGTCCTCAAATTATTGTCTCTCGGTCTCATCGCAATTTATTGCGCCGACTTCTGGAGTTAGAGATACCCGAGCTTGGTGAAGGCATCGTGGAGATAAAATCTGTGGCTCGCGAGGCTGGGCACAGGAGTAAAGTAGCGGTAGTGGCTCGCCAGGAAGGTGTTGATCCTGTAGGCTCTTGTGTTGGTCTGAGAGGTATCAGGATACAAAATGTAGTGAATGAACTCAATGGAGAGAAAATAGACATAGTCCCGTGGCATCCCGGCTCGGCAGTATTTATTGCTGATGCTCTTAGTCCAGCTCAAGTACTAAGTGTTAATTTTGATGAGACTCACGGGGCGGCTACTGTTATTGTTCCTGACAAACAACTTTCTTTGGCTATAGGTAAAGAAGGTCAAAATGCTCGACTTGCAGCTAAACTCACAGGTTGGCGGATTGACATTAAGAGTGTCTCAGCTGCGGAAAAAGAAAAAGCAGCTTTGGAAGCTGTAAGTGCGGCTTTGACGACACCTGTGGTAGGGGGGACAGTTACTGAGTTTGAGTCTCTGGCAGCTGCGCCGGATAAGGAAGTTGTGACGGAAGAAGTACCGTTAGCGGTCACTGGTGATGAGTTTGTTTTGCCTGCTGAAGTTTCAACAGTTGAGCCAGCTGGTGAAAAAGGGCAGATTCGTTTTGCCGAAGAGATACTGTTACCTAAGTCAATGAAGGTAGACAGGAAGAAAGAGAAGGAGATAGCAGCTAAGAAAGAGTTGGACAGAGAGAAGAGAGCACCCAAACTTAAGAAAGAGCGTCAAGAGTTACTAAGTTATTTAGAAGAGGAGGAACTTGAGCCAGAAGTTTAAGGGACAGTTACTCCGACGTCGGCACGTACCTCAGCGCACCTGTGTAGCTTGTCGCGAGACCAAATCTAAAAAAGAACTTATTCGTGTTGTTCGTACCCCCGATGGTAGTGTGAAAGTGGCTATTTCAGGTAAGGAGTCTGGTCGTGGTGCCTATTTATGCCTAAGATGGGAGTGTTGGGAGTTAGGGATAAAGAAGAATCGTTTGGAGCACGCTTTGCGGGCAAAGATAAGTTTAGAAGATCGCCAGCGGTTATTGGAAGATGGTGCTAATTTGTTAAAGAGGTGCTTTGTTGAAAGCTAAAAGTTTCAAACCAGTAGCAGAGTCTGAGGGGAAAAATGTTGAGGGTGTTCCTGGACGAGCTGAAAGTTCGGTTATCCTTCCTTCGGCACTGAGTGTTAAACAGCTGGCTGACCTTTTGGGTGTAAGTGTGGTTGAGGTTATTAAGCAACTGATGAAAAGAGGTATTATGGCTACTGTAAATCAAGTCATTGATTTTGACACCGCCGCAGCAATAGCGGCAGTGTTTGACTTTGAAGCTCAGAGTGAGGTAAGAACCACTATGGTAAGGGCTTTGCGTGTGGGTGAAGGTAGGGCTGTCCCATGTTCACCTGTAATTACTATTATGGGACACGTGGATCATGGCAAGACAAGCCTTCTTGATGCCATTCGCCAGACTAATGTAACTGCCACTGAAGCTGGAGCTATCACTCAACATATTGGAGCGTATCAAGTAGAAGTTGATGGGCGTAGGATCACTTTTTTGGATACACCAGGGCATGAAGCTTTTACGGCTATGAGAGCGCGGGGTGCCCAAGTGACTGACATTGCGGTGTTAGTAGTAGCTGCCGATGACGGGGTAATGCCTCAGACTGTGGAAGCTATCAACCACGCTCGAGCGGCGGGCGTACCTATAGTAGTGGCTATCAACAAGATTGATAAGCCCAATGCTAATCCGGAGCGAGTGAAGCAACAGCTTGCTGATTTAAACCTGGTTGTTGAAGAATGGGGAGGTGATGTGGTCTGTGTTCCTGTTTCAGCAAAGAAAAAGCAGGGGATTTCTGACTTACTGGAAAATTTGTTATTGGTGGCTGATATTTTAGAGCTTAAGGCTGAGCCTGATCGCCCTGCAGAAGGAGTGGTAATTGAAGCCAAACTAGATAAAAGCAAAGGGCCCTTAGCTACCCTCTTGATCCAGACAGGTACCCTCAATTTAGGTGATACTTTAGTGATAGGCAGTACCTGGGGCAAGGTTAAAGCTATGTTTAATGACCAGGGGAAGCGAATTAAGAAAGCTGAGCCGGCGACTCCAGTGGAAGTTCTGGGTATAAATGCAGTACCCCAGGCGGGGGGGGCGTTTCAGGTGGTTGGCGATGAGCGCCAAGCGCGGCTAATTGTAGAGCAACGGGAAAGTGCTAAACGACAAGAACCAGTAGTTGCTGCTAAATCTGTGACCCTCAGCAATTTCCTGTCTCAGGTTAGCGCTGGACAGGTTAAAGAACTGAATATTATCCTTAAAACCGATGTTCAGGGTAGCATTGAGCCAATAAGGGGTTCTCTGGAGCGCCTGGGGACAGAAGAAATTAAGGTTAAAGTAATTCATTCAGGCAGTGGCAGCATTACGGAAAGCGACGTGCTATTAGCCTTGGCATCGAAGGGAATAATCATTGGTTTTAACACGAAGCCGGAATCAGGAGCACGCCGTTTAGCTGATTTGGAAGGGGTTAGTATTCGTATTTATGATGTTATTTATGACCTGGTTGAGGACATAGACAAAGCCTTAAAGGGCATGATAGAACCAACTTATATTGAGATTGTAGAAGGACAGGCAGAAGTCCTTGCCACTTTCCCCAGTGGCAGAAAGGGGAAAGTAGCTGGAGTTCGGGTTAAAGAAGGCAAAATAAGTCGAGATTCCTTAGCTCGAATATTACGCCGTAATGAAATAGTCTGTGAATCTCGTGTCAGTAGCTTGAGACGCTTCAAGGAAGATGTTAAAGAAGTATCTGCAGGTCTTGAATGTGGTGTGGGGATAGAAGGGTTTATAGATTTCGAGATTGGTGATATTGTTCAGCTCTATCATAAAGAGAAATTAGCTTAGAGTGGAAATTTCCTTCCCCTCGATAATTTCCGGTCATTGGGAGTGAAGCGTGGCAATCTCAAGGATTGCGGAGCTTGCTCCGAAGCCTAAGCGAGGAATCTCGGTCCGAGTTTGCTTCGGCTCGGGACATGCCTAGCAATGATAGTTTGAGTTAGTAAACACTCTCAAAAATAGATTTTGATTGGGGTGGTGATGTTATGACTCGACGCACAGAGCGCCTGAGTAGTCTCCTTCGTCAAGAAATTAGTGAATTATTACGGTCTCAAGTTAACGACCCGAGATTGAGCAGTTTAATTTCTGTAACTAAAGTTTTGGTTTCACCAGATTTGAGACAGGCTAAAGTCCTGGTAAGTGTTTTGGGGACTGAAGCGCAGAAGAACGAAGTATTATCCGGTTTTACTGCTGCCTCAGGATTCCTGCGGTGGAAACTCGCCCAGCGGTTGACATTAAGACGGATTCCGGAGCTAAGTTTTGGTGCTGATGACTCTATTGAGCAAGGAGCCAAGGTACTCAAGTTGATAAACCAACTAACCGATGTTAGTCGTGGTGAGAATGAGCATTGACGGAATTCTTATTGTTAACAAACCCAAAAGTAAGACCTCTTATGATATAGTTGCTTGGCTTAAGCGACTAAGTGGTGAGAGGCGTGTTGGGCATGCCGGTACCCTTGATCCTATAGCTACGGGTGTGCTTCCTGTCTGTTTTGGGCAGAGTACCAAAATAGTCCAATTTTTGATTGATTTTACTAAAACCTATTTTACTGAAATTCAATTAGGTGTAACCACCGATACTTACGATAGTGAGGGGAAAGTCCTCAAACAAGGCAGCATAACTGGTATTACCAGAGAAAAAGTAGAGGAAGTTTTAGCTTCCTTCCGAGGTGTTATTGAGCAAACACCCCCTGTTTATAGTGCTTTGAAAGACCGTGGTAAGCGTTACTACCAACTGGCTCGAGCTGGCATTCCAGTATCGGTAAAAGTTAGGCGAGTTGAAATCATTTCTGTAGAACTTTTGGAGTGGTCACCACCATTCTTAGTAATTGTAGTCGAATGTGGTAAAGGCACTTATATACGTTCATTGGCTCATAAGTTAGGGCAGCTTCTTAGTTGTGGTGCTTGTGTTACCAACCTCACCCGGTTAAGTTACGGTCCCTTCAGTATTGATGAGGCATTGTCTATGTCTGAAATTGAAAGTGCCTTTGAGACGAACTCATGGGCAGAGCTTCTATTTCCCATGGATAGTGTGTTCCTTACCTGGCCAGCAATTACAGTTGATGAGAAGCAGGAACTGGCAGTAAGAAATGGTAGTCCTCTTTCTCCGGGTGACAAATTAGCACCTTCTTCTGAATATTGTCGGGTTTATAGTAGGGATGGGGACTTTATAGCTATTTTACGTTTCGCCTCTGATTCAGGCCTGTGGTGTCCGGTAAAGGTCTTCGCTTGTTGACAGGCACAAAATCCCCCCAAAAGTCTTGACATCCTATATATAATAGGATATGGTTTAACTTTAGTGAAAGGAGGTGATTTCAATGCAGGCATATTGTTTTAAGTGTCGGAAAAAGGTGGAAATAAGGAATCCGCAGAATGTTGTTTTGAAGAATAAGAGACCGGCGACACGGGGTGTCTGTCCTAATTGCGGAACCAAAGTGTTCTGCATTGGCAAGAGCTAATTAAGTTAGTGTGCTTTAGTCAGGGGTTAGCTTGGAGGCGCTTATTTAGCTTTTGTAGCAGCAGTAGCGGATTTTCTGTCAAAACTGAATGGCATTGTTGTTTTGTTAAACCAGAGGCAGAGGCTGTAGTGAAGGCAGTAGCTGCTGCAAGTAAATCATGGTTGTCATGAGCATCGGAATTGACCAATAGCTTAGCCCCTGTTTTTTGAGCAATAGTGGCGATGTGACTGTTAGTTAAATTATGTCCGTGTCGGCTGGTAAGCTCTAAAAAGACATTGTTTTGAGCGGCTAAAAGAGCTTCCTCTGGGGTGATTAAGCCTGGATGGGCCAGAATATCAACATGAGGGCATTGGACGGCAGCGAGGTTGGTTCCCTTTTCGACAGGCTCTGTAGTAGTTTCACCATGGACTATTACTAACTTTGCCCCTAATTCTTTAGCCTTGCTGGCAACTTCAGCAATAGCTTGTGGAGGGAGATGAGTGAGTTCTATACCCCGGAAGGCTAAAATCTTCCAATAGTCTCTGGCTAAAGCACAGTCATCACTTATTTCCTTGATTATACGCTGAAGAGAACCAAGGGCTACATGGTCGGTCAGGGCAATAGCAGTGTAGCCTCTGACAAAGGCACGGTGTATTAGTTCAATGGGTGACAGGGTGCCATCACTAAGAAAGGTATGGGTATGAAAGTCATAGAGCATAATGTACACCATAGCATAAAAAGTCTACTTCGGGCAAGAGGGGCAAAGGAGAATTAAATGAGCGCACAGTGCACCTGTAAAATAAGAAAAAAGGAGGTG
>DYGU01000023.1 GCA_020724525.1 Dehalococcoides mccartyi
AATTTATATATATATATATGTTAAAATTTATTTTACTTTAAAAAGAGGAGGAAAAAATGGTTAAAGGAAACAAATGGATTCCAGTAATTACGGTATTGGCATTACTTTTGTTGGCAGGGATGTTTGCCTGTGCCTACAAAGAGAGTAGTCCCAGTGGACCAAGTAGGGCTAAGGAATCAACTACCCCACCTGTTCCACCAGGATTACAGACTGTCCCGGTAGTACCCAACGATAGTGTTGTGACTGGCACGGTTAGAGCCGTCCGAAGCACAGCAGGAAGGTTTCCCTGGGAAATAGACATTAAGATCCAGACCTCTCAGGATGTGCCCGGCTACATAAATCTAACAAAACAAAAGATCGGCGAAGTTATCTCAGTGCGAACCAAGGAAAACGTAGCTCAACTCCAAGTTGGGCAGGTAATTACAGCCCGGGTAAAGGTAGTAGGGGATGAGAAGGGTGTCTTCTACTATGGCCGGGATATCTCTTAATTATAAATGGTGGCTGGCTGATTAATTTCAGAGGTGCCAAATGAAGTCAAAGCATTTTCTTGGGCGTGTATTATTTGTTGCCTTTATTGCTTTGCTCTTGTCTTGTCCTTTTTCCTCTATAGTTGTGGCAACCCCTATCTTAACCCCAAGCCCAGAACTCTCACCACCAGCTCAGCTTCCCAGTCCTTTCAAGGCTATCTGTTTACTGGTAGATTTTAGTGACAACTCTAAACAGGTGTTAGCTACCTTTTTCGATACTTTGGTTTTCGGGGTAGGACCAAAAACGGTGCGCCATTATTGGAATGAAGTATCTTATGGGACACTGGACATAGTTACTGTGAACTTACCAAGTGATATTGAGTGGCTTCGTGCTCCACAATCATACGCTTATTATACCGCTGGGCAGTATGGAACGGGTTCTTATCCTCAAAATGCCCAAAAACTGGTAGAGGATGCTATTGTGGCAGCTGACCCTATAGTCGACTTCTCTCAGTATGATAACGATGGTGATGGATATGTAGATGCCCTTATGGTGGTTCATGCTGGTCCTGGTGCAGAAATGACCCATAACCCCGGGCATATCTGGTCACACAAATGGGTAACCAACACAGCTGTGCCTGTTGACGAGGTTTTGGCATATAAATATGCGATTATGCCCGAATATTGGCTCACTCCCGGGGACATGACGATTGGCGTCTACTGCCATGAACTGGGACACATTTTTGGTCTTCCAGACCTTTACGATACGGACTACAGTTCGGCAGGGATAGGCAGGTGGTGCCTGATGGCTGCAGGTTCCTGGAATGGTGTGCTGGGTTCGTCTCCAGCCCATCTTAGCGCTTGGTGTCGCATTAAATTAGGTTTCATTTCACCAACATTAGTTGTCGGTATTTTCGAAAGCGCTAGTATACCAGCTATAGAGAATCCCAACGGCAAGATTTACAAGTTACCAACTTATAAAGCACCAACGGAGTACTTCCTTGTTGAAAACAGGCAAGCAATAGGCTATGACGCTTACTTGCCTGGCTTTGGATTGCTCATTTGGCACGTAGATGAAGCTATGCCTCATAACAAGTGGGAGTGCCTTTCTCATAATAATTGGCTTTTTCCTGATCAACACTATAAAGTAGCTTTAGAGCAGGCAGACGGGTTGCTTAACCTTGAAGAAATGGATAACTTAGGAGATGATGGCGATCCTTATCCTGGAGCCACCAACAACCGCAATTTTACCTTTTCTACCATTCCCAACAGTAGTTCTTACTACACGTCAGCCGATACCCGAGTCAAGGTAACTAACATCAGCAACTCCGCACTAATCATGACTGCCAACTTAGCCACACAAACCGCACCGGCACAATCAGTAGCTACAGCTACAATTACCGGAGTTGCTTGGTTTTCCTCCAATAGTGGTAACATTACTAACCTGACTCCGGTGGATGAAAAAACACTACCGGTCGTTGGCAAACCACCTCGTGTCGTCTTCCCCCATGGGTTTTTCTCGTTTAATATCACCAACATTATTCCAGGTGCAACCGTCGTGGTAACTATTACTTTTCCATCGCCGCTCCCAGTAGGCACCCAATACTGGAAGTATCAAGCCGGAATAGGCTGGTATCAAATACCCATTGTCAGTCATGTCGACAATGTTATTATAATACAGCTTAAGGATGGCGGCTTGGGTGATGCTGACAGAGTTGCCAATGGCACTATTGTTGACCCGGGCGGACCAGGTGTCTTCATACTTCCACCGCCACCACCACCTCCACCTCCACCAGCTCCACCTCCACCAGTAATGCCGGCAGCCCTATTTGTGAGTAATTTTGGTCTTTCTCCAACTCAAGTCCAGCCCAACCAGCCGGTAGCGGTTTCAGTCAATGTCACCAACGCTGGTGGCATGCTTGGAGCTATCACCTTAAAGTTGACTATAAATGGGGTTGTCGAGCAAACTCAGAGCTTGACAGTATCCCCACGAAGCACCAGCCAAGTCACTTTCACCGTTTACAAAACTCAGCCTGGGACTTATCATGTAGCTGTTGATGGGCAAGCGGGTTACTTCATTGTGGTTAGAGCCACCAGCGTTGGTAGCCCCGGGCTAAGTTCGGCTCTTATTATTGGCACAGCCTTAATCTTTGCCGCTCTCTTTCTTGGTCTCATAGCTTTGGTCCTTCGGCGACAGGTCTGATTAGCTACTTCTGAAAAACAAGGGCACCCTGTCTTAAGGCAGGGTGCCCTGTGTTGCGTCAAAATAAACTGTTACCGAACTTGGATCGTTGCTTCATAAATTGCTGTTACCAAATTACTATGAGATCTGGCTTTGGGCTGTTCATGTGGACGTTCAGCTAACCGCCACAGGCACTCCAGATTCTCGTTGATCTGCTTCAGAAGTAAAACCGGATTAAGACCGTGGTAAGTTACGGCTAACTCCTGTTGATTAGCTTCGGTAAGCACACCAGCCTCCAGCAATCGCTGATATGGTGTTCGTGCTGTATCGTAGACCTTATGCACCCTGGCGCCATGTTTACTCACCAGCTTCATTACCGGCTGGAAGAAATTGATATAGAGGCGAAGGAGGTCGTAAAGACGGTTTAAAGACTCTAAGGCAGCATGTGAACTATAGCGATCGTAGCCTACCAGCCGTCTTACTACCGACCAGTTCTTCTGCTCTACATGGCAGCTATCATTCTTTTTTATCGGAACGAGACCGGGTAAAAGTAATCCCTTCCCTAAGGCAGTAGCTATAAAGGTACTGGTTGATGAATTCACTACCATTGTCCGAGTCTAAACCAAGAAGGGGAAAAGGCAAGCGTTTCCGTAGCCGGTGAACAGCACCACCAACACGTTCTTGCCCTTTTCCCCAGACGCTGATGCATTCTGACCAGCCAGTAGCCACATCCACAGCACATAAGGTAGTCAAGTAAAAGCCTTCGGCACTTTCGCCACAATGGGGCACCAGGTCAGCTTCAAGGAAACCAGGACATCCTTCTCCCAGTCAGCAAAGGTCCAGATGGGGATGGAATTTTTAAGGAGAGTTCCTGGCTTGGTAGTGGTAAGAGGGCGATGTCCTCCCAATCGCCGATAAGGGCGGAGTAACCTATCTATAGTTGAAGGGCTCATCTGATATAACTGAGCCTCGACCTCAGCGGTCATGGTGTTATCGCCATGTCGCCTTTTGCCTCTTAAGGGCTTATTACCCTGGCGTAACCGACGAATGGCTGATTTGCGGTGATAACCGGTGACCTTGGTGAATTCGTCCAGGATTCTCCCCTTTTCCTTCTTGTTAGCTCGTAGATATCGCCACCTTACTGCCTCAATGTATTCTTTTATGCTGCCTCGAGTCATTTTTGCTTTTGGTAACAATATTTTTGAGGCAATGATACCACTTTCGGTAACAATAATTATGAGGCAATTCGGTATGGAGGTCATTTATACTGGAATTCGGCAAACTCCCCAGATGGTTGTTGAAGCTGCCGTTCAAGAAGATGTAGATGCCATTAGCTTAAGTATTCTCTCCGGGGCTCACCTTGAGCTTTTCCCTCCTATTATTGAAGGTCTGAAGAAAAAAGGTAAGGGAGAAGTCTTGATTGTGTTTGGAGGCATAATTCCTGATGAAGATATCCCACCCTCGAAAAGATGGAGATAAAAGCTGTCTTTGGTCCCGGGACCACCACAGATAAGATAGTAGAATTCATTAAACAAGAGTTAACCATAGAAAAGCCGCGGCAAATTAATTTTTAGCTACACCTATAAGGTCGCTAATCTTTGATATCTTCTCTTTTTCCATAAAGATTTTTATTTCCTCAAGAACATCCAGGGCAGCCGCTGGATTACTCAAATTTGCAGTACCAAGCTGAACTGCCGTTGCTCCCGCCATCAAAAATTCTATAGCATCACTACCACTCACAATCCCCCCACAGCCTACTACCGGAATATCAACAACCTTTGAAACCTGATATACCATGTACAATGCTATAGGCTTGATTCCTGGACCGGAAAGTCCGCCGGTAATATTGCCTAAGATAGGCTTTTTTTTAGTAATGTCAATTGCCATCCCTTTAATAGTATTAATTAAAGAAACAGCATCAGCGCCAGCTTCAGCCACAGCTACAGCAATCTCAGCTATATCTGTTACATTGGGGCTTAACTTCATTATTACTGGCAGACTTGTCCTTGCTTTGACTGTTGCGGTAACCTCAGCCGCCAGGTGAGGGCTTGTACCAAACTCCACCCCCCCCGCTTTTACATTAGGACAGCTGATATTCACTTCTATGCCTCTTATCCCAGCAACCCCGTCTAACTTTGAAGCTACCTCACCATACTCTTCTACGGTCTCTCCGGCAATATTGACTATTACCGGAACCTGCCACTTTGCCCAAACTGGTGCTTTTTCTTTAATTACGGCATCAACACCGATATTTTGCAAACCTATAGAATTAAGCAGCCCGAAGGGAAATTCCACTAACCGCGGTTGTGGGTTACCCTCTTTTGGCTTAGCAGTAGTCCCTTTACAAATGATGGCACCCAACCTTTGAATATCAACAAGCTGGCTATACTCTATCCCGTAACCGAAAGTCCCCGCCGCCGTCATTACTGGATTAACTAAAATTAACCCGTGGGGGTGCTTCGGGGCTAATTGAACAGAAAGCTCTATCAACCCTTATTACCTAACTTAAATTTTGACCTCGGGCAATAAACTTCGGACGGCTTCTACTTTATCTCCTATTGTCTGTGCC
This sequence comes from Dehalococcoides mccartyi, assembly GCA_020724525.1. Lineage (GTDB taxonomy): Bacteria > Chloroflexota > Dehalococcoidia > GIF9 > DYGU01 > DYGU01. The sequence goes on from DYGU01000023.1 coordinate 5,219, forward strand.
TTGTCCCGCCGGTCATCAATTTTGAGAATAGTAACCACCCGGGCTACCCCAAGTCTAAAAGGAACTTCGTGCATCTCCTGAACTATCTCAAGAACCTGCTTCAGGGAACCCTGGATAATCGTTCCCATGTCTGTCAGTCGATAAACAAGCCCCCTCTTTTCTAACACCTCAACGCAAGCCGCAATATAACGGCTAAGTCCCGTATCCTTTGTGCCAACGGGAATAATGCTCAGTTCAGCAATAACCTGTCTTTCCATAATTAACCCCCTGGTAATCTTGCTACCCAAACTTCGGAATTTCTAAAAACCCTTAATAATCATCCAGATTCCGTAAACTATTAGATAAATCCCGAGCAAGTAAGGAACCAATTTTGGTTGGGTCATAACTACAATCCCCAGAACAATGCTTATGACACCAAAAATAATGGTCAACGAAGGAAGCCCACCCAATTCAAGAAGCATTTCTTTCCTCCTTAGTTCCAAATCAGTCCCAGTATAGCAAAAGAAACTTCTCTCGCAAAGACAGTTATAGCCGTTGTTTACCAATGCTTATCCACAATCCTGAACAAGGCGGAGAAACCCTCATCTACCCTCTCCCTTGAAGGGAGAGGAATAAGGTGAGGGTGACAAATAAACACTCTCTTATGGACTCACACTACATCTGGGTCAGTATCAGGCAAATGTGATAAAATTTTTACAAAGTATACTATTAAGCGATAGAAGTAGTTGAGGGAAAAATGACCTATATCGTCCGCCCTATGCGGGGTGAAGATATACCCCAGGCAATTGAAATTGACCGGGAGGCTTTCCCTACCCAGTGGCCCCACCCTTCATATACTTCTTTAAAGCGGGAACTCCATAATCAGTTAACCCGTTATATAGTAGCTTGTAAGCAACGGCGGGGCAGGTCAGAAACAATCCGTCAAGATACAAGCCGGGGGTTCTGGTACAAACTTCCCTGGCTTAAACTCTTTACCAATAATAGCCAGCAACCTCCAACCATCGAAGACTACATTGTCGGTTATGCTGGCTTCTGGACAATGGTGGACGAAGCCCATCTCACCACCATAGCTGTCAGGGATGCTTATCGACGGCGAGGATTAGGGGAACTCCTTCTCATCTCCGTTATCCACTCAGCTATTCAACTCAAGGCTCAGATAATAACTCTGGAGGTGCGCCTATCCAACAAAGCTGCCCAGGCTTTATATGAGAAATACGGTTTTAAAGCAGTCGGACTTCGTCGGAGTTACTACTCCGACAATGGTGAAGATGCCCTCTTAATGAGCACTGATACTATCACTTCGGTTCCCTTTCAAACCCATTTCCATCAGCAAAGGCAAGCTCATGCCCAGAAATGGGGAGAAGCTTTTGATTATACCTTTTTAGCTGGAGTCTAAAAATGGGAGAAATAAAAAGTGCCTGGGAAAAGGCTATGGAGAGGGTGGAGAAACTGGGCAAGCCGTCGGAAGAAGAGCTCAGAGCTCTTGAATATATACCTTTAGGCAATGTCTTAGCTGCTCGGCACCTCAAAGAACCCAATTTCGACCTGGAGTCCGAGCTTACTCACTATAAAGGTAGTGGTATTAGAAAATACATTGTTCAAGGGTGTCAAGAAATCCTTATCCGGAATATAACCCTACCCCGAAATGACCAGACTAAGGAAACCACTAAAAAGGCTATGGCAGGCATCAAACTGATAAAACAAAACCAGAACCAGCTTCAATCGATTTTTGAGCGCATAGAAAACCTTTTCAACTATTATGAGCAAGCCCGCCAGCAGACTTTTCTCGAGTTAAGACAAAACTTCGAAGCTAAATTGCAAGAGATGACTAAAGCCGTCCAGAAGCAGTTAGGTGCCAAAGTTACTATCCAGCCCGAACTTCAGCCTCAGTTTCAAGAGGAGTGGCGCAAAATTAATGCCCAACTTGACGCCCAGTATGAGAAAGTCCTCGACCAGCACAAAGAGCAAATACTAAAGATAGCCTGAAGATGAAACTAATATGGTGCCCCCAAGGGAATTCGAATCCCTGTTTCCAGCTTGAAAGGCTGATGTCCTTGACCCCTAGACGATGGGGGCACTAAAAAGTATACCAGCAATAAGTTGCTCGGGCAACAATAATAACGCCAGTGGCTTACCAAAGCAAAGTCGCCAATTGACAGAGGCTGGCGTTGTCACTATAATTTAACATAATAAATGTACCACAAGACCACCTTTGACAACGGGCTACGCCTTATCACCGATCCCATGCCCTATACCCGCTCAGTATGCGTGGCTTTTTTTATTGGTACGGGCTCTCGCTATGAGACAGAGACTGAGGCTGGTACTTCTCACTTTATTGAGCATCTCTGCTTCAAAGGCACAGAGCGCCGCCCTACTTCTAAGGAGATTAGCGAAACCATTGAAGGTGTTGGCGGCATCCTTAGTGGGGGCACTGATAAGGAACTAACCACTTTTTGGTGTAAAGTAGCCAGTCCCTATCTTTCCTTGGTCTTAGATGTCCTCACTGATTTACTTCGCCACTCCAAGTTTGAGCCCGAAGAAGTGGAGCGAGAGCGCCAAATAATTATTGAGGAGATTAACCGGAGTCTTGACCTGCCCCAGCACCGTGTAGACATGCTGATAGATGAACTTCTCTGGCCGGAACAACCGTTGGGACGGGATGTCGCTGGCAGTAAAGAAACAGTGACCGCCTTAGCCCGTCAGCAAATTCTGGATTACTTTTCTTCCCATTACTTGCCCAATAACACGGTAATAAGTGTCGCTGGTGACATCCAGCAGGGAGAAGTTATAGATGTGGTTCACCAAGCTTTTGTTGACTGGTCTAAAGGCGAATCACCAATCCCACTACCGGCTGATAACCACCAGGAAACCCCCCGTCTTCACATCGAGCCCAAAGATACCGAACAGGTTCACTTGTGTCTCGGGCTCAAAGGAGTGTCTTTTTTCCACCCTGACCGCTTCTGCCTTGATTTACTTAATGTAATATTGGGTGAAGGCATGAGCAGCCGTCTTTTTATCAACATCCGGGACCGACGAGGGCTGGCTTATGATATCCACAGTTATGTCAGTCACTTTCGTGATTCAGGCTCTATGATCGTCTATGCTGGAGTCCAGACTGAAAAGGTCGAGAGTGCTCTCGGGGCTATCCTTAATGAACTGTCCCAGCTTAAGAATGATATCCCAGAAGCAGAACTAACCAAAGCTAAAGAACTCTCCAAGGGTAGGCTGCTCTTACGCATGGAGGACAGTCGGAGTGTCGCCGGCTGGTCTGGTGTTCAGGAAATACTTCTGGGGAAGGTCTTGTCTGTGGACGAGGTTCTTTCCCAGATTGACGCTATAACTACCGAGGACCTAAAACGAATAGCCAGGGAGCTTTTTATTACTGAAAAGCTCAACCTGGCTATCGTTGGGCCCGTGTCTAAAGAAGAGTCTTTAGCTGAGTTACTTAAACTTTAATATTCCGGTGGCATCGGTGGTGGCATTGCTTTCTCTTTCTCTGGAATATCTGTCACCAGGGACTCAGTAGTTAAAATCATATTAGCGATACTGGCGGCATTTTCCAGCCCGGTTCTGGTGACCTTGAGTGGATCAATAATGCCTCTTTCCACCATATTGGCGAAGTCACCCTTTTCAGCATCGTAACCCACACCCGGCGGGCTCTTCTTCACTGTATCTACTATCACTGAACCCTCTTGCCCAGCATTTATGGCAATCCAGCGCAAGGGTTCCTCCAAAGCCTTCTTGAGAATGACAACACCGGTAGCTTCATCCCCCTCTACGGAGAGCTTGTCCAAAGCCGGAAGGGCATTCAGCAGTGCCACACCACCACCTGGCAAGATACCTTCCTCAACAGCAGCCCGGGTAGCTGATAAAGCGTCCTCTACCCGATGCTTCTTCTCCTTAAGCTCCGTCTCTGTAGCTGCTCCCACCTTGATTACAGCCACACCACCAGCCAGTTTAGCCAGTCTCTCCTGGAGCTTTTCCTTATCATAGTCGGAGGTAGTCTCCTCTACCTGGGCTTTAATCTGCTTAATCCGCCCCTGAATGGCTTCTTCAGAACCCTTCCCTTCTACAATAGTGGTTTCATCCTTGTCGGCAACTACTTTACGAGCTCGACCAAGGTCAGCTACAGTTACTGAATCTAATTTCCTGCCTACCTCTTCTGAGATAACTTTACCCCCGGTAAGAATAGCAATATCTTCGAGCATAGCCTTGCGTCGGTCTCCAAAGCCGGGAGCTTTAATAGATAGGCAGTTGAGAGTTCCCCGGAGTTTATTGACCACCAAAGTGGCTAAGGCTTCCCCTTCCACATCTTCAGCTATAACCACCAGATTCTTAGAAACCTGGAGGATTTTTTCTAAAGCTGGTAGAAGGTCAGATATAGCGGAGACTTTTTTATCCGTGATAAGGATATACGGGTCTTCGATTTCAGCTATCATACGCTCCGGATTGGTGATGAAATAAGGGCTAATATAACCCCGGTCAAACTGCATACCTTCTACATACTCGGTCTCATACTTCAGCCCTTTAGATTCTTCTACAGTAATAACTCCATCCTTACCCACCTTTTCCATAACTTCAGCAATGAGATTACCAATCTCCGGGTCAGCCGCCGAAATAGTAGCCACTTGAGCCACCTGTTCTTTAGTCGTCACCGGGGTGGCGTTCCTCTTCAGTTCTTCGACTATCGCCGTTACCCCATTTTCAACCCCGTGTTTCAATGCCATGGGATTGGCTCCGGCAGCGATGTTCTTAAAACCTTCAGTGATAATACTCTGAGCCAGAACAGTAGCCGTAGTAGTACCATCACCACACTTGTCATTAGTCTTAGTCGCCGCTTCCTTCACCAACTGGGCCCCCATATTTTCAAAGGGGTCAGGTAATTCAATATCCTTGGCAACAGAAACACCATCATTAAGCACCGAGGGTGGACCAAACTTCTTGTCCAGGGCTACCGGACGCCCCCTCGGTCCTAAAGTAACCTTAACCGCCTCAGCTAAAGCGTCAACACCTTTTTTCAAAGCTCGTCTGGCATCTTCACCATAAAGAATTTGTTTCGCCATTTTTAGCCTCCTTTCTTATGAACTCTTTTTTGCCAGAATATCGCTCTCTCGCAGGATAATCAGCTCTTCATCATTTAACTTAATTTCAGTGCCGGCATACTTAGCATAGATTACCCGGTCGCCTACTTTCACCTCCATGGCGATACGCTTGCCATCCTCAGACAATCTACCTGGTCCGGCGGCAATCACCTCCCCTTCCTGAGGCTTCTCTTTAGCTGTATCCGGCAAGACAATACCACCCTTCGTTATTTCCTCTTTCGGAATCGGCCTCACCACTACTCTATCACCTAAAGGTTGAAGACTTACTGCCATCTTTACCTCCTTACTTTATATTCACCACAATAACAAATATCAATATTAAAAGATTTAGCACTCACTTGTCAAGAGTGCTAAAAATGATAACACAAAAAATTTGTAGAGCAAGGGCTTTCCCTTTCACGTAAC
>DYGU01000024.1 GCA_020724525.1 Dehalococcoides mccartyi
GGTAAAAAATAAAAAGGGTGCGCAGGCTTGACAAAACTGTGCGCTCATGGGAGGCAAAAGGAATCACTCAGGATTTTGAAGAATACCATACTTTCTATCGCTTCTTAGGCATGGTCTTAGCCGGTGGCGGGCTCTATGTTATGAAAATATGGCCCTGTCTCTTAAAGAGATTGCTCTCGAGCCGGGAAAGGTGACCTATCGACGCCGTGATGGCAAGGAAGAAGCCTATAAGGAAATATCCAGAACTGCCTACTACCGGCGGCGCTGGGGTAAACGCCGCGTGGAAATGGTTGCCTCCCGCTGTCTTCACCCCAACAAAGGAATACCCACTGTCCGCCGCATCTCTGCCGGCGAAATCCAGGGCGATTTTTCCAGCTTTGTTGACCACTTCCATCGTCTCTTCAGCGGTGACCTTGGCGAATAAAGTTTGACAGGTAAGGCACCGGCTGCTAAATTAGATAAGGTTGCTTTATGCTCCTTACTGGGCTTGGGACTTCAGTTCGCAATGACGCAAGGACTAAGGATGTCTATTATGAATGTTTTTGAGGAATTCAACTGGCGGGGGATGGTGTATGCGGCTACGGAGGGGTTGCCAGAAGTCATGGCTAAGGAGAAGGTGACGGCTTATATTGGTTTCGACCCTTCAGCAGCCAGCCTCCATGTGGGCTCTCTCTTGCCAATTATAGGGCTGGTGCACCTACAGCGATACGGGCACACCTCTATAGCTATCGTTGGCGGCGGCACGGGGCTTATTGGTGACCCCAGCGGTAAAAGTCAGGAGAGACCACTACTAACTAAAGAGCAAGTGGAGGCTAACTTAGAGGAGATTAGAGAGCAATTGAGCCGATTCCTGGATTTTAAAGCTAAAACCAACCCGGCAATGATGGTGAATAATGCCGACTGGTTGGGTTCTATCCCTGTGCTGGACTTTCTCCGGGAAGTGGGTAAGTATTTTTCGGTCAATTATATGATAGCTAAAGAGTCGGTAAAACGAAGATTGGAGCAGGAGGAAGGTATTTCCTATACCGAATTTAGCTATCTTTTATTGCAGGCTTATGACTTTCTTGTCCTTTATGACCGATACAACTGTCGTCTCCAGATGGGTGGCAGCGACCAGTGGGGAAATATTACTGCCGGCATTGACCTTATCCGACGCCTGCGGGGAGGCAAGGCTTATGGCTTGGTCTTCCCCCTGGTAGAAACGACTACCGGAGCCAAGTTTGGCAAGACAGAACAGGGGACGGTATGGCTGGAGGCTAATCTCACCTCCCCGTTCCACTTTTACCAGTTCTGGCTGAATACGGATGACCGGGACGCTATTACTTACTTGAAATTCTTTACCTTGCTTTCCCAAAAAGAGATTGAGGAACTGGAAGTCTCAATAACTACAAGTCCGGAGAGGCGGGAAGTGCAAAGGAAATTAGCCCGAGAGGTAACGAAGATAGTGCACGGAAATACAGCTTTGGCAAGTGCCGAGCGGGCTTCTCAAATGCTCTTTGGTGAAGAAATATCCGGACTAAGCCCCTCGGATGCCTTGGATATCTTCGGTGATGTCCCTTCCAGTGAGGTAAGTAAGTCCCGGTTCGAGGGAGAGGGAATGGCTCTGGCGGAGCTGTTAGTATTCTGCGGGCTGGCTCGGTCTAAAAGCGACGCCAGACGACTGATTGAAGGCGGTGGCGTTTATGTTAATAATCGTCGTGTAAACGATGTGTGGCGGACTTTATCCCTGACGGAGAGTATCGACGGGCAGTTCTTTGTTCTGCGCAAGGGGGTGAAGCAGTATCACCTGGTCAGGCTGTCCGGTTGACACTTCGTAGCTACGGGTGTTAGACTTCGCTTGTCTTGAAGCGAGTTGGTATTCTTTATCAGCCTAAGCGGGAAAAGGCTCTTCCTTTAGCCCAAGAGATAGAAAAGTCCCTCCGCTATCAAGGGCTCTCTTGCTGGGTGTGTTCGGCATCAGAAGAGGATAAAGCCCAATCCCAAGCTCCTGACTCTGACTTAATTCTCAGTATTGGCGGCGATGGCACCATTTTACGAGCAGCTCGAATTTCGGCTCCTTTGTCCATACCCATCGTGGGCGTAAACCTGGGGAAGGTGGGGTTTATGACTGAGGTAGATGCTACGGAGGTTATGGAGAAATTACCGCAATTACTGGCGGGAAAGGGTTGGGTTGAGGAAAGAGCCATGCTGGAAGCAGAACTGGTGACCCGAGAAGAAAAGACAAACAAGATTTTTCGGGCTTTGAATGATGTTTTTGTGGGTAGGGGAAACCTGGTTAGGCTGGTGCTTATTGAAGCGACGATTAATGGGGAATTTCTGACTACTTATCGAGCCGATGGTGTAATTATAGCTACAGCTACAGGTAGCACTGGCTATGCCCTGGCTGCTGGGGGTCCTATTCTTTATCCCGAGTCTAAAGAGATTCTTCTTCAACCTTTGGCGTCTCATCTCAGCTTAAGTCAAGCCTTGGTGCTGCCACCAGAAACAACCATTGAACTGAAGGTGACGACAACTCATGAGGCTAAGCTTAGTCTCGATGGTCAGGTGGAGATGCCCCTTTCCAGCGATGACCGTGTTGAGGTGAAGCTTAGTTCTCATGTGGCTCGTTTTCTCCGGCTGCGCCCTAAGACCTATTTTTACAGTCTGTTGGAGCGAAAGCTCAAGGAAAAGGTGCTGTGAAGGTGGATAAGGCTAAAATAGGTGATGTCCCCCAGGTGCATCAGTTAATAAATTATTTTGCCACCAAAGGGGAAATGCTCCCGAGGGCTTTGAGCGAGATATATGAAAATATCCGGGACTTTTTTGTCCTCCGGGAGGGGAACCAGATAGTGGGCTGTGTCGCCCTTCATATCGCCTGGGCAGATTTAGCCGAAATAAAGTCATTAGCTGTTATTGAGGATAGACAGGACCAGGGGCTTGGCTCTTTACTGGTTCAGGCTTGCCTTGAGGAAGCCCGGAACCTGGAGATACCGACCATTTTTTGTCTTACTTATAAGCCGGCTTTTTTTGAAAAGCACGGTTTCCGTCAGGTGGACAAAATGGAATTACCGCGCAAGGTGTGGGGGGAGTGCTATCGCTGCCCTAAATTCCCCAACTGCGATGAAGTGGCTCTTATGTATGAATTAGGCTGAAATCAGGAAAGGGCTTTGCCACAAGAAAGGACTATATCCAGCAAGCAAATCTACCGGGGTCGTGCTGTAAATTTGCGTTTTGATACTGTAGAGAAAGCTGGGGGTAGAAGCACTACCCGGGAGATTGTGGAGCACGGTGATTGTGTAGCTGTGGTAGTCCTGGATGAAGCGGACAATGTTCTTCTGGTGCGCCAGTTTCGCAAACCGGTAGAAAAGGTCCTCCTGGAAATTCCAGCCGGAAGTATTGACCCGGGGGAAGATGCTGAAGAATGTGTGAGGCGGGAACTTCAAGAAGAGATTGGCTATCTCCCCCAAAAAATAGAAAAGTTGGGGGGTTTCTACTCGGCACCGGGTTACTGCACTGAATATCTCCACCTGTATTTGGCTACGAACCTAATTCTTAGTCAGCGAAAGGCTGAAGATACAGAAGAAATTGAGATAGCCCGGGTGCCCTTAAGTCAGGTACCAAGCCTCATCGCTTCTGGTGAAATTTGTGACGCCAAAAGTATTGCCGGGCTGCTTCAAGCTATAGATCTCCGAAAGAAAGACTCAAAAAATGAGGCTGGTAACCCTGACTATTAATGATATTGAAGTCAAAGCAGAAAGGGGTACCAAGGTTCTATGGGCGGCTCTGGATAACGGAATTTACATTCCTCATCTTTGCGCTATACGCGAGGCTAACCCTCCCCATGCCGGCTGTCGTCTCTGTCTGGTGGAGATTGAGGGTCGACCCCAATTAGTGACCGCTTGCTCTGAACCAATAGTGGACAGGATGAAAGTTAAAACCGAGACACCGAGGGTAAGGCGAGTTCGTCACACAGCTTTCCAGCTTATCCTGTCTAATCATCCTATTATCTGCTCTGAATGCTTCAGGAATGGCACTTGCCAGTTACAGGAATTAGCTGTTTACTTCCGAGTTAAATTAAAGCAGCGGCGGTTTCAGATTCTTCCCAGAAACTACCCGGTAGATGATACTCATCCCCTGTTTATCTATAATCCTAATTTGTGTATTCTGTGTGGCAAGTGTGTCTGGATGTGTCATGAAAGGGGGGATGGGACTCTCAACTTCGCTTTCCGGGGGATGGAAACTATAGTTAGTACTTTCGGGGGTATACCGCTAAAGGATGCTAACTGTGTTGGTTGCGGCTGGTGTGTGGCTACTTGCCCAGTGGGGGCTTTGGTGCCGAGGACGACTAAGATAGTGAGTCTGGAGAGGATGGCGTAGGAGGTTCAAGCAGATATGAAAGAGACGGAGAAATCTAATTGGAAGCAAGTATATATAGGTAGCGGTGCCCATCTGGATAGGGTGGTGGGGATGTACCGGGAATTGGGCTATGAAGTTAAGCTGGAGCCGATATCGGCTGAGGAAGTCGGGGAGTGTGGGGAATGCTATCCTCCCAGTGAAATTCCGTACAAGTTATATGTGAGGGGGTAAATTAATTCAGTTTTGGATAAGACAGTCTTTCCCGTCTGACCACCTGAAAGGCTTATTCCCTGAGCCCCCTTCTTCTGAGCAACTCCAGGGCAATAACATTTCTCAGCACCTGATTGGTGCCTTCAAAAATCTGAGTAATTTTAGCATCTCTCATCATTTTTTCTACAGGGTAGTCTCTCATATAGCCAACCCCACCAAAAACTTGGACAGCATCAATGGTTACTCTCATAGCCACATCAGAAGCAAAAACTTTAGCCATAGCCCCTTCCTCGGTAAAGTCTTTAGAACCACTGTCAATAGTCCTGGCTACCGCATAGACCAGAGCCCGAGCCGCTTCTATTTCTATAGCCATGTTAGCCAGCAGATGCTGGACTGCTTGAAAAGAAGAGATGGGATGACCAAACTGGATTCGCTGTTGGGCATAGGCTACAGCCGCTTCTAAGGCCCCCTGGGCAATGCCTACAGCTTGGGCACCGACACCGGGACGAGCTCTGTCCACAGTTCTCATAGTCAGAATAAATCCCATGCCTTCCCTCCCCAGGAGATTCTCCCTGGGCACTCGGCAGTTTTGGAAAACTAATTCCCGCGTAGCCGAAGTCCGAATGCCCATTTTTTTCTCCTTTCTTCCGAAGAAAAAGCCAGGAGTGCCTTTTTCCATAATAAAAGCACTGGCACCACGGGGACCTTTAGTTGGGTCGGTCAGGGCAATAACAGTATAAATTTCAGCTTCCCCACCATTACTGATGAACAGCTTGGTGCCGTTGAGGACATAATCGGTGCCATCCCGGGTAGCTGTGGTTCTAATACCACCGGCATCACTACCAGCCGTTAACTCGGTCAAGGCAAAAGCGGCTAATTTCTCACCACTGGCGATGCCGGGGAGATATTTTTGCTTCTGCTCCGGGGTGCCGTAGTCTAACACCGGGTAGGTGCCCAAAGCTGAAGCAGCGTAGCTTACCGCCACACCAGAACACACCCGGCTCAACTCCTCCACAACTAAACATAAGTCCAGACAGCCACCCCCTGTGCCTCCATATTCCTCGGGGATGAAAATCCGGAATAGGTCAACATTAGCCAACTCTCTCATTATCTCCCAGGGAAATTCTTCCGTCTCATCCAGCTCCTTTCGCACTGGTAATACCTTCTCTTCAGCCAGGTGACGGACTAACCGTTTCACCATTTTCTGTTGCTCATTCAGAAAATATTCCATAGTCGTTCTCCTTTCTAAGGAATGAGGTATTTTAGCCTTAATTATGACAGGCATCAAATTCTGTAATCAAGGGTTGGCTTTACTCGCAATGACGGGGAGTTACTCAATAATCTCTAAACAGGACTGTGCTATAATAGTTTCGCTATGGCAGCGAGAAAAGAGGAGATGGCTTTGTCTTCAACTTTAAAAACTTTAACCCTCGAGTTTACCAGACACCTCAAGGAAACTCTGGGGGAGAGACTGGTTTCAGTAGTTTTGTTCGGTTCGGTAGCTCGAGAAGAGGCAATTCCTGTTTCTGATATAGATTTATTGATTGTGGTTGAGAACCCCCCAGCGGGCAGGCGGACTCGTTTGGAGATGATAGCTGATGCCGACAAACAGCTTGAGCCGAAATTAAATGAACTGGAGGAGTCGGGAATCCATACTGACTTCACCCCGATAATTAAATCCAGAAACGAAGCCCGGAGATTCAGTCCTCTTTATTTAGACATGGTAGAGGACGCTTTAATTTTACATGACCAGGCTCACTTTTTCACCCACATACTGGCAGAACTAAGAAATAAACTTAGCTTACTCAAAGCCAGAAGACTAAGACAAGGTCAGGTCAGATACTGGGACCTTAAACCAGACTTTACCCCTGGTGAGATATTTGAGCTGTGACCAATAAAGAATTAGCCGAAGCCAATATTCGTCGCGCCTTTATTATTTTCCGCGAGGCAGAAAGGCTATATCAGGAAGGAGCCTGGAATTTAGCTGTCCGTAGGTGTCAGGAAGCTGTGGAGTTAGCCCTGAAGGGAGCCCTGCGATATGCTGGCTTGGACATACCTCGGATACACGATGTGGGTGGCTTCTTGCTCCGGAATACTAAAAGGTTCCCCGGTAGTTTTCGAGAAAGAATTCCCCAGTTAGCTTCAATTTCTCGGAGATTGATGCGGGAGCGGGAAGTAAGTGTCTATGGTGATGAAGTCACCGGGGTGGCTCCGGAAGAACTTTATATTGAAGAGGATGCTGAAGCGGCTCTAAAAGAAGCTACCTCAGTTTTGGAAGCCTGCCAGAAGCTTTTGCAAACGACCCCATAATAGGAACACCAAAGGCTATGAAAGTCTTAGGCATTGAGACTTCCTGTGATGAAACAGCAGCGGCAGTAGTGGCTGATGGGACAACTATTTTGTCTAATGTGATAACCTCCCAGGTAGATATTCATGCCCGATACGGCGGCATTGTCCCTGAAGTAGCCTCAAGACAGCATCTCCTGACCATTCTGCCAGTCCTAAAACAAGCCATGATGGAAGCCGGGGTAGCTTTTGGTGACCTGCAAGGGGTGGCAGTGACCATTGGTCCCGGGCTGCCCGGGTCTTTATTGGTAGGGGTGAATTTAGCCAAAGCAATAGTCCTGGCACACAACCTGCCTTTAATTGGAGTCAATCACCTGGAAGCTCATGTTTATGCCAACTGGCTAGAGAGAAGCGAACCACCTCTTTTTCCAAACTTATGCTTGATAGTTTCCGGAGGTCATACTGACCTGGTATTGATGGAGGGTCACGGGCAGTTTAAAAAGTTGGGTCAGACTCGGGACGATGCTGCCGGTGAAGCCTTCGATAAGGGGGCTCGGCTTTTGGGTCTGGGCTATCCGGGGGGACCAATAATTGAGAAAACAGCTAAGAAAGGAGTAGCTTCCTTGCCTCTACCTCGCGCCTGGCTTAAAGATAGCGACGATTTTAGTTTTAGTGGTTTAAAAACAGCCTTGCTCCACCTGGTTCGGGAGAAAGAAACAGTTAATTTTTCTATAGCTGATGCTGCCGCCAGTTTTCAGCAGGCAATAGTTGATGTTCTGGTAACCAAAACTGTAGATGCGGCTAAGAGACTTCAGGTTAAGCAGCTCTTACTTTCAGGAGGGGTCATCGCTAACCGGGCTTTATGCCAGCATTTTGTCAATTCTTCACCGGTTCCAGTTCTATTTCCACCGCCCAGGTTATGTACCGATAATGCGGCTATGGTTGCCAGTTGTGGTTATTATCATTTCAAATTGGGTGAAATCTCCAGTCATGACTTCGATGTCATACCCAGCTTGAGGCTGGGTGTTTGATTATAGGGCAAATACTACAACCCCCGGTGCTGCAGTAGGTAACAAAGATATGGAGTGACCCTTGCTGGTGGATTAGAGAAATCTTAGACTCGTTACCGAGTTGCAGTTGTTGTCTCATGTGGCGGGTTATTTCATTGTCCTTAAGTTTGGGATAATTGCTGAAGAGTTCAAAAGAGGTTTCTTTTAACTTCGATTCACCAGCTATGTTTGCCCAGGCACTGACAAAGGGCAGAATTATATTGATTATTATCTCCGCAGCTTTCTCTCTACCTAAAAGGGCTAAATCTCCTCGAGACTTTAGACCAAAATCAAAGTGGTGCGCCCAGTAGCCCTTGACCAAAACCATCAAACTCATCTCTAATCTGCCGTACTTGGGTTCGGCAGACATTTGCCTCAACAACTTTAGAATCCCCTGGAGAAGACCCAATTTGTGGTATCGGCTGAGGAGACAGCTTAAAGCCACGAGACGACGAGTGGGGAAGTTGGTGGGGCGTACCCCGACAAAATGCCAGTCTCCTTCTGTCATAGTTTCCCTAATGCCGTTAGCCTGCCACAGTCTTTCCAGCTTTATTACTTCTGGCTCTTTTGCCAGCAAAGTCGGCCCCTTAAGCCGCTGAGACGGTAGCAATCCGGCGGCACCTAAAAGCCAGGCTTGCTTTATAGCTAAGTCTCCGTTCGCTTCTAAACTTTCTAAGAAGCTAAGAGGTAACCTCTGAGATAATTCCTCAAAAGGCTTTACATTCTTGGTGTAGCCTAAGGCTCGCATTATTCCCTGCCATAGCCCTTGCCCAGCATTCTGGCAGGTAAGGTTAAGGCTAAAGCAGTCAACTTTAGTCTTAAATCGGTCTTTTCCAGCGGTTTTCAACAATTGGAGTAAGTCTTCTCGGCTTAAACACCGGGAAACTTGAGAGCAAGGGGGACGCCACTGTAGCCAGGAAGTTCGGCGACAGAAGAGAGGACCCAATGACATTACGGGAACTTGCCTACCACCTTCAAGGAAAGTTGGAAATTGAGGACTATGTTCCCAGACTAAATGGAGAATGGTTTGGATATAATTCGGGTCCTTGTGGTGACCATGGTCAAACCACTGTCTGGAGTTGGTATGAACTTCAATATCGCCTTTTACTACCTGACCATTGACGGAAATGACGGCATCATGAAAATCAGGACCACTATCAGCACTGGGTCTACCAGGATAGATAATCTGTACAACCCTGCCATTATCTGTAACCAGTTCTTTCCCGGTGAGACATTGCCACAGGCGAGCTATCATATTTTCCGATATTTTTACCTTATTCATTATTTTTAGCGAGGTCTACACGCTAACGTGTAAAACCAATTAAAAAATTAATCCTTTTCCAGATTCTCCAAACCCTGTTTGAATTCAGCCGTGTTGAGAAAAGCCCTGTAGCCGCCTGGGCGATAGCCACCCAGTTTGTGCCCAAGGTAGAGAGGGGCACGATTACTGGTGCCCAAACTGAAAGCTAATTTTGCTGGACTTTGAGCCGTCTTCAGCATCAGCTACCACCTTTAAGGAGCTGGGACAACCTTAGGGCATCATTGTGACGGGTGATATTATTAAACAAGATGTAAGTTTCACCATTTATTTTGCCCATCAATTCTTTCATCTGCGCCTCGCTATACTGATGCCGGTAGCCAGGACCACCATGAAGGCGAAAATATTTTATCTTTCCATAGAGCGACTTTGTCGCGAAAGGATCAACACAATGGCTAAGGTTGAGTTCGCGACAGAGAGAGGTAATAGTTTGTTCATTCCAGTTACCCCTGGGTTCCCAGACAAAAATGAAATCTTCTCTCTTAAGTCTCTTAAAAAAGGCTCTCATATTCTCTACATTTTGAACGCTGTCAACAAAGCTTGCTGGACACTGGAAAACGATAACCCTAACTTTCAGGGTGTTAGCGATATCCCGAGTCTTAAGCCAGGCTTCAAAGACCTGGTCACTGGGAGTGAAAAAGCCATAATTTTTGGTTTTGTCACTACTTATAGTGAGACCAGCCTTTCGGTAAGTAGGACTTGATGGGGGATGGGTAATTAGTTGCCAGGCTTTCATTGTGTACTCGAAGTTAGGAGGTGCCTCTTGGCGCCACTTCAGGGCAGTCTCTACTGCCGGTAGTTTGTAAAATGTCTCCTGGACTTCTACTAAGTCAAACTGAGAATAGTAGACTTTCCTACCTGTGGGAAAACCACAACAACCTACTTTGACTTTAGGCATCAGGAAGTAATCCTTTGCTTCTTTATTATCGGTAATTTTGTCTCAGAGCCCCTGGCTGGTTTATACTGGAAGGCAGCCCGCTCCGCAATCAGGTTAAGAAGGGTGACCGAGGTTCCTCTCGGTTTGTATAATCCGGTTTCCCATTCACTTATAGTCTGCTGGCGCGTGCCCAGTTCTTTAGCCAGTTGGCTCTGGGTCAGTCTCAGATGTTGCCTTAAGGCTCGAATTCGCCGCCCATTCCAGGCATCCCCTTTTTGCTTTTGTTCCATATTAATGTATTTTACACGGTAGAGTGTAATCCGTCAATATGGCAGACCACAATAGTGAAAGGGGATACTGTAATATTTTGGTCGGTCGGGGTTGAAAATAAAAGAGAGACCTCGCAGA
>DYGU01000009.1 GCA_020724525.1 Dehalococcoides mccartyi
ACCTCCTTTTTTCTTATTTTACAGGTGCACTGTGCGCTCATTTAATTCTCCTTTTGTGTTAAGATTAATATGGTAAACCTTGGGTATTTTATCGGAAAGGCTAAAAATTTCAAGTAGGTACTAATGCCTTGACGGTGCCTATTTGGTTTCCCAAACTGGAGGTAGCAAACTCAAAAGATACAAGGGGCAATAAAGCCAAGAAATAGAAGGAGGCATTTGGAATGAGTTTTTGGGAGCTATTAGCTTTAGCTGGGATTATGTCAACGATTTTAGGTGCATTTATTACGGCTTACGCCATAATAAATGGCAGAAACACAAGAAAAATTCTCACAAGAATGGGAGAAGGTCTCATTAGAATGGGAGAAAGTTTCATGAGAATGGAAGAAGGTGTCATTAAAATGGGAGAAGAATATATTGAGACAAGAAAAGAGCTGAGAGAAATACTTATTAGAATGGAACAAGGACAAGATGAAGCCAGAAAGGAAATGGCTGAGGCTATAAAGTACCTCGGACAGCTAATTGTCTCTGAATCGGAAAAGACAAGAAAGGTGCTTAAAGCCCCATCTTAGTTTTACCGAAAGGAAGATATGGAGATAATTCCAACTATTGACCTCAGGGGGGGTAAATGCGTCTGTCTGTATCAGGGTGACTTTAAACAGGAAACAGTCTTTTCTGAAGCACCGACAATGGTGGCTCTTAATTGGCAGACTGAAGGAGCCCGGAAACTTCATATTATTGACCTGGACGGAGCTGCTACTGGGCAACTACTAAATAAGGAAGCCATAAAAGCGATTTTAGCTAAAGTTAACATACCGGTTCAGGTAGGCGGGGGTATTCGGCGGTTAGAGATGGTGGAGGAGTTATTAGGCATGGGAGTACAGAGAGTGATTCTGGGGACTATGGCTGTGGAAAACATGAGGTTGGTGGAAGAACTTTGCCGTCAATTTGGCGAAGCTATAATTATCAGTCTTGATGCCAAGGATGGCTATATAGCTACCCATGGCTGGGTAAGATTAAGCCAGATTACGGCTTTAGAGTTAGGGTTAAGGTTGGCAGGAATAGGAGTAAAGCGGCTTATCTATACTGATATAAAGCGAGATGGCACCCTGACGGAGCCTAATTTTGAGGCAATAGCCGAGTTAGTGGCAAAATTAACTTTACCTGTTATTGCCTCAGGAGGAGCTTCTTCCTTGTGGCACTTGGAGAGACTAAAAAGGTTAGGGGTTGAGGGGGTTATTATCGGGAGAGCCCTTTATACTGGTAACATAAAGCTAAAAGAAGCCTTAGCTGTTGGTATGAAGAAGGAGTGATATCTATGTTGGTGAAGATAATCTTGGGTCTATTAGCTTTATTTTTTGTCTGTCTACTCTTTATACGAGTGCTGGCTAAACTATATCCTTTTGCTTGCCCTTTCAAAGCCCGAGGGATTTTGGAAAACCGTTTTCGTAGGCACTTTTTTGGTGCCGCAAAGACTATAGAGTGGGTGGGGGTGGGCAAGAATATGAAAGTCCTGGAGTTGGGTTCGGGAACCGGCTTTCTCACGGTGGAAGCAGTTAGACGAGTGGGAAGCTCGGGAAGACTATATTGTGTGGATATACAGCCAGATATGGTGGTTGAGACCAGGGAAAAGGTCCTAAATCATAATTTAGGCAATGTTGACCTAGTGGTAGCCAATGCCCTGACTTTACCTTTTAAGGATAATAGTTTTGACTTAGCCTTTCTGATTATGGTTCTCGGAGAAATCCCGAAGTCTGATGTAGCTTTAAAAGAGCTAAATAGAGTGATTGTGCCTGGAGGGGTACTTTCGGTGAGCGAATTTATATTTGACCCTCATTACTCTCTTAGGTCTACGGTTAAGACTAAGGCTAAACATGCTGGTTTTGCCATTGTTAAGGAGTCGGGCAAATTTTTTGCTTATGCTTTGAATTTCCGCAAGATCAAATAGGTGGGACGGCGATTTGGTAAAGACTGAAAGGATAAAGAGGCTTCAGCAGAGAATGGCTGAGGCGGGGATGAATGCTAATATGTTGCATCCTGGGGAGGGAGTAGTAAAATTGGAGGATACTATTTTAGTCACTGACAAAGGAGCCGAGATTCTGAATATCAGTCCGAAATAGCTTTTTGAAGCGTGAAAGGAGGTTTGAGTTGCTGACGAAGCGGATAATTCCATGTCTTGATGTTACCGGGGGGAGGGTGGTCAAGGGGGTTAGTTTTGTCCAACTCAAGGATGCCGGTGACCCAGTAGAACTGGGCAGTTTTTACAGTAGTGAGGGGGCTGATGAGCTGGTATTTCTGGATATTACGGCTTCTTCCGATGCCCGGGATATTATGGTGGAAGTGGTGGAGCGGGTCTCCCGGGTGGTGTTTATACCATTTATGGTAGGTGGTGGCTTAAGGAATATTGATGATATGCGGCGGATTTTAGAGGCAGGTGCCGACAAGGTAGCCATAAATACGGCAGCGGTGTATAATCCACAACTTATTGCCGATGGGGCGGCTAAATTTGGCAGCCAGTGTATTGTAGTGGCCATTGATGCTAAAAGGCTGGAGACAAAAAAAGAGTCCGGAGGGAAGTTAGGTTTTGATTCTGGCTCGAAGTGGGAAGTATATATTTATGGTGGTCTGGAGCCGACAGGTATGGATGCCGTAAAGTGGGCAAAGGAAGCAGTAAAGTTAGGCGCTGGAGAGCTTCTGGTGACCAGTATGGACTGCGATGGACATCAAATGGGTTATGATTTGGAGCTAACCCGGACTATTTCTGAGGCGGTGGAAGTGCCGGTTATTGCCAGTGGTGGTGCTGGAAACTTAGAGCATCTCTATGAGGCTATTGTAATTGGTAAAGCTGATGCGGTCTTGGCGGCAAGCATCTTCCATTACGGCAAATATTCTATCCGAGAGGCGAAATTATATTTGGCTCAAAAGGGGATACCAGTCAGGTTATAGAGGAGAATAATGCTGAAGTTTAATGATAGAGGTCTAATTACGGCTATTATTCAGGATGCTAAGACTAATGAGGTGCTGATGGTGGGGTATATGGATAAGGAAGCCTTGCTGCGGACTTTAGATGACGGTGAAGTCTGGTTTTATAGTCGGAGTCGGCAAGAATTGTGGCATAAAGGGGCTACTTCAGGCAGTACTCTCAAGGTTGTTTCCATTTCTAAGGATTGTGATAGTGATGTCCTTTTGCTTAAGGTAGAGCCGCTTGGTCCGGTATGCCACACGGGGAACTGGAGCTGCTTTTTTCAATCTGTGGTTAGGGAAGACCTATCAGATGTGTAGGACGACCCTAAAAGGTCACCCCGGCGAGGCTAAAGCCTCGCCCTATATTGAAGGTATATTCATAAACACTCTCGGTTTAAAGGTTTTCTGTATTTAGGTTTGCCGTTTTAACTTCAGGGTTATCAGCCTCAATTACTTTCTTTAATGCTGACAGAGCTGCTTCCAATTGTTGGTCACCAGGCTCGTTAGTGGTCATAGTTTGTAACAGGAGCCCGGGCATCAGAAAGACCCGAACTAATCTGTTATGGCTGTGGGCAGCACTGAAACGGACTATTTCATAGCTCAAAGCGGCGATGACCGGGATGAGAACTATTCGAGACAGGATACTTGCCCATAGTTGGGGGCGACCGAGGAGAGCAAAAATAACTATAGCCACGATAAGCACTGTCAACAGAAAGCTGGTACCACAGCGGGCGTGAGCTGTGGAGTAACCTCTGACCGTTTCTAATTCCAGGGGGACACCAGCTTCATAAGCGTTAACCACCTTATGCTCAGCGCCATGGTAGGCAAAGACGGTTTTTATATCAGGAATGAAGCTTATCAATGACAGCTTGGCCACCGTAGTAAAAAGGTTCTTTTGACATAGTTATTCCTGGCGAGAAAGTGACCAGATAGCCAGCCCGGTAACGATAACCGCCAGGGCTACTATTACCAGGGTGTCCTCAATCAAGGTTACCGGACGCCCGAACCAAGCTACTGAAGGCACGACTGGACCTAATATCAAATGACGAATAGCCTCTACTCCGTAAGTGATGGGATTTATCTTAACAATAACATCTAACCACCCCGGGAGTCCTGTCAGAGGGAAGAAGATTCCAGAAAGGAAGATAAGGGGTAAGAGGACTAAGTTTAGCACTACCTGAAATCCTTCCATAGTATAGGTTCGGGAAGCGATAAGGACTCCTAAAGAACTGAGGGCAAAGGCTATTAGAAGTAAAAAAGGCAGGAGCCAGAGAAGGGAAGTAAGAGAGAGGCTTATTCCCAGGAGAGGGGCTAAGACTAAAAGAATTAAGCCCTGCAACATAGCTAAGGTAGCCCCCCCAAAAGCTTTACCGAAGACCATAGCTCTGCGGCTTAAGGGTGCTACCAGCACTTCTTTAAGAAAGCCCATTTCCCTTTCCCAGACCACAGACATTCCTGACATTAGTGCTGCCATGAGTACTGTCATGCCTAAGAGACCGGGAAAAAGGAACTGGGTAAAATTAAGACCTGGAGCCAGTGTTCCCATAAGGCGGCTGAGTCCAAAGCCAAAGACTATCAGGTAGAGGATAGGTGTTCCCAGAGACGCAATCAATCGGGGACGGTCTCGTCTCAGTCGCAATAATTCCCGGTACCACAGAATGTAAATGCCCTTTAGTTCAGCCATGTCTTTGTCTCCGTCCATAGCGGCGTGCCCAATCCCGAAGAGCTTCAGCCCCACTTAATTCTTCTTCTCTGAGTTCTTTGCCGGTAAGCTTTATGAAAACGTCCTCCAGAGTCGGGCGACGCAAGCTCAGACTGCGGATAGGGATAGACAGATGGGAAACTAATTGGGGGATAAAGGCGTTTCCCTGGGGTACTTCAAATCTTAAACCATTACCGTCTTTTAGTGCCTGAATGCCGAATTTGGTGGCTAACTCTTCGACCACCGCTTCATCCTTTTCGGTTTCAAGGTAAATGAGGTCACCGCTTACTTTTGACTTCAGGGCTTCCGGGGTATCTAAGGCGACAATAATGCCATTGTCAATAATGGCAATACAGTCAGCATTCTCAGCCTCGTCCATATAGTGGGTAGTCAGGAAAACAGTTATCTCTTTTTCTCGCCTGAGTTGGTGAATATACTCCCACATTCGAACTCTGGTCTGAGGGTCAAGCCCTAAGGTAGGCTCATCAAGGAATAAGACTTGGGGGTGGTGGAGCAACCCGCGAGCCAGTTCTAATCTCCGTTTCATTCCCCCAGAGAAAGTGCGCACCAGACTGTCCCGCCGTTCCCACAGTTCCACCATCCTCAAGACCTCTTCAATGCGCTCCCGGGCTAATTTTTGAGGCAAATTATAAACGTAGGCGTGGAATTTTAGATTGTCCAGAGCTGTCATCCGTTCGTCCAGGGATGGCTCCTGGAATACGAGAGCGATACACCGGCGAACCCTATTCTGTTCTTTAACTACATCGTAACCACAAACGGAAGCCTGTCCTGAGGTGGGTCTGATAAGGGTACACAGGATATTAATGGTAGTAGTTTTGCCAGCTCCATTAGGACCGAGAAAGCCAAAAATTTCTCCCCTTCCCACCTGGAAGCTGACATCTTTTACCGCGGTAATGGTGTCGAATTTCTTTACTAAATGTTCGGCTTCAATTATAGGCGGCAAATTAGTGAGGTGTCTGCTTATTCCGTCAATTTGTAGCGTTTCTTGAACCGTTCCACTCTACCAGCGGTATCTACGATTCTCTGCTCACCGGTGAAGAAAGGATGACATTTACTGCATACCTCTACCTTGAGCACCGATTTGGTGGAGCCGGTAGTGAAAGTATTACCGCAGGCGCAAGTTACTTTAGCCTCAGGATAGTACTTGGGATGGATTTTGTCTTTCATTTTAACTATTAGCGTAAACGCTGACCTTCTTTTTGTCTCTGGTTATTGGCTCAAACTTGACCACACCATCAATGAGAGCAAATAGAGTATAGTCTTTACCCATACCCACATTATTGCCTGGATAGATGCGTGTTCCTCGTTGCCGTATCAGAATAGTGCCAGCACGGACTTGCTGATTGGCATATCTTTTCACACCCAGCCTTTTAGCCTGGCTATCCCGCCCGTAGCGAGTGCTACCACCACCCTTTTTGTGTGCCATTTAGATTCACCTCCTTAGCTAAGTAACCTGGAAAAGAAAAACAATAAGCGCAATTTAGTTACCCTGGGGTCAATAATGACCTCTTCGGTTTCAAAATCCAATTTCATCCGCCAGGCTTGGAGCGTCTTAGCGCCAATAAGCACTGGCTCAGAAAGCCCGGGAATAAGCATAAATTCGTCTGAAAATCTATAACCATCAATGTAAAAGTTTAGAAGCACTCTTTCTGTGGCGATAAGTTTTCTATTTTCTTCAGCAGTGCCAAATTCCATGGGCTCAGGTAGAGTTAAGATAACTTCTAATTCCTGTGCCAATTCTGGCTTGATACAAGAATAACTTGCGCCACTGTCAAAAATAGCTAATACCTCCTTCTTTCCTTTAAAGCCAACTAATTTTAGCGGTTTTTGAATAATTGCCATTTTATCCTTATTTACTTGCCAAAAATCTAAGTTTAGTCACTTTAGGGTCTATGATGACCTCTTCTGTTTCAAAATCCAATTTCATGCGCCATTTCTGGAGCGTTGCTACCCCAATGATTATCGGCTCGGAAAGGTCAGGAATGAGCATGAATTCGTCGGAGAACCTGTAGCCATTAATGTAGAAGTTTAAGCGAGTGGCCTCCGTGGCGGATAGTTTTTCTCCTTCTTTAGCAGTGACAAAATCCATGGGCTCAGGTAATTTGTCCACTAACCCAAGCTCTGATGCCAACTCAGGTCGAATGCAGGAATAACTGGCACCGCTATCAAAGACAGCCACTACTTTCCTTTCCCCTTTAGAGCCGGCTAATTTAATTTCCTTTTGAATTATCGCCATAATTTCAAGCTTTACTCCTGACAGATGCTTTCTTTGCTTTTGGTTTACTCGGTTTCTCTCCGGGTTTGAGAATCTCCTTAATTTCCAGCTTGGTGTAAAGTTGTCGGTGCCCTTTTTTGCGGCGGTAGCGGACTTTCGGCTTATATTTAAAAACTATAATCTTGTCTCCCTTTTCGTCACCAAGGCAGGTAGCTATGACTTTGGCGCCGTCAATGGCGGGGCTACCGACCATGATATCCTCGCCATCAGCAATGAGCAGCACCTTATCCAGCTCAACAGTGTCACCTCCAGCCACAGCCAGGTGGTCAATCTCCAGTGTCTGTCCTAGAGCTACCTTATATTGCTTGCCCCCTGTCGCAATAACAGCGTAAATTTCACTTACCTCCTGGGTCAAAAATCAGATTTACATTGTATCAGCTTACGCAAATAGGGTCAAGTTTGGTTTGCAGCCTTTTTGTTGCGTCTTGTTCTTCCCAAGGGAGATGGTTGGGCTAGGTTGGCTTAAGCTACTTTTTGAGGAGTTTCTGGATTTCGTGGCAAAGGGTAGTGGTGGTGGCAGCGAGTCGGGAGCTAATGACCAGGCTCAGATTTTTCATCACCACGTAACCTATGTGGTTGTTCTTTTGCAGGAGGTTCATGAAATTTGTCCCGTTTATGACGACGACATCAGCTTCCTCCAGGCATCGGGCGAGAGCAGTAAGTCTATGGGGTGGCACTATAGCTGACCAGCCAAAAACCTCGCCTTTTTCCACAGTGTAGATGATAGCCCTTATCTCTAGGTTATAAATAACAAGTTCAATTTGAATGCCAACCCTCCCGGATTTTAGGACGTATACATCTGTCGCCCAACCGCCGGCAGTGAAAATAATGGCATCCCTTTCATAGGTGCGTTCCTGGCAAAGCGTGGCGATTTGTGCCAGTTCTGTTTCGTCCAGACCAGTAAACAGTTTAAAGCCTTTGAGAACTTCCGTGGATACTATGTCTACCACCTCCCAATTTTTGGCTATGTTTATATTATTCTACTGGACATGACTTAAGTCAGGGTGGGGGAGTGAAGGTTATTTAGTAACATCCGTCTGTCATTCTGAGCGAAGAATCTAAACACGTTTGCTACCGCGCAGGGTGATAGCCAGGCTGAATATTCCGTTAGACAAAGGCGCTGATACCCGAGCTTGTCGGGCGATAATTAGGCGGTGGATTTGTGAGGTACCGGGCAGTTTTCAAAAATGAGTTCGCCGAGGGCAGTGCCCCGCATGCCGAGCTTGCCATGAAGTTCCCGGCTGCGGAAACCGGGCATTCCCCGCTCGGCAATAAAGGTGATTATGCCTTGGTGACCCTTAGCTCTATTGGTCTGACCGGCGGTGATAGCAATGTCGGCAACATTGCCCAGGGTGATAAACATTTTGGAGCCATTGATTAACCATTGGCGTCTTGTGCCATTTTCCGAAGCATGTTTTGCTCATCGGTATAATTAAAGTCCATTGGTCGTCACCTTTCTCCATAGCTCTGTTACTTTAGCTTCCAGTTCAGATAGGTCACAATTGGTGTCAATTACCACATGAGCTTGTTTAATTTTTTCCTTCTGGGGGAGCTGGGAGTTAAGGCGGGCTAAGATTTGGGCTTCGTCCAGTCCTTTTTGACTTTTAAGTCTCTTCATGATTACGGTTTTGGGGGCTGTGGTAACCCAGAGCTGATTAACCAGAGGCATCCAGCCGGCTTCAATAAGTAAGGGGGCTTCAAGGACAATAACTTTAGCTCCCTGCCTTCGTCCGTCTTCAATCTTTTCCTTGGCTATCTGATACATTCGGGGATGCATTATCTGGTTAAGTTCGGTTAGGGCTTCAGGATTGGAGAAGACAATTTGGGCTAATTTGTGGCGGTCTATTTCACCATTGGGTTTAAGAATGTTTCTACCGAAGGCAAAGACTATTTCATGCCAGGTCTGGGTTTGGGGGTGGAGGAGTTTGTGTCCCAGTTTATCAGCGTCAATTATCAGGGCACCCAGCTTTGCTAGGATTTGGGAGACAGTAGTCTTGCCGGTGCCGATATTTCCAGTTAAGCCGATAACTACCATCTAATCTGACTCAGACAAAGGCGGGCATACCCAGGGTTTCGCGACTAACAATCAGTTTTTGAATTTCGGTAGTGCCATCGGCAAAGGTGAGCATACGGGCATCCCGGAAGTATCGCTCCAGGGGGTATTCTTCAGAAACGCCATAGGCGCCGTGAATTTCAATGGCTTTGGAGGTAGCTCCGATAGCCATTTCGGTGGCAAAGGCTTTAGCCATGGAAGCTTCCCGGAAGCAGCTTTCTCCTTTGCTCAGCAGATAACAGGCTTGGCGGTAGAGGAAGCGGGCTGACTCAATAGCGATAACCATATCAGCAATCATCTCTTGAATAAGCTGGAAAGTGCCGATAGGTCGCCCAAACTGCCTTCGTTCTCGGGCATACTTTATAGAAGCGTCCAGGGCGGCTTGGGCTATTCCGGTAGACATCATCGCCATACAGGTGCGGATTTGGAGAAAATCCTGGAGGGCTAAGCGATAGCCTTCACCAAGGCTACCAAGGATATTATCTTTGGGGACACGGCAGTCTTCAAAGACGAGTTCTGAGGTAGGGCAGGAGCGAAGCCCGAGATGAAGAAGGTCTCTGGTAGCAAAAGGGGACTCGGCTCGGTCGACGATGAAGCAGGTGATACCCAGAGTCCCTTTACTTCTATCGGTGGAGGCAAAGACAACAGCTATGTCGGCAATATGACCGTTGCTGATCCAGATTTTGGTGCCGTTAAGGACGTAGTAACTACCGCTAAGGACAGCGGTAGTCTTAATATCTCGGGCGCCTGAGCCGACATCAGGCTCGGTGGAAGCTAAGCAGCAGACTTTTTCTAAAGCCAGTACTTTGGGAATGAATTTTTGCTTCTGCTCGGGGGTGCCTTCTTTAAACAAGGTAGTGAGGAGGGATTCATTTTGCACAACCACAACTAAACCTAAACTGGCATAGGCTCGGGAGAGTTCTTCAATGAGAATACCGTAGGAAATAAAGTCCAAGCCATGCCCACCGTATTCCTGGGCTAATACGGAACCGATATAACCGAGGGGGGCTAATTTTTTCATAAGGTCAACAGCTATATCCCTGGGGAGGGGGCGATATTTGCGGTCATAGTCATCGGCAATGGGGATTATCTCTTTCTCCATAAGCTCCCGAGCAGTTTTTTGGAGCATTTTTTGCTCTTCATTGAGTTCTAGTATCATTTTAGCTCTCCTCTTTTTTGCGTCCCCAAATTCTTGATCTTAGGGACGGGAACAGTCCACACTTAATAATAGACTAAAAAGGAATTGTAAATCTATCAAGTTGTATTGTCCAGTAGTTTAGTTACCCTTTTTGATTTCAGCTACTATACAGAGGGTGTGAGTGATATAATTGAGTTGTAGAGGGGTCAATGTTAGAGGCGATCCTTTATGAAAAGCTTTCCGGGGATAGGGTTCGCTGCGATATATGTCAATGGCGTTGTGTCATTAATCCGGGGAAACTTGGTGTCTGCCGCATGCGTTGCAATTACGATGGTCTTCTTTATCTTCTGAATTATGCTGAGGTTTCCTCCATGGCGGTTGACCCTATTGAAAAGAAGCCTTTGTTTCATTTTTTGCCGGGGAGCTTTGTTTTCTCCCTGGGTGGTTGGGGGTGTAATTTCCACTGTCAACATTGCCAGAACTGGGAAATTTCTTGTGTCGAACAGCCGGGTGGCAGTGTCAGAGGTTCTCGGAAGGTTTCTCCCAAAGAAGCTATAGAGCTGACCAGGCAATATCGGTGTGGTGGTATTGCCTGGACTTATAACGAACCGGCGATCTGGTTTGAGTATACTTTAGACTCAGCCAAGTTAGCTAAAGAGTACGGGCTGTATACCGTCTATGTTACTAATGGTTATCTTACTGTGGAGGCTCTGGATGTCCTTGGACCCTATCTTGATGCCTGGCGGGTGGATGTGAAGGGCTTTTCGGACGGTTTTTATCAGAAGCTGTCTAAGATTTATCGGTGGCGGGGGATTTTAGAGGTGGCTAAGCGTGCCAAGGAAAGGTGGGGAATGCATGTAGAGGTAGTAACTAATATCATCCCGTCAATGAATGACGATGAAGAGCAGTTGGCGGGGATAGCCCGGTGGGTCAGGGACGAATTAGGGGAATTAACACCCTGGCATGTGACCCGGTTCTACCCTCATCACTATTTAACTCATCTGCCACCGACTCCTATAGTGAGCCTAGAGACGGCTTATAAAATAGGCAAGAGAGCTGGACTACGCTTTGTTTATTTAGGGAATGTGCCTGGTCATGATACGGAGAATACAATATGTTATTCCTGTGGTAAGCTGAATATAAGCCGGTTCGGTTATAATACAAAAGTAATTGGAGTTGATGGCTCGAAATGTAAGTTTTGTGATGCTGAGCTTAATATCCGGCAGAAGGTCAAAAAGGTTAAGGTATAGTTTAGGAAATTCAGGAGGCGTTTTTATGGGGATAGTTTTCGGTTGCATTGTGCCTCATCCGCCTCTGTTGGTGCCCGATGTCGGCAGAGGACAGGAAAGGGCAATTTCAGCTACTGTCAGGGCTATGGAAAGACTCACGGATAAATTAGCCGAGTATAAGCCTCAAGCCATTTTGATTATTAGTCCTCATGGAAATTATCACCCTGAAGCTATGGGTATACTTACGGCTAAATCGTCGCAAGGTGATATGAGCCGGTGGGGTTCCGGTACTCCCCGGCATCAGTTTGAAAATGAATTAAGCCTGGTTAGCCTTATTGAGGAGGAGGCGAAAGCTGACAGGATTCCGGTTAAGTCTATTGGCGAGAGGAGCTATGAACTTGACCATGGGGTGATGGTACCCATGCATTTTTTTATCCGGGAAATTAAGGGGATACCTATGGTGCCATTAACCTTTTCTTGGCTTCCTTTAGACAGGCATTTTGTTTTTGGTAAAGCCATTAAGCGAGCTGTTGATAGGAGCCAAAAGCGAGTAGCTGTGGTAGCCAGTGGTGACCTTTCTCATCGGCTTTTGCCTGGGGCACCTTCAGGATATGACCCTATGGGGAAGGTCTTTGACGAAAAGTTAGTGGCGGCTTTATCTCGTCTGGATGTGGCG
This sequence comes from Dehalococcoides mccartyi, assembly GCA_020724525.1. Lineage (GTDB taxonomy): Bacteria > Chloroflexota > Dehalococcoidia > GIF9 > DYGU01 > DYGU01. The sequence goes on from DYGU01000009.1 coordinate 12,056, forward strand.
GCAGTTTTGGGGCTGGACGAGAACCTATTTGAGCGGGCTGGTGAATGTGGTTTACGGTCCATCGTCATTCTTCTGGGGGCTCTGGATGGTCTTGAAGTGAAACCAGAGATTCTGGCTTATGAAGGTCCTTTTGGTGTTGGCTATCTGGTAGCTGCCTTTGAAGTCCTGTCTTCTTTAGTCTCAAGAGAGTAATAAAAGGTAGGGAAATGCATCCGTTAGTCAGGTTAGCCAAAGAGACAGTCGAAAGCTATGTCCGTACCGGGAAGGTGCTAAAGCCTGAGGAGCTTAGTCCGGAGATGAAGGAGAGGGCTGGTGTCTTTGTGTCTATTAAAAAAGGTGGGGAGCTCAGGGGGTGCATTGGCACCTTTGAGCCAACCAGAGCCAATGTGGCTGAAGAGATTATTGCCAATGCCATAAGCTCGGCGACTAAAGACCCCCGCTTCTTGCCGGTAACGGAATCTGAGTTAGCCGACTTAGAATATAGTGTGGATATTCTTACCCGTCCTGAGCCTGTGAAGGATATAGGTCAGCTTGACCCCAAAAAATATGGCGTAATTGTGGAGTGTAGTTTCAGGCGGGGGCTTCTCCTCCCAGACCTGGAGGGAGTCAACACAGTTGAGGAGCAAATAGCTATCTGCCGGGCTAAAGCCGGGATATTAGCTGAGGAACCAGTAAATCTTTATCGTTTTCAAGTGAGGCGATATCGGTGAAGTTGTTGGTTATTGGGTTGGGGAGATGCGGCTCCCGAATTGGTGATAGGTTTGTCCAGTTAAATAAGAGAGCTAAGCTCGAGCGGAATGTTAGTATACTGACGACTGCCTATGCAGGAAGCTATGACCAAGGAACCCTTACCAATCTGATTTCTAAGGAGGCTGATTTTCTTTATCGCTTGCCGGTGGCTGAGATGCCAGCGGAGGTAGAAAATACGGCTAAGGTTACCAGCCTGGAGGCTGAGTGGGTTCAGGTAGAAAGCGAGCGAATTCTCTCAGTTATAGGACGAAAGGAATACTTTGAGACAGAGGCTTTTTTGGTTGTTGCTGGTGCTGATGGGAACTTTGGTTCTATGGCGGCATCGGTGATTGGGCAAAAATTGAAGGAGCGTTTTGCTGGCAAGCCCGTTTACGGTCTCATTATCCTTCCTTTTGACTCTGATAAATTAGCTGGAGTCAGGGCTGTTTACCGGACTGCTGTTTGCCTTAAATCTATCGCTCGAGTTGTTGAGGCAATATTCCTGGTGGATAATGAAAAGCTCAGGCGGGGGGGACTGGTATTGGCTGAGAGCTGGGAGCAAGCGAACCAGGAGATAGTAAATTCTTTTTATGACCTCCTGTGTGCCAGTGAGGTTTCGGGCTCTAAGTATGCTGGGGCAAGGGTTCTGGGTGTTGGCGATATAGTGCAGACCTTAAGCGGCTTGACGGTGATAGGCAGGGGTAGAACCGGACTCCCCCCTAAGCTTCCATTCTGGATTTGGAGACTGCCCACTTTCCGGGAGAAAGGTGCGGAGTCATTAAAGGCTCTGGAGGCAATGAATTTAGCCCTAAGTCGTCTATCCGCTGATTGTGAGCCAAAAGACACTGGCAAGGCTTTGTATCTCCTTTCGGCACCCCTCAAGGAAGCCAGTATTGATATGGCAAAGGCTTTGGGGGGTCGGCTGCGAGAACTAACTGACAATGCTGAGATTAGAGGTGGTGATCTGGCTGGGGAGTCCCATTCTATTCAGGTTACTGTGGTCTTGTCTCAGCTTGCTTATATAGAAAGAGTAAAAAATTATTATGATAAAGCGGTGGCTTTTTTGAGGCTGTCAGGAGAAGGGAATGTGGAGTAATGTGGTTTGTCTGGATTAGATATTGTTACCTTTTCCTTGAAAGCACCCATCTTAATTCCAACCTGAGCCCATTTTCTAACACCTCCTTGAGAGAAAGGCGCCTAATAAAATAAGCCCTAAAACTATAGCCACCAGGCTAGCAGTATCGCCTCTTTCTTCGGCTCGCTTCTTTTCTTTGAGTAGTATTTCATTGAGTTCAATAGCTTCGTCTCTTGAAATTATATTAGCTTGCCATTTACGGAGCAATATGTCGCGCCGAGAGGCTTCGTTAAGTGGGTCGTCGTTACTCCCGGGGCTTAAAGACAACCCACGAATTGCTTTAGCTACCTCTGCGTTAAGAGCCCTGTAATTAACTTCAAGATCGCTAACCCTTCGAGTCTCGCGAAACAGAAAATAAACTAAACCCAATAGAAGACCAATAACGGCAATGGTGAGAGTAATTAAATTGATGCCAATTATTAGCGTGATGTCCATTAGGCTACATTTCCATACGAGGGCTTTTATTAATGCTTCTATGGGGACTGGTTTAAGGTCAGACTATTACTTCTTTAGTTCTCTGGCTTGAGCTTCGGCTATGGCTTCTTTTTGCTTAAGGTTCCCTTCTATCCAGCGCACACCTTGTAGGTAGTGGATTGTTATTCCTATTCCCCACCCTAACAAAGGCCAGAAAAACCAGATAGCCTCAGGAATAACCAACAGGTTCAAGGTTATCAGACCAGCATTAATAAGAATATATATCATTAGATGAATTAAAAAGCCCCTTTTTTCCTCCTCAATTTTCATTTTCCTATAGGCTTCTTTATAATCTTCTAAGGAAATTTGGTCTGGCATATCTCTCTCCTTCTTAATACTTAGACACATTCAATTCTTCGTATTTGCCACTGACCAGGAATACTATTCGCTCGCAGATATTGGTGACTCGGTCGGCAATTCTCTCCAGGTTATGGGCTACCCAGAGAAGATAAGTAGCCCGGCTGATAGTCCTGGGGTCCTGGAGCATGAAGATGAGGAGTTCCCGATAGACCTGGTCATAGAGGTTGTCAATTTCATCATCCTCAGCGCTGATTTGCTTAGCTGCCTCAGTATTCTGGTTGATGAAAGCACTTAGACTGCGGTGCAGCATAGAAATAGCTTTGTCTGCCATACGAGGAATGTCGATTAAGGGCTTGAGGGGAGGCTCATCGCCTAAGAGTAAGGTAATTTTGGCAATTCCTTCAGCATGGTCAGCCATTCGCTCCATATCGGTAATAATGCTGAGGACGACCATGATGACCCTCAGGTCTTTAGCTACTGGCTGCTGGGTGGCGATGAGTTCAATTCCCCTTTCTTCTATTTCAAAGCGCTTCATATTTATTACCATATCGTCATCAATTATTTGTCGTGCCAGAGCTAAATCTCGTTTTTTCAAGGCTTCAAGTGAGCGCTCGATAGCTTTTTCTACCATACTGCCTAAGGTCAGCATGTCATCTTGAAGTTCTTTTAAGTATTTATCGTAAGTAACTCTTGCCATTTCTAACCTCAGTTTAACCAAAGCGGCCGGTTATATATGCCTCGGTTCGCTTATCTGAGGGGTTGGAGAAAATTTGTCGGGCATGTCCATATTCTATCAGTTCCCCCAACAAGAAGAAAGCAGTCCAGTCGGAAACTCTGGCAGCTTGTTGCATATTATGAGTGACGATAACTATGGTATAGTTTTCTTTCAACTCCTGGATTAGCTCTTCAATTTTTAGCGTAGCCATCGGGTCCAGAGCCGAACAGGGCTCGTCCATGAGGATGACCTCGGGCTCTATGGCTAAAGCCCGGGCAATACACAAGCGTTGCTGTTGACCGCCGGAGAGGGCAGCGCCGGAATTGTGAAGTTTATCTTTGACTTCATCCCATAAGGCTGCCTGGCGCAGACTTTTTTCGACAATGGTAGCAATTTCATTTCGGGATCGCCGGCTATTTAATTTTATACCAGCAGCCACATTGTCAAATACCGACATGGTGGGGAAGGGGTTAGGTTTCTGGAAAACCATGCCAACCCGGCGTCTGACCTCTACCGGGTCCACTTCCGGTGCATAGATATCCTGGCTACCCAAAAGTACCTGTCCCGAGACTCGGGCTCCCGGAATTATCTCGTGAAGCCGATTTAGACAGCGGATAAGGGTTGATTTCCCACAACCTGAAGGACCAATAATTGCGGTTACCTTATTTGGTTCAATAAGCAAGTTCACATTGGTCAAGGCTTGAAGGGAATGGTACCAGGCGTTGAGTTCTTTTATGGTTATTCTTTTGCCACCGATTAAGTCAGCCATTCTTTTACCTCATAAAGTAGTAGCGACCCCGGGTAAGGAATCGGGTGGCAATACTGAGACCGAGGACAAGGATAATGAGGACTAAAGCACCTGCCCAGGCTTGGGCGTGCCAGTCTTCATAAGGGGATATGGCATAGGTGAAAATTTGTAACGGCAGGGCGGCGATGGGCTGGTCTAATCCGGAATGCCAGAAGCGGTTGCCTAAGGCAGTAAAGAGGAGAGGCGCCGTCTCCCCGGCAGCGCGGGCGATGGCTAACATAATACCGGTAATTATCCCGGGTAGGGCTGCTGGCAAAACTACACTGAGGATAGTCCGCCACTCGCGGATGCCTAAAGCTAAGGCAGCTTCTCGTATCGTTAAGGGTATAATTTTCATCATTTCTTCCGTAGTCCTGGTAATTACTGGGACCATAATAATTCCCAAGGCGATGCCCCCAGCTATAGCCGAGAAGCCTTTCATAGGTAGCACAATGAGAGTATAGATAAAGATACCAACCACGATGGAGGGGAGACCGGTGAGCAGGTCGGCAGCAAAACGTACCGTGGTTCCGAGCTGGTTGCGACCGAATTCAGAGAGATAAATACCGGCAAGGATTCCCAGGGGCAGGCTAAAACTACAAGCCAGCCCGAGCAAGATGAAGCTGCCGACAATAGCGTTAGCCATACCTCCCCCGGCTTCCCCCACCGGCTTGGGGAGCTGGGTAAAAAAGTCCCAGTTGAGAGCGCTTACTCCCTTGATGAAAATGTAACCCAATATGAGAAAAAGAATGCCTACCATCATTAAAGCGGAAAGCCCTATTAGTTGAGACATCCCTTTATCTTTTATTTTACGCCACAAATAAAGTTGTTGCTTCATTTTAGACAGTTTAAAAACTTCGTTTTTAAACTGGGGGCACCTCCCTCACCCCAATTTAATATCCGTTGAAAATCTCAGATTTTCAACGGTGTTATTTAGACTGTCTCCAGGCTGGGCCTCCCAACTCGCCAGATCAATAACCTGGCTAAAGCATTAAGGAGTAAAGTCACTACCATAAGGATAAGTCCCAACTCAATCAGGGAAGCCAGATAGATATCCGATACGGCTTCAGTAAATTCGTTAGCAATAGAACTTGCCATAGTCTGGGCTAAGCCAAAAAGGGAGATAACGATTTCAGGGCGGTTGCCGATGACCATGGTTATTGCCATAGTCTCCCCCAGGGCTCTTCCCAGCCCGAGGATGACGGCGCCAAAAATACCCGAGTGGGCATAGGGAAGCACACCCTGGCTTATCATTTCCCATTTGGTAGCACCTAAAGCTAACATAGCTTCCCGCTGTTCCTGGGGAACAGCTTGAAGGACATCCCGGGAAATAGCTGTAATAATGGGCAAAATCATAATGGCTAAAATAATTCCACCAGCTAATAAGCCAACGCCGTAGGCGGGACCTTGAAATAGAGGCAGAAAGCCGAAGTATTTTCCCAGCCAGGGCTGAAGGGTGGTGCGGAGCCAGGGTGCCAGAACAAATACTCCCCATAAGCCATAAATGACGCTGGGAATAACAGCTAATAGCTCAACTAAAAAGGATACCGGATTCCTGAGCCAGAGGGGGGCATATTCGGAAAGATAGATAGCTGTACCCAGGCTGAAAGGTATGGCTATGATAAGAGCCAGGAATGCCGAGACCACTGTGCCGTAAATGAGGGGCAAAGCCCCGAACTCCTCAGCTACGGGATCCCAGGTGGTGCCAGTAAGAAAGCCCCAACCAAATTTGACCAGAGCCGGGACACTGCCGGTGACCAGATGGTAAATAGCCGTAATTAAAATGCCAAGGATAAGTAGAGCGAAAAGGATAGTCAGCCCTCTAAATAGAGCGTCCCCAGCATTCCTTGGTAGCATTTTTATCATTATATCAGATTAGGGATGGGAGTGTTTAGGTCGCCCCAGCGAGGCTAAAGTAGCGGCTTTCCTTGATAACTTATGGCTTTTATTTTAGCTTCGGTTAGTTTGACTACATTTTGTGGAAGTGGGGCGTAAAGGAGGTCAGCGGCATACTTTTCCCCCCGATGAAAAGCCCACCACAAAAACTCAGCAATAGCTTTACCCTTCATAGGATCGTCTTGCTCTTTATATACCAGGATATAGGTATAAGCAGCAATGGGATAGGCTTTTTCCCCGGGCGGGTTAATAATAGAAGTTCTTAAATCCGGGGGTATGGTGGCAGCCGTAGCTGCAGCCGCCTCTGTGATGCTTTCAAGGGTGGGGAGGACAAATTTTCCATCTTTATTCTGAATTGCGGCATAGCCAAGCTTGCTCTGGATAGCATAAGCCAACTCAACATAGCCGATAGAATAAGGAATCTGTTTTACCTGCCCGGCAACACCTTCATTACCTTTAGCCCCAATGCCTGAAGGCCAGTTTACCGCAGTGCCCTTGCCCACTTTGGTTTGCCACTCACTGCTTATAGAGCTGAGATAGTCGGTGAAAACAAAGGTAGTGCCACTGCCATCGGAGCGACGGACAATTGTGATCTCCTTATCGGGCAAAGCCACTCCTGGATTTGTCTTAACCAGACGACTATCATTCCATCTGGTTAGGTGACCAAGGAAAATAGCTGATAGGGTCTCGGGGGTAAGCTGTAACGGTTTAGTTAGCTCAGGGATGTTGTAGGTTACAACGACAGCCCCGAGCACCGTCGGTATGTGCAGTATTTCTGCCTTGGCTCTTTGTAATTGCTCATCGGTCATAGGGGCATCAGTAGCGCCAAAGTCCACTGTTCTTTCTATGATTTGCCTTATGCCGGCGCCACTGCCGATTGACTGGTAGTTGAACCTGATTTCAGGTCTGATTTTGGCATATTCATCAAACCACTTAGAGTACAGGGGATAGGGGAAAGTAGCGCCAGCCCCGTTAATCAAGATTGGTCGTGTTGCTGGCTTACCACAGCCAATTAAAGCCAACAGGAATAAGAGCAACAGAATTAAGGTTAGTTTTCTAAACATTTTAGCCTCCTCTAATAATACTCCTTCTTTTGATTCCCTTCAAGAAATTCTCTTCAGGGTGTAGGGACATTTTTTGCTGGATTTCATAGAACATTAGTGCTATAATTAGCTGATGAAGCTCTTAAAGTTAGCCTTAGAAACGCAGCGCTATGACCTGGCAGCCCATGCTCTTGTTTTTGGCTTGGTAAAAGCCACAACCGATAGTGGCAATAAGGAACATGCCCGGGAAAGATCAAAAAGAAGAAAAAACCCGAAAACCGTCCTTTTACGAACGAGCCCTGGAAGAAGCTGATAGGCTTGAGCTCCAGGAAGCTTTAGGTGTTGACGGTATCGACCAGGAAATAGCGTTGCTAAGGATTAAACTCCGGGAGCTTATTGAGAAAAGCCCGGACCGGATTGACCTCCACATGGAAGCTGCCAATACAATTGCCAGACTCGTCAGAACCCGCTACACCATCTCTAAAGAGCAGAAGAAGTCGCTTAAAGAAGCCATCACCAAAGTCATCACCGATATCGCCGTCCCGTTAGGCGTCAAGGTGCTCATGAGGGATTAGGACCATGAGATTGAGACCTTACCAGCAGGAAGTAGCCAAAGTCGTAGTCGAAAGCATCATCGCCCAGAAGGGCTTGACTCTCTCGGTGGAGATGTCCCGCCAGGGGGGCAAAAACGAATTGTCAGCCCATCTTGAGGTATTGCTTTTGACTATGTTTATGGCTAAAGGTGGTAATGCCGTCAAGTGCTCGCCTACCTTCAAGCCCCAGACCATTATCTCGATGATGAGGCTTAAGGAGAGACTGGATGAGTTTGGCTTTGCCGGCATCTATCGCCCGGAGTTAGGCTATATTATCTCTTTAGGCAATGCCCGTCAGATATTCCTTTCAGCCGATGAGCAGGCTTCAGTAGTCGGGCATACCGCCGATATCCTCCTCGAGATAGACGAGAGCCAGGATGTCAGCAAGGACAAATACACCAAAGACTTCAGACCGATGGCGTCAGCCTTTAATACCACCACCATCCACTATGGAACTACCTGGGACGATACCACCTTGCTTGAGGAGATTAAACAGGCGAACCTTGAGCTGGAGAAAAAAGACGGTATTAAAAGGCACTTCCGCTATGACTGGGAAGAAGTCGGCAAATACAACCCCAGCTACTTGTCCTTCGTCGAAAGCGAGCAAGACCGCCTTGGCGACAGCCATCCCCTGTTTCTTACCCAGTATGCCTTGAAGCCTATCCGAGGTGGTGGGGGGTTCTTAACCCCTGCCCAGATAGCCGGCGTCCACGGCAGCCACTTAAGGCAGAGACACCGGGAAGAAGGTAAGACCTATATTGCCGGCATTGACCTTGCCGGGGAGGAAGAGCAGGTAGACGAGCTTATTCTAACCAGACCGTCACGAGACGCCACTGTAATCACCATCGCCGAACTCGAAGTCATCCAGAGAAGTGAAGCCAGATTAGCACAGCCTAAGATTAAAGTTGTTGAGCACTATGCCTGGATCGGGAAGAAGCACCCCGAGCTGTTTAACCAGATGCTTAACATCCTTAAGAATACCTGGAATGTTAGCCATGCCGTGGTCGACGCCACCGGTATCGGAGAGCCAATAGCCTCGTTTCTTAAGCAGGTCCTCGGGTCCCGAGTAGTCCCGTTCGTCTTCACCCAGAAGTCTAAGTCAGAATTAGGCTTTGAGCTTTTAGCCTTCATCAATTCAGGCAGGCTCCAAGTCTATAAGCAGGACGGCTCAGAGGAGCATAAAGAACTTATGTGCCAGCTTGAAAGAGCCAAATCCGTGTATCGCCCGAATCAGACCCTAAACTTCTTTGTTGACCCGTCAGAAGGGCACGACGACTACTTAATGAGTTTAGCCCTGTTATGTCAGGCAGCTAAAGACTGGCAGCCTCGCGTTGCCAGAGGTCTCAGATAAGAGTGGGTAGTTCCTTGGCAGCCTCCTCCATCTCTCTGAGGCGACCGGTAGTCTCCCTTATCCTTTCCTTCTGATTGCGGACAAAGGCTGAGGCTCGGTCGTAATAGTCTCTTACCTCCTGGACAAAAGCCAGTTGGGAGAATAGTACAGTGACATCAATGGCTCTCTTTTCATAGGGGAAGTCACCACTTCTGATAACAGCGTTTTCGGCTAATTCTCTGAGGTAATCGCCCAAGCCTTTGGCTATGTCCATGTTCATTTCTCGGGCGGGAGCGGCTAATAAGTAGAGAGCTCTACCGGCATCAGCCAGGTTAATGGCTAAGGAAAGCTCACTTAAAGCGGCATCCATAGCTTGCAAAGCCTTGAGGGTCTCCCGGCTCTTTTCCCGGAAGCCGGTTGCTGGTCCTTCCCAGGGGAAGCGCCAGCGGGGAGTTTCGGTCCTGCCAACGCCAATTACAGTCCAGCCATCAATAGACTGAATAATATCCCCGGCATCCAGGGTCTTGGCACCGACATATTTGTACTTAGTTATCTCACCGGCGCACATTATGTCGTAGAAGGGCTCCACAATCTGTCTATTTATCCGCTGCAAGTTTGTTGCCAGGCTGGCATCTTTTCTAACATAGCGCTGATTATCAGCCAGAAAGACACCATCGGTAACCGTATGGACAGACTTGAGACAGGTAGCCGAATTATAGACGCTTCTCAATTCTGCCATTTCCTCGTGCTCAAAGGGGAGGACAATAAGGGCGTAAATGGGCTTACCAATATAGCGCTCCTTTATCATCTGGGCAATTACCGATATGGCTCCAGAACCCGTGCCGCCGGCGGCACCGGCAATGAGCAAGAAGGCATGGGTCTCGTAAAACCGGGGGGCTGTCCTGATAGCATCAACCACCTTGTCGCCATCTTCCTTCGCCAGCTCGGCCCCCATTTCATTCACCTTACCAACTCCATGTCCCCAGGTCTTTCGTCCGCCAATAAGGATGCGGTGGAGATAATCGGAGCCGATATAAGCCAGACCGGTCAGGTCAGCCTGGTCGGTATTTACGGCGAAAGCCCCGGTAACTATGGATGCCTTTCGCTCCGTCTGGGCTCTATAGTTAAGCCGGACAAATTCATCAGCAATACGCGACCCACATTGACCCAACCCGATAATCATTAATTTCATTTTCTTCCCTCTCTTTCTTTAAAGGGTTATTCTAAGTCTCGACTAAATTATTACTATTATAATCATAGTCTTCAGTTTGTCAACACCTACTCCCAAAGAGTGTTTATTTTGCCACCCTTACCTTATTCCTCTCCCTTGAAGGGAGAGGATAGGTAAGGGTTTCTCCGCTTTGTTCAAGGTGATGGATGGGTGTTAGTAAACACTCTTACTCCCAGTCCATTTGTTTCAAAACCTGACGCAGCCGGAAAATTATCGCCGCAATTAAGACAGCACCGCCAAGGACAACGACGATAAACAGCCAGGTTGGCATTAAGCCGACCCGGAAAGATTGGGATTCAGTCCAGGGACTTTCATTGTCAGCATTATCTATGGCTTTCAGCCTCCAGTGGTAGGTGCCATAGCCCAGGGCTTCTTCCCCTTTAAGTTTATAGCTGGTCTCGGTCAGATTGACTTTACGCAGGCGGATGGCGGTAAAGTCTTCACTCTGGGCTATTTCCAGGGTGTAGCTAACACCACTGGGGTCGGTGACGGCAGACCAGGTAAACTGGGGGGTGGCTCTGCCCAGGAAACTAACTCGAGCCCCAGGCGGGGGTGAACCGAGAGTAGGTGCTGGCGGGGGTGTTGTTTCCATGGTGACTGAAGCCGTGACCGAGTTGCCGGCAGCATCTTTAATCCCTATTTTATGTGCTCCACCTTTACTCTTGGGTGCCTTAAAAGTAGCTGTGAAGCTGCCGGTAGCATCGGAAATTGTGCCTGTGGCAAGCTCGGTAGTGTTGTAGGTAACGGTTATCCCGGAATTTTTGGCAAAGCCACTACCGGTGACAGTTACCGCAGTCCCCACGGCAACCGAAATTGGGTCAACTTTTATAGCTGAAAGTACCGTAAAAGTCAGGTCGGGGATTTCGGTATCCGGGGTGATCGGACCAGAAGCATCAATGGTGTGAGTTCCCCAGGCTCCCGGGGGCACTTGCAGAGTGATTGTCCATGAGCCGGTAGCATCAGCGGTAATATCGCTCTTAACGACGTTGCCGTCATAGAGAAGCCGGATATTCTTTTCATTACCGGCAAAGCCACTACCGGTGACGGTTATGGTCGACCAGACCGGGGCTGAGGTTGGCTCCACCTTTATCCGGGGAGCTATGGTAAAGACAACATCGGGGACTTCCGCAGCTGTGGTGGTGCCCATAGCATCCACAATATGGTCTCCCCGGATGGCTGTGGGCACAATGAAGGTGGTTGTAAAGCTCCCTTTGTCATCAGCGGTAATGCCCGTTTTCACCGCGGTGCCAGCAAAGGTAACCCTGATACCGGTCTCGTCTTTGCCAAAGCCGGTGCCAGTTACGGTTACTGAAGTTTGGACTCCCCCTGAGGTGGGACTGAGGCTGATTTTTGGGGTGACGGTGAAGCTCCTGGCTGGCACCTCTATTTCCAGGGTGGTGGTGCTGAAGCCAACGACCTTATGCTCACCTTTGGCGCTTGCTGGCACGGTAAAGGTAGCTGTCCACGAGCCAAAACCGTCAGCGGTGATACCCGTCTTTTGTTCGGTGCCGTCATAGGTAATTTTGATATCTGGCTCGGTAGCGGTGAAACCTTTACCGCTCACAGTAACTGTGGTGCCGACAGCTCCGGTAGTAGGGTGAAGGCTGATACTCGGAGTTACCTTAAAGGTTGCCTGGGCTGTCACCGGGGGAGTGGCATCATCGGTAACGGCAACGGTATGAAGTCCTTTGGTGCTGGTAGGGATGGTGAAAGCGGTGACAACGGTGCCGCCAAAAATAGTGCCTCGGGCAACTTCGGCGCCATCATAGGTAACTCTGAAATTAACACCGTTAAAGCCGCTGCCGGTAACGGCAACAGCGGTGCCTACCGGACCGGTGCCGGGGCTTAAAGTAATACTTGCCGCCGCCACTGGTTTTACTGGCAGCAGCCACAAAAGGAGAGCCAGCAAAATAGTTAGAGTCTTTATTTTTATAGGTATCTCCTTGAGATTGCTTTGGGGCTTTGTCCCTCGCAATGACAGAATGTAGGGCGACCCTTTAGGGTCGCTTTGGCGAGGCTTCAGCCTCACCCTACATGTCATTACAATAGGTAAAATCGCCAGTCCCATTACCTCACCTTAAGCCGATAGTATTTGACTCTCCCGATCTGACGCGAAACCTCAATAATATTTCGCTCTTCTAATCGTGCCAGAGTGGCGACAACCTTCTCCCGGCTCTTAATTCTTAAGCCTCTCATGATTTCGGGGATAGCACAGTCTCGTCTCAAGTCCGTGCCCAGGAAGTTAGTGACTTCCTTTTCCATTTCTTTTTCCATTGTCACATCCATTTGTATTGTGAATTTGTTTTGTAATTTTATCACAAATAAAAAAAGATGTCAAGGCACCCTCACCTTCTCCCTTCAAGGGAGAGGTTAGGTCGTTTAGCAATTGTCCAGTTGTCATTTGTGAGCCCAAGCCGCGAGCGAAGGCATGGCAGGCAGCGTGGCAATCTCATAGGATTGCTTCGGCACTTCGTGCCTGGCAATGACAAACACTCTCGGGTAGTGGGGGCTAAATATCCTTAGTCAAAGTGGCTAAAAATTCGGCGTTAGTCTTTGTTTTAGCCAGCCTTTCTAGGACCCTTTCCGTGGCTTCGGCGGGGTTGGGCAGATCCTCGGTTATCATAGCCACCGCCCGCCGGAAAAGTCGGAGTCGGTCGACGGTAGTCTCATTGAGGAGGAGGTCTTCGCGGCGGGTGCCTGAGGGGATTATATTTATGGCTGGGAAGACCCTTTTTTCAGCCAGTCTCCGGTCAAGGTGGACTTCCATATTACCGGTGCCTTTGAATTCCTCATAGATAAGCTCATCCATGCGACTACCGGTGTCGATAAGACAGGTAGCGATGATGGTCAAGCTACCGCCACCTTCGGTATTGCGAGCGGCGCCAAAGAAACGCTTGGGCGGGTAGAGAGCTACTGAGTCAATGCCGCCGGAGAGGGTGCGGCCACTTGGGGGCATAGCCAGGTTATAGGAACGGGTGAGGCGGGTAATGCCATCAAGGAGGATGACCACATCCTTACCTATCTCGACCAGTCTCTTGGCTCGTTCCAGAGCTAACTCGGCTACCCGGGTATGGTTCTCGACCGGCTCATCAAAGGTAGCCGCAATAACCTCAGCTTTAACCGAACGCCTCATATCGGTGACCTCTTCCGGTCTTTCCCCGATAAGACAGACCATAAGGTGGATGTCGTTGTAATTGGTGGTGATGGCGTTAGCAATATGTTTTAAGAGTACGGTCTTACCGGCTTTAGGTGGGGAGACAATGAGCCCCCTCTGCCCTCGACCGATCGGGGCGACCAGGTTAAGAAGGCGGGTGGATAAGTTGTGGGTACTGGTTTCCAGATTTACAAGTTTGTTAGGAAAGATGGGGGTAAGGCTGGCAAAGTAAGGGCGGTTTTTGGCTATCTCTGGGTCAAGCCCGTTAACCGCTTCTACCCGAAGCAGGCTCTGATATTTCTCCCCGTCTTTTGGTAGCCTGCCCTGTCCTGAAACCAGGTCACCGCTTCTCAAGCCAAAACGGCGGATCTGGGAGCTGGAGATGTAGATATCGCTGGCGCTGGGGAGGAGACTATCCTGGCGCAAAAAGCCATAGCCTTCGTCCATAATCTCCAGAATGCCGGTGAGGAATAAATAGCCCTGCTGCTCAGCTTGCGCCTGCAACAGGCGAAGGACGAGCTCCGGCTTCTTCAGTCCGGCAACACCAGTAATGCCATACCCCCGAGCCAGTTCTAAAAGTTCTTCCCGAGTTTTAGCTTCCAGTTCAGTAATATTCATTTTACACCTCACCTTTAGTTTTTTCTCATTATGTAGGGCGACCTTTTAAGGTCGCCGTGGCATAAAGCCTCGCCCTACATTTCATCTCGCAATGAGAAAAGGACAAGGGACTCTCATCCCATAACTCTCTTCCAGTCAGCCAGAAAATGGCTTATGCCTAGATCGGTCAACGGATGGCGGATCATTTGCATAAGCACTTCGTAAGGGACGGTGGCAATAGGCGCACCAGCTTTAGCCGCTTCAATACAGTGCCGGGCGTGCCTCAGGCTGGCAGCAATTACTTGAGCTGGGAAATTGTAATTGCTAAACACTTCAACAATTTCTTTTACCAGTTCTATCCCATTATGACCAATATCATCTAATCTGCCAACAAAAGGGCTGACATAGGTAGCCCCGGCGATAGCCCCGAGAAGAGCCTGGTTTAAAGAGAAGCAGAGGGTAAAGTTCACCTTTATCTTTTCCTGAGACAGGACTGAAGTGGCTTCAACACCGGCTATGGTAGCTGGAATCTTCACCACCACATTCTCCGCCCACCGGGAAATCTCCCTGGCTTCATCAATCATACTTTTTGCCTCCTGAGCCAGTACTTCCGTAGATACCGGACCAGGGACAAGGGCACAGATTTCCTGAATAAGTTCCTTATAGCTTATTTTACCTTCCCTGGATATCAGGGTAGGATTGGTGGTCACCCCACTGATGATGCCTAACCTGACGCCGTGGCGGATATGGTCAATATTAGCCGTATCTAAAAATAGCCTCATGTCTTAAATGAGATTGCTGAAAAAGTCCTTATGCCTTTCTAAAAGTAAACCTATGTCCAACCCCTCTCCAAATTCAGGGGTTTTCTTAAATCAATAACCCCGGTGCCGGTTTCAGCTTGCGGTTAATGGGGTCAACTTCGAGCCCGAGCGTCTCCAGAGTAACTACACCAAGAACAGTTTTGTCGGCCTCTTCACCAAAAATTACCGGGGCTGTCCCCTCCCGGTCTTCATATTTAAACATAGCCTCGCCTACCCAGCGGGTAATGACTTCCCCGTTAGCCAGGATGAATTTTTGCTGCCGCCTTCGGCTTATCCCAATGTCTTCCAGAAGGGAAGCCGGGACAATACTGTATAATGCCCCGGTATCAACGAAAAAGCTAACTTGCCTGATTTGCTTTATTTTATAGGGATTTTTGATTTCTATTGCCACCGTGGTCAAGCCCATTTCAGTTTATCCCAGAAAAGCCTCATTAAAGCTGCTCTATCAGTGGTAGTCCCGGCGATCCCTCCCTGCTTCTAATCACGCCTTGCCTCGGGTCGATTATGAGGTCGAGGAGCGCCATAATTTCCATTTTATGTCCTTACCCTGCCCTCTCCCTTGAAGGGAGAGGAATAAGGTGAGGGTGACCTTATCCCAAAGGTAAACTTACCTGAGCCCCTTCCACCAGTGTTACCTTAGCCTGACCAATGAAGCCTAAAAACAGGGGGTGGGGGCGGTTGGGGCGAGACTTGAATTCAGGATGGAACTGACAGGCTACCATCCACGGGTGGTCTTTGATTTCGGCAATTTCCACCAGCCTCCCTTCAGGAGATAGCCCGCTACAAACTAGACCAGCTTTTTCTAAAGACTCCCGAAACCGGTTATTGAACTCAAAACGGTGGCGATGGCGCTCACAGACAATACTTTCTTGGTAAGCCCGCTCGGCTTTTGTCCCCGGGACAAGATGGCAGGGATAGCTTCCCAGCCGCATCGTCCCGCCCATAGTCATGACTTCTTTTTGCTCCGGTAAAAGGTCAATCACCGGATAGGGAGTATTCGGATCAAATTCGGTGGAATTGACTTCATCACTACCAAAGACATAACGCCCGAACTCAATGACCATCACCTGCATCCCCAGACATAAGCCGAAGTAGGGAATTTCCCGTTCCCGGGCATAAGTAGCTGCTTTTATCATCCCCTCAATGCCCCGCTGCCCGAAGCCACCGGGGATAATAATCCCCTGGGCTTGTTTGAGCAAATTGTCACCATCTTTAGCCGCCGCTTCTGAATGGAGCCACTGGATATTTACCTGGCGGTTATGGAAAAGTCCGGCGTGGCATAAGGCTTCCCTGACCGAATAGTAGGCATCTTTAAGCTCCACATACTTACCCACCAGAGCTATGGTTACCGGTTCTTTTGGGCTCTTGAGTCTGGTTACCATTTCCCGCCAGTCATCAAGGTCAGGGTCTTTTGCCGCAAGCCCTAATCGCTGGACAATTAAACTACCCAGCCCACAAGCCTCTAGCATCAGCGGTACTTCATAAATAGTCTCTGCGGTCACCAGGGGGATAACCGCTTCTCTGTCGACATCGCAAAAAAGGGAAATTTTAGCCTTTAAGGCTTCTGGAATTTCCTGGTCGGAGCGGCACAGGATAATATCGGGCTGGATACCGATGCGTCTTAGTTCATTGACGCTGTGCTGGGTGGGCTTGGTCTTAAGCTCACCGGTAGTGGTAATGAAGGGGAGGAAGGTAACATGGATATAAAGGACATTGTCCCTGCCCTCTTCGGTCCTCATCTGGCGGATAGCTTCTAAGAAGGGCTGCCCTTCAATATCACCGACGGTGCCGCCAACCTCCACGATAACCACTTCGGCTCTGGATATTTCCCCTACCTCTCGTATTCGCCTTTTTATCTCGTTGGTAACATGGGGGACTACCTGGATGGTGCCGCCCAGGAAATCGCCTCGTCTTTCCTGGGCAATAACCGCTGAATAGATCTGCCCTGAGGTAACATTGGAAGCCCGGCTCAGATTGACATCTATAAACCGTTCGTAATGTCCCAGGTCAAGGTCGGTCTCAGCGCCATCATCGGTGACAAAGACTTCTCCGTGCTGGTACGGGGACATAGTCCCCGGGTCGACATTAAGGTAAGGGTCAAGTTTCTGGACAGAGACCGAGACCGAGCGGCTTTTCAGGATTCTGCCGATGGCGGCTACCGAAATCCCCTTGCCCACGGAACTGACCACCCCGCCAGTAACGAAAATATATTTAGTCATAGCTAAACCTTCGCCTTTATTATGCTTGTGCCTCGCCCTACATATTTTACTATTGTAGGGCGACCCTTTAGGGTCACCGTTATAGTTATAGGGTTTCCTCTTCCAATCAGGGGCTAAAAGCGCGTGATGATGACGGCGAATAAACCGATTAAAGCCCCGATTATGGTTACCCACATTATAAGGATGGTAGTTATGGTCAGGCGGAAATTAGAAACTGTTTCCCGGCGCAGCTCGAGAAAGTTACTTTGCCCCTCCCGACGCAGTTCAGTTATTTCCTGGCGCAGCTCAAGGAAATTACTTTGTCCTTCCCGGCGCAGGTCACCTATTTCCTGGCGCAGCTCGCCCATTTGCTGGCGCAGGTCAATAATAGTTGCCTCGACATGGTTGAGGCGGGTGCTTATTTGTTCCAGACTACCTTCAACCCGGGCAAGTCTTTCTTCCATGGTATTAATGGTCCTCACCTGTCTTAAGTTTAGCCTGCTATTAGTAAAGCTGTCAAGTCACCCTCACCTTATTCCTCTCCCTTGAAGGGAGAGGAATAAGGTGAGGGTGACTCCGCCTTGTTCAGGGTGGTGGATAAGCATTGGTAAACAACCTCTAACTAAATAAGGACAATGCCCTCCTTAAGGGCGTCTTTAACCAGGCCAATCCTCTTTTTCTTTGTGTCAAACTCTTTCTTAGTATAGCACAGCACTTCTAAGGGCAAGCCACCTTCCCAGTAACGGTAAAGCTTTGACGCCCTTTCCGGAAACGGAATGCCAACAAAGTAGTCCGAGACTAAAATTAGGTCTACGTCACTATTTTTTAAGATAGTTACCTCTGGCTCGGGAGCCAAAAAGAATAGCCCTATCAAGACGGTAGTTGTTATCTATTTTGTCAAGGAATCTTCTCACTTTATTAACTGTTTTGTCCACGCCAGTACCTCTCGGGTATAAGCCAGGTGTCTTTCGGCGGACTTCGAGCTATACATCTTTGCCGGGACACCATTAGCCACATTAACATAGCGTGTGGTAACATAATCGGGGTTCAGCTCCATTCTGGGTCATTGAGTTCGTCTTTAACTTTAGCCACAAACTTGTATAATTCACCGTGGGATTTAACTTCAATGTTCTGCCTGATAGCTACTGCTTTGACTATGCTGGCGGCAGCCCCCCAAACCTTCTCTGAGGCTTGAACGTAATCACCCTTGTTCAGCAAAGTCCGGGCTTCTTCCAGATAATTGTTATTCAAAATGAAATTGTCCATACGATTAAGTCAAACTTAACTTGGGTCAAGAAACGAGGCTTGTCCTTATTCCTCTCCCGTGAAGGGAGAGGAATAAGGTGAGGGTATAAAAAAGAAGGGGTGGCAATTGCCACCCCTTCTTGCTTTTCCCAAGCAGGAAGATTACACTCGGCGACCGGTCCTGACGATTAAGATCAAGGTCACAATCACCAGAAGGGCACCGATAGCAATCACTACCCAGACCCAGCCCGGGGTTACCGGTGGTGGTGGTGGCGGTGGTGGTGGCGGCGGCATTTCCATTACGGTGAAGTGAGCCACTGGTGATGGGTTGCCAACTGGGTCAGTCGCCTTCACCTGCCAGAAGTAGGTCTTGCCCCAGTCAAGGTAGATACCTACCTTGTAAGAAGTGGTCTTCACCTTCTTCGGAGTGCCATCAACCTTCTTAACTAGTTCCGGGTCTTCGGCGATGACAATCTCATACTCCTTAGCCACAGTGCCGGGTTCATGAGACCAGGAAAGAGCCGGTCTTTGAGCCACACCGACAGCGCCGATAGCCGGCTCAAATATCTGAGGTCCAAGGTAAGGAGCCACTACCGGAACACCGGTCTCAACGGTGAAGCTGCGGGGCGTTGACCACAGACTGCGAATAGCATCGCCAGTGGTCTCGTCTCTTACCCGGACTCGCCAATAGTAGGTCTTGCCGGCTTCGAGGTTAATGAAAGTGGGGACTGCAGTTCCTAAAATAATAACTGGAGTTCCGGTAGGACCGACGATCAGAGCCGGACGGAGTGGGCTAGGCGGAGCATATGAAGGGATGATCCAGAGCCTCTGGGTGAAATCGGCGTCCCTGGAAATCTGGATCTCATAGATAGTACCGAGAGATAGTCTGTCCCAGATGAGAGTGACGTTACCAGCCCTGCCAGTTACCGGGTCAATGCTGACCAGTTTGCCATCAGTCGGCTCTTTTAATGTCGGTCTAGCCTTGGATAGGGTATCGGTGTAAGCCACTAATCGGTCAGTACCAGTAGTGTCAATCGCCCAGACAACAACACCATCACAGATTTTAGCCCCTTGCGGTACCTGGTTGAAGATGTAGCCGCTGGCACCAATATCCATTCTATCCCAGGAGATGGGTGCGGCAACATCAGCCCAAGGATTCAGGGAGCGCTCAGCAGCACTGGGTGCTGCTGTGTTGTTGTGCCAGACTCCATAGAGGGCGCCGCAGTGCTGGAGCAGGGCACTATAAACAGGCCGAACGCCGCTAATGGTGAAAGTTCGGATGGTCTCCCAGGAAGTGCTGACGCCGATGACCCACCTGTATATGAAGTTAGTCTCACCGGGATCTGGAACAAAGTCACTAGCGGCATAGAACATCATGTAGCCAGGAGTCCCTACCTTATCAAAGTCTTTATCGGCAACCACTGAAACATTGCCACCAACAGGCAGGGCTACCGGGATTGGGGTGAAGCTTTTGGCACCATCTAAAGAGTAGCTAACAGCACCACCAGTACCGCCAACAAGCAGCTTACCCTTAATGGCTTTCAGGTCCTTGTCAAGAGCCACCTTTATGGAGAAAGCAGTGACGCGGCTGTCAACCGGGGTTTCCCAGGTCCAGCCGGTATCGGTGGTCTTGCTGACAGCGTTGGTGGTGCCATCAAGGATGTAGACAGTCTTGTTGTCCTCTACGGCGGCATCTTGAAAATCGGTAGCGTTGCTAATTCGAGATGACCAGGTCTTACCAGCGTTACGTGTGTACCACAGGCGGGCAGCATTCTCCTTGAAAGCATAGACGACAGAGCCATCCGGCTTTTCTGGAGACGCTCTCAGTATTAGTCGATCAGTCGTCCCAATATTGAGCACCGCCATTCGCGACCAGCCACCGGTAGTGCCATGAACTGGCGCCTTGCTCCGGAAAACACTTACTCGTTGAAGACCAGAGCCGTTGTAATAGCTGAGGTAGACGGTGGAGCCATCTATTGAGGGTTCGACATCATCCAGACGGTTTTGAGAAGTGTCAATAAGAGCCTCTTCTTGGAAGGCAACGCCGTCAGTATCGGAAACGCCGAAAGCAGCCTCCCTGTCGGGACCAGTATCGGTAGTAGCCACAAAAAGCTTCTTGCCATCAGGAGAGAAGCGCAGGAAAGCATCGGTCTCACCACTGGGTCTTCTGCCAGCATCAAGCCAGGTGGGGAAGCTGACCAGTGGGTCAGCGGCTCTTCTGACATTGACCGAGTGACCATCAGCGTAACCAGGGTTATAGCCGACAGTTATCTTGCCTTCGGTCAGAGTGCCGTGATAAGCCACGCTGCGCAATTGAACATGAGCCCCAGCATTGACATCAAGCCGCCTGACGACAGTGTTGTTGAAACGGTAACAGTCATTGATGAAAGCAGCTGGCAGATTGTTACTGTCAACAACGACAAAGACAATACGGCTTGCCGACTCCATACCGAAGAAGTCAGATGGCAAAGCTATGTCTGAGGTAACAATGGGGTCATTCGGATTACCAACGTCTCTTGGTGAGCCAGCGCCCGGTGGGTACTGAATAGTAACTGGCCAGCCGCTGAAAATACCACCGGCAGCGTTATAGCCTGGGGATGAGCCCCAGTTACCGCCATGGAGAGCGGTTCTGGCAGCATTGGAGCCGATAGCCACCAAAGAGCGGTCAGCCGGGAAAGTGGGTGAGAACTTTAGTGAGGTGATGTCCTCAGTAAAGCCACCGGTGTAGGTTGAAGTATCAACCCAGCCGGTAACCAAGCCACCAACCTCAAGGCGGTAAATCCTGCCATAGTAGGGAACACCTGGCCACGGGTTGACCGTGCCCACGGCTATATTTATGATTTTGCCTAAAGGACCGCCGGGGATAGTCCGAGCTACATCAATACAAGTTATTACTTCCTCGGCGTTAGCCGCGGCGAAGACGGTCTCACCCCAGTTAGCGCCGCCGTCATTGGAGATATAGACTGCCTGGCGAGCCAGGGTGGATTCATAGCCGCCGATAGCTACAAACAGGGGGTCATCAGGTGACACAGCTATAGCTCTAATGACATCAGTAGCCGCGTCTAAGAGTGCAGCCGGGGTCATATCCCGGAAGGTCTCGCCAGCATTATCGGAGCGGTAAACCCGGGGACACCCAGCAGCACCGGTCCGGGAGTCAATGACATAAATAGTCTTGCCATCACCGGCAACCGCCAGGCTGTAATTAGCCCCGACGGCTGTTGGTATCCGGAGAACATTGTCGGTAGTGGTGGGCACAGCCACCGGGTCCCAGCGCAGAACGCCGGGGACTTCAGCCTTAGCCATTGGTGAACCAAACGGAACCAGGCTCACCACCAGAATGAGGATGGCTAAAGCAGCGAACATACTTGGAATTTTGGTTTTCAATTTAACCTCCAATTTATTAGATTAACCTTCAGAGTTCCCTCTTATTCCTCTCCCTTCACGGGAGAGGCAGGTGAGGGTTTCTCTCAAGGACTCCCGCCGAATCGACCTTTTTAAAAGTTCGGCGGCAGTTTTAGGAACAACCCTTAAAAGGGTGGTGTTTTCACCGTTTTACGGGTATTTGTTAAGCCCGCCCATCCGGGCTACCCCCGAGTTTAAGACCCTATGCCCCGGGTCAGGGCTTAGATTTCTTGCCGCTTGAGATTGCTTCGGTAGTTCCCTCGCCTTTGGCTCGGGACAAGTCTCGCAATGACAAGTGGCTTCCTCTCATGGCAGCACCTCCTTTCCTTAACCTACAAGAACCTACAAGAGTATTTTACCATAGCTTGTCAAGCCCCTTGGCTAATAAGGCATTGTTAAAGAGCTAAAATTCGGGCTAAAATCACCCCAAGAAGAACGACGATAGAAGTAAGAAAAGCGGTCATTACCATAAACCAGAGACGGACTTCCCATTTATCGGCTTTGGTCATCATAAGCTGGTCAAATCTTGTCTCCAGATGGTCAAACCTTGCCTCCAAACGGTCAAGCCTGACACTCATCTGCTCCAGGACGCCTTCTATTTTAGCCATTCTATTTTCAAGGCTGGTTATTCTATCTTCAACCAAAGCCAATTTTTCACCTTACTAGCAAAACCATTCTACCATAGCCTGTCAAGTCTCGGCTGGCGTTGTTTGTGTTGTCAAAACCGGGTTAAAAATTGTTCGATCAGGGGAAGTTCTGGGGACTCTGGTCTTGGTTTGACTTTACCCTCGGCTGGGTCTATGAGCAGGTCCATGAGTTCCATAACCACATGACCGAGTAAGGGTGTGGTGCCTTGATTTTCGACGAGAACTTGAGTGATAGCGGTGCGTCCTTGGATCTCAACTCTGGCTCCGCCTTTAATCCATTTTTCTTCTATCTTACCGCTGGCATATCGGACCTTCACCTTTCGCAATGGGGTTAAACCGAGCAATGCCACTATTTCCTCGGGCAAGGTAAGCATAGTAGCGCCACTATCGGCGACGCAGTCAAGGCTGACTTGTCTTACTTCTTCTGGTTTTTTGACATTAGCTCTGACCAGAGCTTCATCATCGCTATTATAAATAGTAGCCTTAACAGTAACTCTCATCCCTTTTAATAATGTCACAGACAGGTCAGCCTGTCAATGATTTTGGCTTTTGAGTTTCCTCACCCTCTCCTTATTCCTCTCCCTTCAAGGGAGAGGTTAAGTGAGGGTGCTCGCCATGACATTGCCATCAGAGCCATCACCGTCAAGCCTAAAGGTAAAGCGGCGCCAGGGCAGCCACAGCCCTTTTTGGGTTTTGGTGGTGGTGGCGGTGCTGGTGGAGGGGCTGGAACGGCTTTAGGTGTCTGCGGGTCAAGAAGGTGGTACAAAGCATTAGAGGCGATGAGTTTACCTTCTTTGACGATTATGGTCGTGTCTATTGTCCACAGGTTGATGCCATCGCTGGCTTTAAGGGCTGACGGGAGCCGGGAGAACTGGGGTGGCAGGGGTGGCCTGTCCGGCGTTGGCGGCGGTGGTGACCACTGCGGGATGCCTGAGGTCAAGGTGTCAAAAGATGGAGACGGTGCTGTGGGATTGGGGCTGCGGAAAGCACCGCTAGTGGGAGGTAGCAAAGCCGGGTAAGGTGGTGGTGGTGGTGGCTGGAACCAGTAGAAGCTGGCATAAATAATTCCCCAGTGCTGGACAAGCCCGCTGAGCCTCTGATAGCTTTCGGCTCTTTTTATCTGGCTCCAGGCAGTGCTGGTGCCGATGACAAAGCGGTAGGCACCCTCGCCTTGAGTATCACTGGCGGCATAAATGGTCTTGTTGGTGGCAAAGTCTATATCAGCAGCTACCTGGATACTACCTTTGCCTTCACCCAGGCTAACCAGGGGTATAAAGTTAGTGCCGCCGTCCGGGGAGTAGCTGACCTGACCGTTGTTAGAGCCGCCGACAAGGACATAGTTACCGGGGGCGGTGGTGAGCATCCGGGCTGAGCCGACGCGGCTATCGACAGTCCGGCTCCAGGTCTTGCCGCCATCGGGGCTTTTAATTACCTGTCCGGCACTGTTGACGATGTAGAGGGTATTCGGGCAGGCAATGGCAGAGTCAACCGCCGGCAGGGGAGCTATTAGCTTTTGATAGGTCTGACCGCTATCGGTGGAGAAGTAAAGGGGGGTGGTGCCGGTGACAGCGGTATTGGTCTCAACCAGGTAAAAGCTTTTGCCTGAGGGGTCATCGGGAGAGACCCGGATAATTGCGGTATTGGTCAAAGTTGGCAGACACAGGATTCTTTGCCAGCTCTGCCCTTGGGTGGTTGTCCGCCACAGGCTGTCGAAGCCAGGGGAGGTGGTTATCAGGTAAATTGTCTTGGCATCGGGGGAGGGGGCTACATCCTGGAAGGTAGAAGTTGCGGTGTTGATTTCGGTATCAATGAGGCTTAGCTGGTTAAAGGAAATGCCGCCATCAAGGCTCAAGGAAAGGGCTGATTCGTCTCTCCCGGTGGTGATGGTGGTGGAGGTGACCACATAGACTTTGCCATCGGGGGTGGTGCTGAGGAGGGCATTGCCGGGACCAGTGGGTGGTTTAGCTGAAAGCTGCCAGGAGGGTGGTGATGCCTGGGGGTTAGTGGTGCGTCTGACCTGGACCGAGGCTGTCTCCGGGCTGCCGGTAGCTTCTCCAGCCCAGAGGGTGCCTGAAGCAGCCGTACCCGAATAAGTTAGGCTGGTCAGGGGAATGTTGGCGCCACCGTTTGTATTAAGTCGGACTACGGTGGTGTCGTCTATTCGGTAAGCATCAGGGCTGCCGGCATGTCCGCCTGATGTCTGGGGCTGGCTGTTCCAAGCCACATAAAGGCGGCGCCTAGTGGCATCGGCTCCGGAATAGTCCCGGGGCAGAGCAATGGTGGCGGTTAAGATTCGGCCGCTCTGCCCGGCTTTAGGACCGGGATGGCTTGTACCTTCAGCTGGAGAATCGGTAGCTGCGGTCTCAATTCTTACTGGATAGCCGGGAAATAGTTTTGAGTCATTCCAGGTCAGGGGCAAATTGCGGGTGTTTAAAGTATTGAGGAAAGTATCGCCGTCATTAGTTCCCGGCTTGTCCGTGGTCGAAGCCACCGCCAGGATGGTGAAGTCGGTGGCATAATTAGGGGAGATAGCAATAGCGGTGACATCGCCGCCTGACCAACCTTTTATCTGGTAGGGATCGGTCAGGTTCTCCCATATTGAGGGGAGGGGGAGAGTAAGGCGAGCCACAATGCCGTTGCTGAAGCCATCATTAAGGGCGGCGCTGCCAATGAAAATATCACGGCTGGTGCCATAAAGCGGGGAGATGGCGATATCCTTGATTAAGGTTGGGGGGAGGTTAGGGACAACACCGGTTAGGGTAAATTTCTTGCCACCATCGGTGGAGATGTAGACTTGCTTGCCATCTTCGATTACGGCTAAGACAGACGGGTCATCCGGGGCTATAGCTAAGCCGGTGAAATTACCTAATATGCCCTGGGCTCTCAGTTCAGCGGTCAGTTCGAGCCAGGAAGTGCCGGCGCTGGTTGACTTGAACAGTCGGGAGTTAGGGCTGTCTAAAGAATAGGCGGTGGTGGCATCTTTGCCGATGGCCAGGTGAGTTATCTCGGAGGGGGAGAGGATAACAAAGCCGGTGGTGTTGGGGGTAGGGACAAGGGACCAGCTCCCGGGAGTTACCGCGGCAATCTCCGGGGATAAGGCGGCAATAACCGGCGGCAGAGGGGTGGCTAAGAGCAGAAGACTAAGGCTGAGGGAAGGGATGAGCAGTTTTATCAGTCGTTTTTTCATCTGGTGTCCTCCCTTTTAATAATAAAATAAACTTTTAAGCCAGCGGTAGAGGCCTAAAATGAGACGGATGATAAGCCACAGTCCAATGAAGCCGCCGATGGCACTGCCAAGGATAAGGCTCCAGAAGGGGAAGAAGCCGACTTTAAAGGGATGGTGGGCAATCCCCCAGGGGCTTTCGTTGCCGGCGCCATCTAAAGCTTTTACCCGCCAGTAGTAAGTGCCCGGGGGCAGTTTGTCTTTGGGAGCATATTTTGCTTCAGGGAGCCCGAAGCGTTTTAAGTAGGGAGGGAAAAAAGCCAGGTCTTTAGCTAATTCTAAAGTATAGACAACACCGCTGGGGTCGGTGACTTCAGTCCAGGTGAAGGTAACCTGGCTTGAGCCGAACCAGTTGACCCTGCCGATTGGGGAAAGGGGGACCGGGGTTGGCGGTGGCACTCTCTCCAGGATTAAAGTCATATCGAAGGTAGCGGTATTGCCGGCAGTATCAGCAGCGGTGATGGCTGGTTTCAGGGAAGTGCCCATAGGCAAGGTAAAGGTGGTGGTGAAGGTGCCTCTGGAGTTGGTCTTGAGTGGGGAAGGGTCGGTAGTGATAGTATTGCCGTTGTGCTTGACGGTTATAGTCCTTTCGGCGCCAAAGCCTTTGCCGGTAAGTGTGATGGGCTTGCCGACTTCAGCGGTGGTGGGAGTGACGGTGACTACCGGCTTGATGTCAATGGTCAGGTGAGGGACATCCTGGGCTGGGGTGTTGTTGCCGGAAGCGCGCAGTATATGGGGACCAGCGGTAGCTTCAGGTATAGTGACCGGGGTGGTGAAAATGCCGAAGCTGCTGGCCGGGATATTGTCTTTGATAGTGGTGCCGTTAAAGGTTACTTTGGCGGTGTCATTTTGGGCAAAACCTTTACCGGTGACGGTGACCTGACTTCCAGGGGTGGCTGATTTCGGGTCTAAGAAAAGGGATGGGGTGATGCTGAAAGGCGGGGCTGAAACCGCCTCCCGAGCCCCCAGGGGGACAATATAAATTGAGTGACGTCCGTAATGGTCCTCGGGGATAGTGAAGGTAACGGAGAAGGCAAGGGGATGGGGAAGGGGAGCTCCGGTCTTCCCCTCAACCAGTATTGGTCCGTCCCTGGTATTCCAGTGGACACTAAATGGGGTATCAGGCTCGTTAATTTTGCCCTTGAGGGTTACCGTGGTGCCAGCAGAACCTGAATTTGGGGAGAGGGTAATGTCCTGGGCTGAAACCACCATCACCTGACCTCTCCCGTCAAGGGAGAGGGATAAGGTGAGGGCGATGATTAGCCCCAGAGCCAGACTAACTCTGACCGAAGCTGTGGTGATTTCCTTCATAATGTCAGTATATTACCAGATTTAGAATGTCAAGGAAAGGGCAGCACATTAAACCTCTTACTTCCCGCGGCAGAGTAAAGAGGACAAAATCTACTTGCCTTTATAGAACATTAGTGCTAAATTAGAGCTTATGGAGAATTTTGGTGAGGAGTGGGAATATCGGGATGAGGGTTGTGAAGTATTTCCGTCGTGTCTTAATTGTCCTTTGCCGAGGTGTCTTGAGGAGGAGCCGCGGGGGCGGCAGAAATTGCGGGGAATGGTCCGGGCAAGCCGGATGGCGGAGCTGAAGAAACAGGGTAAGAGCACTGAGGAGATTGCCTTGCTTTTTGGGGTGAGCCCAAGGACAGTGCGCCGGGCTCTGAGGGCACTAAATACCCCATCGGGGATAGCGTCCGTGGCACAACCGAAGTCTCAAGCAATAAGCCCCGATGGGGACCCCGGCAAAAAGGGACCCCAAGAAATCCAAGATTTCTTGGGGTAAAAAAGGCGGGTGTAAGAAATGCCTGAGTTCACCCCCCAATCGTTAGCTAACCTTGACCAGAACCGTCTCAGAAGGTATCGTGAAAACCTGGACTTTTACAACGGTGCTCACTGGACAGGCTACTCAAGGGAAAGAAGACTTGTCTTTAACTACGCTAAAGTATCTGTCGATAAAGTCACCAGCTATCTCTACCAGGGCTTTAACTTTGCCTGTGACCCCATTACCGAAGACGCCATAGAAACCACCCGGGCTGCCGAGCGAATACTCCGCCAGGTCTACGACGATAATAACCTGGCTCAGCTTGACTATGAGACTGAAGTTGATACCGCTATCCTGGGCGATGGCTGCTATAAGGTCATCTGGGACCCCAAAGAGAAACGGGTCAAAGTTACCGCTCCAGATGTCTCCGGCATCTTTGCCTGGTGGGGAGACGATATCAGCCGGGTATGGAGAGTTGCCTCTAAATACACCCTGGGGCAGGATGAGGTCCAGATGGCTTACGGTATAAGACCCCAGAAGAAGCAAGTCACCATAGTTGAAGTCTGGACCGACAAAGACTTTGAGCTTTATATCGACAATAACCTCCACGAGAAAAAGCCAAACCCATACGGTTTTATCCCGTTCATTATCTTCCCCAACCTGAGGCAGCCAAAACAGTTCTGGGGAGTCTCCGATATCCCGCCGCTAATGGAATCACAGCGGGAGCTTAACCGGGCTATGTCCCAGCTATCCCGCATCCTGGAACTATCAGGCAACCCTATTGCTGTCCTCGAGAATATCGAGACTGCCGAAGGCATCCAGGTCCAGCCAGGAGCTGTCTGGACACTGCCCGAGGATGCCAAAGCCTATCTGTTAGACTTACTTCAAGGGGGTGGGGTAAGGCTACATATAGACTACATCGAGCTTGTCTATCGGAATCTTCACGACCTATCTGAAGCTCCCAGAGCTGCTTATGGCGGTATTGAAAGGGAGCTTTCAGGCGTGGCTTTAGAGATAGAGATGCACTCATTACTCCAGAAGGTGATCCGAAAACGGACCATCAGGACGGCAGTCTATAAAAAGAGAAATGAGATGATACTTGCCTTGGTGAGCAAGTTTACCGATGTAGGGCGAGGCTTTAGCCTCGCCGATATCCGTCACCGTATTGTCTGGGGAGCAATCTTGCCACAGGATAGAGCCAGGCAAGCCCAGAACGAGCAGCTTTTAGTCCAGGCAGGCGTTCACTCCAGGCGCCGAGCTATGGACGAATTAGGCATCGAAGACCCTGACCAGGAGTTTGAGCGGTGGTTAGAGGAAAGAAGACGCATACTGGAGATGAACCTTGAATATCGAGCCCGTTCCACCAGAGGCGGACCGAGAGAGAGCACAGTTAGCCGAGATGGAGCAGGCTTTGCCCGAAATACCCGAATGAAAGGGGGAACAAAACAAATGGTCGATGTAACTACTACTACCAACGAAAACCCAACCGTAGACGAGCTTGAGGTCATCAAAGCCCAGCTTGAAGCCGAGATTAAGCGTCAAAACGAGTTCGAGGCTATGATATCCGAGAAAGACAGCACCATCGCCAATCTCCAGACCGAAGTCTCAAGGCTTACCCAGGACCTGGAAGCGCTCAAGGGGGAGAAAGACACGCTCACCCAGACCGTAACCGAGCTACAGTCTAAACTTGAGCAGTCTGTCTCCAAATACCGTGACTTGGTCGTAGGTTCGAACCCCCACTTAGCCGACTTTATCCAGGGAGCCTCCATCGACGAAATAGATACCTCGGTGGAGAAAGCCAGAGCCCTGGTGGAGAAAGTCAAGCAAGCTATCGAAGCCGAGACCAAAGCTACTGCCGTCCCCGCCGGTGCTCCAGCTCGGACTACCGTGCCACCAGAGGGCATGACCTCTCGTGAGAAAATCGTCTATGGCATAGCCCAACAAAGGAGATGACATAAATGGCTACTACTTTAACCGAATACGCCAAACTGTCTCAAGATGTCCTGTTGCAGGGCGTCATTGAGACCATCATCAAGGAAAGCCCGATACTCCAGAGGCTTCCCTTCATCGAGATCGTCGGCAACGGCTTGACCTATAACCGGGAGAAGACTCTCCCCACGGCTGCTTTCTACGCCGTCAATGCTACCTGGGCTGCCCCCGAAGCCGTTGAGTTCGACCAGCTAACCGCCGTCCTCAAGATCCTGGGTGAGGATGCCGATGTCGATAACTACGTCAAGGCTACCCGCTCCAATATCCAGGACATCGAAGCCGCCATCATCGAGCTCACCGCCAAAGCCGTTAGGCATAAGTTCGAGGAGACCTTTATTTATGGCACTACCACCGCCTATGCCGGTGCTCCTGCGGAACCTGACGCCTTTGACGGTATCCGAAGGCTCATCGCCGTTGCCGCTGCTGACGACCAGGTAGTCACCATGGGCGGCACCGGTGCTGCTTTGACCTTTTCCAAACTCGACGAGCTCATTGATGCGGTTAAGGGCGGCAAGCCCGACCTTTTGTTAATGAGCCGGAGAAGCCGCCGAAGTCTCACCGCACTCATCAGGGCTGCCGGAGCTCATGTTGAAATCGAGCGTGACCAGTGGGGGATGTTCATCGAGCTTTATAACGGCGTCCCCATCGGCATCTCAGACTTCATCCGTGACACCCACGTCCTGACCTTAGGTTACGAGACCGCCATCACTGGGGGCACCTGTTCTACTATCTACGCCCTGTCCTTCGGTGAAGGTGCTGTCTGCGGTATCACCGGTCCCGGTGGGCTTACCGCGGAGAGGATCGGCTCGCTGGAAAGCAAAGACGCTACCAGGACCAGGATCAAGTGGTACTGTGCTTTAGCCGACTTTGCTAAACCCAAAAGAGCTGCCTTAATCGGAGTCACGGCTTAAGAGGCTGGGGACACCCCCAGCTTAAGTCCCTCTCCCCTTGAGGGAGAGGTCAGGTGAGGGGGGTGAGGTGCTACCCGCCTTCACCCCCCAACCCAGACCCCCTCTCCCCCCGAGGGAGAGGTTAGGTGAGGGGGTAGAAAGGAACAACCCATGAACTTACCAACGATGAGGGGGTTAGTCAGGAGAGACCTCAAAGATGAGGACCCCAGCAACTATCGCTTTACCGATAGCGAAATAGACCGGGCTATAAGCCGAGTCGTCCTCGAGTTCTCGAACCACGCCCCCAGGGAGATGAAATCAACCCTCGCCACTAGCTCAGGCTCCAGAAACCTGGACATCTCAAGCCTGACCGACCGAGTCTCTATTGACGCTGTGGAGTACCCGGTGGATAAAGCCCCGAAGCACT
The DNA here is from genome assembly GCA_020724525.1 of Dehalococcoides mccartyi. Taxonomy (GTDB): domain Bacteria; phylum Chloroflexota; class Dehalococcoidia; order GIF9; family DYGU01; genus DYGU01. The sequence continues at coordinate 42,653 of DYGU01000009.1, forward strand.
TCCGCAAGTTCTATGTCTACCAGGATATCTTGACCATCCTTGAACCGTTTGCCCCATGGCTGAGAGACACCATACCCGACGGCTCTAACTGCTATGTCTACTGGGGCAAAACCCATACTTTGGGCATTACCACCAGCACCATCCCGCCCCAGTTTAACGACCTAATCGCCCTTGGGGCTTGTGGCTACGCCATCCTTAGCCTGTCCCAGTATTCAACCGAAGCCATCTCAATAGGCGGCAGGGATACCGATAGAGACTACTCATTCTGGGGCCGGGATAGATTAAGGCAGTTCCAGCAGGAGCTTAACCGCCTATCCCGCCACCGTAAGCTAAAAATAGGACGCCTCTATGAGTGACATAACCCGGTATCTCAGTCATCGTAAAGGCATCTTAAGAGCCTGGGATGGCACTAACTATCTGGCTTCAGTCCAGTTAGTAGGCTCATTCAAGGCATTCCTGGTCAACATCCCGGTTGCCCGAAACATCGCCGCCGCCGAGATGGTCATCGGCAGAAATGTCGAGGTTACCATGTTTGACCTCAACAACCCAAAAGACTCAGTCATCACCGGAGTCTATACATGAATACACCCCATCCCCTCTCCCCTTGTGGGAGAGTAATCCTATTTCCCTCTCCCTTTGTGGGAGAGGTTAGGTGAGGGGAATAAAGAAAGGAGAAAAATGGCAAACCAAAAAGTCAAAGAGGGTTTACCCAGGACAAAAGAAGGCTTACCCCATCAAGCCTTTGCCATCGTCGGCGACCCCGAAGCCCCCGATACCTGGAAGCTCCCTCACCATACTAAAGCCATCTGGAGAGCCTTAAAAGATAAAATCGGGCACTACCGAACCACCGACTGGGACAGGCTTCCCTTAGCCGTCGCCGCCTTAAGCCCTGGTGGATACCGAGGGAAGCGAGTCGAGGCTTCCCCGGAGCAAATCCTTGAGGCAGCCAGGCACCTGGCAAGGCACTACTCCGAGAACAATAAGGAAATCCCGGATACCCTGAGAGCCCTGATTTAAGATGGTCCTTGAGGAAGTCGTTGAAAAGTTAGCCCTGAGATTAGCTGCCATAGAGAGAGCCTTAAAAGGAAAAGGCGTCTTAACCGAGGCTGATATCATCCCCGGAGCCTTTCCGTTTGCCCTGCCCACAGAGCTTGGGGAGAGGATCCGAGCCTTAAACCAGCCCCTCGTCTTCAACAACATGGCAGCTAAACAGAAAGAACGGGAGTGGCTCATCCATACTTTATGGGACAATCTCCAGATGCTCACTGAACAGGTTGATGAGCTAAACACAAGGCTAAAAGCCATAGAAACAAAAGGAGGAGGTGAACCAAAATGAATAACGAAAAGCCATTCTACAAGTCCAAAAAGTTCTGGTATGCCGTAGCCATTGCTTTTACCGGTATCGCTAAAGAAGCCGGCTTCGATATCCCAACAGAAGCTCTTTATGCCGGCATTGCCCTAATCTTAGGTCAAGCCCTGGCAGACTTCGGCAAAAACGCCCCTGTAACCGTTTCTCCAGCTTCAGGAAAAGCCCCCGAAACCGAAAAACCATACCACGATTATCCCTAAGCCAGAACCACCGCCTGAAAAAGCCCCAGAAGCCAAAGTCGTAGCTGAACCAGAGCCACCACCAGCAAAGCCCAAAACCTACGCCGAAATGACACCCTGGGAAGTAGAGCAAGCTCACCTGTCCTACTTTGAGGAACGCATCAGGAAAGCCAGGGAGCATCTGAGGTTTCTCCAGGACCTTTACCGTGACATCCCTCAGGGCAAAGAGGAAATTGTAATCGCCGAAATGATGGTCAAAGAAGCCGAGCATGCCCTCGAAGTCGAAAAAAAGATCATTGAGGCTATCAAGACCGGCAGGGCCTTGCCTGTGTATGAAGCCCACTATTACATCATCGGCAGTAAACCGCCGTGGCTCCAGCCAAAAGGCAAGGAACTGGATTATCTGGACTATTACCGAAAATTAGGCTGGAAGGTGTAATCCATGGCTGTCTACTCCATAACCCTCAGCGGTCAGGCAAGGGCTGCCGGTTCAACCGAGCTTACCATCGTCAACCCCACCACCTCGGGCAAAGCTCTCAGGGTGTGTGACATCTTAATCGGCACCGCCGGCACAGCCTCAGCCGCCTCCCGTATCTCAGTTATCGAGCTTAGCGGCACCGCCGATGGCACCGGCACTACCGTCACCCCCAGGAACCTGACTATCGGCGGACCAGCTTCTATCGCCACCGTCAAGAAAGACCACAGCGTCAATCCTACCTATCCCGCCATCTACCCGCTCCTGGCCCTTGCCTTTAACGATATGGCATTTGTCAGATGGGTAGCTATCAGAAACCTGGAAGAAATTGTCATTGAGCCTGGCAGAGGCATCGGCTTCCGTAACGACGCCGGCACCACGGCTTTGTCGATGACCGTAATCTATGAGGAGTAACCGTTGACGAATGTCGATAGTTTTAAGGCGAGGCTCTAAGGGATCATTCTTGACAAATGTGAATAATTATGCCTCTCCCCTTGCGGGAGAGGCTAGGTGAGGGGAAATGCAAACCTTAGCCGAAAACTTAGACCCCAACCAGCTCATAATCCCCAAAAGGCTTAAAACTTTAACTTACGCCCTTCTACAGGAGCAAAAAAAGCCCGGCTTGAAAAAGCCCATCATCAAAGCCGAAGTCTATCCTGGGAAGCCAGTCTGGGAGCGGCTCTATCATGGTAATGAGCCTGACGGCATGCCCGGCATCGCCTTTGACGGCCAGGGCAGTCTTCACCGGGGGCGGATGGAAGGCACCACCCCCTATCGCCAGAAAGTCACCAGCCCCGGTCCCGGCTCTGACTTCTCCCTGTGGACCAGTCTTATAGCCACCAACGGCAACTTTGCCTTAGCTGCTATTGGTGCCGAAATATCCTACTTTTATGTCGCCCCTACCGGCGGCGGAGTCCGCCGCTACTATTCCACCAACTACGGGTCGTCCTGGACCGATGTGCTCCTCGGCAACTGGAATGCCCACCGTATCGCTGCTGACTACAAGCCTGATGGCACCTATGGCGCCGCCCACAGCTATATGTATAGCGGCTACTACATAGGCTTGAACGGTACCTACGACTCGACCCAGTCCTTTGGGGAATGTCTCGGCATCGCCCTTAAATACGATGGTGACTGGAACATAGTCTTTGCCACTACCAAAGACGGCTTCTACCGGATTTACCGGCTTATCCGTAGCGATGGCTTCAGAGTCCCGGCAGGCACCTGGGGACCATACGAAATACTCTTTGAAATCCCCAGTACCCAGGGCTACATTCTCCAGTTCCCCTTCTTAGCTAAGTCTGACCGCTTCCTGCTTTCTTTTGTCGAAAAATATACCGTCACCGAAGCTATATCAAGACCCTACTTGAGCTACGGCTTAAAGGGCCACCACTTCCTGGAAACACCGTGGCAGGAGCCTTTACCCTTCAACTACACCGGCGAATATGGTTTAGCCATTGCCAGGTATGGAGACTACATCTGGGCAACCACGCCATCAGGCGTCTGGCGAGCTAAACTCCCCTCTCTATCTCTATCTCTGCCCCCGTCCGACATCATCAGCCTCACCGAGGATATTACCCCTAATCAGGGCAGGCTCACCATCGAGCTCGACAACTCAAAAGGCAAATACAACAGCCCCCCAGCCCGCGGCAGCGAAATCAGACTAAACCTCGGCTACCGCACCCGTTTCAGCCCAAGCCAGCCATCGCAATCCGAAACCATAGAAACAGACCACTACTGGATTGAGCGTATTGAGCACAGAACCGCCCCAAACCAGAGGGCTTTAGTCCTAACCGCCATCAGCCCTTGGGGACTATTAAAACGCTGGACTCCAAGACATACCCTAAGATGGCCAGCCAATACCACCGTTTACCGGATTTTATCTGCTATCCTCGGTCGCATCAGCATCCCTTTGGAAGCAATCTCCGCAAGCACCGCCATCCTCGGCTTTATGCCCAACTTCACCATCAGCCCTGGCGATAACGGCCTCTCCGCCGTAAACAGGCTCTTAAACTTTACCGGTGACCGCCTTCTTTTCCACAAGGGTAAAGTTTACCTGGTCATCCCCACTCCAGGCGATATCCCTGTCTATGAGTACAGTAAAGACAGCCACCCCGTCATTCGAGGCACCTACGCCGTCGACACCCCTGAAATAACTCGCGTCCAGGTAATCGGCAGGAGTGGCACAACGGACATCGTCGTTGACGGCTTCAACTGGGAAGAAATCAGTCTTGTTGGCGACAGGCTTGACTTCGAGCCAGACTGGAACATCACTACCGTCCCTCAGGCCAGGGAGAGAGCCTCAGCTATCCTGAGGCACCAGAGCAAAGACCACGCCACAATAATCACACCCCCCAACTTCGCCCAGCAGCTCTACGACATTGTTCAAGTCACAGACTTAATCGCCCCAATCACCAAAGCCAAATACCGGTTAGTAGCCTCTCGCCTTGTTTACAATGCCGAGCAGGGAAATCTCGAGCAGCAGCTCAGCCTGGGTAGTCCCTAAAAGATTGGGAAAAAGAGAAACCTCGGCTGTGGTGAGGTAGTGACCGGTCATCACCAGTCCTTGTCCCGAAAGATTACCATGTTGGCTGCTTCGCAGTCTCAGCTCGCAATGACAGGGAAAAAACAGGCGAAAGCTGATTACTGAATTCTGACTACTGGGGCAGCTTTGTCCGGCAACCACAGGCTAATAGAAGTAAGCTAATCCCTTAGGTCTGGTAAATTCCAGTTTACCCGTAGTCAGGTCTAATCTTAAGCCTGCCGACTCAAGGGTTTCGACACCGATAACTGTTTTTGCTCCCTGGAAGGTGATACTTATTGATGGTGCCTCTACATCCTTAACTTTGATGACTACCCCGTAAGCCTTGGTGGTGACCTTCTGGCTATTACCTAACTCTATTTCCATTTCTCGCATCGGTCCCCACGCCCCTACTTTGTCTAATATTTCACCCGGCAAGACTATATAAGTGGCGCCAGTATCAATCAATACATCTCTCATCTCCTCTTGAGCTTTACTTCCCTTTACTATAATGTCTGTGTACAAATGACCCATTTGTCACCCTCCTCGGTTGTTACCGATTTTTGTAATTTGACTATAAGCTTTTAGTCTCCTGTCGTCAACAAGAAAAAGGAACGCCCTTTCCTTTTGTCATTTTGGGCTTGGCAATAAGGGGAGAGGGGAAGGTGCCTTGACGCCAGGATAGCCAGTCTATAGAATAGGCGAGGTTTGGCGGTGGATGGTGAAATGATGAATTTAGTCACAGAGATGCTTTCTGGGAATGTCCTCTCTTTAGCCCGGTTGATTACATTGGTGGAGAGGGAAGGTAAGGAAGTGTCGGAGATAATAAGGTCAGTCTATCCCTATTCAGGTAAGGGATGTCGGATTGGTGTCGCCGGACCGCCGGGGGTGGGGAAGAGCACGGTTGTTGATAAACTAACAGCATTAATGAGGCAACAGGGACAGCGGGTAGGCATAATTTGCGCCGACCCGAGCAGTCCTTTTACCTGGGGTGCCGTATTAGGGGATAGGATTCGGATGCAGCAGCATTATCTGGATGAAGGGGTTTTTATCCGGAGCATGGCAACACCGGTGTGACAGTAGTGAGGCGGTCTCTTGAGATTGCTTCGGGCTAAAGCCCTCGCAATGACAAAGGGAGAAAGCATGACTCGGAAATATGATGTGGTTATTGTTGGTTGTGGACCGGCAGGGATATTCGCCGCTTTGGAGTTATGTCAACGAGGGGTTAGGATTAGGGTTTTGGAGAAGGGGGAGGAAATCGACCGGCGTGTCTGTCCCGCCCAAGAAGAAGGTGTTCCCTGTCCGGTGTGCTCCTTGTGCCATCAGGTGAGTGGAGTTGGTGGTGCCGGTGCCTTCAGCGATGGCAAATTAACCTTGTCGCCGGAGGTGGGTGGCCGGCTTAGCCAGTTTGTTGGTAAGGATAAGGCTGTAGAACTGATTGATTATGTGGATAGTCTTTACCTTAAATTTGGTGCTGAGGACAAGGTCTATGGGGTGGGTGAGGAGGTGGCTGAGTTACAGCGGCGGGCAACTTTAGCCGAATTGGGACTGATTCCGGTGAGACTGCGGCACATGGGCACGGAGAGGTCTCGGGAGGTGTTGAAAGCGATATGGAATTTTATTGCTTCTAAAGTGGATTTGAGGCTAAGGGAAGCTGCGGTTAAGATTGTGGTGGAGGACAGGGTAGTCAGGGGGGTGGAGACCAGTCATGGGGATATGGTGGAGTGTAACTACCTGATTTTAGCTCCGGGTCGGGAAGGGGCTGATTGGCTGGTGAAAGAAGCGGAACGGCTGAAGCTCAGTTTGAAATCCAATCCTATTGATGTTGGGGTCAGAGTGGAGGTGCCAGCGGCGGTACTGGAGGAGTTGACCTCTGTCCTGTATGAGTCAAAGTTAGAGTTCTTTTCCAAAAGTTTTGATGACCGAATCCGGACCTTCTGCATGTGTCCTCAAGGTGAGGTAATTACGGAGTTAACCGGTGGTGATGACCCGGTAATTACCGTTAATGGCAATAGCTACACTGGACGCCAGACCGGCAATACCAATTTTGCGGTTCTGGTAAGTACTACTTTTACTGAGCCGTTTCGGGAGCCTATTGCTTACGGAAAATACATAGCCCGTCTGGCTAATATCTTAAGCGGTGGTGTCCTGGTGCAGCGCCTGGGCGACCTGATGCAAGGTCACCGGTCGACATCAAGTCGCATCCGGTCCAGCATTGTCCCGCCAACACTAAAATCAGCGGTGCCCGGGGATTTAAGTTTTGCTCTTCCCTTCCGGCATCTCAAGGGCATTGTCGAGATGCTTCAGGCTATGGACAGGTTAGCTCCTGGAGTAGCCTCACGCCATACTTTACTTTATGGGGTGGAGGTTAAGTTTTACTCCAGCCAGCTAAAGATGAGTCCGTGTCTGGAGACGGAAATAGGCAACATGTTTGCTTGTGGTGATGGGGCTGGGGTGAGCCGGGGTTTAGTCCAGGCTTCGGCTTCAGGGGTGGTGACAGCGAGGGAGGTTCTAAGAAGGCTTGGCGAAGGCAGCATGCCTCGGAACTAAAATATAACCCGTTTTATACTCCTTTTCCGGCTCGCCATAGACACAATAGCCCTGAGGACCCCAATACCAGCCATAATAAGCAATGTAGGCGCAAACAACCGCATCTAAAATATCCTCATGGGCTTTAAATTCCCTTCCTGAAAGGGAGGTTGTATCCCGGAAAAAGTCTTCCGCCACCTCAAGAGCTGGCATAGCTTTAGATAGAGCCGCGATATATTTCTGGAGTCTGGCTAACTCGGACTGCCTTTGTTTTAGGGAGCGGCCTGGACGTGCTTTATATTTGAGGATCTGGCTGAGGTTAAAAAGGACAATGGTAGCCGGGTGAGGATAGACTTCTACCACCTGACGCTCTTGGCACTGGTGACGGAGGTATGGCTTGTGGCTGAAGTTTAGAGTTTGTAGCTGGCGCACTATCTCTTCCCCCCGGACATTATTTTTAAATCTTGTCCGATTAGCCGGAAAAGTGCCGGCGTGGTAGCATCTAAACTCCCTGGTTATTTGTCTATCACAGGGGCGAATCCCGGTATTGTTGGGGACGATAAGGGGGGCATCTATGGATACAAGAGCCGGGTTGTTACCAGCACGCCGGGAGATAAAATCAATGATTTCTTCATTGCTACCAAGTGGTTTCCAATGAATAAGAGTTCCGTGCTCAACTTCAGCCTTAATCACAGCTCCAGCGGAGGGATTTCTATCTGACCAGGCTAAATCGATGCCGATAAAGTACACTATAAATAACTCCGGTCGTAAAGGAGACGGTTGATGAGGATAGATTTGATGCTGGTTGTGGTTTTGAGGTCTTGAGTCAGTCTGGCGGTTAAGCGGCGGAGGATAATAATAAGGAATAGGATAATCAGGGCTAAAGTCATTGATGGCGGCTGTTGGGATAGCCAGGAAACTATGGGCATGACGGCAAAGCCGGTAGCCATGCCGAGAGGCAGGCTATTACTGGCAGGACCACCAAATTTGAGGCGGTCGTTCAGTGATTGACCCGGGGCAAAAAAGCGAGGGAGTGTCCGGATAAGAATACCGAGCAAGATAGGGATAAAAGCCAGTAATAATGGATAAGCCCGGTAGATGATGACTAAAGTGACTACCATGGCAATGCCAACGCTGTTCCCCTTTTCACCATCGAAACGGCGAAAGACGGGCCACATCTGTCCGGTAACAGCGGCGACTCCGGCGGTGGTAACCACCCAGAGGCGCAGATCAAAGGCGTAGCCCAGGAGTACTGGTATCACACCCTTACTCAGGTCAACCAATATCCCGGCTAAACCTTCCAGACGCCCGACTTTCCGCCACAGGGCAATATGCAGGTCTTCTTCTTGAGACAGGTCGAAGCCTTTAGCCCGACTAATGGCAATCATAAATGGTAAGGCGCCAAAAAGGTAAGCACCGAGGATTAAGGCGATTTCTGCCATCACTTTTTAACTCCTTTCCTCACAGGGAGCATCGGAGAACTATGATAATATCAAGCTCAAAGTGGCGTCAAGGGGTTTGTTTAGCCGCCTGGCTTGACAGCGGTGCCGGTAGAGTTTAAAATATAGGCTTGCTGGGGTTTCAGGGCGTTAGATTTGGCTGGTTTATAAAGAGGGGCGGTCGTCATTTGCCCCTCTTAAAATTTGGAGATTTAGAAAGGTGGGATGTTATGTGGTTGATGTAAAGTTGATGGAAGGGGAAAGCTTCGAGAGTCTGTTGCGCCGGTTTAGCAAGCAGGTGCAGCAGAGTGGCGTTTTAAGTGAAATCCGGCGACGAGAGTTTTATGAGAAGCCTAGCATGAAGCGGAAGAAGAAAGAAGCGGCGAAAAGGCGGAAAAGTGCTCGGAGCTGATATTCTGGCGATTACTTATAGGCTCAAAATTGTGAACTTAAGATGACTTTACAGGAAAGAATAGCGTCAGACCTTAAAGAGGCGATAAGGAAAGAGGACAGGATTCGTCGCTCTGCTCTTCGTTTAGCTCTGTCTGGGATAAGAAATGCCGAAATCGCTCAGCAGAGGGTTTTAGACGATGCCGGTGTCATTGAGGTTTTGACTAAAGAGGCGAAGCAGCGACGGGAGAGCATTGAAGCTTTCCGGCGGGGTAATCGGCAGGATCTGATAAGCCAGGAAGAAGCTGAATTGGCTATTCTTCTGGAATATTTACCTCAGCCACTGGCTCGGGATGGAATCGTAGCTTTAGCCCGGAAAGTGATAGCTGAGGTTGGAGCCAAAGGACCAGGTGATAAAGGAAGGGTTATGGGGCAGCTCATGCCCCAGCTTAAAGGAAGGGCTGAGGGAAAAGAAGTCAGCACTATTGTCTCAGAACTCCTGGCTTCTTTGTAATTGAGTTAGTATGAACTTTGGGATAGTTGTCTTCCCGGGTACCTGGAGCGACCGGGACTGCTATTATGCCCTCAAGGAAGTTCTGGGACAGGAAGCCGATTATATATGGCATAAAGGAACTGACCTTTCCGGATATGATTGTGTTATTCTCCCCGGCGGTTTTTCCTATGGTGATTATCTCCGGGCTGGGGCTATTGCCCGGTTTTCCCCGGTAATGGAGGCAGTAGCTGATTTTGCTAGAGAGGGTAAATTTGTCATTGGTATCTGTAATGGTTTTCAGATTTTGTGTGAAGCTGGTCTTCTGCCCGGAGCCCTGCTGTGCAATAACCATCTTCAGTACCGCTGCCAGTGGCTAAATTTAAGGGTGGAGAATAACTCATTGCCCTTTACCCAGTTATGTCGACAGGGGCAGGTGCTCAAGATTCCTATCTCCCATTATGAGGGTAACTACTATGCCGATGAGGCTACTTTAAAGGAATTAGAGATAGGAAATCGGGTAGTTTTCCGTTATTGCACGGAGACGGGGGAGATAGCCGAGATAGCTAATCCTAATGGCTCTTTACATAATATTGCCGGTATTGTCAATAAGGAAGGCAATATTCTGGGGATGATGCCCCATCCGGAACGGGCTTGTGAAGCTGTTCTTGGTAGCAGGGATGGTAATTTAATCTGGGAGTCACTCATTGACAGCTTTAGACAATAATAAAAGAGAATGTTTATTTGTCACCCTCACCTTATCCCTCTCCCTTCAAGGGAGAGGGTGGGCGAGGGTTTCTCCGCTTTGTTCAGAATGGTGGACAGGCATTGGTAAACAATCTCTATCACTGGCTTAAGTACGGATTTATTGCCTTAGGTTATACTATGAAATTGGTTAGGACACAAATCGGGGGTGAGCTATGAAATTTGTAGTGACCTTGGAAATTGGAGAGGATGGCTGGATTGTTGCTGAATGCCCTTCAATACCTGGTTGCCTTTCCCAGGGCAAAACCAAGGAAGAGGCATTAGCTAATATTAAGGAGGCTATCAGCCTCTGTTTAGAAGTGCGGGCAGAGGACGGTTTACCTTTAACAGTAGAGACTCATGAGGTCGAGGTATCGGTGTAGTGCCGAGATTGCCAGTAGTTTCAGGGCGGGAAGCCGTTACCGCTTTTGAGCGAGCTGGCTGGCACGTAAAGCGGCGTAAAGGTAGTCATATCATTCTCACCAAGCCTGGTTCATTAGCCAGCCTATCAGTGCCAGACCATCGGGAGTTAGACCGGGGACTATTACACAAATTGATTCGCAAAGCGGAACTTACCGTAGAAGAATTCATAGAGCTATTGCGTGGCAAATAATTCTTGACTTGGTTGAGTCTAAAGCTCTTCTTGGTAGCAGGGATGGTAATTTAATCTGGGAGTCACTCATTGCCTGTTTCTAAAGAAGTCCTTGATGAAATTGCTTTAAGCCAAGCTGAATACGAGCTTATAGTCCAGCGTTTGGGGAGGGAGCCTAATGAGGTGGAATTAGGTATGTTTGGTGCTTTGTGGAGTGAGCACTGCGGCTATAAGCATACCAAAGCTTTACTCAAGCTATTGCCATCCCGAGGGAAGGCTGTGGTAGTCAAACCAGGGGAGGAGAATGCCGGGGTAGTGGACATTGGTGATGGGCTGGTGGCGGTAATGAAGATAGAGTCCCACAACCATCCATCAGCTATTGAGCCCTATCAGGGGGCGGCTACCGGGGTTGGGGGGATTGTACGGGATATTTTCACCATGGGGGCTCGCCCTATAGCTCTGCTTAATTCGCTTCGTTTTGGTCCACTTGAGGAGGCTCGAAACCGTTATCTTTTTAATGGTGTAGTCGCTGGGATAGCTGGTTATGGCAATTGTCTGGGGATAGCAGATGTGGGCGGGGAGGTCTTTTTTGCCCCTTGTTATACCGCCAACCCATTGGTCAATGCCTTGTGTTTGGGTATTGCTGAGAGGCAGAAATTGGTCATGGCTAAAGCTAAAGGAGAGGGTAATCTCCTTATGCTGGTGGGAGCCGACACTGGGCGGGATGGGCTTCACGGTGCTTCAGGTTTAGCCTCGCGGACTTTTGAAGCCGAGTCGGGGCTAAGAGCTGCGGTACAGGTGGGTAATCCATTTTTGGAGAAGTTGCTTATTGAAGCCTGTCTTGAATTAGCTGAGGCTGATGGGGTTGTGGGGATGCAGGACCTGGGTGCTGCTGGGCTGACCAGTGCCTGTATTGAGTCAGCCGCCCGGGGAGGTGGAGGCGTGGAAATTGATGTGCTTAAGGTTCCACGGAGGGAGCAGGGTATGACAGCCTATGAAGTTATGCTGTCTGAGTCTCAGGAGAGGATGCTGGTGATAGTGAAGCCGAGGTATAAAGACAAGGTTAAAGAGTTGTTTGACCGCTGGAAGTTAGACTCGACTATTATCGGACAAGTAACGGGTGATGGTATTGCCAGGATTAAGGAAGGGGAAAAAGTAATGGCTCAAGTCCCGGTTTCGTTACTGGTGTCTGCCCCGGTTTACCGGCGACGGGTATCAAAACCAGTCTGGCTCCGCAAGTTACAACACCTGGATATAGCTACTATTCCTGACTTAACTCCTGAGAGCTGTGGGGCTATTCTGTTGCGTTTGCTATCTTCCCCTAATATCGCCAGTAAAGAATGGGTCTATCGGCAGTATGACCATCAGGTGGGGAATAACACTGTAGTTCTCCCAGGTAGCGATGCTGCCGTGTTGCGTATTCCGAGCACCCGGAAAGGTATTGCCTTGACCACCGATGGTAATGGTCGCTATTGTTACCTAAATCCTTATCTGGGTGCGGCGATGGCAGTAGCCGAAGCGGCTCGAAATATTGTCTGCACCGGGGCTCGTCCTTTAGCTATAACTGATTGCCTTAACCTGGGGAATCCGGAGAAGGATGATATTTATTACCAAATAAAGGAATGCATCCGGGGCTTAAGCCGAGCCTGCCGGTCTCTGGGGATCCCGGTCATCAGTGGTAATGTCAGCTTGTATAATGAGACTAAAGGCGAGGCTGTCTATCCGACACCGGTGGTGGGCATGGTAGGGCTTATGAAAGATGTCAACCGCCATTGCACTATATCTTTTAAGGATGATGGAGATATGGTGTTCTTACTTGGTGGTGGAAATGGAGATGGTCTGGGGGGAAGTGAATATCTGGAGGTGGTGCACGGGATGATTGCTGGAGACCTTTATCTTGACCTTGATTTAGAAAAGCGGGTGCAAAGATGTTGTCTTGAAGCTATTAGCGCCGGCGTTATCAAGTCGGCTCACGATTGTTCTGAGGGCGGGTTGATGGTAGCTATTGCCGAAAGTTGTCTTGCCGGCAAGCGTGGTTTTATTAGCGATGACTGGCAGGTGGCGGGAAGACTGGATGCGACTCTTTTTGGGGAGCTGCCCTCCCGGATTATAGTCTCTGTAGCGCCAGTATTAGCTCAAATGCTAATAGCTATGGCTGTCAAGAGGAGACTACCGGTGGTAAAGCTGGGGGTGGTTGGTGGCGAGCGTCTGACTGTAAAGGGTCTAATAGATTTACCGATAAAAGAAGCGGAGGATGCCTGGCGGGGTGGACTGGGGAAAAGAATGTAAGGTGAACTTTGGCTGAAATTCATCCCTTCCGAGGTATACGCTATAACCAGCAACTCATTGATGACATAGGCTCGGTAATTTGTCCGCCTTATGATATTATTACTGCGGAAGAACAGAAGTCTTACTATGATAAGAGTAACTATAATATTATTCGCCTGGAACTGCCTGAAGAGGTAGCCTCGGACAATAAACACACTCGAGCCGCAGCTACTTTTGGTCAATGGCTGAGGGAGGGTGTTCTCCATAAGGATAGTACCCCTGCTTTTTATATTCATGAGCATTATTTTACCTACAGGGGAATCAGGAAAAAGCGCCTTGGGTTTATGGCTTGTGTCAAATTAGAGCCCTGGGAAAACAAAGTTATTCTCCCTCATGAAAATAGTGTCCCCGGTATCAGGAGTGACCGTCTGGAGTTGATGCGAGCCTGTGAGGCTAATATTAGCCCCCTGTTAGCTCTGTATGATGACCCAGGACAGAAGGTAGTCCAGCTCTTACTTCAGACCCGACGGAAACTGGTGCTGGACTTTTCATCGGATAAAGAAAGCCATAAACTCTGGGTAGTTACCGAGTGGGAATTTATCCAGAGGGTCAGTCATTTCTTGGCTTCACAGCCTGTTTATATTGCTGATGGACACCATCGGTATGAAACGGCTCTGTCTTATCAGCAGGAAAAAAAGCAGTCTTCATCAGTAACCGGGGAGGAAGCCTTTAATTTTGTTATGATGACCCTGGTAAGCCTTTCTGACCCCGGGCTTATTGTCCTCCCGGTGCATCGCCTTATCCGGGGTCTATCAGAATCAGTCCTGGTGAGATTGAAGAGTCACCTTAAAGACTTCTTTGAAGTTAAGTCTGTTTCTTCCAGTCCTTCGGAACTGTCTTTGGCGGAAGATAATATCGCTGTTTTAGGGCTGGAACTGGGGAAAATAACCCTTTTGAAACTGCGCCCTGGCGTTAATCTTTCTGAGTTTATGCCTGAGGACCGCTCCGAAGTTTACCGCAAGCTCAGTATCAGTCTTTTCCAGCACCTTATTCTCGAGAAATTAATCGGACCGCTTGCTATTGGGAGTATTACCTATACTCCCGGCGTTGAAATTACCCAGAGCCGGGTGGAGAAAGGTGAATATCAACTTGCCTTCTTATTAAGCCCCATCCCGTTAAGTAAGATAAAGGCTATTGCCGATGCCAACGACCGTATGCCTGGCAAGTCCACTTATTTCTACCCCAAACTACCTACCGGGCTGATCATCAATTCTTTAGCCGGGGAGTTATAGTTTTAGCCGAGACAAATTGTGTATAAAACCAGTCAGAGAACAAAGACGAGAGTTTCCTCCCCTTCCCGTCATTGCGAGCGAAGCGTGGCAATCTCGTTGGTGCCAGAGTATAATTAATATAAGATGCAGACGGACACTGCAGAAGGAGGCGCTTAAATACTAAAAGTTAATCCGGCAGCAGATTACCCTGTTGAGGAAGGTTGTTTTCTACGCGGAAATCATTATTCACCTGTGGCTGTGGTGGTGTGCTTAAATGCGCCTTATGGTACTATGCCACCTCAGGTGCAAAGCCTTCCCCCCAGAAATCGATAAGTTGGTCAGGTCAGCCGTAGAAACTGGAGCTGTGC